>DATMRF010000001.1:0-4530 GCA_035566435.1 Candidatus Acidiferrum sp.
GTCGTGGATAATCTCCCGCACGCGCCTCCCTATCCTCTGAAAGCTTTCAAATATGATCAGTAGCGCCTGTAGCTCACCCCTTCAGGGGTGAGGCCATTCGCCGCGCGGGCAAAATTGTACTGGGCGATGAAAACCCTCAGGCCTGAAAGCCTGAGCTAAAGGATTATTTTTTCTGCAATTCGTGCACGGATTCAAGGATGGTGTGTCCGACAATCGCCAGCGTCTTCGGGCTAATCTTGTCGATGGTGTCCTGCGT
The DNA here is from genome assembly GCA_035566435.1 of Candidatus Acidiferrum sp. Lineage (GTDB taxonomy): Bacteria > Verrucomicrobiota > Verrucomicrobiia > Limisphaerales > UBA8199 > DATMRF01. The sequence continues at coordinate 257 of DATMRF010000001.1, forward strand.
GGTATGCCAGTAAGGAACGTCGTTCTGCGTATCCAGATCCATGATGTCCACCGAGGGTACGTGCCGCGCCGTAAACGAATAGTGATCGTCGCCGCCAAAATCGGTCTGCTCTTTGACAAACACCTTTCCGTACCCAAGCCTCTCAGCCACGCTCCACACCATATCCTTCAACCACTTCGTCGACTCGCCGTCGCGCTTGAAATGCGGATTGCGCCCGCCGACAAGGTCCGCCAGGATGAATGCCTTAATTTTGGGCAGGTCGCCGCTTACCGCAAGCTTTGCCGCCATCTCCCTGCTGCCATAGCGGTTGTCAGGGTCCGCCCACGCCCAATTGACGGCCTCTTCCCCGTCAAAAAACGCAATCCACACCGCGTACTTTCCCGGCTGCTTCTGCGCGCAGAGCAATCGCGCCATCTCCAGCATCACGCCCGTGGACGATCCCGCATCGTCCGCCCCAACGAAATTCTCCAAACGCTTCGTGTCGTAGTGCGTGCCCAGCAGAATAATTCCCGGCTTCTGCCCCGGAATCTTCACCAAAATGTTTTTCATCGGCAGCCGCCCGGCCGGCGTGTCCGCCGAAAACGAATCCGTCTCCACCGCGCAGCCGTATGACTTCAACTCCGATACCAGATAATCCTGCAGCTTGGCCAGCGCGGGCGAACCCGCCTGGCGCGGCCCGAAACTCAACTGCTTCACCACCTGCTCGTAAGCCCGCTCCCCGTCAAACCCCCCGGTTTTATCCGGCGGCGGTGCTTGATCGGCAGGATTCGGAGGCGGGCCAGCCACCGCGCTCATAAACGGCGGCTGCGCGGCACTGGCGTTCGGGGTATTGGTTGAAGCGCTCGGACCTGTTTTGCAACCCAGCGCCACGCCCGCCACCAGCGCCAACAACATCACCCGTGCCAATCCAAATGCCCCCATCTTCTCCGCGCTCCTCTGCCCCTCTGCGAATCTCCGCGCCCTCTGCTTGCCCTGAGCGAATTTTGCGAAGGGCGCCCCTGCGTTGTCTTTCCTCTTCTCCATTTTCGATTTTCAATTTTCTATTTTCGCTTCGTCGGCCGTTTCCGCCTCCAGGCGCTTCCTCTTCTTCCTCACCACCACCGCCGAAACGGCAATCCCCACAAAGTACAACCCCACCATCGGCGCCATAAATATCAACATCGTCGTCGCATCAGGCGTAGGCGTGATAATCGCCGCCACCACGGCAATAATCAAAATCGCGTACCGCAGGTTTTTCCACAAAAACGTCGGTGTCACAATCCCAAACAACGTCAAAAAGAAAATCAGAATCGGCAGCTCAAACACCAGCCCCAGTCCAAGCAGAATCATCAGGATCAGATCGAAATACTCATTAATGCTCAGCAGCGGCGCCACCGTTCCGCCGAAATTCTGAAAGCTCACCAAAAACTTCAATATGTATGGCAACGTGACAAAATATCCGAACGCGATCCCCGTCAAAAACAGAAAAACCGTCGAAAACAGAAATCCTGTCACCGCGCTTCGCTCATGTTTGTACAAAGCCGGCGCCACAAACAGCCATAGCTGGTACAGAACTACGGGTGACGCAATCACCAGCCCGATATAGACACCCAGCGTGATGACCAGGTTTACCGCTCCGGCGGGATGGTTGTAATAGAGTTTGTCCGAGTACCCTGCCGCAACCAATGCCTTCTGCATTGGCTCGTTAATGAAGTGAATTACTTTCGGCGCGATATATACCCCGACAAACGCCCCTACTCCGATCGCATACAGCGAATTGATAATCCGTTTCCGCAGTTCGGACAGATGCTCGAAAAACGTCATCTGGCCGCCGCTCTCCTCCAGTCGCGCCGCGATGGAATTGTCAGGCTGGCTGCTGTTGGTCATGGGAAGGGGGAGGTTCGCTCGGGCTGCTTTCCGTCTTCATTTCTGAGGATGGCTCTGTGGCTGGGGCCACGCTTTCGCCGTTCGACGCGTCTAATCGGGGGATAGCTTCGGCTTCCGGCTTCACCACAGGTCCGTCCCCAGCCGGGTAATCCGCAGCCGCTTCCGGGAGGGTTTCCGTGCCAGAGGTCGCGCTCGACGCTGCAGGCGATTCCAGGCCTTTCGCCTTGGCCTCTGCGGCTTCCGCCTCGGCATTCTTCTTCCGTAGCTCGGCAATACGGGCCTGGCGCTCCAGATCCCGCATCTCCTCTTCAAACGCGCTCTTGAAGTCCGTCGAAGCCTTGCGGAATTCCGCCATCAATTTCCCCAGGCTGCGTGCCAATTCCGGCAGTTTCTGGGGGCCAAACACCACCAGCACTACCAGAAAAACCACGATCATGTGCGGAACGCTAAGCATAGGTGAAAAGCGTCGAAAAACGCCCTGTGTGCATCATAGAAAGGGCGGCCAATCGTGTCAAACGAGAGTTCGTCTTTGCATGTTATACTGGGCTTTCCGCTAAGGGCGAGGTGTTCATGAATCCGGAACGTCGTGGCCTAATTCTCGTAGTTGTAGTCCTTCTGATCTCGGGCGTCCTCGGAGGTATCTACGGACCCTCCGTCCGCGCCACCACCGCTAACACGGACGACTATCAGACCGCCGTCCGCGACTTCACCAGTGTCCTGTCCGTCGTCCAGGCCAACTACGCCGAGCCTGTTGATGCCGACAAGGCCGTCTACCAGGGCGCCATCCCCGGCATGCTGCGGATGCTCGACCCCCACTCGAATTTCTTTGACGCCCGGCAATTCGCCCTGCTGCGCGAAGATCAGCGCGGCAAGTATTATGGCGTCGGCATGGTCGTCGCTCCCCGCGAGAACCACACCGTCGTCATGTCTCCTTACGTAGGCGCGCCGGCCTATAACGCCGGCCTGCGGCCCGGCGACATCATCGCCAAGGTCGACGCCAAGTCTACCGACGGCCTGACCACCAGCGAGGTAGCCGACCTCCTGAAAGGCCCCAAGGGCACAATCGTCAAAATCACCGTAACGCGCGAAGGCTTTGCCGAACCCCTCATCTTCACCGTCACGCGCGACGAAATTCCCCGCCACTCCGTTGACATCGTCACCATGCTGAAGCCCGGCATCGGCTACATGCGCCTGAACCAGTTCAATGAAACCACCGACCGCGAAATCGCCGACGCCCTGAAGCAGCTTGGCGCAAGTTCCCTTGACGGCCTCGTCCTCGACCTGCGCGGCAATCCCGGCGGCCTGCTCAACGAAGCCGTTGCCGTTGGCGACATGTTCCTCGAAAAGGGCCAGCTCATCGTTTCCTATCACGGCCGCAGCGCCCCGGAGCGCCGCTTCTACGCCGTGCGCGGCAATCAGGGCATGAACGTGCCGATCGTCGTGCTCGTCAACAATAACTCCGCCTCCGCCGCCGAAATCGTCTCGGGCGCCATTCAGGACCATGACCGCGGCCTCGTCGTCGGCGAAACCACCTTCGGCAAAGGCCTCGTGCAGACGGTGCAACCGCTCTCCGAAAACACCGGCCTGGCCCTCACCACCGCGCGTTACTACACGCCCAGCGGCCGCTTGATCCAGCGCGACTACAAATCCATCTCGCTTTACGAATATCACTACGAGCGCAAGGTTCCCCAGCATCCATCGGAGATCCGCCAGACCGACAGCGGACGCCAGGTCACCGGTGGCGGTGGCATCACGCCGGACATCATCGTTCCCTCCCCCAAGTACGACAAGTTCCAGGAGACGCTGTTCCGCGCCGATGTGCTCTATCCTGCGGAACAGGGCGTCGCCGGCTTCACCCGCTATTACCTCGGCACCAAGCCCACCATCACCCACAGCTTTGAAGTGGACGACAACGTCATACGCGAATTCCGCAGCTACCTTGCGAAGCACAACGTGAAATACACCGAGGTCGAGTTCGCCGACAACCTCGACTGGATCAAGCGCAAGATCAAGCAGGAAGTCTTCATGTCCACCTACGGCACCCAGGAAGGCGACAAGGTCCTCCTCGCCGCCGACCCGCAAGTGCAAAAGGCCGTCGAGTCCATTCCCCAGGCCCGCGCCCTCTATGAAAACGCGCGCAAGGTCGTAGCCCAGCGCAACGGCTCCGGCCACGACCAACCTTAGCGGCCACCTTCAGGCTTGCCCCGACGAAGGAATGGGTGGCCCAGCCCAAGAGTTCCTGCAACCACCAACCCTGGACTTTCAAACATCCAACGAATCCCATGTAGCGCTGGCTTCCCTGCCAGCGCTCTTTTTTTGCCATCGTTCCGCCGACCGTGCACGGACGGCCTTCCGAGGTGCGAATTCTGCATCCCGGATGATTTTGCGGGGCCGTCCGCTTCTTGCCC
>DATMRF010000002.1:0-96955 GCA_035566435.1 Candidatus Acidiferrum sp.
ATTTAACCCGTGACAGCGTGACAAGGCCGTATTTACTGGGAAATTTTAGCGATTTTTGACCCGTGACAAACCCGCGACAAAAGCGTGACAGACCCGTGACAAGGGCGTCAATGGACCGCGGAATACACGGAACACGCGGAAAGGGAGGGAGGGAAGGTGGAGAATAGCCGACTGCCCGTGACAGGGCGTGACAGGGTGTGACAGCCTGACAAGTCTCGAGTCCAAGGTCCAACGTCCAAAGTCCACAAGAGTGGCAAGAAGGGGTGAAAGGTGTTGTGCGCGCAGGGGGGGTGTGGTTTTAGCCGTCCCAGCGTCCCAAGGCCGTGTTTACCGAGGGATTTTGGCGATTTTTGGGCCGTCCCATGTGCCGTCCCAGGGTCGTACCGGAGCCGTCCCAGACTTGTCGAGGGTCGGTCAGAGCGTCAAAGGAAGGGGACGGGGTGGCAGCGTCCCAGGGCGTCCCAAGCGTCCCGAAGTCTCCTAAAGTATCCTGAGTGGAATACTCGAGATTCAGGTTGAGGTAGGAGAGCTTTATTTGCGTTTGCCCTTATGCGCAAAGGGCCTGGGCTGGACGGCGCGACCGGCCGGGGCTTATATTGCGGGCGGCACCGGCGCGGCGCCAGAGAGCGCGAGGGGCAGGCCGGTCAAACGTTCTTGAAAATATGGAGTACGATTTTATGAAGCGCGGTTACTTGTTGCCGGAAGGTTGCAAGGATCTGATTGATGTTTTGAAGCTCAAGCAGAAGTTTGCGCCTGATCAGTTGGTGAGACTGCCTGAGCAGCATGGTCAATTACCCAAAGGGCATGGGATGATGATAAAACCGCGGAAGCAGACCGCGGCGCTGACTCCGGTGAAGGGGGAAGTTCTCATTCCGGATCAGGTATCCGTAGCTCAGTTGGCAGCGCTGCTCAGTCAGAAGCCGCTGGTCATTATTGCCGACCTGATGCAGCTCGGAGTGTTTGCCAGCGTGTGGCAGTTGCTTGGTTTCGAGACGATTTCCAGAATTGCTAGGAAGTATGGGTATATCGCCAGGAAGGCGGTGTGAGATTCTTTTTTGGGAGGAAGCATCCCGAGCGGTGGGTGGATGGGCTGCCGCAACGGTACCGGAAATATCGCCGGCCGCCGTGGGTCCACGGGATGACGACGGATAACGAGCTCTGCTTTCTCGAAACGTATGCGCGGGAGGTTTTTTCAGGGGCGGGCAGGATCGTGGATCTTGGGTGCTGGTTCGGGGCCACGACGCTGAGCCTGGCACGCGGGTTGGCGGCGAGAGGAAAGGCGGCGCCCGCCGGCACCATTGATGCGTTGGACCGCTTCGAGTGGGAAAGCTGGATGGACCCGATCGCAGAGAAAGTTTCGTTACCGAGGCGATATGCGGCGGGCCAAAGCTTTTACGACGAGGTCAAAGAATTGCTCAGGCCTTACGCCGCCGTGATAAACGTGGAACGGCAGGATCTACTGCGATATACCCCGCCGTTGACGCCGGTCGAATTGCTTTTCATTGACGCAATGAAGAGCTGGGGACTGGCGCAGAAGATCGTTTGCGGCTTTTTCCCCCGGCTCATCGCCGGGTGCAGTTACGTGGTGCAACAGGACTTTGCCTACTATCACCCGGTGGTGGCGACGAGCCATCTGAGCATGTGGTATCTGCGAGAGCACTTCCGGTGCGTGCATCACGTGCCCGACTCGTGCAGCGTGGTTTTCTTTTGCACCCGACCACTCGAAGCGGCAGCGTTGCCGGAATTCTCTCCGAAGCTCTTTACGGCGGACTTGGTTGAAGAGGCTTACGAATACTGCCTGGGGTGCGTGCAATCGAACGTGCGGGTGATGCTGGAGATTGCGAAGCTTTGTTTCCTCATCCAGGAGGGCCACGCGCAGACGGCCATTAACCAGGGACACCGAGTGGCGCGCTTGGAAGGCGTGTCACGTGCCATGGTGGTCCGGGTGGAGGCGACAGCGCAAGAGCGCCTGGCGGCAACGCAGGGGACGAAGGGGCCGGAGGTGGAATGGCTGCAAGAGATTTTGGATTGGACGGCGGGCGGTTGTGTGAGTCATTGACCACGGATTTCACGGATTCCACGGATGGCCGAAAAAATCCGTGCTATCAGTGCGATGGGTGTGGTTGAAGCTCCTCGTTCGCTGCTCTACGCAGTGTGCCGCTTTGCTTGCGGCTTGCTCACGGCTGGGTTGACGGTTAAAAGTTAGTCTGTGAATACGCATAGAGGCCCGGTGCTCGCAGCGGTTCAGGCGTACGCGCTGGCCGCAGTGTGTGTGGGGCTGGCCTTGGTGCTGCGGCTGGTCCTGGAACCATTATGGAGGGACCGCCTGCCGTACGTCTCCTTTTTCCTGGCGGTTCTCGTCGTGGCACAATTCGCGGAGGACGCGGGACCGTCGGTGTTTGCGGCCCTTGCCGGGTTTCTATTGGGCGACTGGTTTTTCGTATCGCCGCGGCACAGCCTGCTGATGAGTGATCCGCGCGATCGGGTCAACGCGGTCTTCTACATTGTGATTTGTTTTTCGGTGGTGCTGTTTTCGCTGCGGGCGCGCCGGGCGCTGGCGCGGGAGCGAGCCGCCGGGACGGCGCTGGGCGAGTTGGCGGCGATCGTCGAATCCTCCGAGGAGGCGATCATCGGAAAAGCTCTCGATGGGAAGATCGCGAGCTGGAACGACGGCGCCCGGAAGCTTTATGGTTACACGGAAGCCGAAGCGGTGGGCCACCCAATCGCGATGCTGGTGCCGCCCGAAAGCGCGCAGGAGCTGGCGCCGCTGATGGAACGGGTAAAGCGAGGCGAGCACATCAGCCATTTCGAGACGACGCGCCGGAGGAAAGACGGCGAGCTGGCGGAGGTTTCGTTGAGCATGTCGCCGATTCGCAACAGCGACGGACAAATCGTCGGTATCTCAACCATTGCCCACGACATTGCGGAGCGGAAACAGGCCGAGCGGGAGCGGGAAGGTTTGGTCAGCGAACTGCAGAAAGCCCTGGCCGAAGTGAAGACCCTGAGCGGACTTCTCCCGATCTGCGCGCATTGCAAGAAGGTTCGCGATGACAAGGGGTACTGGAATCAGATTGAGATCTATGTTCGCGAGCGCTCGAACGCCAACTTCACGCACAGCGTTTGCCCGGAATGCGCCAAGCTCCATTACCCCGAGTTTTACAAGGAGGAGCGACAGGGCCAGTGACGCGGGGAAGGTTTTTGACCGCGGATTTCGCGGATAGCAGAAAAAAGAAATCCGCGTTATCCGTGCGAGCCGTGATTGAAGTGCTTCGTTTGCGACTTTGCCAAGCTGCTCCGCAATAATCCAAACACATTTGACAAGCCGGGGCCGGGTCCACGGAAAATCCCAGGGCGGGCTAGGGTAATTCCCGCCTTTCACTTTCCGGCCTTTGTGGCAACGGTTCAATTGTCCGCCAAGAACGTGTCTGTACGCGCGCCCGTGGACAGACCGCTTGGTCGTTGTGAGAAAAGTAGAAAACCAAAACAGAGAACCAACATGAAGAGTACCAAGTTAGTCGTTATCGGTATGGCGGCCGTCTTTTCGCTGTCGCTCGGTATTCGATCTACACGCGCCCAGGACTTCAACGCGTTCGTGAACGCGGTCGTCATCTCCAGCAACAGCAGCGGAGGACTGGTTTACCATAAATTCAGGAACGGGGACATCATCCGCGCCTGCGCGAACGAGCAGGGGATAACCAACCTGATGGGGCTTTCGCTGGTTTATAACCGGACGGCGGACGAGCTGCAGGTGGTTACGGGAACCAATCACACTGTGGTCTGCACGCCGTTGACATTTGCCGGAGGGACGTGGCTGAGCAATAGCAACCACACCAAGGCGGAGCGACTGGCATTCGTCTATGTGGAAACCAACAACGTGACCGGTGGAACGCTGTCGGCCACCGAACGGTTCAAATATGGGCCAAGCAACGAGCTCACGTTCTTCTCGCTGTCGGGACAACTGCAATACACCGTGCCGGCGAGCGGCACGAATCCAGCCGCCATCTACAGGGGCAGGATCGTCGCGGGCACACGAGGGGACGAAGACATGGATGAGGACCACGAACATTGATTGATTTGTAGCAAGCCATCGCACAAGGGGCAGGCCTGGCTGTAAAGCCGGGCCTGCCCCCCTTTATGCTCACCCGAGCAGCCGCCAGCAGCGCGTCGCGGACTGGTCGCGCGATTGGCCATCGACTCGGCGGATTTGGCAGGGGGACGGAGCGGAGCGCAGAGCCAAGGCTCTGCGCTCCGTATTTCAGCAATGGTCTGGCACCCCGGCCGTAGTCGCCGGATGAAGCCGATTGACCAAAGCGCTTGCGAGGTCAGGAGCCGCCGGTTGAATGATCGGCGTTTGTAACCGAGCCGGTGGCGGCACTGACAGCGTTGGTGTCAGGGCCAGTGGAACCGCTAACGGCGTTGGTATCGATGCCGGTAGAGGCACCGACAGCATTAGTGTCAGAGCCCGTGGCGGCACTGACGGCGTTGGTGTCCGCGAGGCTGGTCGCGGTTGCGGCGTTAGTCGCGCTTTGGCTGCTGGCGGCGGGTTTGTTGGTGTCGGCACCGTCCGGGGCGTTGGTGCTTGCATTGTTGGTTGTGGCGGCGGTTTCACTGCCGCTTGTCCCGGCGCCACCGTTGCATCCGGCGAGCGCCAGCGCCGCGATGACACCCGTAGCACACACCGCCTGTTTCACGATAGTTTTTCCGTCTGCCATTATTTTCATGGTATCTCCTTTCGTTGTGGTTCGTTTGGGGAGCGGAGGCCCTCGCAGGGCGCTCTTCAGCTCGCAGTGTGGCCAGCACGACCTGTGCCGCCTGGAAAGCGCTGATTCAGCTTGATTCACGAAAGACCGAGAGCGAGCGGCTGTCGATTTTTAATCAAGCCGGACAAAATGCGGAGGCAGATGGCGAGGTGTGGCAGAAACCCTCCCTCCTTTGGACAGGAGGGAGGGGGGACAAGCCGGCGCGTTAATCGTCGGCCTCTTCGTCGAAATCGAACGGCGGGGTGAGGCCGGTGTAATCGCCGACGACTTTAGCATCGTAAGGAGAATACAAGCCTTTTTGGGTGGTGTGGAGGTCGTAGCCGACGTTGTTTCCAATCGTTCCGCCGCCCGCCAGGGGAAGTCCGTAGCTAGCGACGAGCTGGAAGGTCGGGCTGACCCGAATGACGCGGTTGTTGAACTGGTCGCTGATCAAGGTGTCTCCGTTGTGGAGGCGGACGGCGCGGGTCGGCAACGGCGCCGCGACGCTCATCGGGTCGGTGCCGGTAAGGAACTCCCAGACGATGTGGTCGTTGGCATCGACTTCGACTGCCCGGGCGTTGCCGGTATCGGTGAGGAGCGTGTGGCCGTTGTCCAGGCGGCTGGCGAAAGCGACGGCGCCAACCGAGCCGGTCGCGGTGAACGTTTTGAAGATTTGATCGGTGCGCGTGACCTCGAGCGCGCGGTTGTTGTTCTCGTCGGCGATGAGGATGTGGCCGTTTTCAAGGAGCTCGGCGGAGTTGGGGTTGTTGAGCTGGTCCGCCGGGTTGGAGTTTGAGCCGGGGTACTGCCAAACGATTTTCTTACCTAGCGTCACCTCGATAATCCGGTTGTTGGCCTGGTCGGTGATCAAAACGTGGAAGTTCGGCAGCCAGGTGCACTGCACGGGCGTGCTCAGCAGGTTGGGGCCCGAGCCGGTCATGCCGAACCGGCCGTACTGCCACACTATTCTGCCGGAAGTGTCCACCAGGATGACCCGGTTGTCGGCCGCGCCATTTGGGGCCTGCGGGATAACGCCTGGAGGCGTGCCTGTGCCGGCCATCAGCGTGAACGGACCGACGCGTTGAGCGTCGTTGCAGCCGATGATCGACTTGGGGGAGAAATCGTTTGGCCCGAGGCCGAACGACCACAGGATGTCACCGGCGGTGTTGACTTCGATGACGCGGTTATTGAATTGGTCAGCGATCAGGATATTGCCGGGTTTATTGAAGTTGGGGCTGAGCGGGGGAATCTGGGCCTCGACGGTGTTGGAGGCCAGGAGCCCCACCGCCACGGCAGCGGCGGCGCAGAAAAACCTGGCGACTCCGGCGATGAGTTTTCGGCCAGAGACCGGGTTAAGGTTGACATGGCTCTCTTGAGCATAGCGCTTTTCTCGAGCCGGAGCCCCAGCCAATGGAACGAATTTAGCATTTAACATAGAATCCTTTCATTTGCCCGCCGGACATAAGAGGCACGGGGCGCTAGAAGGTTCCCGTCCAAAATTGAAGAAACCGATGCGCGCGCCAACCGCCACGACGAGTGACAAAGTTGCTGAACGTGAGGGGGTTGATCACTTTTGGAGACGACGTAAGTGGTTTCCGATCAACAGGTTCTAACGATGCTGGAATGCGCGACATCCAAAAGTTTGTCAGAGACTCCTTACGTCGTCTCCTACAATGACTCTTGCGGAACTTTGTTTAACCCCGGGCAGATGGTGTTTGGTCCTTGACGGGGGTTAGGGTGGCCGCATAGTGGCCGCGATGATGAGGGAAAATGAAAACCATCTACAGCCAACTTTCCCTTGCCCGCAAAGCGTCAAAAGGCAGTCTGCTGCTCGCGCTCGGGGTTTGGTTTGCGTGGATAGCTGCGGTCCATGGACAGTCCTACAGCTTTACCACGATCGCGGGGATGGCGGGCGTCAGCGGGACGAACGACGGCGCGAACGGCGAGGCCCGGTTTTTTTGCCCGTCGGAACTGACGGTGGACCGCGCCGGGGTCATTTACGTTTCAGACATGCTCAACCACGCCATACGGAAGATCACGCCGGTTGGAACCAACTGGGTCGTGAGCACGGTGGCGGGTTTGCCCGGAGCCGTGGGGGCGGCAGACGGCACCAATAGCGACGCTCGGTTTGACCGGCCGGTCGGAGTGAAGGTTGACGGGCAGGGAAATCTTTTCGTCGCTGACCTCTACAACCATACGATCCGGAAGATCGCTCCGATCGGAACCAACTGGGTGGTCACGACGATCGCGGGGTTGGCGGCGGTGCATGGCAGCAGCGACGGCACGAACAGCGACGCCAGGTTTTGGAGTCCGAGAGGCTTGGCCGTGGACAGCAGCAACCGGGTCTATGTGGTGGATTCGGCCAATTTCACCATCCGCGGGATCACCCCGGTTGGCACGAACTGGGTGGTGACCACGTTGGCGGGGCTGGCGTTGAGCTATGGTTTCGCCGATGGCAAGAACGAGCGGGCGAGGTTTAACACTCCGTTCGGCATCACGGCGGACAGCGACGGAAGGTTGTTCGTGGCGGACTTTGGCAACGACGCGATTCGGCAGATCACGCCGGTGGGCATAGATTGGGTTACCGCCACGATCGCCGGGTTCTCCGGCACGATGGGAACTAACGACGGCAGCGGGAGGCAGGCGATGTTTAATTTTCCGAATGGGATTGATGTGGACCGAGGGGGCAACGTGTACCTGACGGACCAAAGCAATCACACCATCCGGAAAATGGCACCCGCGGGCAACGGTTGGACTGTCAGCACACTAGGCGGGGCGCCGCTGGTATCCGGCAGCGCCGACGGCACCGGGGGCGACGCGCGGTTCAATAGGCCCTGGGGTATTGCCGTGGATGGGGCAGGCAACCTGTTCATTGCGGATTACCTGAATCACACGATTCGCAAAGGAACTTTGCTCCTGCCACCGGTTCCGGCGCTCGGGATCGCGGAGATTTCAAATGAGGTGGTGCTTTCATGGCCCGCAGCCGCCACGAACTTTGTGCTGGAAACGGCGGGCGGGCTGGCGGCGGGGGTTCCCTGGACAGCGCTGACGAACGGTGTGGTGGTTTCGGGTGAGAATTGTTTCGTGACCAATAGCGTGGGAGGCCCAGCCGCTTTTTACAGATTGCGCAAGCAGTGAAGCCCCGCGTAAGCAAATGTCCGCAGCGGAGGTCGAGAAAATCAAAGGCATGATGGCAACGCCGTGAGCGGATGTCTCACAGTCCGACCAAATGGCTGCCGGAGCTCTACATCGTCAACTGCTTTGGGTCGATGGGGAGCAGTTCCCACTTCTGATCGTCCTGATCCTGCCAGGCTTGTGCGACGACGCGCAGGCCGGTTTGATCCTTTACGGCGGTCAAGACCTTGGCTGATTTAGCGTCGGTGATCCTGTAGCTGGCATCCGCGAGTGTTGTGAAGTGCCAGATTGGGCATTCACCTGCTTCCTTCGCGAACGGCAACTGGAGCACCGGTTGGGCGGCCTGGTCGGCCGCGGGGGTGGCCGAGAACGTCTTGGAAGTGAAATGATTCTGCAGTTGAAACGCGGAATCGCCGGCAGGATGGAATTTCCAAGTCATGCACTTCCAAGGTTGCGCCGGGTATAAGACAATGCGCGTGCGGTTGGCGCTGTTAGCGTCCTCCGGGCGCAGAAGTTCGCCATATTTTTTGTTGCGCACCTGGAACGACGGGGGCGCGGACGATTTGGGAGAAGGCACCGGGCTGGCGACCTCCTCGGCCATGACGGCTTGGTGGCTAATTAATGACTATAGGCAGACGCAGAGACCATTCCATCGTTTCATCTCAGTTTTTACTATCATGTCAGTGGAGGAACTCAACCATAAACGAGCGCCATGGTGCGGCGTGCAGAGTGATTATTCCGGTTACATGCTGCGGTTGTTGGTCCGACTTTGCGGCGCGCTGGGGACAGCGCGCCCCACCTGCATGGCGCGGTTTTACCTCTCCTGCTGTTGGGCAAGCTTCGGCGGCAGGTTGGTGATGCCAATCTTTTTGAGAAACGGATCGAGGGAGCGTTTGCGGCCGAGGAATTTGTCGATGGAGATATTCACGTCCCGTGAATCGCCCGGTTCATAGATCTCGGCGCGGAGCCGGCGACCGGCGGCCTGGTCGAAATAGCCGTGGGGCGAGCGCTCGAAAACGGTCGCCATATCGGCCGCGATGGCGTCGGCCCAGGCGTAGCCATAATAGCCGGCGTCGTAGCCCATGAGGTGGCCGAAGTAGGCGACGAACGCGGTGTCGGGCACCATCGGCAGGAACACGCGGCTGAGCACTTCGTTCGAGAGCGGCAGAGCCTCGCTGGCGTTGTCGTTGTGGATTTGGGTGTGGAGCCGCAGGTCGGTCAGCCCGAACGAGAGTTGGCGGCGATAGCGCGTCCCTTCGGTGGCCAAGCGGGATTCCTTGAGCTTCGCCAGAATTTCGGCGGGGATCTTTTTCGAAGGGTCGCGGTAATCGGCGGCAAAACTATCCAGTACGTTCTTGTCCCAGACCCAGTTTTCGAGCATCTGGGAAGGGGCTTCGACGAAGTCGCGCGGGACGCTGGTGCCGGAGAAGCGGCTGTATTTAGCGCGGGTGAGAATGGTGTGCATCGCGTGGCCGAACTCGTGGAAGATGGTCTCGACGTCGCTGTGAGCGAGCAGCGAAGGCTTGTCTTTGGAGGCAGTGGGGAAGTTGCACACGAGGGAACACACAGGGCGCTGGTATAAGCCGTTTTCGAGCAGCTTGCCTTCGATAAGGCCGAACTGGGCGAAGTGATTGTATTTGCCCTCGCGCGGGAACATGTCGAGGTAGAAAAGGCCGAGCGGCTCGCCGGTCTTCGCGTCGGAGACGGCGTAAAGCTGCAGGTCAGCGACCCATTTATACGGCGGTTCGACGCGTTCGAACTTGAGGCCGAAGATGCTCTGGTAAATGCTGAACATCCCCTCGAGCACGCGTTGATAGGGGAAATAGACCCGGAGCTGCTCGGCGTCGACATCGTATTTTTCTTTTTTCAACTGGTTGCTGAAATAGCGCCAGTCCCACACATGGATTTGCGAGTTCGGGTCGCCGGTTTCCCTGACCTTGATTTGGCGGAACTCAGCGAGCTCGGCGTCGAACTTGGGCTGCAACCCTACGTTGAGTTCCTCGAGGAAGTTGATGGCGGCGGCTGCGTTTTTGACCATTTTAACCTCGGTCTGGAAGTCTGCCCAGGTTTTGTAGCCGAGTTTCTTGGCAATGTCATCGCGGAGCGGGAGGATTTTTTCCAGCAAGGAGATGTTGTCGGCGCGGGCGAGGTTATCGTGCTCGACGAGCAGTTTCTTTCGGGTCGTTTCGCGCTTGGCGTTGTCCATCAGCATGATGTAATGCCAGGTGATGTTGGCCATGACGGTGTATTCGTCCGCACCGGTTTTGATCTGCTCCAGAAAACTGTCCGGCACACCTTCGAGTTCGGTTTTGGTGAATTTGACGGCTTTCTCGGCCTTGGTGACGTTGGACTCGAAGTCGGTGGTCAGGCGCGATAGCTCTTTGCGCATGCGCTCGACCTCGTCGCGCTGGGCTTTGGGCAGGTCCAGCCCGGCCCGGCGATAATCGCGCATGGTTTCGGAGAGCAACTTGGCGTCCTCGCCCTTGAGCTGCGTTTTTTTGGCGGCGTACGCTTTGAGGACCTTATAAACATCTTCGCGGTAATCGAGACCGACGGACCACACTTCCAATTGTTTAAGGGCCTCGGTGGCGCTGTCGCGGACGGCGGCGCTGGTGCTGGTCTCCTTAATCAGGGAAAGGCGGTTGGCGGTGAGGCCGATCTGGTAGCCGAGGTCGTCCAGCGCGCGGACGGTGTTTTGGAAGGCGAGCTTGCGCGGGTCGAGCGCGGCGAGGCGGTCCAACGCTGCGTTGCCCGCGGCGATGGTGTTGCTCACGGTCTGGTTGACCTCGTTGGTCGTGGTTTCGAACCGGGGCAGAGTGATCACTGATTTGAAGCGTGCGGCGCGCTGCTCGAACTCGCGCAACCGGTCCGACGGGATGGCGGTTTGGGCGAACCCGTTGACGACTGCTGGCAGGACAGCCAGCGAAAGGAATAGAACGAGTTTCCAGCTCATAGGCCGGTTAAGCTAATGGGAAAGGGGCAGCGCGCAAGCGCTTTCGACGACACGAGGGCCACGGGAAGGAATCGCCACGAAAGGACGCAAAGGACACAAAAGGGTTCACAAACGGCGAGCATGCCAGACGGAAAGAACGGTCGGCTTGGAGCGTTCCGCACTTACCATAAACCGACGCGGGGACGACCACGTCCCCGAGCGTTCGGTTTCAATGCCTCCTCTACGGGGCCGTGGCATTCTTCATATCCTCTTTCTTTGTGCTCTTTGCGGCCTTTTGTGGCAATTTCGGTCATGGCGTTGCTCGAGCTCAAAAATCTCAAAGTCGATTTTATTTCCGGCGTTTCGAGTGTGCGAGCCATTGACGGCGTCTCATTCAACATCGATGCCGGCGAGACTCTCTGCCTGGTAGGCGAGAGTGGTTGCGGAAAGAGTGTCACAGCACTCTCGATTGCGCGGCTGCTCCCGGCGCCGCCCGCGCGCTATGCCGGCGGGGAGGTGCGGCTTAATGGACGCGACGTGCTGAAGATGTCGAAGGCGGAGTTGCGTGAGATTCGCGGGGGAGTGGTGAGCTACGTGTTCCAGGAGCCGAGCGCCTCGCTCAACCCGGTTATGCGTATCGGCAGCCAAATCAAGGAGGCACTCAAACTGCACCGGCCGCAAAAGGCCAACGATGCGGAGGTGATTCGGCTGTTGAAACTGGTTGGGATTCCCGCCCCGGAATCGCGGCTTAAAGATTACCCCTTCCAACTATCCGGCGGCATGCAGCAGCGGGTGATGCTGGCGATGGCGCTGGCGACGGAACCGAGACTGCTGGTCGCCGACGAACCGACCACGGCGCTCGATGTCACCATCCAGGCACAAATCCTCGAGCTGCTGAAGGACCTCCAGCAGCGGCTCGGCATGGCGATCCTGCTCATCAGCCATAACCTGGGAATCGTCGGCGATATGGGCGGCCGGGTAGGGGTGATGTATGCGGGGCAAATTGTGGAGCAGGCGACTGCGCGCGACCTGCTGGCGCGGCCGCTGCATCCGTACACGCGAGCGCTGCTCGATTCCGTTCCGCGGCTGAACACGCGCGCGCACCGGCTGTCATCGATCCCGGGGAGTGTTCCCGGACTTGAGGATTTGCCGCCCGGCTGCCGGTTCGCTCCGCGTTGTGTTATTGCGAAGCCGGAGTGTGGGAGATCGGTGCCCGAGCTGGCGGAAGTGGAAACCGGGCGGTGGGTTCGGTGCCCATATTGGAACTCCGCGCCAGACCAACATCAAGCGGGCGTTGAGACGGGTCTCGGCCGGTGAGCAACAAACCAATGTCGATCACAAATAACGAGCCGCGGAACACGCGAAAGAAAATTTCATTTCTGCGTAACCCAGGTGTTCTGCGGTTTTTCCGATGACTTTGCTTCATGCACCTCTTGGAGGTCCGCCATCTTAGAGTTCATTTCCCCGTCAGGCGCGGCATTCTCAGCCGTGCTCGCGCGCACATCAAAGCGGTGGACGATGTCGGCTTTGACCTGGTGGCGGGCGAAACGCTGGGACTGGTCGGGGAGAGCGGCTGCGGCAAAACCACCTTGGGCCGCGCGATTGTTCGGCTGACCGAGCCGACGGCGGGGAGCGTTCTATTCGACGGCGAAGACATCACCCGGCTGGCGCGGCGGGAACTGCGTGGTCGTCGTCGCGGCTTCCAGATGATTTTCCAGGACCCGTATGGATCGTTGAGTCCACGCCTGACCGCCGGGGACAGCATCGGCGAGGCGCTCGATATTCATGGTTTGGCGAAAAGCAAGGCCGCCCGCCAGCAGCGCATCGCCGAGTTGCTGGCTGCGGTGGGGCTCGACTCGGCCGCTGGAGGGAGGTATCCGCACGAATTCAGCGGCGGTCAGCGCCAGCGCATCGGCGTAGCTCGCGCCCTGGCGGTGGAACCGAAGCTCATCGTTTGCGATGAACCAGTGAGTGCGCTCGATGTTTCGGTTCAAGCACAAATCATCAACTTGCTACAGGACCTCCAGCAGGACCGCGGCATCGCTTACCTCTTCATCGCGCACGACCTCGCCGTGATCGAGCACATCAGCCGGCGTGTTATGGTGATGTATCTCGGGAAGGTCGTAGAATTGGCTGAGAGCGCGGTCATTATAAGCGGGCCCAGACATCCCTACACCCAGGCGCTCATTTCTGCGGTCCCGGTCGTCGATCCGGTTTCAAAGCGAAGGCGTATCATCCTGCCGGGGGAAGTTCCGTCGCCGATTAGTCCTCCAGCAGGCTGCCCATTTCATCCCCGGTGTCCCATCGCGGAATTTCCGCGGTGCCAGTCGGAGACGCCACGATTACGGGAAGTGGCGCCGAGACATTGGGTAGCGTGCCACTTGGCTTGAGACGTGATGCGTGAAACGTGAATGCGTTAAATCGTTGAAACGTTAAAAGGGGTAGGAGGCGGTTCGCACGTTTGCGCTCTGGTTCCCAGCCTCGGACTTTGGACTTGGGACAGATCTGGCCTGCGTTTTGCTTCTTTACCGTACGTAACCTAATAGGGCCGGTTAGCGTCTATTTTTCGGACATCTGCGGATGTGCTTCTTATTGGGCGCGTGCCACGGGGACAAAGTCATGTTGGGCTTTTTGCGAGCCGGCCTCGACGAAGAGGCGGTAGTTCGCGCCCGGCTCGAGCGGTTCGGGCGCGGTTCCTTTGATGGCGGGTCGCATGCCCTGGAGGGGCGCGCCGTAGGCAAATTCTTTGACGGGCACGGAATTCGAGTCGGAGAGCAAGTGCCAAACCGGCTGCGGAAATTTGTTGGTCTCGATATCGCTCACGGGAACGACTTTGAGCGAAGTGAGCTTGAGTTTGCGATCGATGAAGAAAACGATGGGTTCCGTGCGGGAATTATCCGGTCGGGCGCGGCGGGAGCGAAACGGCCGGGAGCGATGATAAACATGAATATTATCTCCCGCAAACCAGTCTCTGTTGAGGTAAAGAGAGCTGGCGCCCAACAGGGCGGCCAGCGCGAACAGGCACCACATCTTGCGAGTCATCTTAAAGACCTGACGCCGGAACGTGGGAGATATTCGAGCGGATTGCGCGGCCATGCCGGACAGCCGGCAGCCGTTTAATCGCGGGCAATGAATTTGGAAATCAGATAGAAACGAAAACAAAAGTTATGCGCGAGAGTCCGTACGTTAAGCGAACGAGTCACACAAACCGCCGGCCTGGAGCCGAGCCACCGCCGGCTTCCCTGTGCGCCACACCGCTGGCGTTCACCTTGATCGAACTCCTTGTGGTGATTGCCATCATCGCTATCCTGGCGAGCATGCTGTTGCCGGCCCTGGCGCGAGCCAAAGAGTCGGCCAACCGAATCTCGTGCGTCAACAATCTCAAGCAATTGACCCTGAGTATTAAAATGTACGCGGATGATAATGACGGGCTTTATCCACCGCGCACCAACAACTATCGCTGGCCCACGCTGCTGCGGGAGACTTATCGAACTACGAACGTGCTCGTCTGCCCCACGGACGCCAAACGCGGCACACCTCCCACAATGACGGGTTCCATCACCCCGGAGGATCGGGCGGCCCGCAGCTATTTGATCAACGGCTGGAACGATGTCTTTGCCGACTCGCTCATCGCTCCGCGCTCAATGAAGGAAACAGGGGTGCTTAAACCCTCCAACACAATCGTTTTCGGCGAGAAAAAGAATCTGCCGAACGAGACGCCACCTGTGGCTCTGGACTACTACATGGATTTGCTCGAAGGGAACGGCAACGACGCTGACCGCGTCGAGCATGGCTGCCATTCGGCCAACCGCGTGCCGCGGGTCAGGCAGGGCGGCTCGAATTTTGCCTTCGTGGATGGGTCCGCCCGGTTCCTGAAGTATGGCCTGTCGGTCTGGCCCGAGAACCAATGGGCGGTGGCCGACACCAATCGCGCGTATTACGCCTTCCAACCTTACTAAGTGGTTTATTTAGCGGGCGGGGCGTTGGTCGCCTTGGCTTCGCTTTGACGTTCGGTGAGATTGCGCTCGATGCGCTCTTTAAGTTGGGCGTACATATCATTCGTCACCGCGTCGAGGTGCGCCCGCGCCTCATCGAAATGGCCCGCCAGCAGCTTGACTCTGGCGAAATGGATGTACACACCCTCGCGCTCGATTTCGTCGTGGGCGATCTTGAGCGCATTGGTCCAGGCCTTAAGGGCGGTCTCGGTCGGAAACGGTTTGACGCCGTAATAGGTTTGGGCGACATCCGAAGCGAGCGGGAAGTTCATAGGGTCGAGCCGCATCGCGTTGCTGTAAAGCCCGAACGCCTTGGCGAACACGTGTTGCTCGTCAAGGCCGTAGTATTCTTTCGCGTCGGTGCGGAACAAATAAACGGTGGTGCCAAGATTATGGTAATAAACCGGCTCGAGGGGGTTGAGTTGGATGGCTTTGGCGTAATACTCGAACGCTTTCTTGACGGGGCCGACATGGCCGCAGATGTTCGCCAAATTGTTGTAGATGGCCGGGTTGTTCGTGTCCAATGCGAGGGCCTTTTCCAACTGCAACTGGGCACTTTCCTCATCTTTGAGGTCGCCGAGGAAGCTCGCGTAGGCGACGCGCGCCTCAACGTGGTTGGGATGGAGCTCGAGGAAATCTTCATAGGCCTTCCGCACTGGTTCGAAGCGTTCCTGGATGCGGCGCCTTAAGAGGGCCGGTGGCGTGCCGGCCCCTTTCGTGGCAAATTCTTCGTTGTCACGGATCCATTTGTCCACCTCGGCCTGGGCGTCGTTGTCCATCGCCATTACTTTATGGAATTCCTTTTCGACCGCCTCTTTGGACTCCGGCACAGCGACGACAGCGACGCCGGGAGTCGTCGTTACGACATTGGTCTCAGCCACTGCCGGGCCTGCGGCCAACAGCGTCCCAATGATACCGGTCCAAAAATAGCTCACGGCTGCAAGCTAGCATCGCCAGTCCAAAGTCCAAAGTCTAAAGTCCCAAGTCTACCGTCCGAAGCTGGGAAGAAGAGGGCAGACGACAAAGGATGGAAGTTAGGGGTCAGAAGTGAGGAAGGAGAGCCGGCGTCGGCCCGTTTTAACGCGCCTCACGCCTCAAACTTCCTTCACCACTCCCCAGAAGACGTCGAGCCGTTTCGACAAATAGAGTTTTACGGCCTTAAGCAACGTGTTCGCCTCGAGTCGCTGGCCGGCTGCAACGATCTCCCGCAGCGTCATCCGGGGGCGGACGGTGAAACAATCCTGGGCGATGATCGGCCCTTCGTCCAGGTTCATGGTGACGAAGTGGGCCGAGACCCCGATGATCTTGACGCCCTGTTCGTAGGCCTGGCGATATGCTTGCGGACCGGGGAAGCTAGGCAGCAGCGACGGATGGATGTTAATGATCTTGTTCTTGTACCGCCAGACCACATTGGGCGAGAGGATTTTCATGAAGCGCGCGAGCACAACAAAATCAATTTCGTATTGCTCGAGCCACCGAAGCGCTTTCATCTCCGCTTTCAGCCGGTTTCCCCAGGGCACCGCTACGAACGGCAACCCTGCCTTTTTGGCTAGCGGCTCGAGGTCCCGGCGATTCGAGAGCACCAGCGCCGGTTCAGCCTTTTTCAGACGGCCGGACTGGAGCGCGTCCAACAGCTTCTGAAAGCAGTGCGGTTCGCGGGTCACCATGATGGCCATGCGCTGACGCCGGTGCGGCTCGGTAAACCGGATTTTGACCTCCATATCCAGGTCGCGAGCGAGCCGCTCTAAGCCTCGATCCACGGCGCCGCGCTCGAGTTGCCCGTCTTTCCACGACGCCTGAAGCGTCATGCTGAATTGGCCACGGGTGACCTGCTCTTCGAGGCCCTCGATGTTGGCCTTTTGCTCAAACAGGAAGCCGGTGATGCGAGCGATGACACCGGTTTTGTCGCGGCCGATCACGGTAATAGTGGCCAGTTTCGTCATAGAGTTGCTCGCGAGGCTATTATGACCACCGGTGAAACGTAAATTGTAATCCGAAACGCCCGTTGACACGCCACGCCTGGCTGTTATGCTCTCGCGCTCCGTTTACGGGGTGTTTCCTGACGCGGCATCGTAGTTGGATGCGACCGCTCCGAAGCCGGTCGGCGGGTTAATGAAGTGATTTATGAAGCGACAATATCAACCATCGAAAATTCGCCGCAAACGGCAGCATGGATTCCTGAGCCGCAACTCGAGCAAGAGCGGGCGGGGCATACTGCGCAACCGGCGCCGGACCGGGCGCAAGCGTTTGACGCCGGTCTAAGGCCCAGCCGCATGGGTGGGGGGACGCCAGAGGGGCTGGGGTTTGGCCGCGCGTCGCGGCTCAAGCAGGCTCGGGACTTTGCGCGCGTGCGCCAGGAAGGCGAGCGGCTGGTGAACGGGTGCCTGATTGCCAATTGGCGGAGGCTGCCGGCGGGCACGGGGTCGCGCTTGGGGGTGATTACCGCGGGCCGAATCGGCGGCGCCGTGGTGCGGAACAGGGCGCGGCGGTTGTTGCGGGAGAGCTTTCGCCTGCATCAGCATGACCTGGAGCAAGCCGTCGAACTGGTGCTGGTGGCCCGGCCATCAATCGTAGGCAAAGGGTTCACGGACGTGGAACGGGATTTTTTGACAACGTTGCGCAAAGCGGGCTTGCTGAAAAGGTCGACCGGGTCATGAACGTGGCTCAACATATATTGGTGTTCGGCGTGCGACTGTATCGCTGGGTGATCTCGCCTGCAAAAGTATTTCTGGTTGGCCCCGCGGGCCAATGCCGGTTTACGCCGAGTTGTTCGGCCTACGCACTGGAGGCCATTGCCCTGCATGGCGCTTTGCGAGGGACCTGGCTGGCGCTGAAACGGATAGGGCGGTGCCATCCGTGGGGAGCGTGCGGGGAGGACCCGGTGCCGGCTTGCTGCGTTCCTCCTCAACCTTGCCGCCCCGAGGGGCAGATGCCTTAGGGTCACCCGTTTTACATGGACCGTACCTCAATCATCATCATTGCCGTCTGTATCCTCCTGCTGGTCACCTGGAATACGCTCGTGCATAAGGTTTACCCACCCAAACCATTGCCGCCCGGAATGACCAACGCGCCCGCCGCGACCTGGACCGGCACCAACGCGCCTGGTGTGACGTCGCAGCCAGCACTGCCAGTGTTAGAGGCGCCGACGGCTCCGGCGTTCGTCGCGAGCACCAACATACCTGAGGGCCTCGAGGAACTGACCAATGCGAACGCTCATTACACCTTCACGTCCCACGGCGGCGGGCTGAAGTTGGTCGAATTGTTGCGCTACCCCGAAACCGTTGCTTCGAGCCGGGCGGAGCGCGCCCGCACGAACCGGGTCGCCACGCTCAATACGTTTACGCCGGCGCCGACGCTGGCGCTGTTGGATGGCGAGGCGGTGCAGGGCGACGGCATCTTTAAGCTGACGCGCAAGCCGAACGGCATCCGCGCCGAGAAGACGCTGACCAACGGCGTGACCATCATAAAGGACTTCGAGCTCAGCACTAATTGCGATTACCTTTTGCAGGCTACCGTACAGTTGACGAATCGTTCGGAGAAACCGTTGTCCCTGCCGGCCCAGGAATGGTTTGTCGGCACGGCGACTCCGATGAATACGCAGGATAAAGGCACCGCCGTTGGAGTTATGTGGTATGACGGCGCCAAATCGCGCAACGAGGTAGGCGCAAGTTTCTTTTCGTCAACCGGATTCGCCTGTACGCCGCGGGTGCCCCCGCCGGAGTTTCGCGGCGGGTCGAACAACGTGGCTTGGGTGGGCGTTCACAATCAGTATTTCGCCTTGGCTGTGATGCCCGCGGACCCAGCCGCGCAGGTGGTGATGCGCAAAATGGATTTGCCCAGACCGAGCGAGGAGGAAACGCGCAACGACAGCCGGGTGGTGAAAGTGCCGGAAAGCTACCCCGCGGCGCTGGTATATCCGGCGCTCACGCTGGCGCCACATCAATGCCAACAGCGGCAGCTCGCGGTGTATGCCGGGCCGAAGGAATATCGCACTTTGGCGACCGTGGCGGCCACGCTCAACAACAATGCCGATGCACTCATGGGGTTCGGCTTCTGGGGCTTTTTCTCAAAAGGGCTGCTCCTGGGGATGAATTGGCTCCATGCAGCGCTGCGGTTGCCTTATGGCTGGGCGATCATCGTGATCACCGTCGTTATCAAGGTCGTTTTCTGGCCGTTGACCCAGATCAGCACCCGCTCCGCCAAGCGGATGCAAGCCCTGCAGCCGAAGATTAAGGAGCTGCAGGAGAAGTACAAGGATGACCCGGTCAAGGTGCAGCGCAAGACGATGGAGTTCTGGAAGGAAAACAAGATCAATCCCATGGCCGGCTGCTTGCCCACCGTGATTCAGATGCCGGTGTTTTTTGGCTTTTTCTTCATGATTGGCAGTGCGATCGAATTGCGCGGCGAACCTTTCCTGTGGGTGACGGATTTGTCCCGCTCCGACACGATTTGGATGATCCCGGGGCTCAATTTTCCATTGAACCTGCTGCCGTTAATCATGGGCGCGACGATGCTCTGGCAGGCGCATCTGACACCGCCCTCCGCGGGGATGGACCCGGCGCAGGCCAAGCTGATGCGGTACATGCCGCTGATGTTCATGGTGTTCTTGTACAGCTACTCTGCCGGGTTGACGCTTTATTGGACTGTGCAGAACCTCCTGAGCATCCTGCAAACCAAGCTCCTTCGAATGAACCCTGAACCGGCGCTGGCGGCCAAAGCTCCAGTATTGACGCCGCAGCCCAAAAAGCGAAAATAGCGCAACAGTCGCCGCAATTTTAAACGCTCAACCACCAATCCTTAACCCTTGACCAGCACATGCCTGCTGAACCGAAAGCCACACTGCAAAGAATCCTGGACCTGCTCGGCTTTACTTCAACCGTCGAGGAACACCACATGGAGGACGGGATTCTGCTCGATGTGAAGACCGAGGATTCCGGCCGCCTGATCGGCCGCCAGGGCCAGACGCTCTCCGACCTGCAGTACATCACCAATCGGTTGCTCTTTCAGCAGGACCCGTCCAGCCCCAAGGTCATGGTGGATGTCAGCGGTTACCGCGCCCAAGCCCGGGAGGCGCTGGTTAAGAAGGCGAAGGAAGCGGCCGAGAAGGTGCGCCGCTGGGGCGACGTCGTGGAACTCGAGCCGCTCAGCGCGTTTGACCGCCGGATTATCCACCAGGCGCTCAAAGACGACCCGAGCATTGAGACGCACAGCGTCGAGGTGGAGGGTACCGATAAGAAGGCGATTTTGCTGAGGCCGAAACATTGAGGGTCGTTGAACCGCTAAAACGGGAGGCCTCGCGAGACCGCCGGCGTCGGCACCGCTTTAACGATTTTAGCGCTTCAACGTCTCAAAGTCCCACATCCTCGGGCCTGACCTCGAGGCATTCGTCCTGGTCTTCCCAGATGATGGCGGGATAGAAATCGAGCAGACGAGGCGCGAGGTTGCGACCCGCTTTTGCCAGCAAGCCCTCGGCTTGCTCGGCGGCGTCCTCGTAGGCACGGTCGTAATCGCCGGTGCTCTTGCGCTGGCGATCATCCCAATGGGCGACGGCGTGGACGGGTGCGTACTGCGCGGCCCAGGTTTCCAGGTCGCCACGCAAGCCGGCGGGAATCTCTTCGAAAGGCACCAGGGTTTCACTGCAATGCTGACAGAGGAGGCCGGCGTCATGCACGTCCCGGGTCAGCAGCGCCAGCAGCGGCGCGCGGCAACAGGGCGACTCCGAATAGGCATGCGGGGGTGTCGCAAGGCGCTTCAGCCAGATTTGCCGTTCGTTGGCCAATTGGGCCGCCAGACGATAGGCGCCCAACAGCGGGTGCGACAGCCGCCAGGCTTTACCCTCAAACTGCCCTAATGTCTGCGCCATCCAGCGGGCGAGGGTGAGATCATCGAAATCGCGAAAACCCTGACTGTACTCTTTCCACAACAAATCGAGCGGTGCATCGGCGTTCGTAGCCATGAACCACAGTTTTGCGCGGCAGTGAAGAAAAGTCGAGCCGGGACCGCGCGCAACGGGCGGAACGAGCGCTCGAATTCCTGGGTGGCGGATTTCAGTGTGCGGCTCCATGGGCCGGGGCGGGGACGGTCACGTCCCCGTAAAAGCTGTGCGTGATGATTAGTCGGAGACTTGGCCATCCCGGCCCCGGTTCACGGCCCCAGCTCTGCCTGTTCCCTTTTTCTCTCGTCCGTCATCCTTCGACGGGCCGCATGGGCGTCTTGAGGATGAGTTGGTAAAACGCCAAATCGAGCCAGCGGCCGAATTTGAAGCCGGCCTGACGAACCGTGCCGGCGTGCTGAAAGCCGAAGCGCTCGTGGAGCCGAATGCTTACCGCGTTCTGGGAATCGATGCCGCCGACCAGGACGTGGTAATCCTGCGCTTGCGCCGCGGCGACGACCTCCTGCAACAGGCGCTTGCCTATGCCCTGGCCGCGAAACTCGGCGCCGACATATACGGAATGTTCCACCGTATATTTATACGCTGGCCAGGCGCGAAACGGCCCATAGCTGGCGAAGCCCATCAACCCTCCGGTCTCAGTTACCGCTCCCATGACGGGATAGTTCCCTTTCTTCTTCGCCTCAAACCAGCCGAGCATCATCTCGGGCGTCCGGGGTTTATAATCATAGAGCGCGGTCGAGTTGAGAATGGCCTCATTCAAGATCGCCAGGATCTGATCCGAATACGAGCTGTCGCACCGGATTAGGTTCATTCAGCGCTGCCTCCACGCAACCCTGAGCTGCTGCCGCACGCAGCACACTCTGAAGCGGTCCGTGTTGCGGCGCCCGACAGAGCTTTGAATCTAATAATCATGGTAGCATCGGCCGCCTGGCAACAGCCCGAATCTAGCGGCCGTGATCATCGTGTCAAGCGGGAGCCCGCCGCGCTCCCGCGTTAGCGGTCCCGTTTGCCGTTGGCGGGGCTTGGGCTGTTTTGGACGGGCATTGGCGCTGCAAAGAACGCCACGGCCTTCGGCGCCCCCGGCATCGAGCCTCGCTGGACGCGCAGTGCCATGGCACGCATCGGCACCGCTTCCCCCGCAGCCGTTCGTTGGAGTAGCGACAGCTGGCAAACGAGCCAGGATGAGTCCACCTGGGATTCCGGCTGGGGTTGTTGGTTTGCGGCTCGGCCAACCGAGCGCTTGCCGGCCGGCGCAAGAGTGGTGTTCACGTTCCGGTGGGACGAGCAGCGAGAGGGGCGGGATCGCACGGTTGAGATGGCTGGGCTCGCGTAACCCTGCGGCGGCCTTCACGGAATCAACACCAGGACGCAACGCTGGTCAGCGCGTTCTCGGGGCAGATATCGCAGTATTGCTCCCCGGGAGCTGTGGCCATCGACGGGATGAACGTGCCGCTGCAACAGGCCATGATGCGGGGTCGAGTCACCTACTGGCATAGCCCCGAAGAGATGTGGCTGTTCCTGGGCGTTTACGCTTTCGCGGGCTGCATCGTCGCCGGCTTCCTGTGGGGCTGGCTGACGCGAGTCACTCGCGTCGGGAAGCAGATCGATCGAGATAGCGAACGACCCCAAAGCCGGGCAGAAGGAAGCCCTTTCCAACTTTGGCGCGCCGAGACATCCCTCGGTTCTGGTCGGCGCCTTCCGCCGCAACGAGTAAACTTGGAGTCTCGGGCTTCAGGGCCGAGTGATACCTAAGGTCCGCTCGAATTCGCCCGAAAACTTGGTGATGGATTCGGCGATTTTCGAGGGTTGCTCGCAAAGCGTCGCCATCATGCGGTCGGCCATATGCGGCTTATGGCGGATGAGCTCGGCCGCCGCTACGATCAGCGACAGGTAATTGTTGATGTCATGGCGCATGTGGGACAGCTTATGATTCAACTCATCGAGCTGCGCCACCGTCAAAGTAATTGGCTGAGCAGGCAAACCCATCGGCGGATACAATGGGGTGAAACTGGCGGTGAAAGCAAGCCGCTTTGTGAACGTCACTGCAACCGGAACCCGCTCTGGAAGACCACCTCGGCGACTGTGACGGCGAGGAACACGCTGCTCACGACCGCGTTGAGCCGGAAGAACGCGACGCTGATCCAGTTCAGGCTGCGCCGGCGCGCGACCCAATGCTCGAGCACGAGGCAGCCGACGATGATCAACCAGCCCACCAGGTAAGCGAGCCGGAACCGGCAGAGTAGACCGAAGACCAAAAGTAACCCGCACATTACCAGGTGGGCCAGAAAGGCTCCTTGCAGCGCGTTGTTAGGTCCCCAGGCCACGACGAGGGAATGCAGTCCATGGGTTCGATCAAATTCATAATCCTGGAGTGCGTAGATGATGTCAAAGCCGACGAGCCACAACACCACGGCCGCCGCCAGCACGACCATTTGAAGCAGGTCCAGCCACACAAGGTCGGTCCCTTTGACCGCCAGCCAGGCGCCAACGGGCGCCAGTGCCAGTGCGAGCCCCAGAAACACATGCGTGTAATCCGTGAATCGTTTGGTCAGCGAGTAAAAGCAAATCACCAGGAGCGCTACCGGCGAGAGGTAGAAGCAAAGCGGATTGAGAAAAAAACTGGCGGCTGTCAACCCGGCGGCAGCCAGGACGCACAGAAACACAGCGCCCGCCAGGCTGACCTGTCCAGTCGGCAAGTGGCGGCCGGCGGTCCGGGGGTTTAGGGCGTCGAACTTGCGATCCACAATGCGGTTAAAGGCCATCGCGCAAGTGCGCGCGCAAACCATGGCGGCGAGGATAAGGCCGAACTTTTTCCAACCGGGCCAACCCCGGTTAGCGCGGGCGGCGACGACCATGGCCGCCAGGGCGAAAGGCAGTGCGAACAGTGTGTGGCCGAGGCGGACGAACGAGGCCCATCTTGTTAAGCAACTAAACATCGAACATCGCACGTTGAACTTCGAACTAAAACCCCTCTTCGCCCCACCTCGCCACCAAGTTATGCGCGATGCTCAGGTGGTCCAGGATCCGTGCCACCACCGTATCAACCACTTGTTCCACGGTTTGCGGGCGGGTGTAAAACGCCGGGTTAGCCGGCAGGATCGTCGCGCCTGCCAGCAACAGGAGTTCGAAATTCTTGATGTGGATAAGGTTCAGCGGCGTCTCGCGCGGGACCAGGACCAGTTTCTTCTTCTCCTTCAACACGACGTCCGCCGCCCTTAACAAGACATCCTCGCTGTAACCGTGGGCGATGCGGCCGAGCGTACCCATGCTGCAAGGAATGATCACCATCGCGTCAGGCGCGTTCGAGCCGCTGGCAAAGGGAGCGTTCATGCTCTTGAGCGGGTGCGCCGTGACGCCAGCCGGCAGGCGCAAGCCGCCGGGCAGTTCCTCATTTATGACCACGTGGGAGTAACTGCTGAGAACTACATGCACATCGTGTTGCGTTGGCGGGAGGTTATCCAACAGACGCTGGGCGTAGAGCGCACCACTGGCCCCGGTGATGGCAACAAGTACTCTCAAATCGCGCTTACTTCTCACCCGCCTGAGGTCCGAAAGCAAGCTGGAAAACCAGGGAAAACCCGTGGCGGTCTTGAGTCGATTCTGTCTTGAGTGTACCTCGCTCTTCCCCACAATGTCAGCATGTCGAGTCTGGCTAGAATGGTTTCGTGTATGCTCGCCCTTGGGCTGGCCTCGTGCTCGACCGCCGGGCACCGGAACGGTGAGCGGGTTCCAGGTTGGGCGGAGGGAGACGACCAGCCCGCGCCGATGGCTCCGACGCCCGTTCCTGCCGCCTTGGCGCGAGTTTCGCCTCCATCGAATTTATCTGCTCCAACTTCGGCTGCTTCGAGGGCAACCCGTCCGCCACCCGCGAGTGTCATCTCGCTCGAGCGCCAAACGCCAAAGGGTGAAACATGGATCCCTCTTCCACGCTGGTGCCGGACTCGGGGGCTCGCTCCGCCCACGCTGGTGGCCTCGGCACAGTCACCGACGTTCGCGCTGTGCTCGGGGAACGGGGTTCTGGTGCTGCGAGCCGGCAGCCTGCTGGTGCGATGGGATGGCCTCGAAGTGCAACTAGGCTTCGCACCGCTCATGATCAACGGCCAGCCCTATGCCCACGCGCTTGACCTTCAGAAAACCATTCAACCATTGCTCGAGGGCGGAGCGAGCCTTCGGCTCGGCAGCAACCCTGTGCTTGTCATTGACCCCGGGCACGGGGGTGAAAACGCTGGCACCCGGAGCGTACTGGGCAACCATTATGAAAAGGACTTCACACTCGACTGGGCGCTGCGGCTCCAAAAGCTCCTGACCGATCGCGGCTGGCAGATTTTCCTGACGCGCTCTAACGATTCGGACCTGGCTCTTTCCAACCGGGTTGCCGTTGCGGCCGAGCACAAGGCCGATTTGTTTTTGAGCCTGCATTTCAATTCCGCTGCTCCCAGTCAGTCTGAAGCAGGGCTGGAGACTTACTGCCTAACTCCAGCGGGAATGCCGTCGAGCCTCACGCGCGGCTTCACCGACGATCTGGCAACGGCGTTTCCAAACAACGCGTTTGATGCGCAAAACCTTTGGCTGGCGTTGGAGGTGCATCGCTCGTTGTTGAAGGTCAACGGCCATAACGATCGTGGTGTCCGGCGAGCACGTTTCCCGGGCGTGCTTCGAGGCCAGCAACGTGCCGCGATCCTGATCGAAGGCGGCTACTTGTCCAACCCGAATGAAGCCCGCCGGATTAGCGACCCGAGCTATCGCCAGAAGCTTGCGGAAGCGGTAGCCGGGGCGCTGGAAGGGGCGGGGCGGCTGGCGAGGACCGTCCGCAGCCAGGACCTCCCAGACCGGAACCGCGAGGCAGAAGTCAGCAGCCGGAGAGTCGAGGTCCGAGGAACTCGGTCAGAGGTCGGGGGCCAGCGGGCAGAGGCCAGAGGGCCAAACTCAGAGGAGACATCGCATACCGCCGAAATACCTTGAACACCAACGACGCCTCGCGCTCTTCCGCTCACGCCCCACATCCCCTCCCGCACGTCCTCATTACTGGCGGCGCTGGTTTCATCGGGTCGCACTTGGCCGAACGGCTATTGGCGGCCGGCAAATCGGTAGTCGTGCTCGATGATTTGTCCACCGGAAGCCGGACCAACCTACGCGCGGCTTTCGATCATCCCAGGTTCCGGTTGATTGAATCGAAGATCTCAGCGTGCGCCGGACTGACTGAGCTGGTGGCCGAGGCGGAATCAATCTATCACCTGGCCGCGGCGGTTGGGGTCGAGTTGGTCGTCAATTCGCCCATTCGCGTTCTGGAAACCAACCTGCACGAAACTGAGGTCCTTCTGAAAGCGGCGGCGCCACATCGGGTGCCGTTGCTGCTGACTTCTACATCCGAAGTTTATGGCAAGAGCCAGAAACCCGTCTTCAGCGAGGAGGATGATTTATTGATTGGCCCGCCGAACCAATCGCGCTGGAGCTATGCTTGCTCGAAGTTGATGGATGAGTTTCTGGCGCTGGCCTACGCGGCCCAAAAGGGTGAGCCAGTCGTGATTGCCCGCCTCTTCAACACCGTCGGTCCGCGGCAAACGGGCCGGTACGGCATGGTATTGCCTCGCTTTATCGCGGCCGCCAAAGCGGGCCAGCCGCTGAAGGTCTATGGCGACGGCCAGCAGAGCCGCTGCTTTTGCTATGTTAGCGACACCGTCGAGGCGCTGGTGCGTCTGCAGAACTGCCCGGCGGCCCGGGGCCAGGTTTTCAACGTCGGCGGGGCCGAGGAAATCACGATCCGCGGGCTGGCCGAATTGGTGCTTGAGCTTGTGGGGTCAAAGTCCGCGGTTGAACTGGTGCCCTACAGCCAGGCTTACGCTCCCGGCTTTGATGATATGCGCCGCCGCAGACCCGTGCTGGACAAGCTCGAGGCCGCCACCGGGTTTCGCCCGGCAACCCCCTTGCGCAAAATCATCGAACTGACCGCCGCATCCATGCCGGAGGTCGGCGCTTAGCGGATAAATACATGAGTGGATGAGTGGAATTATGGATTGGTGAATGGGTAGATGGGGGAGGCTGGACGCCCAGTCTTCACCAATCCAGCGCGTGGGCTGCCGTCACTTCGTTTCCCGCTTGGCGAGGACGGCCGCGCCGGTAATCCCGGCACTATCCCCCAGTTTGGAGGCGACAATCTCGACCCCTTTCATCGCGCCGGGCATGGCGTAATCGGTGGCGGTTTCCACGATCACGCTCATCATTTCGTCGGCCAGGGCTTCGATGACTCCACCGCCCAGCACGACCACCTCGGGGTTCACGATGTTCACCAGGTTGGCGGTGGCGATGCCGATGTACTCGGCCGCGCCTTCAACGATGCGATCGACAAACTTGTCGCCGCGGCGGATCGCTTTCCGCAGGTCGCCGCTGCGCAAATCGTCCAGGTCGCTACCGAGCATCTCGGTGAGCATCGTTTTCTGGCCGTCCTTGATGCCAGCTTTGATTTGCTGGAAAATGGCCGTGCGGCTCGCGAGTGCCTCGAAGCAGCCTTTGTTGCCGCAGCCGCATTTGGGGCCATTGACATCGATGACCATGTGACCGATTTCCCCAGCCGTGTGGCCAAAGCCGCTGTAAAGGTCCCCGTTCAGGATGATGCCCCCTCCGATGCCGGTGCCGACAAAAATGCCGACCATGCTGCGAGGTTTTGATTTCAGCTCGGAGACATATACTCCCAGGGCGGCGATGTTGCAGTCGTTCTCGACGAACACCGGCACGCCAAGCTGCTTTTCCAGCTCCTTCTTCAGCGGCACATCCTTCCAGCCCTCAAGGTTAGGCGCAAAAATGACCGTTCCGGCGCCGAAATCGACCGCGCCTGGGGCTCCGATTCCGAGGCCCGCGACCTGCTTCATGGTCAGGTCGGCTTCGTCCACGGAGTCCTGGATACAGCGGGCGATCCGCTCGATGACTTTATCCACACCCCGTTGCGACTTGGTGCTTAGTTTGGTAACGCCGATGCTCTCGAGGGAATGGTTGAACACCCCGGAAAGAATCTTGGTGCCGCCCAGATCGACGCCCACAACGTATTCAGCTTTGTTGCTTGCTTCAGCCATAAGCTCCCTAGATTCACTTACCTGCCAAAACAGCGCCGATTTTCTTGCGCAACTCCGAGTTGATCGCCTCGGCGGAGCGCATGCCGTCCACGATCGTGAATCCATAGCTGGCCTGCAGCGCCCGGAACGTTTTCTGCATCGTGGTCTGGTATTTCATGAAACTGTCGAACATGTCGCGCGACAGGCCAAGGTCCATGCCGCTTTCCCAGTAATCCAAGGCGGTGTTTTTGGCAAAGCTGCGCTGAACCAGCTCCTCTGGCGGGACGTTCAGGTAAAACACGGAATCCGGCTCGACAGCGATGCCATAGAGATTTTTGAGCCAGGACTCGTCCATGCCGCGCACCATGTCGCGGGCCATCAGCGTGTAAATGTAACGGTCGGCGAGCACGATGAAACCGGCTTTCAAAGCCGGCAGGATGATATTCTCGAGCTGGTCGGCAAAATCGGTCGCGTAAAACAGGCTGAGAGTCGTGCGGCTCAGGATGTTGCCCTCCTGCGCCTGCTCGAGTTCTTCGCTCACCAACGTCGAGCGTTTCAGCCCCACTTGAACGGTGGCATGGCCGCTGCCTTCCAGCCACTCGACCAGCATGGCGATCTGGGTGGACCGTCCCGAACCATCGGCGCCCTCCACCACGATCAACCGGCCAGCCAGTTGTTCCAAATCCACTTTGGGAATCCCGTGGCCGTAAAACCGGCGCGCGGTCCGGCGCGGGATTACTATGCGGTTCTGCGCGAGCTTCATTCGACCGGCTCCTCCACCTGGGGCGCCTTCGCAGTCGCGGCGGCCTTTTTGGGCTGGACAACCGGCGGTCGGGCAGGCGGTGCGTCGGCGCGCTGGAACTTCTGCAAATCCACTTTTTGCGCGACCAACTGGCGCACGAGGGCCTGCTGTTTTTCGACGAGATCGTTGGCGTCAATGACCAGAAAATTGAACTCGGTGCTCATCGACAGGTACTGCTCGAGCATGCGTCCCTGGAAAATCCGAAAGCTCTCGTAGGGATCGCTCGAAAGGCGTAGGTCCATGCCGGCTTCGAAGTATTTCAACTGCGGCCGTCCATCCAGGATGCGCTGCAGCGAAACTTCCAAATCCGCTTTGAAGAAAAACGTCAGGTCCGGCAGCGCGGCGAAATTATACAAGCCCCGCACCCACTCGGGCGGGCAGCCGCGAACGACGTCGCGGGCGAACGCGGTAAAAATATAGCGGTCGCACAATACCAGGTAGCCGGCCCGCAACAACGGCACCAGGTGCCGTTCATAGCGGTCGGCAAAATCGGTCGCGTGAATGAGGCTGAACGTCGTTGGGGTCAGCAGTTCGCGCTTCTTGCCCTTGCTCGTGGCGGACTTGACTAGCTCCGAGGAGTTCCACTCGCTGAAATAGACTTTTAGCCCCTGCAACTGAAGCCAGCGTTTGAGTAGATAAATCTGGGTGGATTTCCCAGAGCCGTCCAGGCCCTCAACCGCTACCAGGCGGCCAGGAAAATTGAGTTCGGCGAACGTTTTCATTTCCGGCACCAGCAAACGTAGGACTTTGTGCCAGCAAGACAATGTTTTTCTCCAGGGATCGGCTACCACCGATCACGTCTCACTCTCCTTCGCGAAGCCTTCCGCAAGCGCCACCGCTTTGAGCATTGCTTTGGCTTTGTTCACCGTTTCCTGGTACTCCCCCTCCGGGGTGGAATCGTTGACCCAGCCTCCACCGACCTGCACATACGCGCTGCCGTCCTTCAAGAGCGCCGTCCGAATCGTGATGCAGCAGTCCAGGTTGCCATTGAAAGAGAAATAACCAACGCACCCGCCGTAAGGGCCGCGAGCGGTCTGCTCTAGCTCGGCGATAATTTGCATCGCGCGGATTTTGGGCGCGCCGCTTAGCGTGCCGGCCGGAAAGGTGGCGCGCATCAAATCGTAGGGCGTTTTGTCCGCCGAAAGATGGCCTTCCACCTCCGAGACGATGTGCATCACGTGGCTGTAGCGTTCGATGATCATCAGGTCCTTGACCTGCACCGTGCCGAAATCGCAGACGCGGCCGAGGTCGTTGCGCGCCAAATCCACCAGCATGACGTGTTCGGCTCGTTCCTTGGGATCGGCCAGCAGCTCTGTTTCCAGCGCCCGGTCTTCCTCCGGGCCGGCACCGCGGCGCCGTGTGCCCGCGATGGGTCGAATCTCGACCCGGCGCTCCTCGCAACGCACATGAATCTCTGGCGAGGCGCCCACGAGCGAAAACCCATTCAGTTCGAGCAAAAACATGTACGGCGAAGGGTTGATAGACCGGGCCGCGCGATAAATGTCCAGGGGGGAGGCCGTGACCGGCATCGAAAACCGCTGCGACCCGACCACCTGGATGATATCTCCGGCAACAATGTATTCCTTCGCCTTCCGCACGTTCGCCAGGAATCGCTCTTTGGGGACGTTCGATTCGAACGGAACCGAGGGCACCTCAGCCGGCAGGGTTACCGGGTGATGCTCGCTTGGCTGTTCGAGCAGCGAGACGAGCCGCTCGATCTCAGCCGTCGCGTTCTCGTAGGCTTCCTGCGGACTGGCTGCGTCGTCGAGCACCGCGTTAACCAGCACCGTCAGCGTTTGCGCCACCCTGTCAAAGATCAGCAGTTGGTCGGCGATCAGGAAATACATCACCGGCGTCTGCAGGTCGTCGTGCGGCGGACGCGGCACCACCGGCTCGACATCATGGATGAACTCGTAGCCAATGAACCCGACGGCCCCGCCGGTAAAGCGCTGCAGCCCAGGGACGGCCACCGGTCGGTACTGCTTCATGACGCGCTCGACGACCCTGAGCCCGTCCTGGAGGCAGGGCGCGCCGTCTCCAGCGCGCCGCGCCGCGTCAGCGTCACCCGCCGCTGCAGCGGACGGCGGAGGGCCTGCCTCCCCCCCGACCCGGAAAGTCTCCACCACCTTCCCGTTCTCCAGGATTTCCACCACTCCTCGCTCCTGTTTTACGACCGCACGCGGATTGCAACCCACAAAGGAATACCGCCCGAGGTGTTCGCCTCCCTCAACCGATTCGAACAAGAACGATTCACCCGGCCCGCGGATCTTGCGATAGGCCGACAGAGGTGTTTCGATGTCGGCCAAAAGCCGTCGCGTGACCGGCACCAGGTTACCCTGGGCCGCCAATTTCAGGAACTCATCGAGACTGGGGGAATACATTTCTTCCGGTGGCTGAACCGAGGTGCCGAAACGGCGGACGGTTCCGCTGATTTAACCCGTTCAACTCATTTAGCGCTTTAACCCGTTTAGCTTACTTGACCAGCGGGGAAGGCACCGCGCTCCCGTCGCCAGGTTTCGCTGTTATTGTGGTTGAGAACGATGGCTCGCGGCGTTTCCGGAGGTCCTCTTTGGCCGAGCGGTGCAGCCGGATGATCCCCAGCAACGTATAGAACGCCACCGCGAGCGCATAGGCAATGATGCCCAACCCGATCGCCAGCACTACGGGTTCGCGTTCCCACGTGAAAAAGATCACCGCCGCCCCGACCCCCGCCGTCAGCGCGGTTTGGGCAAACAGGCAGGACAGGTAAAGGGTCACGCTCGTTTCCTGCACTCGTTCGACGTGCCAATCGCGGTACATGTGCTCCCCCAATGAGCGCATTAACCAGGCGGATTGGAAATTGCGCGCCGCGACCAGCACACTTGTGGTGCTGATGACAATCGCCGGCAGTGGCCAAAAGGCGAAACCGAAACAGAGCCCCAGGTTCAGCAAGATACCCCATCTCCACCCAAGTTTCTTCGCGAGCGGATTTCCCTCGAGTACCATGTTCGGCGTCGCTACCCAGGTGCTGAGAAAATCCATTCCTCGCGAGAGCAGTAGGAGCAAAAAGACCAGCCCGTAGGTCCGCGTCCCAAATGGCACGAAGTCGTCCATTATTTTTTGCCGTAAATTTGCTCCGGCGTCTCCAATTGTCCCTCGGTAATCCGGAAATCCTTTCCGCCGTTCTGGACCGACCGGAAGAAGCAGGATTGGTAGCCCTCGTGACAGGCGGCGCCGATTTGGTCCACCTGGATGAGCAGCGTGTCGCCGTCGCAGTCAAACGCGATGTCTTTGACACTTTGCGTATGGCCGCTGGATTCCCCTTTCATCCAGAACTTCTGCCGCGACCGGCTCCAGAAATGCGTCTTGCCGGTCGCGATGGTCTTTTCCACGGAAGCCCGGTTCATCCAGGCCATCATCAACACCCGCCCCGTGCCTTGCTCCTGGATGATGGCCGGGATCAGCCCATTGGCATCAAATTTCAACTGGTCATAAAAGCTCATGGTGGGGGCAATGGAGTCATGGGGGCATGGGGGACTGGAACGATGCACGGGAGGCCGCGAAGCCCTCTGCCCCGTTATTGCTCCAATACTCCAGCACTCCACCACTCCGTTGATTTTTCATTGTTTCGTCAGGAGTGTAACTGTTATCCCCCTTGAAATGCAAACAAAGTCAGGTGCATCCCGCCCTCATGTGTTTCATTGACCAAGAAATGCGCGTTCTTTCTTGCCTGGCTCAAGCCAGCCGTGAAAATCAGGCGATGATGCAACTGTGGCGAAGCGTATTGGTGATTACAGCCGCCTGCTTCGTGACGGCCAGCCTCGAGGCGGGCGTGCCGCCGGGCCCCGAAGCGCCCGACTTTTTGCCGCCAACTGCCCAAGGCTCCCATCCGGCACCGCCTTGTCGGATCGAAGTCATAGAAAAGGGCACCGGCTGGCCTGTGCCCATGGTTGAATTGCGCACCACCCACAATGTGCGGTTCGTCACGGACAACGCGGGGGTTATTGCCTTTGACCTCCCCGAACTGATGGGCCGCGAAACCTGGTTCGACGTCATCGGCTACGGCTACGAAAGGGCGAAAGACGGTTTCGGCTATCGCGGTGTGCGCTTGAAACCGGAGTCGGGCAAGACGCTCCAGGTGGAAGTCAACCGGACGATCATCGCGCGGCGGCTGGGGCGGTTGACCGGCGGCGGCTTGTTCGCCGAGAGCCAGAAACTCGGTCGCGAGCTGGACTGGCCTGAATCCGGCATCCTGGGCTGCGACAGCGTGCAAAATGCGGTGCATCAGGGGAAGCTCTTCTGGGCCTGGGGCGATACTACCATGCCGAATTATCCACTCGGCATTTTCGACATGACCAGCGCGACCACGGCGCCGCGGCCGCTGGCATCTTTCGAACCGCCGGTGCGGTTGAGGTTCAGTTACTTCACGAACGACAACGGTGTTCCACGCGGCATCGCCAAAATGCCTGGGTCCGGCCCTACCTGGGTGAGCGGTTATGTGAGTCTTGCGGATAAACATGGTACGCCGCGCCTCGTCGGCACCTACGTGAAAATCAAGCCGCCTTTGGATGCCTACGAGTGCGGTTTGTGCGTCTGGAGCGACCAAACCGCCAACTTTGAGCCGCACCGCGTGCTCTGGGCCAGGTCCAAAACCCACCCCAGGAAGCCGCCCGCGCCGGAAGGTCATCCGCTTTTTTGGAAAGATGCTGCTGGGAAGGAGTGGGTGTTGTTTGGCAATCCACTGCCACGGCTGAAGTGCCCGGCGACTTTCGAGGCCTGGGAGGACCCCTCCACGTGGGAGGTGCTTAAACCGCAGGAAACACTGCCCTCTGCCGCCGACGGCAGACCAGTCAAGCTGCACTCCGGGTCGGCAACTTCGAACCCGTGGCGGAAGCGGTGGGTGACAGTGTTCATGGAAGCGTTCGGAAAACCATCCGCTTTCGGCGAATTGTGGTACGCGGAGGCCGCTACTCCCACAGGTCCCTGGGGCAAAGCCGTGAGGATTTTGTCGCACGAGAATTACACCCTTTATAACCCGCGCATTCATCCCGAGTTCACCTCCACCGACTCGCCGATGCTGATTTTCGAGGGCACCTACACGAGGCAATTCGCCGACCCGCCGCCGCCGACTCCGCGGTACGACTACAACCAGATCCTCTACCGCCTCGACCTCGACGACCCGCGGCTACGGGCGGCGCAGGGAACCGATATGAATTAACCGAGCAGCATCAGCATGACCATGCCCGCCCCGGTGGTCAGGAGCGTGACCGGGATGCCGTAACGAGCATAATCCCAGAACCCAACCTCGAGGTGCTTGCGGGCCGACTCAACGACGATGATGTTGGCGACGGAACCGAGAATCGTCAAATTGCCGGCGAGTGTGGTGGCCAGGGCCATGACTTTCCACATCAGTTCGGGTTGCGCGAAGTTGCTGATCCATTTGCCGGCGACGAGCACGAATGGGACGTTTGAAAAGACATTTGATCCAAGAGCGGAAAACCATGCGAAGTTCCAGGCCTGGCTCGCCCGTGAAGCTCCGAATATGACGGAAACCCGCTTGTAGATCTGGTCCGGCATCCCTGTCCCGCCGAGCCCTTCGACGATGATGAACAGCGCAGCAAAGAAAACCAGCAGATGCCAGTCAACGAGCCTGAGCACTT
Organism: Candidatus Acidiferrum sp.; assembly: GCA_035566435.1. Lineage (GTDB taxonomy): Bacteria > Verrucomicrobiota > Verrucomicrobiia > Limisphaerales > UBA8199 > DATMRF01. The sequence continues at coordinate 34,182 of DATMRF010000002.1, forward strand.
CATGGGTGTCGCGCCGCGCCAGGACCATGAGCACCGCGCCGCCGGCCAGCGCCGTCCAGGCAAGGTTTGAGCCAGCGATGAAACCAGTGAACACCAGGGCCAAGACCGCGGAGGCCACCATCAGCACCGTCCCCAGCAACGCAGCCGCCGGCCGGTTCAAGGGCAGAATCTTCAGCCGCCGCCCACTAATGAGCAGATAGGTGAAGCAAAAGATGAGTACGGCAAGGATTTCTTTGTGGTTGGCGGTCACAGAGTATCCCCGGGACCCCAGGTCAAGAGCGCCGCACCGGTATGCCCTGCGCAGCGAGGAATTGCTTCACGTCTGCGACGCTGTATTCCCCAAAGTGAAAAATGCTCGCGGCCAACACCGCATCCGCCTTGCCTTCGAGCAACACCTCAGCCATGTGTTCGAGGCTGCCGGCACCGCCGCTGGCCACGACCGGAACGCCGATGGCCTCGCTGATGCGGCGGGTGATCACCAAATCGAAGCCGGCTTTCGTCCCGTCCGCGTCGATGCTGTTGAGCACGATTTCGCCTGCCCCGAGCGCCACGGCGTGTTGGGCCCATTCCACCGCCTCCAGTCCGGCCGGCTTGCGTCCGCCATGCGAAAAGACCTCCCAGCGGTCGGGCGCTACTTTTTTCGTGTCAATGGAGACGACAATGCATTGGCTGCCGAACTTTTCGGCCCCGGCACGGATTAGGTCCGGCGTCGCCAGCGCCGAGGAATTAATGCTCACCTTGTCCGCTCCAGCGCGCAGCATGGTGTACATGTCGTCCACCGAACGCAGGCCGCCGCCGACGGTCAACGGCATGAAGCATTGGTCGGCGGCGCGCTCGATGACATCCACCATCGTCGTCCGCCCATGCGCGCTAGCAGTGATGTCGAAGAATACCATCTCATCGGCTCCCTGCTCGTTGTAGCGGAGCGCGAGCGCGACTGGGTCGCCGACGTTGCGCAAACCGCCGGCTTCGGCGCGGCCGAATTGCACGCCGCGAGTGACCTGGCCGGCATGCACGTCCAGGCATGGTATGACACGTTTTGCGAGCATCGCCAGCATATAGAAACGGTTCGCCGCCCCCCTGGCAATCTCTTAGAGGAGGTGAGAAAAAGCTGGGCGGGCCGTGGCCGGCCCGCCCGTTCGAATCACTTGGCAGTCCTTGCCCGCGACGTGCTTATTTGTCTTTGCCTTCTTCCTGCCTTGCCTCGTCGGCCGCGTCGAACGCGTGCTGCAAGGCGACGAGGTCTTCGCCCGGTTTGAGGGCATCCAGCGCGGCCTGTTCAGCCTTGAGCTGCTCGTTCGAGTAGTTAGCCGCTTTGATCGAGAGGCCGATGCGACGATCGCTCTTGTCGATCTTGATGACGCGCGCGGTGACTTCCTGGCCCACTTTCAGCACGTTCTTGATCTTATCGACACGGTCCTCGCTGATCTGCGAGATGTGAACCAGGCCGTCGATTTCATGCTGCAACCCGATAAACGCGCCGAAACTCGCCAGCTTGGTGACTTTGCCGGTGACCAGGTCGCCGACTTTGTAAAGCGAGTCAATGGTTTCCCATGGGTCCTGGGTGAGCTGCTTGAGGCCGACGGCGATGCGCTGGTTGGCTTTGTCCACCTCCAACACGACCGCTTCGACTTCGTCGCCCTTCTTAAGCACTTCGGAGGGGTGATTGATCTTGCGCGTCCAGGAAATGTCCGAGACGTGAATCATTCCGTCCAGGCCCTCTTCCAGCTCGATGAAAGCGCCATAGCTGGTGAGGTTGCGAATCTTGCCTTTGACGCGGGTGCCGGCCGGATACTTTTCCTGGGCGCGGTCCCATGGGTTGGCTTCGAGTTGGCGCAAGCCCAAAGAGATTTTCTGTTCCTCCCGGTTGATGCCGAGGACCTGGGCCTCGATTTCCTGGTCCTGCTTGAGGATGTCGGACGGCTTGGCGACGCGCTTGGTCCAGGAGAGTTCGGTGACGTGGACGAGGCCCTCGACACCGGGCTCGAGCTCGACGAATGCGCCGTAGGGAACGAGGTTGACCACTTTGCCTTTGACCTTGGCGCCGACAGGATATTTCTGCTCGATGCTGTCCCAGGGATTGGCGAGTTTCTGCTTGAGCCCGAGGCTAACGCGCTCTTTTTCGCGATTGATGTCGAGCACCACGACATCTATATCCTGGCCGACCTTGAGCAGTTCGGAAGGGTGTCCGATGCGGCCCCAGCTCATGTCGGTGATATGGAGCAAGCCGTCGATGCCGTTCAGGTCGATGAACGCGCCAAAGTCAGTGATGTTCTTGACCGTGCCCTTGCGAATGTCGCCCGGAGTCATCTCGGTGAGAAGTTTCTGGCGGCGCTCCATGCGCTCCTGCTCGATGAGCTCGCGGCGCGACAGAACGATATTCTGGCGCTCCTGGTTGATCTTAACGACCTTGAAATCGTAAGTGTTGCCGACGTATTGCGCCAGGTTCTTCGGCGTCATTACGTCGATTTGGGAGGCAGGCAGAAAAGCCTCGACGCCGATATTAACCAGCAAGCCGCCCTTGACGATGGCTTTGACCTTGCCGGCGATGGTGCCTCCCTCATTACAGATGGTCAGGATGCGTTCCCAATTCTTTTTGAACTCGGCCTTCTCCTTCGAGAGGACCACCATGCCCTCTTTGTCTTCGAGCTTTTCGATCAGGACGTCGATCTCGTCGCCGACTTTGACGGCCTTGATATCCTCGAACTCATTTCCGGAAATGACCCCTTCGCTCTTGTAGCCGATGTCCACCAGAACTTCTTTGGGGCGGACTTCGATGATAGTGCCCTTGACGATATTGCCAGCGGCAAACGGCAGCGTGCCCGTTTGCTTCATGGCCTCTTCCATGGTCAGCATAATAAATGTACCAACTAACTTGCTTCCAATGAACCTAGGGGAGACTTGGTCAGCGCGGCGCTTTCCTAGCTCCATTGCCTAACGGACCAGACGTTGCTGCGGCAACGGAGGTTGAAGGTTAGGTTCTGCGTTAACTTTCTTTTCTCAGCCTCAAAGAACATCCGCACACGCGGAGTTCAGGCGGGAAAAAGGATAGGCCCGGTAAGCCCAGATGCAAAGGAAAAAGAGCCGAAAAAGATGAAGGATGAAGAGAAAGGCTGGGCAGAGGGGCGAAACGAGCAGTAACAGGTGACCGGGGCAATTTCCCCTAGATAAAGGTGGGAACGTGACACCAAAAGACAGCTTGGGGCAAAGGTGCGCTCCTGACCTTTGCTTTTCGAGCCTCTCTTGCCGGCTTACTTTTGAGCAGTCGCAGCGGCCTTCGTCGAATTCTTCTGTAGACTAAGATCCTCTTTGTTCGGGTTGCACTTGGTGCAGGATTTGCCGTCTTTATGCGCCGCAACACAGCACTTATGCCGGCATTCTTTGCCTTGCGCCGCAGCTTCCTGGCAACAAGTGAGCTTCTCGGTTTTCTTCTCAGCGGCCATCGCAGAACCCACCAAGAGGGAAAACGCGCAGCCCAGAGCAATCCAGATTCTAATCGACTTCATAGCTTCAATGCTTTCGTAATCATCCGCTTAGCCAAGCGGCCAAGGACTCTTGCGATCAGTGTAGGGTTTAGACGCTCGTTGTCGATAGCGAATTCATGCAGCAGGCTTGGAGGACTGGTAACCCCGCATTGGAATCAGTGGCTGGCGTCCGGTCGCTGGGCCGCGAGTGTCCGTAAGCGTAATGTCAAACGCTGAGTTCAAATAACGGGTCACCCATCAATCATCACTATTCGGATTCGTTCACCAACCACTTGACTCCCCAACCCTTTGTATAGTACAAGAGGCGCACCCACTATTAGCAGTGGGAACCTATGCGCTGCCCAAAGTGCGGATGCCAGGATGACAAGGTTATCGATTCGCGCGCCTCGCGTGAGGGGGCGACGATTCGGCGCCGACGGGAATGCATTGGCTGTGGCTACCGGTTTACCACCTACGAGGAGATTGAGCGCGGGGGATTGGTGGTGGTGAAGCGCGATGGCCGCCGAGAGGAGTTTTCGAAGGAAAAGCTCTTGTCCGGCCTCAGAAAAGCGTGCCAGAAGCGGCCGATTAGCCCAAAGGTCATCGAGGACCTCGTTGAACGGATCGTAAACGAAGTGACTGACAAATATGAGAGAGAGGTGCCTGCCGAGGTGATTGGGAAATTGGTGATGGATGGGTTGCGACAGGTGGATGAGGTTGCCTATGTGCGGTTTGCGAGCGTCTATCGTCGGTTCCAGGAAGCGACTGATTTCGTGCACGAAGTAAAGAAGTTGGGAGGAAAAGAATGATTACTTTGGCCGCAGATTGCTTATTGTTTGAACTGGCAAATGGGGAGAGCGTTCCCTTCTCGGCGGAAATGGTTTCCGTGGAACTGGAAGGAGATACGGAGCTGTGGTTCGACGCCGAATTCGTGCGGCATGCCGCGAAAGCGGTGTTCCATTACTTCAAGGAGGAATTGGGCCGACAAACCGTGACAATAGGAGAATTCACCGGTGCTTTGGAAAAGGTGATGCGCGGGTTCAAACCGGCCTGCCGGGGCTTGGACCAGGCTCGCGCGGATGCGAGCGTTCTGGAATCAGATCTAGGGCGGCTGGCACGTGAATCCAGCGGGGGTTGTGAGCTGATTTTCTTCCCGCGACTGCGCGATGAGCTGCGGCTCAAACTGCAGCAGAGACCGCGCCAGGTGCGATTTCACGGCTTGCGGGGCTGCGTGAAGCAGCTTGTCGGGGCGCGGCGCTGGACGGTGCGCTGCCGCGGCCTGGAGGAGCAAATCGTCGCTTACCTTCGCGAATGCCTTAGGGCTGAACCGCCGCAGGCGGATTGTTCCATCGTGGTAGAGTAGGGTCCGCCGAATATCGCCTCGGCTTCCGGACGTTGCGCGGCCGAATTTAATTGAGCGAAGGAGGAGAATTCGGTATCCAATAGGCGCGAATCACGCGCATGCAAAACCAAACGGGCAACGGAATTCTTGAAGAGTTCCGGATCGAATTCCTGGACTGTTGGCAACGGGTGCCGAACAAAGGATTTTTCCTGACGTTGCTGGTGGTTTGGCTCGCGTTGTTCCAGTGGTTGGGCAATTCGACGCTCGGATACGTAAGCACAAAGTCCCTGTTTTACTGGCTTTATGATGCATTCACCGCGGGCGGCAGGTCGGATGCCTTCGAAGAGGAAACGGTGGGACTATTCATGCCGCTTGCGGTCCTGGTTATCTTGTGGCTGAAGCGCCGCCAGTTAATCGCTTTGGAGCTGAAGCCCGGGTGGCCCGGGCTCCTGCTGCTGGGCGCCGGCGCCCTCCTGCATGTCGTTGGATATCTGGTCCAGCAGCCCCGCATTTCCGTCGCAGGGCTCTTTCTGGGTCTTTATGGCATAACGGGCCTGACGTGGGGCAGCACTTGGCTGCGTGCCACCTATTTTCCATTCCTGCTTTTTGGCTTTTGCATGCCGCTCGGGTCGCAAGCTGAGATCGTTACCTTTCCGCTACGGTTGCTGGTCACCCGCCTCGTAGAACTCGTTTGCCACTACGTCCTCGCTATTGATGTCATCCGTCAAGGCACAGCTCTTATCAACCCGACCGAGCATTACAATTACGAAGTCGCGGCGGCCTGCAGCGGCATCAGGAGCCTGTTGGCGACGATGGCAATCGCGGTCACAATTGGGTTTTATTCATTCGGAAAGTGGTGGAAACGCCTGGTGGTCATCGGGTCCGCGTTTCCGCTTGCCGTGGTAGGCAACCTGTTTCGCATGCTCACCATCGTGGTCGCCGCTGAGCTTGGCGGCCAGGAATGGGGCAATACGGTGCATGAAGGCGGTCCCCTGGGAGTTTTCAGTCTTTTGCCGTATGTCCCGGTTTTCTTGGGTTTGTTCTGGCTGGAAAACTGGTTGCGCGAGCGGCCCGCCTCGCACGCCATCCCGCCGATGGAGGCCAAGACCGCATGAACCAGCAGAAGTTGCTGATGCTCACATTGGGCCTCGCGCTCATCGGAGGGACCGCGGTGGCTTTGACCCAACTGCCTAAGCGGCAACGATTGGGAGCGCCAGGCGTAATGACTCGGCCTCTGGCAGGTTCCAACCGCCTCGAAGTGTTGCTCCCGGAGCAGGTACCCGGTTACGACTCTCAATGGCAGGAACCGGACGAGGTGACCTTAAATACGCTGCCCAAAGACACGAGTTTTGGCTGCCGCCTCTACACCGCGAAAGATCCGGCAGATTTCTGGGTTCGCATGCAGGTTGTGTTGATGGGAAACGACCGGAGCAGCCTGCACAAGCCGCAATTCTGTTTAACCGGCTCCGGCTGGAACATCGACCCAGCGGCCTCCGTCGAAATCAGTGTGCACATGGACCAACCTTGCAGTTACGATTTGCCGGTCGTGAAGTTGATTGCCACCAAGGAAGCCATGGACAACGGCGAAAAGAGAGTGGCGCGAGGCGTTTACATCTATTGGTTTGTGGCTGACGATGCCCTCAGCGCCAGTGTGACGGGTTTTCAGCGAAATTGGCTGATAGCGAAGACGCTTTTGCGGACGGGCGTGCTCCAGCGCTGGGCGTATGTGAGTTGTTTTTCGGTCTGTGCGCCCGGACAGGAAGATGCCACGTTTGAGCGGATGACGAAGTTTATCGCCGCGTCGGTGCCTCAGTTCCAAATGATGCCGCGCGGGCCGGTGGCCACGGCTTCAACCCGACCATGAGTTCCGCTCTCGAAATCTGCTGAGCTATGCTGCGCCGCAATCGTGTCATACGGATGCAGGTCCATGAGCTGATCGATGCCTGCCTCTTCATGTTCAGCTTTTGGCTGGCGTACGCTCTGCGGTCCAATGACACTATTATTAATCTCTTCGGCCTGCATGCAATCCCGCGGGATGCTTTTGACCGTTACCTGTGGCTTTACCTGGTGATCCCGGCGGCGCCACTGGTGCTGGAAGCCGTGGGGTTTTACAACCGGCCGTTGCTTTGCTCGCGCCGAGCAACCGCCTGGCTCCTGTTCAAAGGGTGCCTGGTCACTACACTCGCCATTACACTTGCCCTGGTGATGTTCAGGTTGGAACTCGCGCGGTGGGTGGTCATCTGGTTCGGGTTCATCAGTTTCGGGTTGGTATTCGCCAAAGAGGAACTGCTCCAAATGATGGTTAGGAGCAAGGTCGGCGCGGAGCAGTACCGGCGCCGGTTTATTCTGGTGGGCACGGCCGAGGAGACCGCACGGGTGCGGTCGGAGTTGCGCGCAAAGTCCTCCGAAGCGATCGACGTCGTGGCCCAATTGGACCTGAGTGAGGCGCCGCTCGAACGCCTGGTGGATTTGCTGCACGAGCATTCGATCAACGGGGTAATCATCACCGCCAAGCGCTCCTCTTTCGACCAGGTGGAAGCAGTCATCAACGCGTGCGAGTTGGAGGGGGTCGAGGTCTGGCTGGTGGCGGATTTTTTCAAGGCGCAGCTCTCCCGCACCACCTTCGACGATTTCTGCGGACAACCAATCCTGGTGTTTCGGAGCACCCCGGAGGCGTCCTGGCAAGGCGTGCTCAAACAGGTAGTCGATTATGTTGGCGCGACTCTCCTGCTGATCGTTTGGTCGCCGATCCTGCTGGTGGTGGCGTTGCTGGTTAAGCTCACCTCTCCCGGTCCGATCTTCTTCCACCAGGCGCGTTCGGGGCTCAACGGCCGGCCGTTTATCCTCTACAAGTTCCGGACCATGATCACCAACGCCGAACAGCTCAAGCATGAGCTGGCAGCCATGAACGAAATGACCGGGCCGGTCTTCAAAGTGAGCAACGACCCGCGCGTCACTCCCGTGGGCAGGCTGCTGCGGAAATTCAGCATCGATGAGTTTCCACAGCTCTTCAATGTGTTGCGCGGCGAGATGAGCCTCGTAGGCCCGCGACCACTTCCGGTGGACGAGGTGAAGCGCTTTCATGACCTGGCCCACAGGCGCCGGCTCAGCGTCAAGCCGGGCCTGACCTGCCTCTGGCAGGTTAGCGGCCGCAACAACGTGAATGACTTCCGGGATTGGGTTCGCCTGGACCTTGAGTACATCGACAATTGGTCCCTCTGGCTGGATTTTAAGATCCTTTGTCGCACCGTGCCGATAGTCCTGGTAGGAACAGGGGCACGGTGAACGCAAGAATTGAAGATTCTCAATTCGCCGTTTTCAATTTCCCGCACCTTACGGCATTGAGGATGATTAACTGATGCGCGCTAACCGGACTAATGTCTCCCGCCAACGCCCCACCAGCGTCGTTACCGGCGCGGCCGGGTTTCTGGGTTCACACCTGACTGACCTGCTGCTGGCACGCGGCCACAAGGTCATCGGCATCGACAACTTTGTTACCGGCGCCGTCGATAACATCTCCCACCTGGGGGGTAATCCAAATTTCAAGTTCATCGAGCAGGATGTCACCGAGTTTATTTTTCTGGATGTGCCGGTTCATTATGTGTGGCACTTCGCGTCGCCGGCAAGCCCGATTGATTACCTCGAACTCCCGATCCAAACACTGAAAGTTGGGTCGCTCGGCACCCACAAGGCGCTGGGTCTGGCGAAGAATAAAAAGGCTCGGTTCCTTCTGGCTTCAACCTCGGAAATTTACGGCGACCCGTTGGTGCACCCGCAACCGGAGGAATACTGGGGCAACGTCAACTCGATTGGGCCGCGCGGCTGCTATGATGAGGCGAAACGGTTTGCTGAGGCGCTCGCGATGGCCTACCGCAACGAACACAAGGTCGAGACCCGAATCGTGCGTATTTTCAATACTTACGGGCCCCGCATGCGGCTGCATGATGGCCGGGTCGTCCCGGCTTTCGTCAGCCAGGCTCTCAAAAACAAACCGATTACAGTCTTCGGCAAGGGCCACCAGACCCGGAGCTTCTGCTACGTCTCCGATCTCATCGAGGGGATCTTCCGGCTGATGCTGAGCGACTACGACCTGCCAGTCAACATCGGGAATCCGACCGAAATGACCGTGCTGGAATTCGCGAAGGAGATTATTCGCGCGACCGGGTCGCAAAGCAGGATCGCGTTTAAGCCCTTGCCGCAGGACGACCCAAAGCAACGCCGCCCGGATATCGCCAAGGCCAGGAAACTGCTGGGGTGGGAACCCAAGGTCCCGCTGGCCGGAGGACTCGTGAAGACGATCGAGTACTTTCGGAAGAAGGTATGACGGCAACGGCGAGGGGGCTGGAGTACTGTAGTGATGGAATGGTGGGTACCACGACATCGTGTTGCACCCCTTCCCCAATACCCTATTGCTCCAACACTCCGTCACTTCACCGCCCCCGCCCCGTTTTTTTCGCTTGGCAACCCCGCCTGTTCGCACATCTTTGGCCTCGTGATTGATCCGACGGCAATTATCGCCCCCCAGGCAAAACTCGACCCCACGGTTGAAGTCGGGCCTTACACTGTGATCGATGCAGGCGTGGAGGTCGGAGCGCATTGCGTCATCGGCCCGCACGCCTATTTGACCGGGTTGACGAGCATTGGGGTGCGGAATCGATTTTTCGCCGGTTGTGTCATCGGCGAAGCGCCGCAGGACCTGAAATACCAGGGGACACCCACCCGGCTGCGCATCGGTGACGACAATGTCTTTCGCGAGCATGTCACGGTGCATCGATCGACCAAAGTGGGTGAGGAAACGACCCTGGGTTCGCACAATTTCCTTATGGCCCACTGCCACGTCGCGCACAACTGCCAGGTCGGCAACCACGTGATTATCGCGAACGGCGCGCTGTTGGGTGGCCATGTGAGCATCGCAGATCGGGCCTTCATCTCGGGTAATTGCCTGGTGCATCAGTTTGTGCGGGTGGGCACGCTGGCCCTGATGCAGGGCGGTTCGGCGATCAGCAAGGATCTGCCCCCCTTTACCGTGGCGCGCGGCGACAATGGAATCTGCGGACTGAACACGGTGGGTTTGCGCCGGGGAGGGCTGACCGCCGCGGAGCGTTTGGAATTGCGCCAGCTTTATCATGCGCTCTTTCGCAAGGGCACCAAGCTTAGCGCGGCTGTGGCGGCGGCAAAGACCCGGTTCGCCAGCCCGCCGTCTCTGATAATGCTCGACTTCCTGCGAGCGGCAAAGCGCGGCGTCTGTTCTGACGCGGGCCTGGGTGGGGAAGCCAAAGCCAATTAACCGAGGTTGCGGAAGGCGCTCGTCACCATTCTTTCTGCGCAGGGTTAAGGGTGGCGAAGGCGCTGCAAGCCCCTGCTGCGGCTACTGGCGCTCGTACTCTCCCTTCTTGACCCGCTTGAGAACGGTGAACCCGGCCTTTTTGGCGTCGGAAATCGAAAGCGCCTTGAGAGAATTAAAGCGTGAGAGCACTTTGCGCACGGGCTTTTTGCACGCTGGGCATTTCGTCAGCGGGGCTGCCGAGAGCGGCCGGAATAGCGTAAACTTGCCGCCGCAGACTTTACAGTCCCCGTCGCATAGTTCGTACTCGTAAATCGGCATACTTCAACCGGAGAATGAGTCAACCGGCCCATCACCAGTTCTCACGGTTTGGGCGGCCCTTTCATGAACGGGCTGAACAGGTCAATAGGCACCGGTAAAAAGGTGGTGGTGTTATGCTCGCTGGAAATCTCGCGCATGGTCTGGAGGAAGCGGAGTTGGAGCGCGATGGGCTCTTTGCTGATCATGGCGGCGGCCTGGACCATTTTCTCGGCAGCCTGGAATTCTCCCTCGGCGTTGACGATCTTCGCGCGCCGCTCGCGTTCGGCTTCGGCCTGCTTGGCCATCGCTCGCTTCATGCTGTCCGGCAGTGACACGTCCTTGACCTCGACCGCAGTGACTTTGACGCCCCACGGCTCAGTTTGGCGATCGATGATCTCCTGCAACTTCTGGTTGATCACATCGCGCTGCGAAAGCAGGTCGTCCAAAGGCGCCTGGCCCAGAACGCTCCTGAGAGTCGTCTGGGCGATCAGCGAAGTGGCTTTCCAGTAATTTTCCACTTTGACTACCGCCGCAACTGGGTCCACGACGCGGAAATAAACCACCGCATCAACTGTGGCGGGCACGTTGTCGCGAGTCATGATTTCCTGTTTGGCGACGTCGATGGTGACCACCCGCAGGTCCATCTTCACCATGCGGTCCACGACCGGGATGAGCAGAATCAAACCCGGCCCCTTGGCGCCTAGCAATTTGCCGAGCCGGAAGATGACGCCCCGCTCGTACTCGCGCAGAATGCGGATGGCCTGGGGCATAATGATCGAGGCCAGGATTAAGATGACGACAATTGTCGGGATGATTTTGGCCAGGTAGGAGAATTGCTCGGGCATAGGTTCTTTTGTGGGTTAATGGTTGATCGAACTAAAATGCATGGTTCAAGCCGCTTTGGGCTTCACTTTCAAAGTAAGGCCAGTGATGCCAACGATCTCCACCGACCGCCCGGCTTCAATCGGCGCATCGCTAACGGCATTCCAGTATTCGCCTTCGACGAAGACCTTGCCGCCAGCCGGATCGATGCGAGCTAAGGCCGGGGCGGTCTTGCCCAGAAGGGTTTCCTTGCCGGCCCGGACGGGCAGGAGTTGGGCGCGCAGACCCGCCCCCACAACGAAGACGAAAAAGAGCGCTGTTAGCGCCGTCGCCGGGATAATCCAGACCAGCGACAGCCGGAACGCGGGCCCGGCGCGATTAAAGAGCATCAGCGCGCCAAGGAAAAAGGAGACAATGCCGCCGAAAGTCAGCACGCCATGCGTGGGCGCGAAAATATCCACGATGAACAGGAGCATCGCCAGCCCCATCAGCGCCAGACCGGCGATATTGACCGGCAGGATCGAGGCCATGTACAGCGCCAGGATAAGCGCGATGGCGCCAACTACACCAGGAAGAATCGCGCCGGGGCTGCTGAGTTCGCCGATGATCCCGTAAACAGCGGCCAGCATCAGAATGAGCATAACCTCAGGGCGCCACAGCAATTGAAACACGCGCTCGCGGGCCAGCATCGGGAGTTCGACCACCGAAGCGCCCGCGGTTTTCAGGGTTTGGCCGTTCACCTCCCGGCCATCGATTTGCCGGAGGAGGTCGGGTACGTCCTTGGCGATAATATCGATCACGTTGAGGTCCAGGGCCTTCTCGGCGGTGGTGGACTCACTCTTGACGACCGAAGACTTGGCCCACTCGACGTTGCGGCCGCGCTTTTGCGCGATGGACTCGATGTAGCTGCTGCCGTAGCTCTCAAGTTTTTGCTTCATCACGTCGTCGGTCTTTTCTTCGCCGCCCGCGCCCATCGAGACGGGATGCGCCGCGCCGATGGTCGTGTTGGGAGCCATGGCGGCGATATCGGCGGCCAGGGTAATAAAGCAACCGGCACTGGCCGCGGTGGCGCCGGAGGGCGCAACATAAACAACTATCGGTACATCCGAGGCATAAAGCCTCTGAACGATTTCTTTTGTGGATTCGAGCAACCCCCCGGGAGTGTCCAACTGAATGACGATATAGGCGTATTTACGCGCGCTCGCCAAGTCGATCGCCCGGCCAATATAGCTCGCCGTAGCCGGCCCTATAGCTCCGTTAACCTTTATCAGGCCGACCTCACCTGCCAACAGCCCAGGAACGAGCGGGCCCGCCAGCAGGGCCAAAAGAATGGGTAACAAACGCCGCATATCACCCTCGCTGCAATTCAATGTACCAGAGGGTCTAAAGCGCGCAACCCGGAAGATTAAGACCAAAGTCGCAAGTCTCAAGTCTAACGGTTGAATGCGGCAGGGATCTCGGGAGAATTGAACCTCGCAAGTCGCCGCTTCGCAACTTGTCAGTTGTCTACCTTTCAGGGGCTGACTAATCTGCGACCCGGGACCTGCAAAATGCAGCGGTCCCAAAATGACGCCGACGTTGTTAATTGTCGATGACGAGAAAACCCAGCGTGAAGGCCTGCGGGCGGCGCTGGAGGAGCATTACGACGTGTACCTGGCGGAGGACGCCAAGGCCGCAATGGACTTGCTCGAAAAGGAGCATTTCGACGTTTTGTTGACGGATTTCCGCCTGCCTTCCGAAGACGGCATGAAACTCATCGCGCGGGCCAAGTCTCTCTCCCGGCCCCCCATTTGCATCCTCATGACCGCTTACGGCTCGGAGGAACTGGCGGTCGAAGCCATGAAGCGCGGCGCGGATGACTACATCGCCAAGGCACGCCTGCAGATCGATGAGTTGGAAATGCGCATCGCCCGCGCCCTGCGCCAGCAGAATCTCGAGACCGAGAACGTTACCCTGCGGCAGCAGTTGGATTCGAAATTCCAAATGGACCATGTAGTCGGGGAATCGCCCGCGATGCGAGAAGTGCTTGAGGTCGTGCGGCAGGTGGCGCCGACGCGGGCCACCGTGCTGTTGCAGGGTGAAAGCGGCACCGGGAAGGAGCTGATCGCCAAGCTGATTCATCAGCTCAGCCCGCGTGCCAAGCAACCGATGGTGACGGTGCATTGCGGGGCGCTCACGGCGACGTTGCTGGAGAGCGAACTGTTTGGGCACGAGAAAGGCGCGTTCACGGGCGCGTTCGAGCGGCGCATCGGGCGTTTCGAGCAGGCCCAGGGCGGCACGCTGTTCCTGGACGAGATCGGCGAGATCGACGCTTCAACTCAAATCAAGCTGTTGCGATTCCTGGGGGAGCGCACGTTCGAACGGGTCGGGTCGAACAAAACACTGACCGCCGATGTGCGCCTGGTCGCCGCGACGAACAAGAACCTCGAGGAGCAGGTCAAGGCGGGCTCATTCCGGGAGGATTTGTTTTTCCGCCTGCGGGTGGTCGAAATACTTTTGCCGCCTTTGCGGGAGCGAACCGAGGATATCTTGGTGCTGGCGCAGGCCTTCCTGACGGAATTTGCCGCCGAAAACGAAAAGAAAGTCGCCGGTTTCACCAACGAAGTCCGGGAGACCTTACTCCGCTACTCGTGGCCCGGCAACGTTCGTGAGCTGCGGACGTCGATCGAGCACGCTGTGGTACTTTGCCGCGGTGACAGGCTCGTGTTGAGCGATCTGCCGCCAGCCGTGCGCAATGGTCCTGCAGCGGCCCCTGCTGCGAGACCAGCGCGCGTCCTGAATAACCTGACCCTCAAGTCAGCCGAGAAGGAGTTAATCGTGCGAGCCTTGAAAGAAACGGACGGCAACCGAACCCTGGCTGCGAAGAAGCTGGGGATGAGCCGCCGCACCTTCCACCGCAGGCTACACGACCACCACCTCGACGCGGCGTAGAGTATGTACCTTTTGCAGACCCTGATCCACCGGCTCGAAGTCGGCGGCGGCCTGCGTTATTTGCGCATCGCTCTGGCGGGATTGGCCTTGGTGCTGCTAATCGCTGCCTACAACTGGCGCTCGTACAAGAACCTGTCCACCCAGGAGGGGATGGATGCCGCCCAATTGGCTCGCAACCTCTCCCAGGGCAAGGGCTACACGACCTCGTTCGTGAGGCCCTTCAGCATCTATCTCCTCAAGAAAAAGGCACAGCGTGCTCAGCCTAATGCTTCATTGGAGTTTGTGACGGGCACCGGCCGAATGGAACGGCATCCGGACCTGGCGAACCCGCCCGTTTACCCGCTGGCCTTGGCGGGCTTGATGAAACTGCTGCCGTTCGATTTCACCATTCGAAATCACCCCTCCCGTCTCTGGACGCTCAACGGCCAATGGGCCAGACACCAGCCCGATTTTCTCATCGCACTTTTCAATCAATTCCTCTTCCTGGGAGTGGTAGCGCTGGCGTTCCTGCTCGCGCGGCGGCTGTTCGACGAGGCGGTGGCGTGGGTTTCAGGGTTGCTGCTTCTCGGGACGGAATTGTTCTGGCGGTTCAGCGTGTCGGGGCTCTCGACGCCGTTGCTACTACTGATTTTCATGGGCCTGGCTTGGTGCCTGGTTCTGTTGGAGCAGGAGACGCGCGAGCCCCGGCGGCGACGAGGACGTCTGCTGGCGCTGGCGGGCTTGACCGGCTTCCTGGTTGGGTTGGGCGGCCTGACGCGATACTCGGTCGCCTGGCTGATCATTCCTGTGACTGCTTTTGTCGTAGCCGTGTCCGGGCGCCAGCGGTTCGTCGCGGGATTGCTGACCGTAGGGCTGTTCGCCGCAGTCCTTACGCCCTGGGTAATCCGGAATTACTCGGTTAGCGGCGAGCCGTTCGGCACGGCGACCTATGCAGTGCTGGAGACGACCTATCTTTTCCCCGAACACAACCTCGAACGCTCCTTGGAACCGGAACTTGGTCACCGACCTTTGGCGGGAGTCCGGACAAAGGGGCTCGGCAACCTGCGCGACATAGTCGCTACCGACCTGCCGAAGCTGGGCGGCACCTGGGTTTCCGGCTTCTTTTTGGTGGGACTGCTGCTGGGGTTGCAGCGTCCAGCGGTGAGGCGGTTGCGGTATTTTCTGGTGGGCAGCCTGGCTGTGCTGGTAGTGGTCCAGGCCTTCGGCCGGACCCAACTGTCTGAAGACTCGCCCGAGGTCAATTCGGAGAACCTGCTGGTGCTGGTAGCCCCGCTGGTGATTGTTTATGGCGTCAGCTTGTTTTTTACCCTGCTTGAGCAGGTTAAGCTGCCGTTCCCCAAACTCCGTTATGCCGTCATCGGACTTTTCGGCGCCGTTGCTTGCCTGCCTCTCCTGCTCAAGTTCCTACCCCCGAGGTCCAGCCCTCTGGCTTTTCCGCCCTATTACCCGCCCCTGATCCGGGCGACCTGCGAATGGAACCGGGAAGACGAACTGGTCATGAGCGACGTTCCATGGGCCGTCGCCTGGTACGGCCAGTCTCAAAGCGTCTGGCTGACCCTTAACACCCAATCGGATTTCTTCGGCATCAACGATTACCAAAAGCCCATTCGCGCTCTCTACCTTACTCAGGTTACGCTTGACGCCCGCTTTTTGTCGCAATGGGTGAAGTCCGGCGACAGGAATTGGGGAAAATTCATACTCGACTGCTTGTTCAGGCGGAGCGAAAAGCGAGCGGGTCCGCCCGACGGCTTTCCCCTCCCGTATTGGCAGCAGCACGGCCTCTGGCCCGACCAGTTTCTTTTAACCTTCCGCGAAAAGCCGCTCAAGGAGCCCTGAACCCGAGTGCTGGCGGCTAAGGCTCGCGAGATAGGGCCGGTTGTCCTCAACCCGCCACGAAAACGAAGCGCTTCTCGGCTCTAGGCGCGTTGAGGACAACGCTCCCTGCCTGGTGCGCGACGTCACGCATTAGCGGTTACTTTTTCAAAAAACACAGCTACTGATTTTATCGTATGTCAAAAAAAGTTTATCAAATAGCAATTCCCGCGCAGCCGGTTTAGCCCGTTCGAGTAGGCTGAAGCGGGCTTTGAAGAGATCTTCTGCACGGCAACCATCGGTGCAGACCAACGCAAAGCCCGAGACGCCTATGATTGGGACGCTTTTGATCAAAAAATCGAATCGGCTGCCGAAAATCCTGGAGCACGCCAGCGGCGACAAGCGCTTCAAGATCCTCGAAGCGCACATGAAGAAGCACCAGTTCAAGCAGGACGCGCTCATAGAAGTGCTGCACAAAGCGCAGGAGCTCTTCGGCTATCTCGAGGACGACCTGCTGCTGTTTATCGCCTACAAACTGAAGCTCCCGGCCAGCCGTGTCTATGGCGTCGCGACCTTTTACCATTTCTTTACCCTCAAACCCAAAGGCCGGCACACCTGCGTCGTCTGCATGGGCACTGCCTGCTACGTGAGAGGCGCGGATAAAGTCCTCGCGGCCGTCGAGGCGAAAGCGCGGGTCAAGGCCGGGGAGACGACGCCCGACGACCAACTTTCGCTCCTGACCGCCCGGTGCATTGGCGCCTGCGGGATCGCCCCTGCGGTGGTCTATGATGGCACGGTAACGCCCCGGCAGACACCCGAAACAGCTCTCGAACACGTGAAAGGATGGCTTGACCATGGACATTGAGGCTCTGATTGAGATCGCCGAGAAGGAGCGCGCTTCGCGCAAGAAGTACACCGTGCGATGCTGCATGGCTGCCGGGTGCATGTCCTCGAACTCCCAAGGCGTCAAGGAAGCTCTCGAGCAGGCCGTCAAAGAGACGGGGTTGGAAGAACTGGTGGAAGTGCGGGGCGTCGGCTGCATGAAATTGTGCTGCCAGGGACCCCTGGTGCAGTTCGACTCAGCTGACTCTACCTCCTGCGTGAAAGTACACGCCAACGGCCAAGGCCCGCTCTACCAGCGAGTGACAGCCGCCGACGCCGCTTCGCTGGTCGCGACGCTTAAGGGTGGCAAGACCAGTGTTCAGGCCGGCGACCCGAAATTGCCTTTCTTCACCCAACAGCTCTCGATCGTGCTCGCCAACAGCGGTTACGTGGACCCGGAGCGGATTCAGTCCTACATCGCCGCCGATGGTTACCACGCCTTGCACGATGTCCTGCGGGAGAGGACCCCCAAAGAGGTGGTCGAGACTCTGATCAAGAGCGGCCTCCGCGGACGCGGCGGCGCGGGCTACCCGACCGGTCTCAAATGGGCGACTGTTGCCAAAACCGCCAGTCAGCAAAAATATGTGATCTGCAACGCCGACGAAGGCGACCCCGGTGCCTTCATGGACCGCAGTGTGCTGGAGAGCGATCCACACAGCGTTCTCGAGGGCATGGCCGTTGCTGCTTACGCGGTCGGCGCCAACCAGGGTTTTATTTACGTTCGCGCCGAGTACCCGCTGGCGATCGCCCGGCTCCAAACCGCCATCAAGCAAGCCAAGCAATGCGGCCTCCTCGGCAGCGGAATTTTCGAATCGCCTTTCAATTTCAATATCGATTTGCGCATCGGCGCCGGCGCCTTCGTCTGCGGCGAAGAAACTGCGCTGATGGCCTCCGTCGAGGGCAAGCGCGGGACGCCGCGCCCGCGCCCACCGTTCCCGGCCGAAAGCGGTTTGTACAATTCTCCGACGCTGATCAACAACGTTGAAACCTTTGCTAACGTGCCGCCGATTATCCGCAAGGGCGCAGATTGGTTTGCCAGCATAGGCACGGAGAAGAGCAAGGGGACGAAGGTGTTTGCGTTGGCAGGAAAGATTACCAACACGGGGCTGATCGAAGTGCCGATGGGCACGCTCTTGCGCAAGATTGTCGAACAAATGGGCGGGGGCGCTCCGGACGGCGGCAGGATCAAGGCTGTGCAGACTGGTGGCCCTTCGGGCGGCTGCATACCGGCGGAAGCCCTCGACACGCCCGTCGATTACGATTCCTTGACCAAGCTCGGATCGATCATGGGCTCAGGCGGAATGATCGTCATGGACGAAACCACGAGAATGGTCGATGTCGCGCGCTTTTTCATGGAATTCTGCATGGACGAATCCTGCGGCAAATGCGTTCCGTGCCGCGCCGGCACCGCGCAGATGCACCATTTGCTGACGAAGCTCCTCGCGCGCCAGGCCACCGCTCGCGACCTGGCAAAACTCGAGGAGCTTTGCGACATGGTTCGCAACACCAGTCTCTGCGGCCTCGGCCAGACCGCGCCCAACCCAGTCCTCAGCACCTTGCGATTCTTCCGCAAAGAATACACCGAGCTGTTGAAGGAAGATGTGTTCGGTCCCAACGGACATGGCGGGCTCGAACCGGCGGAGGCCGGCGCCTCGAAGTAACTATGCGTCTCACCAGTCCCGAACGTTCCATCTATGGCAGCAAAAACTTTAACAATCGACGGCAAACAGGTCAGCGCGGAGGAAAACGCAACAATCCTGGAAGCGGCGACCGAGGCGGGCATTATTATCCCGACCCTCTGCCACCTGGACGGAGTGTATGATGTCGGCGCCTGCCGACTGTGCCTGGTGCAAGTGGCGGGAATCGCTAAACTGCTGCCGGCGTGCACTACCAAAGTCAGCGAGGGCATGGAGATTACGACCGATAGCGAGCGGCTCCGCAAATATCGCCGGATGACCCTCGAACTGCTGTTCGCCGAGCGAAATCACACCTGCGCCGTCTGCGTCGCCAACGGCCATTGCGAACTCCAGAGCCTAGGCTTCGGCCAGGGCATGGACCACGTCCGCTATGAATACTGCTTTCCGAAATGGGAGGTCGATAACACCCACCCGCTGTTCGGGATGGATCATAACCGCTGCATTTTGTGCACCCGCTGCGTCCGGGTGTGCTGGCACATCGAAGGGGCGGGCACCAAGAACGTTTCCGGCCGCGGCGCTCGGGCGCGGATCATTTCCGACCTCAACCAGCCGTGGGGCTCCTCCGATACCTGCACCAAGTGCGGCAAATGTGTCATGTCCTGCCCCACCGGCGCGTTGTTCTACAAAGGCGCGACGACCTCCGAAATGGAGCGCGACCGCACCAAACTCGAATTCATCGTCACCGCACGGGAGAAAAAACAATGGATCGCTTAAGAGTTGCAACTGTCTGGCTCGGCGGCTGTTCGGGCTGCCACATGTCCTTTCTCGACCTGGATGAATTCCTGATCGAGTTGGCCGGGAAGATCGATCTCGTCTATAGCCCCGTCGTGGACGTGAAGGAATACCCGGCGAACGTCGATGTCTGCCTCGTCGAGGGCGCCGTCTGCAACGAGGACAACCTGGAAATGCTGCACAAAATCCGGCAACGGACCAAACTTGTAGTCTCTTTCGGCGATTGCGCGGTGACCGGGAACGTGCCGGCGCTCCGTAACCAGCTTGGGCCGGCCAATGCCGAGAATGTGCTCCAGCGCGCCTATATCGAGGGCGCCCAGTCCAATCCTACGGTGCCGCGCGAGCCGGGCATCGTTCCGGCGCTGCTCGAACAGGTGCGCCCATTGCACGAGGTGGTGCATGTTGATTATTACCTGCCCGGCTGCCCGCCTCCGGCCGACCGCATCAAGGCCCTCATGACCCAGGTGCTCAGCGGCCAGGAACCAAAACTGGAAGGGGCGCAACTGAAGTTTGGATGAAGGTTTATTAACTTAACCAGGAACGTTCATGTCGAAGCGCATCGTAATTGACCCGGTGACCCGCATCGAAGGCCACGCCAAAATCAGCATTTTCATCGACGACGCCGGGAACGTTTCCGACGCCGAGTTCCACGTGGTCGAATTCCGCGGCTTCGAAAAATTCTGCGAAGGCCGCCCTTATTCGGAAATGCCCGGCATCACCCCGCGGATTTGCGGCATTTGTCCCGTCAGCCATTTACTGGCTTCGGCCAAAGCCGGCGACGCCATTATGGCGGTCAGTATCCCTCCCGCGGCCGATAAGCTTCGGCGGTTGATGAACCTCGGCCAGATTATCCAGAGCCACGCGTTGAGCTTCTTTCACCTGAGTGCGCCCGATTTCCTCATGGGCTGGGATACGCCGCAGGACAAGCGCAATGTGTTCGGGCTAATCGCCTCGAACACGGACCTTGCCCGCGCGGGCATCCGGCTGCGCCAATTCGGCCAGGAGATCATCGAGATCCTCGGCGGCAAAAAAATTCATCCGGCATGGGCGGTCCCTGGCGGTGTGCGCAGCCCGTTGACCGAGGAAGGCCGCGCCCGCATCCGCGCCTGGCTTCCCGAAGCCTACGCGACCACCAAAATCGCGTTCGACCTCTTCCGGAAGACGCTCGATTCGCACAACAAGGAAATCCAGATCTTCGGCAACTTCCAATCCCTGTTCATGGGGCTGGTGGACCCGGAGGGCGGCTGGGAGCACCACGGCGGCAAGCTGCGCTTCACCGACAGCAGCGGCAGCGTAATTGCCGACCAGCTCGACCCGCAGAAATACTATGAATACATCAGCGAAGCCGTGCAGCCGACCTCTTACCTCAAATCGCCCTATTACACGCCGCTCGGTTTCCCGGAAGGTATGTACCGGGTCGGACCGCTCGCCCGACTCAATGTCGCTGAGCAGATGGGCACGCCGAAGGCCGATGCCGAGCTGAAAAAATTCAAAAAGTTCGGCCGGGGCGCCGTCACCTCCTCTTTCCTCTATCACTACGCTCGATTGATCGAAATCCTGACCTCCATCGAGCGGGTGGAGGCCTGCATGGACGACGCGGAGTTGTTGAGCGAAGACCTGCGGGCCGACGCGGGTATCAACAGCCTCCGAGGCGTGGGCGTTAGTGAAGCGCCCCGCGGCACCCTGTTCCATGATTACACCGTGGACCGCGACGGCCTGCTCAAGAAGGTCAATCTCATCGTTGCCACCGGCCAGAACAACCTGGCGATGAACCGCACCGTGGCCCAGATCGCCCGCCACTACGTGCGCGGCACCGACATCCCCGAGCCGATGCTCAACCGTATCGAGCACGGCATTCGCTGCTACGACCCGTGCCTGAGCTGCTCGACCCACGCGGTAGGCCAGATGCCGCTGCACATCCAACTGATCGCTCCCGATGGCCGGGTGTTGAAGGAAATCGCGCGGGGTTAGGCCGGCGTCCGGTTGCAGTCCAAACTCCAAAGTGCACGGTCCAACGTCCGCAGTCCGCGGCTTATCGTCCACAGACCCCCTTCTCATCTCGCCGCAGCCTTGATTTGGCTCAGATAATTTTGGGCAACCGAATCCTGGGGGTTAATCTGTAGCGCGGCCGCGAAATGGCGCTCAGCTCCGGCCAAATCGTTTCGTTTCAAACAAACAAGGCCAAGGTTGCCCTGCGCTTCATAATCGTCCGGATTCAGCCGGACAACGTTCTGGAACGCCGCTTCGGCTTCCCCCACCCGGTTCAAGCGCAGATAGAGGACGCCGAGCTCGTAGTACGCTCGGTCATAACTGGGGTCGGCGCGGATCGCTGCATTGAAATGTTCGAGCGCCTGCGGAAGCTGGCCGAGATAATTCCGGGCGCGGCCGGCGCGCGTGTGCGCCTCGGCGTCGTTGGGATTCTCTTTCAGGATGGTTTCGTTGTAATCGAGCGTTCGCTGGACCAGGTGCCCGTAAAAATCCTGCCCCAGCACCTTTAGTTCGCTCACATTTCTTGGCAACACCTGGAACCACAGTTCCCCCATTTCATCGGTGGTTTGCAGGCCGTATTTCACCCGTTTAGGCGGGTGATTGGGGTTTCGCGGATTGTCCGCGGAATTGTCGTAAGTGAAATGCATGGCGAGCCGCGTTCCTTTCGGCAACGAAACCGGCTCCTTATATTGGTAATCGCCCTGCCAATTGAAATCCCAGTCTTTGATCAGGATGAGGTCCTGACTCCTCCCGTCTGGAAAACCAGCGGTGCCCTGGAGCCGCTTGCCCAAATAATGCGCGTGCGGGCTGATGCCAACCAGGAGCACATCGACCGGGAGAACGTAACTGTCCTCGATCGCATAATCTTTCCGGCCGGCCGGGATATCAATCAGCAGCGGGTTTAGATTGAGCCGGTACGTCGTGTTCGTGGGCCATCGGTCAGTGAAGTAGAAGGCGATCGTGGGTTGGACGAGTTCGGGCTTGCCGCTCGGGTGCATGTGCAACTGAAGCACCAAATCGGTATTCGTTTCCAGAACCCAGGCCAGGCCGTCAGGTGCGAAATGCGGCACCTTGCCCGGTTGCCAGCCGAGGAATTTCCCGCCGGGCATGGTGGCCGTCTCGGGCAGCAGCATGCCGCCCAAACCCGCCGAGCCCCCCTTTTCCGCCAACCGTCGCGAATAGCGGCTGGTGTCCACTTCGATAAAGGCATGGTGGACGACAGTCCGGTTGCCCGGGTCGAAATCGACTCCGCGCACGAGCTTTCGGGCGGACACGGGGATGGGGAAGACGAAGTTCCGATACACGTCTTTGCCCTCGGCCGGCAGTTGAAAGGCCGTGGGCATTTTGACCACTAGATCCGGTTCTCCCAGTTGCCAACCCGAGGTCCATTTCGGCAGCGCCGGCAGGTCTCCGGGCGCGCCCTCCACCACTCCAGCCGCCACCCAACGAGTCAGTGTATCGATCTGCTCCCTGGTCAAACTCCGATCGTCAGCGAAGTCACCGTGACCTGGCTCCGGCAACCACGGCGGCATGTAGCGCTTTTCCACCACCTCCGCGATCTGTTTGGCGCGCTTTCGGAAGTCCTCGTACTTAAGCAAGCTGAAGGGACCCGGCTGGCCCGGGCGATGGCAACCGGCGCAGTGTCCGAAAACGATGGGGGCGACGTCTTTGTTAAAAGTGACCGGTGGCTTTCCGTCCGGTGCTGACGACGCCGGCGCGGCTTCGGCGCCCGCCAGGAATGGAACGCATGCCATCAACCACGACGCGAGCGCTGCCCAACACCAGGCATCAAGACTTATCTTTCCCCTCATTACAAACCGGAGATGTAGCATCCGACCGCAACGGTTTCGGCGTTCGTTACGGGCTTGCCGGCGACCAACTGGGCCAGCGTCACGTCGAGGTCGTGCTCAGTGGCCTCGCTTCTTTGCTTGCCGAGGTCCACGTATTGGTCGTCGATGCGCCCGCGATAGACCATTTCGCCGCCCGGAAGAAATACCGTTGCCTCGGGAGTCACCCGCACACCCGTCTTCTGAACCAACCGATGTCGTGGGTCGCGCAACACCGGCAAAGACAAGCCGTATTCCCGGTCGTGCGCCTGGATCTCGGCCACCGAAGTGGTGTCGTTCGGGTACACCAGCCAGAAAGCCACACCCAAAGCGCGGAACTTCTTGTAGAGTCGTTGGATTTCCGGAGCGTAATGATTCGAAATCGGGCAATCCGTGCGCACAAAAATCAGAGTTACGGCTTTCGCGCGCGGCTCGTTAAGCGGATTCACGGGCCGGCCATTGAGATCCAATCCCTCCAGTCGTTCAGCGCCGGTGCTCGGCCTGCTGGCTTCGCCTCGAGTTTGCTGCCGTGCCAGGTGAGACGAGCTGCATCCAACCAAAAACGTCACAACGCCGGCAAATGCCAGCCAGCCGGATGGCGCGAACCCGAATTTCAGCATCATGAGACGAAGCTACTTTACTCTACGCCTGGCTCCGGTCAATGAACCCAATAGCCGCGGCTGAATCCCTGGCGCACAAAGCGTAACGGGACGGCAGCCATATCCGCGGCAGAAAGCGATTGCCGAGACGCGATGACCACCGGGCGGCACACCGCAACTGAGACTTGAGCCCCCCCAATTTATAGCTTTATCCGGTTTGAACCGGTTTGAACCGACTCTGTCCGGGTTGAGGCGCGATCCAGTGGCAGGTGGGTCTTGGCAACCCATCAACGCGTCCACCCGGGTTCCGACGGCTAAGGCGAGCGCGGGGGAGCACGGCACGGAAGGGAACAAGGCAAGAGAATGCAGTAGTGGGGTGGCGGAGGTTTTCGTGCTGGTTCGGTTTTTCATATTTAGAAGAGTGCTGTCACTATATATAGGGCCACAAAACGTGTTACGGGAACGAGAGGCGGGGCGCGGGGCGCCGGACACGGGGCCAGCAAAGGCGGACCCCGAAGGGAGGGGTTTCAGGTCAGTTGGGTGTTTCATAATTACAATTACCCCGGGGGAATGGTGAGCCTTCCAAGGAATTCCCCAGGGTGGGCCCTTGGCCTATTGGCCCAATCGGTGCTCAAGAGGAGCCATGCGGTTGGTTCTGGCCGGGTTGACGGCGATGTTGGCATGGGGAAGTTTCGGCGCGGCGGTACCAGCTGTACAGACGGTGTTTGTGATTGTGATGGAGAACCACAATTGGTCGGAAATCAAAGGATCCACTAACGCGCCGTACGTAAATGGTACACTGCTGTCGATGGCTTCCTCCTGCGCGCAATATTATAACCCACCCGGATTGCACCCCAGTGAACCGAATTATTTATGGATGGAGGCGGGGACCAATTTCGGCATCCTGAACGACTTAAATCCCTCAGTGAATCACCAGTCGAGCACGAACCACCTGGTTACTTTGCTCCAGAACGCGGGAGTTTCCTGGAGAGCTTACCAGGAAGACATCAGCGGCGCCTGTGTCCCGCTAACCGCCACCAACGGTTATGCGCCCAAGCATAACCCTTTTGTTTTTTTCGACGACGTGACCGGGACCAACAACCCGAACTGCGCGTATGGTATTGCCCACATCCGGCCGTATAGCGAGCTGGCTTACGACCTTACCAACGGTACGGTGGCTCAGTACAATTTCATCACGCCCACTCTTTGCCACGACATGCACGATACGTGCGCGCCGCTGGGCAATGCCATCCGGCAGGGAGACACCTGGCTGGCGCACGAGGCGCCTAAAATCCTGGCCTCACCCGCCTACCAAAATAGCGGGGCGCTGTTCATCACCTGGGACGAAGGCGAAGGCAGTGACGGCCCGATCGGGATGCTCTTGCTCTCGCCGCTGGCCAAAGGTGGAGGGTACTGCAGCACGAATCGTTACACCCACAGCTCCCTGCTGCGCACGATTCAGGAAATCTTCGGCGTCGCTCCGCTCCTGGGTGATGCCGCGAACGCAACCAGCCTGGTCGATTTGTTCAGGTGCACAGGGCTCAACGCTATGGAGAAGCTGTCGGACGGCTGTTTCCGGCTCGCCGCAACCGGGTTGGTTCCGGGCACAACCAATGTCGTCGAGGCTTCTTCCGATTTTGTCCATTGGACCGCGGTCGGGACGAACTTCACCAGTGGCGGTTCGTTTACGTTCGTGGACTTCTCCTCGACCAACCTTGCCGCCAGGTTTTATCGCGTCGTGCAGAGGCCTTAATGATCGAACCAACCGAATGAACGGCGGTTGGTGAGGTAGAGGGTGCCGAGAATACGCATGCTGACAGTCAGCAGATAGATGCTGGCGAGGCTCCAGAAAGCCCTGATCCCAAAACCGATTAATAGTTCGGACATGTCGCGGGTCGCGTACCCCTGTGCTTTGATACCGACCATGAGGAAGTCGCCCAGTTGCCGCACGCCAAAAACGCTGAGGACCACCAGCGCCGTGACGAGGTACTGGCCTGGGACCTTGAAAATGGCGGGCATCACTACCAGCGGGTTGGCGGCGAAGACCGAGTCTTTCATAGCCACCGCCAGGAAGGCCATGGGGAAATACAGGCAGCCCAGGGCGGTGGTGGCGATGATCGCGCTCATCGGAATGGTGTCCATGTCAAAGAATAGCTTTAAAACGCCCAGGGTAATTGGGGGTCCAAAGCAGAGGATCGTCACCACGGCCATACGGAAGAAGCCACCGAAAATATCATCCATGCCCGGCAGGTCGGGCATCTGTTCGTCCTCGGCTGCGGTCGAGTGGATGATATTTTGCATGTAGGAGTACAAATAACCGCCGGCCACTATCGCGGAGAATAACCCCAGCAACCCGCGGCTGAGCAATTGCAGTCCGGCGAAAAGGAATGTGCTGACGATGAGCACCAGGAGGCCGCTGCCGCGGAAGGGATAAGCGAATGCGCCGGGGAGCCGGGCAAAGAAGCCTTTCTCGGTAACAGGCGCCGCCTGGACCTGCGCCGCCGTGCATTCGGCGCCGCAATGCCGGCAAAACCTGTGCTGCACACCTCCCACAATCCGCGAATTGACACAGAGGTCGCAGAAAAAGTTGCGGCAATGGCCGCAAAAGAACCGGCCGGCAATTTTGGGGTGATGCTTGCACTTGCCCGCAAGCAGCGGCTGGGTGGAGCTGGTGTCGCTTTCCGCGGAAATGGGCGGTGGGAGCGGCACAGGCGCCGCCAAGCCGGTCGGTGGCGGGGGAGCGGCGACTGACAAACGGGGCGCAAGTGGCGGCGGGGCGAGGCCCACACGAGGCGGTGGCGGCATGGCTATGGCGTCCGGAGCGTCGGAGTAGAACATCAGCGGGACGCCGCCCAAGTGGAGCGTTTGGCCGGTCTGCAACTGGGCTTCCTGCACCGGGGCGCGATTGATGAACGTGCCGTTGGTCGAGCCGAGGTCCTTGATCACCGTCCCCTGGTCGCTGACGTGGATTTGGCAATGGGAGCCGGAAACCGACCCGTCCGGAATTTTAAAATCGTTGTGAGCGCCGCGCCCGATGGAGTTGGCGCCGGGCTTAAGTTCAATTTCCCACGCTGTCGGAGACCCTGGATTGACGACCAGCCGTGCCATAAAGTTCGCGTGTACTTAGCCGTTCCTGGGCGCATTCTTTACCGCAAATCCAGGGAGGATGTCCACACAAATTTTCGGCAGGGAAAAGGAGCGGGCGGACGACAGATTTCTTCAAGCGCGGCAAAGAAGAATTTCGTCCTGCGCCCAAAAGGAGCTTCGTCAGCCCTCTTTGGCGGTAATTTTAATTTTGGTCGGGATCAGGAGCGAGGGCCGCGAGCGAGCTCGACGAATCTTGAGCGGGAGCGGGGTCGAACCCCGGATGAACACCGGGTGACCCAGCGCAACGGAGCCGCTACGAAGAGCAAGAGAAGATAACCCCGGAATACGGGGAATACGCGGAAAGTGGACCGGGCGGGATAAAGTATCGGGTCGCCCGAGGTGGAAAAAGGTGGAAGAAGGTGGAAGGCGGAGGTTGCGTGGGGCGGCTGCGTGCGACCAAAGCCGGGTAACGCTTCGGACAGGTTTTAACGCAAAGACGCCAAGGTGCAAAGGCGCAAAGGCGGGAATGAGCGTGAAACGTGGTCACGAAGGGGCGCCGGGGGGTGTCTCACCGCAAAATACCAGTTCGAGTCAAAATGCGGGAAGTGGTATTACGCGGTAGTAGCTGTGATTAGCGGGGATTTGGTGGTATTGGCTGGTATTCGACGCGAGGCGGCTTGGGACAAGCGCGCCCTCCCGCGCGCGGAAATTCAATTTTGGTGCCGATAGGTGCCGATAGGTGCCGCTGCGGGGACAGGCTGGCGGCAGCTATCGGGAGCTATCGGGACCACGGGTTTGCGGGAGCGGGAGCTATCGGGAGTTGGGAGGGGAAGGATAAAGGATAAATCTTATTTTCTCCGCCGGGAGGGGTGATCCAGGGGTGATCCAGGGTTGAAACGTTTCCACAGGCCGTATTTAGCGAGTGATGGCGCGTTTCAGGGGTTGCCAAAGGCTGATCCTTGAGATTGACAAGGGTGATCCATTAGGTTGACAAGGCTGATCCTTGAGAGTTGCTGAACCTGGCAAAACGGACGACGCGACTGGCGGAAGAGCGAACGTCGAGGACGGCGAGCTGATGGTGTGAGCGGCGGGGGGTAAATATGCCGTCAAAGTGTCCCAAGGCCGTGTTTACCGAGGTATTCTCATTTTCAAAGTGTCCCAGAAGTGTCCCGGAAGCTTCCCACAGTATCCTGCGTGGAATAGTCGGGAATGTGCGTTATCCGTTAGGGTGACCCGGGAGAATTTCTTTCTTCGGGCAAGGGTTGAGGATTGCAAAAGCGTAGCCAAAAGCGTAGCAAATCGCGGAAATCGCTTGTTGTCAGTGGTTTGTGAAGAGCAGAAGCGCAATAGCAAAAGTGTAGCACCTACAAAAGCGTAGCAGCAAAAGCGTAGCACCCGCAAGAACGTAGCAGGTAGTGCAAAAACGTAGCAGGGTGGTGCAAAAGCGTAGCAGCGGCCTTGCCCGCCGCTTCCGCAGCGTGCATCCTCGGGACCATGTCAGCCTACATCATCGCCAGAGTTGAGGTCACCGATTGGGCCCGCTACCGCGAATACACCAAAGAGACGCCGGCTTCGATTGCGCTTTACGGGGGCAAATTCATTGTCCGCGGCGGTGAAATTACCACCCTGGAAGGTGAAGCGGAAACCCGGCGGCTGGTAGTGATCGAATTCCCGAGCCTGGAGCAGGCGAAAACCTTTTATCACTCGCCAGAGTACAGCCGGGTAAAACTCCTCCGAGCCGACGCGGCCGTCGGCCAATTTCTGGCGGTTGAGGGGGCGTGAAACGATACGCAGGCCCGGCTGCCCTTGAAATTGTAGGAGACGAGGTAACGAGTCTCTGATCTTTTCCGCGGAAGGGCTTTCATTGACGGCCGAGCGTCCAAGAGGGAGGGGATCAGAGACTCGTTACCTCGTCTCCTACAATCGCACAGCCACTGTTGCGTTGCAGGGGTATTCACCGTAGGGCAAAATCGAGCCCTTGATGCAACGAATGTCCGAGAAGACGCTGGTCTGGCTGATTTGCCTTGGTCTGGCGCTGGCCACCCTGGGGACGTTCTGGCGCGTCACAACGTACAGTTTCCTCGACTATGACGACCAGGATTACGTGACGGAGAACCCCCAGGTGCAGGCGGGCCTGACTCTCAGGAGCTTGAGCTGGGCGCTCACGCACACGGTTAGCGGGAACTGGCACCCGCTGACCATGCTGTCGCATATGCTCGATTGCAGCCTGTTCGGGTTGAATGCCGGGATGCATCACTTGACCAACCTGCTTTTGCATACCGCGAACGTTCTGCTGTTGTTCCTGGTGCTCCGGCGCCTGACCGGCGCGGTCTGGCCCTGTGCCTTCGTCGCCGCCCTCTTCGGCTTGCACCCGCTGCATGTCGAGTCCGTTGCCTGGGTGGCAGAACGGAAGGATGTGTTGAGCGCGTTCTTCTTCATGCTCACTTTGTGGGCGTATGCGAGGTACGTCGAGCAGTCCAAAGCCCAAGGTCCAAAGTCCATGGGCCTGAGTCCGAAGCCCAAAGTCCAAAGTCTAGAGTCCACGAATCGGCGTCCGGGCGCTGAAGTTGCCGCTCCGGTAGCCGGAACGGATACTGCCAAGCCAAGCATTCAAGCGGGCGACGCGGATTTCGCGATCAAAAATCAAAAATCAAAAATCAAAAACTCCCCGACCCTGCACTACGGCCTCGCGCTAGTCTTCTTCGCGCTCGGCCTGATGAGCAAACCGATGCTGGTGACGCTCCCGTTCGTTCTGCTTCTGCTCGATTACTGGCCCCTCGGACGTTTCCGAGAGTTGTCCGTTGCCGCTGGCGGATCACCGATCATTGACCGGAGGTTACCGATCACCAATCACCTGCGAAGTCTCGGCCGGTTGGCGATAGAAAAGCTCCCCTTCTTTCTGCTGACCGTCGCCTCGAGCGTGGTAGCGCTACTGGCCCAAAAACACCAGGGGGCAATGGCCCCGCTCGGAATGTTCTCGGTGAGGGCGCGGCTGGGAAACGCGGCCGTGGCCTACCTGGTTTACCTCGAGAAGATGGTCTGGCCCACCAGGTTGGGAATTCTCTATTTGCGACCGCTGCCGGGCTGGCCGAGTTGGCAGATAATTCTCGGTCTAGTGGTGATCGCGGTCATGAGTGCGTGGGCAATGTTGGCGGTAGTCCGCGGCCGGCGCCCCTATCTGACCGTCGGATGGTTTTGGTATTTGGGCATGCTCGTGCCGGTCATTGGCCTGGTCCAGGTTGGCTCGCAAGCTTTTGCGAACCGTTATACCTACCTTCCGTTGATCGGCTGCTTCATCATTCTGGCCTGGGGCGGCGCGGAGTTGGTCCAGAGATTCAGGGTCCCGAGGAATCCAGTGTTGGGCGTCGCAATATTGATGGTTGTCGCAATCGGGGCTTTGACTTACCGCGAGGCGAACTTTTGGAGCGACTCGGAGACATTGTTCCGACGCTGTCTGGTGGTTACGAGCGACAACTACATGGCACATAATGGCTTGGCGGCCACGGCGGGCGCGCGCGGCAGGTTCGAAGAAGCCCGGGGCCACCTTGTGGAGGCGTTGAGAATCTATCCCCAGTACGCCAGCGCCCTCCAGAACATGGGCGCTCTCCTGGCCATGCATGGGGATTTTGACCAGGCCAAAACTTATCTGAGCGAAGCCGTGCGCCTTGATCCGCAAACGGCACTCGTTTACGGTAAACTGGGTTTCGTGCTGAGCTCGCGAGGCGAGAATCAACCGGCGGTTGGTTTTTATCGCGAGTTCCTTCGCTTGAAACCCGACGACGAGAAAGCCTGCAACAACCTGGCCTGGATATTGGCCACCAATCCCGACCCGACGCTCCGGAACGGTCCTGAATCGGTGCGCTGGGCCGAGCATGGTTGCGAGCTGACACACTACAAAGAAACGGTTTTTGTGGGCACCCTGGCCGCAGCATATGCAGAGGCCGGCCGGTTTC
This sequence comes from Candidatus Acidiferrum sp., assembly GCA_035566435.1. Lineage (GTDB taxonomy): Bacteria > Verrucomicrobiota > Verrucomicrobiia > Limisphaerales > UBA8199 > DATMRF01. Next base: position 64,902 of record DATMRF010000002.1, read on the forward strand.
AGGAGGCGGTGGCCGCCGCCGAAAGAGCCATCGAGCTCGCCCACCTGGCCGGTCAGCGCGACCTTGAACGAAAGAACCTTCAACTGCTCGACCTGTACCGTGCCGGGAAAGCCTATCACGAGGAGAAATGAGAAATCCCCCGGCCCTCGACTGTCGACCCCCGGCGATGTAATTTAAGGAGTTGAATAAAGAAGAAATGCGTCCTCATCCGCATCGGACTCTCGCGCTCGGCGGCGTGGCAGTCGTGCTGGCTTTGGCGGCCTTGACGATGTTCTGGTGGCGGTGGGAGCGAGGCGTTCTTTACCGCGGCAAGACCGTCCCGGAGTGGAGTTCACTGATCTTTGCGCCGGAGCCGCAGGCATCAAACGCCATCGCCGCGTTGCATGCGATGGGGCCGGAAGCGATCCCGGACCTGGTGCGCCTGCTTAAGGCAGGGGATCCATTCCTGCAAAAAACAGCCCGATCGCTTTTCCGCCAACTCCCGACCCCGATGGCCTGGTTGGTTTCGCCCTACGTGAACCGCGTGCCGGCCACCTGGATTCGTCGGTCTGCTGCCCGGTCGTTAGGCGTTATCGGGCCCGCGGCAAGAGTGGCGGTGCCTGAACTGCTTCAGGCACTTCGACATCCCGACCAGGGGCTAGCCTGGGAAGCAGCCACGACTTTAGGCCGGATGGGGCGAGTCTCGTTGCCTGGTCTTCTCGAAGCGGCGTCGGCTCCGGACCCGACTACGCGCCGGGTCGCCATCTTCGCTCTTGGCCAGCTCCCGCCCGAAAACCAGGAGTCCATGGCGGCATTGGTGCGGGCGCTGCACGATCCTGAGGCCGCCATCCGCGCCTCGGCCGCGTATAGCCTCTCGACGATCGGTTTGCCGGCCATCGCCCCGCTCGTGGAAGAGCTTGGCCGCGAGAGAGGGGGCCTTCGGGAAACCGCAGGCGCTCTGGTCCTGCGTATCTATAACTTCCGGCCTGTGCCAGGGGCGGACGCCGCGATGGCCGGCAACGACCCCAATCGTGAGGCGCGGCGACTGGCTCTAGGGGCATTGGCGCAATCGGGAACGGCGGATGATCTGGTCCAGCAGGTGTTTAGTGGCGCGTTGAGGGACCCGGCGTCCGAGGTGCGATTGATTGGGCTTCAACACCTCAACCTGCAGGGCACGAATACGATGCCCGTGCTGGTCGGCCTGGTGTTGTGCTTGAAGGATGACTCGGCTGCGGTCCGGGCGTTCGCTGCCGAGGCCCTGGGCAGCATCGGTTTGGTTGCCAAACCGGCAACTGCGAGTCTGACCCGACTTTTGGAGGACGATAATGAGACGGTACGCGTCGCTGCCCGAGAGGCGTTGAATAAGCTCCAAACGCTGTAATACACGAGGTAACCAGTCTCTGATCCCCTCTCTGCCCGCCCGTAGCGGTCAAGCGACGAGGCTACCTTTGAAAAGATCAGAGAGCCCTGACGTCGTGTCGCTTAGCCATGTCGCACGGCGCGCTGAGGACAGCGCCGCCCTACCAACCGAAGGTTCAGGGGAAGGGAGACGGGCAGAAAGATCAGAGACTCGTTACCTCGTCTCCTACAATTCGCAATTCCCGAAACTTGCGCTTTCCAGTGGTGTTTTAGCTGGGTAATCGTTATATTGCAACTATGACGGATCGTGGAAAAACGGTTGCTTGGCTTACGGGCGGCCTCCTGCTGTGTCAGGGCGCGTGGGCGATAACTGACGGCCCATACGCGGGAATTGTGGCACGGAATGTTTTCGCATTGAAGCCGGCGCCAGTGGCGGTGCCCATTGAAGAAGTCAAGCCGCCGCCCTCCAAGATTACGCTTACGGGCATCACCACGATTCTGGGGAGAAAGCAGGCTCTCATGAAGACTCCCCCGCCGGCCGGAAAGCCAGGCGAGCCTCCCAAGGGCGAACAGTCGTATATCCTGGGCGAGGGAGAGCGGGAAGGAGACATCGAGGTGCTGCAGATCGACGAAAAGGCAGGCACGGTCAAAGTCAAGAACGGTGATGTCCTCGTGGTGCTGAATTTCGACAAAGACGGTCAAAAGCTGGTCAGCAGCCCTCTGCTCACAGCCCAACCCGGTGCGATACCTCCACCGGCTGTCGGCGGTCTGCGGCCCCCGGGTGTCAACCCCTATGGCCAGCCTGCCGGTGGCTCGGGGTTTAATCTGCCTACGCGGCCGCTCCGCGCGCAGCCCGGCACGGTCAATCCAAATAGCGCGGGTTACTCTCCAGGCGGTTATTCGCCTGGCGGCTTCGGCGGCGTCGCAAACCCGAGCGTCTCTGCGGGTGGCGCTGCGCTTCCGGTTTATGGCGGAGCTAATTCGGCAGCCCAAGCTCAAGCTCAAGCGCAGGCGGCGGCTCAGCAGCCGCAGATGACGCCTGAGGAGCAAATCATCCACATGGAGGCGATGCGCGAGCTCAACAAGAATAACCCCAATTTCCCGCCGCTGCCGCCAACGTCTTTGAACCCGAATCCCACCGGTACGGCTGCCAATCCGGAGCAGGGGACTACGCCCACAACCACTCCTAGCGTTCCTACGCCGCCGCGGCTGCCCGGGATGCCACAACAACTGCCGCAGTAGTCTCGTGATTCGGGATTTCTGAAAGGGGACTTCAACGCAAAGGCGCAAAGGTGCAAAGACGCAAAGGGAAAAGGGGACTGAACGACTGAGAGCGAAATGAGCAAGGCCAGGGGGAGGAATCCCCGTGTGGTCAACGGCTCTTAAAAAAAAGTTAGTCCGTTGCGTCTTTGCCTTAAATCTGTCGGTATCGGCATGGCTCGGAGCACATTTCGGACTCGATCTTCCATGACCAGGAAACTCTCTGCCATGATTGGCGCCATTCTGTGCTCTGTCCCATTAAGCTCGACCGCCGCCAAGCCGGGGGACGTGTTTTATTCGGTTACCAACCTGGTGCGTATGGAGACTAATGGTCCGGCGGTATGTTCCGTGGTTACCTACGCGCGAACTAATGTCCTGCCGAGTATGTGGGCCTCGCGACCTCCGCCTCCCGAAACCTTGCCGCTCGAGATACGGGAGCGGTTGTGGCTGCAGACCACTCAACTGGTGGCGCAAGTCTGGTACTTCACCAACAAGGAGTTCGATTATTATCTGCCGGCATCGTTCAATCATTTCATTTGGACAAACTTCGTCGCGCACACTAATGGGCGAAGCACCCTGGTGTGGAGCGAGCGGACTCGCCAGCCCGGCTGGCCAGCGGTGCCACCGGTCGTCACCTGGAATACCAACAGCCTCATGTGGGGAATGCAAGGATTAACCGCCCTGAGCCCTGGGTGGGAGAGCGAGGGCAATCCCGGCCAGGTGCCCATTACCGCCCTGACCCGGCGCCACGGCTATACTCGGGGACATTCAATGGGGCCGGACGGCATTAACACAAACCGGACGGGGATGCGCATTTGGTTCCTCACTGTGGAAAACGAGGTAGTCGAGGTGAAGGTGCTGCTTGAGCTGGTTCGAACGATGCCTGAGGCCCACCGAGACTATTCGGTCATTTTATTCGATCGGGATTTGCCTGACTCGATTTCCCCGATGCGGGTCGTGGCGGTGACCAATATGAGGGCGAGTTACGACATCCTGGCTGACGGGCCCTGTCCCCTTTTCATGACTGAACAAGGAGGAAATGTCAGCGCCCAGGTGCCGGGGTTTACGGTGGATATCTTCAAGGGCGGCGACTCGGGTTCGCCCAACATGCTGCCGCTGCCCGATGAACTCGTTTTCTATGGCGGCCGTTCCACCTCCGGCCCCAGCGCCGAAATGCAGGCTGATATGGATGAGCTGTGCCGGCGGGCGAGTCTGGATCCGCGCCGGTACCAGATGCAGTGGGTTGATCTCCCCAAGGCTCCTCGTTGGTAGGGGACGTACGGTCCTTGAGGAGATTCGTCATGTAGGAGACGAGGTAACTAGTCTCTGATCTTCTGCCCGTTTCGCACCCGAACCGGCCCACAGGCGCCCATCCGTAGAAAGGATCAGAGACTCGTTACCTCGTCTCCTACATGGTCAATTACGACGGCGCCGCAGCATCAGCGCCGCCAGGCCCAGTCCTGTGAGCGACAGGGTGGAAGGCTCAGGAACTATCCACACAAGGTTGAACGACTGCTGGGGCAGGGAAGCCGCCGAAGTCGGCGGACTCCCATTCGGATCGCCCGTCGTAAGGGAAAAGGGGATAAAGGATCCGGTCGCATAGTCATAGCCCGTTACAGCGAACACGCCCGCGTGATCAGCCAGCGCGTAGGCGAGGGCCTGCGAAGCGCTGGCGCCGGTGGTGGTCCCGCCGAGTGTAGTGTCCCATACGGTGAGGTCGATGAAAGCCGTTGCTCCGCCCGCGACGGTTGGGATCGCGACCACTCCGCCACTGAAATACCCGGCGCCCCCGCCCGTAAAGAACGGGGCCGAAGCGACTTGGGCCAGACTGGTGGAACTCGGCCCGGCAACAAGGCCCGCCTGCCAAACGGCTCCCGACAGCTTGGTGACCCCGTCTATCCAGAACACGGGAACATTCAACTGGGGAGCCCCACTGAGGTTGACGAAATTGACGGTCCCCTGAGCACAGGCACTCCCACCAATCAAAGCAGTGGCGAATATACCCGCGATGAGTTTCTTCATAGCGTTTTCCTTTTCGATACTTCCGTCTTGGTTCTGACTACTGCGATTCCAACCTGCCGCGACGGTACCCTTTGTTTATGTTCGATGTCAAGACAGAAATGTGACATAAGCTGTGCTCCTCGCCGGCACAGCTTCCTCGCGGGACGATCGCGCCTTTAGGATTTAGGAGACGGGGTAACGAGTCTGTGATCACTTCGTTTTTCCAGCCCTTCTTGACACCAGACGCCCTTGCCGCCGAAAAGATCAGAGACTCGTTACCTCGTCTCCTACATTGGTACAAAGAGAAAGCCGCCCAAACGGGCGGCTTTCTTTGCGGAAGATTGATTGGAGACTCGTTACCTCGTCTCCTGCAATATTGTTACTTGCGGCGGCGGAAGATCATCAGCGCCGCAGCGCCCAGACCCGCCAACGCGAACGTCGAGGGTTCAGGAACAACCATCGTGAAGCTCGTTAGACCCACCATGACAGCGGGCGTTGTGGGCGGACTCCCGGCCGGATTTCCGGTGACAACTGAGAACGGAGCCGAAAACCCATAAACATCCGGCTTCCCAGACGCTATCGCTTGGGTGAGTGTAGCACCCGCCGTGGTCCCACCCAGCGTGGCGTCCCAGGCCCAAACTGACAGCCAGGCTGTGGCTCCTCCGGCTATTCCGGTGAGGGTTGTTGTACCTCCGTTGAAGTACCCTGCGCCACCACCCGTCAGAAACGCAGTCGAGTTGCCTACATAAGCAAGGCTCGTCGATGTAGGGCCGGCGTACAGACCCGCCTGATAGTTTGCCCCTGCGAGTTTGACTGTGGTGTTGAGACCGTCAAAGATCGGAGCGTTCAACGCTGGCGAACCAGACACGTTAACGAAGTTAACCTGTCCTTGGGCAAAGGCAGCCAGCGTAGCAAACGATGCTAAGGTTGTTACGATGAGTTTCTTCATAGTTTTGGTTGTTGTGGTATGTTATGGCTTTACTAGATCAGTTTCGTCGTTGAGGTTTTGGTTAAGGATTGAAAGCCCGAGTCCAGGATTCCGCTGAGCCAGCAGCAATCCAGAACGACTCACCAACCGCAGGACTCAGATCCGGGCTCCAGGAACCGAAAAAGGTCGATGAAACGTAAGCGCCGCTGCGGAAGTAATAAACAGTATCACCGAAGTTCGCCGGCATTAGAAGGTTTTCCAACGTGTCGGAGACCGGTGCCTGCGAGCTCTTGATAGAGAAGCCAGCCGGGATCGGGTTCGTAAGGTTTCCCGTCAATACGTTTCCTACGAACGTGTTGGTGAAGGCGGTGCCGGCAGCGTAGAACACGCCCCCTCCTGGAAGCAGCGACATATTTGGTGACCAACTTCCGAAGTACGTTGCGCTTGAAAACGCGCCGCCTGTAAAGGCATAGACCGTGTCACCGAAACCAGCTGTCGGGAACAGGTCATTCAGAGTGTTCGTCCCATTGTCCAACGGGTTCGCAACCAAGTTGAATCCCGATTTGATGGGGACGTTGACGTAACCGACAATGTTTAGCGAGTAAACATTTTGCGCCATGGAGGCGGCAGCGCCAGCGGCAAGAGCCGCGGCACATAATAGTGCTTTTGTTCTCATTTTATTTTGTAGTTATGTGTTACCGTGTGTGAAGTCACTATCGCAAAGGGCGAGGGGGGTGTCAACGGTTTTTTAGAGATTTTTTGAACGTTTTTCAGGGCTTCACGGGCAGGGCGTTGAATTAATGTAACACATTACACATAAATAACTTGCGACTCGATTTGTCTCGTATTCGGTGGCGTGGGAAGTCCGTTGGCACGGTTTTTGGCGGAAAAACCACGTTCTCGATTGCCACTCAGGAGGTTAGCCGGCGCTATTCTCGGGGCGATTGGGGGAAACCATTTCCGGTTATTTCAGGAGACGAGGTAATGAGTCACTGAGCTTTCCCACGGAACGGCGTGCCTTGACCGTGCCGACAGGGAGGGGGAGATAAGAGACTCGTTACCTCGTCGCCTACAAAACTGCCTCGGACATCATTTGGGCAGACTGGATGAGGGGCCGGTCCCCGGCCGTTGGCTTGGAGGCGAGGGCGACGGCGCGAGGAGAGTATGCAGACCACGCGGGAATTCCGGCGATTCCAACCAGTCGGCGAGGAGGTGGAGCTCGATGGCATTAAATCCTAAACTTGAACGCCGAACGAGCGAGAGGTGGTTTGGGTCGGTGGCCGTGGTCACAGTGACGCAATTGCCGAATCTCGGCCTGGCTGCCTTGAGCATTTGCAGGCCCGTTGAGAGGGGGGGGAGTTGCGCCTTGTGCGCAATCAACCGGAAAAGCTGGCCGAGGTAAAGCCACTGCTCGAGCCGAGGCGCCGTCAGTTCCCAATCGTAGAACACCAGATTGGTACGGCTTAGAACCGATTGGAACAACTCCGGCGGAGGCGGCCGATTGGTGCCGCCAGCGGGGATTAAGCCGGCAACCATGAACCCACCACTTTTGTCAACCACGGAACGCAACTCGGGCTCGATAAATGGCGCGCCCTTCCAGACAAGACCCGTAAAGTTGGTAGCCCGCGCGAGGTTCCCCATGCCATTGGCCGCTAGCCAGGGATTTGCAGCCTGAGAGATTCTGTCGGCTGCCTTGTGCACGACATTGCTGGGATCGACTAGTGGAGCAGCCCCATACTCCAAGGCCGGCATGCCCGCCAACGCCCAGAAGAAGGCCTGGTTTGGGGTAGTGCCGAGCTGCAGGTCGTTCCACGCCTTGAAGCTTTTCAGCAGAGGTCGAATCCCGCGGATGGCGGTGAAACCGATCAGCGGGTCGTGGATCAGGTTCGTGGGGATGTTCCACGGGTCCAGGTCGAAATTCAGTGGCTGCGGGAACTCGAGTTCCGCGTGGGTGCGGACGTTCTCGCCGTCGCCGAGCACCTGAAAGTTGATAGTCGGCCAATTAGTGGATAGTTGATGGTTGAACGAAGCGAGGAAAGGCCAGACGCCGGAGAGTTTCAATAAGTCGACGTCGGCTTCGAGCCAGTGATTGGTGGGGGAAGTGGGGAAGGGATTGCCGGTGGCGGCCAGTTGAGCGTTGAAGGTTGAGATTTGAGAGTCGGTGCCTGGTGACTCGGTGAGGTCGAGCAGTGTCCAAGAGCCCGAGTTGGTGAGTGTGAGCGCGCAAGGCGTGTGGCGCAAAGTGCCGAGGGCATCGCGCAGCGTGCTCTGCGCAGCCTGCCAGGCCGCGGTGCGCTGGTCGTCGAGGCGAATCGCTAGCGCCAGTTCCGCCGGTTGATTCGTCGGCTGGTGTATTTCGAGCAGCCATTCTTCCTGCAGCAGGTCCTGCACGAGCGGGCGGAGGGTTGAGGCAGTGGCGTTGTTCGTAACCGGTGTCGAATAATTGGTGATCTCCTGATAATTCGAGAGCGCCGGGTGATAGCCGGCGAGCCAGAGGGCGAGTTTGTCGAGGGTTTGGGTCTCGAGCCTGCCGCTCTCGGGCAGGTTCCAAATGGTCATGAAATAAGCGGCATTGGTCTCGGTTGCGAGCCGCTTTTTGCCGAGCCAATGGATGCGGAGGATGGGAGACGATTCTTGATTTTTGATTTTTGATTTTTGATTAGAGGCGACCACCGGCTGCGGCTGCTCGACCGGAGTAGCTTCTTTCTTGCAGCCGGCACCCGAGGCCAGAAGCAGCGCGCAAACAAAACCAAAGCTGAACTGTTTTACGAACATGCCGCTGGTTTGTACAAAAAGACCGTTGTCGACGCAAGAAATCAGAAAACAGAAAACAGAAAAATGACCACGGATGACACGGATGGCACAGATTAGGGAACCAGCAGGAATGCAACGCCTGAAATATTTCTGGTAATCGTGGTCATCCCTGATTACGAATGGTCGGATGAAACACGAAGAACTTACTAAACAGATTATTGGCGCCGCGATGACCGTGCTGAATGGGCTCCGACCCGGGCTGGATGAAAAGTTGTACGAAAATGCACTGGTTATCGAACTTCAGGCTCAAGGTCTTGTGGTGGAACAACAACGCGAATTCCCCGTTTCCTATCGCGGTCACTTTATCGGCAAGCTGATTCCGGATCTAATCGTGGACAACAAGGTCATCGTGGACCCCAAAGTCGTTACCGCATTCACCGATACCCACGTGGCTCAGATGCTCGGCTACTTGAACATCACCGGACTGGAGGTTGCGCTGCTACTCAACTTCAAAGAGGCGAAACTCGATTGGAAGCGAGTCGTGACTGGGGAGAGGGAGCGATGAACGCCGGTTCCCTGAGGGGTTGAGACGCGCATCGCGAGGACAACAACGTCCCGAGTTCAAATCCGTGAAATCCGTGCTATCCGTGGTAAAAAGTCTCTTTCTGCAGTGCGCCCTTCTCACACAAATTTGCCGGGATTCAGAATCCCTCGCGGGTCGAGCGCTTGCTTTATCGTCCGGTGCAGCGCGCGCGCTTCTTTCGAGACGGCCATCGGCCACCAGCGCTGTTTGGCCAGGCCAATGCCGTGTTCACCCGTAATCGCGCCGCCCCAGGCCAGCACCTGCGCGAACAGCTCGTTCAGCGCCGCGTCACTGCGCTTTTTCGCGCCGGGTTGCTTGAAATCCACCATGATGTTCGTGTGAATGTTGCCGTCACCGGCGTGGCCGAAACACGCGACGTCCAGGCCGTGTTTCTTTTGCAAGCGCGCGGTGAAGGTGAACAAATCTTCGAGCCGGCCACGAGGCACGACGATGTCCTCGTTGAGCTTGGTCAGGCCGGTATCGCGCAGCGCGTAGGAAAACTCGCGGCGAATCTGCCAGACCTCCTCGCATTGAGCTGCGCCCAGGCCGGTCTGGATGAACAGCGGTTTTTGCGGCGCGATGAGTTTTTGCAGGTCGCGGATTTCGCTGCGGACCGAGCGGGCCTGGCCGTCGAGTTCGACGATCAAGTGCGCCTGGCAATGGCGGAGAGCTGCGAGATAGGGGACTTTTGATTTTTGATTTTTGATTTTTGATTGGGCCGAGATCCGTTTGAACGCCGCAGCGAGGGTGAAGGCATCTGCCAATTCAAGGGCTGCGGGGAGGAAGCCCGCGCCGAGAATCGCGTGCAGCGAGCGGACGGCGGAACGCATCGAGCTGAAGCCCACGGCCAGGCAGGCGCGATAGGGCGGCAGCGGCAGCAGTTTCAACGTGGCCTCGGTGACGACGCCGAGCAATCCCTCGGAGCCGACGAAAAGGCGGTGCAGTTCGAACCCGGTTTTGTTCTTGTGGGTGCGGCCGCCGAGCCGCACGACCGAGCCGTCTGCCAGCACAACTTCCAGGCCAAGGACATAGTCGCGGGTGACGCCATATTTAAGGCAACGCGGGCCGCCGGCATTCGTGGCGATATTGCCGCCGATGAAGGTGTCCTTCTTGCTGGCCGGGTCGGGCGGGTAAAACAAGCCGCGTTTTTCGACAGCGTCCTGAAGCTTCTGGGTGTTGGCCCCGGCCTGGACGACCGCGACAAAGTCGGCGGCATTAATCTCTTTGATGCGGTTCATCCGGGCGAGGGAGAGGACGATGCCGCCGCGCACGGGCACAGCGCCGCCGACGTAGCCGTGTCCCGAGCCGCGCGGGGTCACGGGTATGTTATGGCGGTTGGCGAAGCGGAGCAGGGTGGAAACGGACTGGGTGGTCCGAGGCAGCGCGACGGCTTCGGGCAGGTGCGAGGCGAACCATTTATCGCCGGCGTGCTCGGCGAGGACAGCAGGGTCAAGAGTAAGGTCACCGGCGGGCAAGAGCCGAGCCAGGCGGGAAAGCAAACCTCGGATGTTCAACATTGAACTAACTTTTAACGCAAAGGCGCAAAGGAGCAAAGGCGCAAAGCAGCCAGACAATTGGTCCTCCTCTTTTCCGGGGCTTCTCCGCGGTCATTCAGTCTTTTTCATTCCTTTGCGTCTTTGCCTCTTTGCGCCTTTGCGTTAAACCCGCTTGGCATGGATGCGCTTAAAGGCCGTTGACCACACGGTGAATTCCGTCCCGGACGTACTTTTCCCCGAAGTTGATGACGAGCCCGAGTTTCAGTTTCGTCAGCCGCAGGTAGGTGAGCATCTGCGCCTCAAAAATCGGGTTCCATTCGGTCACGGCCTTGTTGTCGACTAATACCAGGCTATTGAGCTTCAAATCCAAGCGCAACGGGACGCCGAGCCGCTTGCCCTTGTAAAAGATGGGCACCTGAAGCTGACGCTCCACTTTTAGTCCGTTACGGGTCAGCTCTTCGACCATGGACTCTTCGTAAACCCCTTCGAGAAGGCCCGGCCCACCCAGCTCACGGTGAACCTCGATCGCAGCTTCCAAGATAACCTTGCTGATTTCGTTCTCTGTCATTTCGTTCTCCTTCTGGCACTCTTTTCACTTTAATTGAGTTTTAACGCAAAGGCGTCATGAACTTAACGCACGGACGCAAAGGAGCAGTAGTATCTCCTGGCGAATTCAATTGCGTGTGTAGTGCCGGCAGTTCAGTCCCCTCGGGTCCTTTGCGCCTTTGCACCTTTGCGCCTTTGCGTTGAATTCCCGTCCCCCTTTGCCTCTTTGCGTTAAGTGCCTAGCGTTGCCGTGGTGGATTTTAAGTCCGCAAATACTATGACGCCCGCGCCGGTTTGGTGCAGGGCCTGGACCTGCGCATCGACTTGCTGGCCGACGCAAGCCTGACCCTGGTTGACCACCACCATCGTACCGTCGGGCAGGTAGCCGACGCCCTGGCCTTTCTCCTTGCCTTCACGCACAATCCGCAACGAAAGCACTTCCCCCGGCAGCAGGACCGTGCGCAACGATTTCGCCAGATCGTGCAGATTGACGAAGTTCACGCCCTGAAGCTCGGCGATTTTGCCGAGGTTATAATCGTTGGTGTACAGCTTGGCGCGCAGATTGCGCGCCAGGTGCACCAGTTTGGCATCGACCTCGGGTTCATCCGGGAAATCGCCGTCGTGGATCTTTACCTCGTTCTTGTTGTTGTGCTGGATGCGGTTGAGCATCTCCAGGCCACGCCGGCCACGAGCGCGTTTGATTGCGTCGTGCGAATCGGCGATCGTCTGCAACTCCTTGAGCACGAAGCGCGGCACCACGATCAGTCCCTCGACGAAGTTCGCATCCAGGAGATCGGCGATGCGCCCATCGATAATGGCGCTGGTGTCGAGGAGCAGCAGGTTGTCCGGTTTGTTCTGGGGCGCGAATCGGACATACGGAATAATCAGCGAGAAATCTTCTTTGTTGCTGCGCATCGCCAGGACGATGCCGATGTAACTGAACCCAAGAAAGAGGCAGAGCCGGATGAGCCAGCGCTGTTTCTCGTCGGCCTGGTCGAACAGGCCGGAATGGTCCACCAGCACCGAGACCACCATGCCGAGGATCAGCCCAAAGGTGGTAGCCGAGAACGCGCGCAGCGAGAAGCCCTTGAGCATTTCGTCGATCGCGATCAGGAGCCACCCGAAGCCGAAACCGATCGCCATGCCGATCAACGCACTCAACGGCAAACCGACATACTCCTGGCGCACCTGGCTTACGGCGTAACCGCCCGCGGTGCACATGGCCAGGAACAGAATCCGAATGACCCAGAGAGCCATGGTATCTATTTACTCATACGCATTCTTCGGCGACGGCAGGCCCTTCGCCGCCGGCGGTTCTTCTGGCTTCGGCGGTTTGTGGCTCCACAGGATGCCCCACAAGCCGAGGCGATTCAAATTGCTGGTTGTGATGCTCAAATTACTCGCGATCTGCGATACATTGGCCGCGATTTGCTCATTCTTGAGCAGGTCCCCGGCCAGACCCTTCCCTGCCTGCACGTCGCTCAGCAGACTCTTGAGGGATTCGCTCGAGGATTCAAGGTTTTTCACCACCTCGTGGACTTCAGGGCTGTTGGTGGCGACGAGGGCGGTGAGCCCGGTGGCGAACCGGGACATTTCCTGCGAAAAGGCCATCAGGTTGCTGCTCGAGACCGCCAGCGAAGGGCCATTGGTGGCAACGACGGCATCAATCTTATCGATGGTGTTCCGGGCGCGCTCGGACACCTCGCGCAGGTTGGCGACGGTGACGGCCATATTGGTAAGCGACTGGGGATTAAGGACAACCTGACTCACGTTTACCAGGGCCTCGTTCAACTTTTTGACCGTGTCGTCAATGCGCACGATAAACCCGCTGGCGCTGCGCGTAAAATCCTGCAAGTTAAACGGCGCCTGGGCTTCGGCTTTATCGCCATCGACGAAGAGCTCTTTTTCGTTCTTGGTCGGCACAATGGCCACGTACTGGTCTCCCAGGAAGCCGGATTGCTCGATGTTGAACCGGGCGTCCTTATGGATTTGGTACTGTCCGAAGATGCGCAACACAATCGTCACCGTCTTCCCATCCGGCGTGAGGCGGATATCGGAGACGGTGCCGACCTGGACGCCGGACATGAGCACGGCGGCGCGGGTTTTCAGGCCGGCGACGTTGGAGGCGCTGAGATCAATCTCGTAGGTTGGCCGGAAGAAGGTGAGGCCCTTGCTGAATTCCAACAACAGGGCCGCCAGCAACGCGAGGCCGATGAACACAAACAAACCCACTTTCCATTCCAGGCGCGATTTGCTCATAAAACTGGTATTTGGTCCGAAACGCCCTCGACGAACTGGCGCACCACCGGATCTTTCGAGTTAAAAATCTCGTCGGGCGTGCCGGTGGTGTAAATTTTTTTCTCGTGCAGCATCAGGATGCGCTGGCCCAGGCGGCGGGCGCTGCGCATGTCGTGAGTCACGACGACCGAGGTGACGTTGAGCCGGTCGCGCACGCGCAGGATCAGCTTGTCAATGCTGTCGGACACGATCGGGTCCAGGCCGGTGGTGGGCTCATCGTACAGCACGATTTCCGGCTGGTAAACGATGGCGCGGGCCAGGCCGACCCGTTTGCGCATGCCGCCCGAGAGCTCGGACGGTTTTTTGTTTTCGGTGTCCGGCAACTCCACCAGGTCGAGCACGTGGGCGACCCGCTCGGCGATTTCTTCCGGCGGCAGCGAACGGTCGCGCCGGAACGGGAAAGCGATGTTTTCGGCCACCGTCATTGAGTCGAACAGCGCCGCCGACTGGAAGAGCATGCCGAACTTTCGCCGGACGCGCAGCAATTGGCGTTCGTTGAGCGGCACAATGTTTTCCCCGTCGACCAGCACCTCGCCCGCATCGGGCTTGAGCAGCGCGATCAGGTGCTTGAGCAGTACGCTCTTGCCGCCGCCGCTCCGGCCGATGATCACTACCGACTCGCCCTTGTCGATGCACAAGCTGACGCCATCCAGGATGATGTTGGGGCCGAAACTCTTGGTGAGCTCGCGCACTTCGATCATAGCGTGTGGAAAATCTTCCCCAGCGTCAGGGTCAGGAAGAAGTTCGAAATGAGGATGGTGATGGAGGAATAGACGACGGCTTCGGTGGTGGCGCGGCCGACGCCCTCGGCGCCCTCGCCGCAGTACATGCCTTTGTAGCAGCCGATGATGGCGACGATTCCGCCGAAGACGAACGCCTTGATCAGTCCGACCACGACATCAGAGGTCGCGGTGTATTTGAGCATGTTGTACCACAAATAGGTCGGGTCGATTCCCAGCAGGTAAACGCCGACGACGTAGCCGGCGCCAATGCCGACAGCCATGGATTCGGCGGTCAGCAAGGGCAGGGCGGTGTGCAGCGCGAGCAACCGCGGCACCACCAGGTAATCCACCGGGTGCGTTGCCAGTGTCCGCAGCGCGTCGATTTGCTCGGTGACCTTCATTGTGCCCAGCTCGGCGGCGATTGCCGCGCCGACTCGCCCGGCCACCATCAGGCCCGTCAAAACCGGGCCCAGTTCGCTGCACATTGAGACGCTGACCACCGCCAGCGTCGCGGTATCCATCTTGACTTTGTGGAACTGGAAATAAGTCTGTGCGCCCAACACCATGCCGGTAAACGCGCCGGTGATCAGCACTACCGACTGCGATTTCACCCCGACAAAGTAAATCTGGTAGAGCAGGTCACACCAGGCCGGCTTGAAGGTGAACAGCGAGCTGATGGCGTCCCTGGCCAGCAGTGTCAGGCGGCCTAGCCCTTCCAACGACTTGGAAATCCGTTGACCCCAGAAATACATAGGCGCCCGAAAATTACCAAAGCGCGCCTGCGTTGGCTAGAGGCGGTTGCAACGGGGAGGGATTGGAAATGGGGGGCAGGAACGGGGCGGAGGGCCAAAGCGGCAGAGGATAGCCGCCAAAACGCAAGCGTTCGCCGTGGCTCCCACGAATGCCCGCCAGGTTTTGGAGTGCGGCTGTCCTCTGCCGCTTTCCTCTGCCGCAGCGGGCAACCAAGCCGGGCTCCCGGTGCAACTAAGGCCAGCGACGACTAAAGCCAGCGGTTGGTGACGCGAGCCTTAATTATTCTCTGGTCTAGGCAGTACCAGTTCGCCGCGATAATAAAAATCAAACCCGCGTCCCGCGCCCTCCTGGAGCAGCAACGGATCAATTTCGACCCTCGCTTTAAGCATGAACCCACCGACGGTGATTGAGTCCCAAATCACGAACGCCCGTTCCCCTTCGAACTCCAACTCCATATCGATGCTGTTGGTCTTACCCTGGCCCGACTTCAAGCTTCTGATTTTGTACAATTTAACGTGCATGCGTTGGCATTGATTGCCGATTCTTCGCATTCTCTTCTAGGGTCACCCCGCCGAAAAGTCACGCGGAAAGGCAGCCAACGACCCTCACATGAATATGTGAGGCTGGGAGGTGGGGTGGTGGAGCGGTGGAGTAATGGAGTGCTGGATTATTGGATTAAAGGATTGGTGGATTCTCAGCCTTTAGCCCTCAACCACCCACGCACTCTGCGGTTGACCGCTAAGCGCAGGCTTGCGCGCACACCGCCGCCGTCCCTGACGGGTCGGTTGACGTTTTCTGACGGGTAAGCTGACGGGTAAATCGTAAAAAAAAGGCTGTTTTTTGCGGGTGCTGACGGGTTGACGGGTCCATACACCCCCAAGGGTATATACCCCCATCACAATCGTCCTCCTCTTTAATCTTCTAGCTTCTATGGAATAGCTGCGACGTGAATTCTCCCGGTTGCACGCCTCCTGACTAAGCCAGAGTCAACCAAACCAATCTGAGCCAATCCGAACCTGAAAAATTTTCCATCACTCCACTTCCTGATCGCTCGACCGCTTCTTCGCCCAAAAAAAAGTGTCCTTGTGTGCGGAAACCTGCTACACCGCCACCCAATCGGAATGAGCATCCAGGTTCGGAATGGAAAACCGGAAGAGCAAAAGTTGGTGAAGCTCTACATGGACCTGACCGGGCAGTGTGAGTCCTGCGCGCGGGGCGTCTATATGTACGTGTCCTCCCCAGAGAGCGCGCCGGCTGAACCGGTCACGGAACTGACTCTCAAACCCGCCCCTGCTGAGGAACCGGGAGACGGCGAGGGAGCTTCACCGCGCCGGCCTTTGCCGCACACCGTGCTGGCGCTCGTTGCGCTCGGGCTTTCGCTGACGGTGGCGCCGGTAGCGGCGGCGACCGGTCCGGCGGTGACCAACACCTTCATCACGAGCCCAATCTCGCTGGCTGATGCTGTCAACCTGGCTCTGGCGCAGAATCCAACCGTGCTTCGCGCCCGCAAAGATTTGGAGTCGACGCTGGGTATTGCCATCCAGACCCGAGCCATTGCTTTGCCGACGCTTGGTATCAACGGCTCCTTTGGCGCAGTTCAGCGCACCGACATCGATACCTTCGCAACCCCCGGCGTTACGTTCGGCACCCCGCAGAATTGGTCGTCGCAGGTCAGGATAGTCCAAAACTTTTACCAGGGCGGCCGGATGCTGTCAGCCCTCCGCGCCGCGAATCTCTCGAAACAGCAATCGGTCTTGAACTATCAGACCGCCCTCGCCGATACCGTGGTGAGCGTTCAAGTTGCCTATTACGACGTTCTCCTGGCGGCCCAGCAAATCACCGTCCAGGAGGCCTCGGTCGAGCTCCTCACGCGTGAGCTAGCCGATACCACACGCCGGTTCGATGCCGGCACCGTTCCCCGCTTCAATGTGCTGCGCGCCGAAGTGGAGTTGGCCAACGCGCGGCCGCGCCTGATTAATGCCCGTCACCGCCTCAGCACCTCCCGGAACAGCCTGGCTAACCTCTTGGGGTTCAACATTCCGCGCGAGACGTCCGAGGAGATTCCGCTGACACTCTCGGGCCGGCTCGACGCGGAGCCGTACGATCTTGAATTGCCGCGCGCGATTAACCTCGCGCTCGAAAAGCGAACCGAGCTCGGCGCTTTGCGCGCGGCCCGGGCGCTTCGTCAGGAAGACCTCATCAATGCCAAAGCCGGCTACAAACCGATTCTGCAGGGTTACGTCGGCTACGACTTCCACAATTCGATGCTCAGCCAGGACCTCTCAGTCGAAGACCATGGCTGGATAGCCGGCGTCCAACTGACCTGGAACCTGTTCGACGGCCGGCGCACCCAGGGACGCATCCAGGAAGCTGCCGCCAATTCCGACCGCGCCGGCATAGACCTCGACGACTCCGCCCGGCGTATCGAACTTGAAGTCCGCACCGCGTTCTCGAATTTCATTGAGGCTCGCGAAGTCCTCGAATCGCAAAAAAAGGTTCAGGAGCAAGCTGAGGAAGCTCTTCGCCTGGCCCGCGCCCGCAACGAGGCGGGCACCGGCACCCAGCTCGATGTCTTGAGCGCCCAAACCGCCCTCACCGAGGCCCGCACGACCCAGATCCAGGCCCTGCACGACTACGCCGCCGCTCGCGCTCGCTTGCAACGCGCCGTCGGCATGAACGTGCCCAGCGAGGCAATCGAGAAATAGGTTGGGACTATTTCACCACCAGGTCGTCCGCCGTCCACATCCGTTTGTCGGGTCCGGCGGAGCGGATTTCCATCTCGGTGCCTGAGAGCTGATGAAAGAAATAGGGCGTGCCCCAGGGATCGACCAACTCGCCGTTTCCGTTCACGCGGTTGCCGTCGGCCTTCAGAAAGTCGATCTGCTTCGGGTTGTCGCCCTGGAGCGCTTTGGTGATCTCGGGGTTGGTCCCAACCGGATTGCCGCCGAACATCGAACCGTACTGGCGGATGGTCCGGCGCATGTTTTCGAGGACAGTCATGGGCGCGATGCTCGCCAGTTCCGGCGGCAGAGGGGCCACCGCTGCGGCCGCTGGCATGGGAGAGTTCGAAGCGGGCGTTGCGATGACGGATGCTCCTGGCGCTGTCGCCGGCGGCGAGACTGTGGGGACGTTCGGCTCCGGAATGGTTTCCAAGACACCCGTCACACCTGGTGTTGCTGCAGCCGGCGGCGGGGACGTCGGGAGCATTGACGCCTCGGGGCGAGGCCGTTGCGATTGCCAATACCAGTAAAGCGCCGCGCTGACCGCCAGCAACAGGATGACGGCGGCTCCTCTTTTCATCTTACACACTTGCGAAGCGTTTGACGTTCGCCTTCGAGCGACGCACTGGGACTCGGTGCCTCGAGAGCACGGGTTTAAACAAACCCGAGGTTCGAGCTCGCGAAGCGACCGAGGTTCGGAAACACCGTGGTCAAATTGCCGCTATCGACGCCGAACCAGGTGGCCAGGGTCGCGAAGTACTGGTCGATTGCGGTGGTAGGAATCCAGCGGCCGGTGTTGGTATCATCCGGACCGTTTATCGTCAGAGTGGGGAAGGTTCCGTAAGTCCGCTGGCCTTTGACGGCGCCGCCGAGGATCAGGTGATGACTGCCCCAGCCATGGTCGCTGCCCTGGCCGTTGCTGGGGAAGGTGCGGCCAAAGTCGCTCGCGGTAAAAGCGGTGACACGTTGGGAGAAAATGGGATCACTATGGAGCACGCCGATTTGGTCCATGGCCGCCTGGAACGCGTTCAGGCACTGGCTGAGTTCGGCCAGCAAATTGGCATGCGCACCTTGCACCGTGTCCGGTACGCCACCGATTACCGCAGTCTGCCCCGTGTGCAGATCATAGCCGCCGACGCTGCAGAAAAAGATTTGGCGACGCATGCCAAACCCGCCGCTGGCTGCACTGCGATAGCCGGCTTCGATGAGCCGGGCGATCATCTTCAGTTGCGGTCCAAGGCCCGAGTTGAATTTGGTGCCGCTGGTTGGGGTGGTAACTTGAAAGGGACTCGAGCCCGGAAATGGAGTGGTCCAGAATTGCTGTGTGCCCGAGGGATCTGCAGTCGTGAGGATCGCGGTATTCAGCACAGCACTGGTGTTGATGGCATGGGTAGCGACATTCGCGTAGGCTTGCGCCTGCATGTTTGGATAGGGCAGGCCAAGGATATTGGTTAAGGCCTGCGCGCGCGTGCTGCCATTGGGGAGGCCGGTCAGGGAGATCGCCCCGGAAGTCGAAACGGAGTACTGCGAGATGCTGCGGCCCACTTCGAAGGTGTTCGCTCCGGACAGCGTGACCGATAAGGAGATGGGCGCATTGGGTTGGACCGCGGCAAGGAGATCGGCGCAACGGCCGCCCCAACCCGTCGCCGGGGGCTGGTCCGGCACCGAGGTTTGCCACTGGGTCACCTGGTCGGCGTGGGAAAACAATTGAGGCGGTTTCTGCATGACGCCGGACTGGTATTGGGCGCGCGTCAGCGGGAAGACGAGGGTGCCGGCATTGAACACCGTAGCGAGCCGGCCTTGCGCGAACAGGTTGGCGAGCTCGGGGCAGGCGGGATGCAGCCCATAACTGTGCCCGTCACTATTAAGCGGTGAGATCGGAATGACGTTGAACGGCGAGCCGGAGAGCGGGATCGCCAGCACCGGCGTGCGGATCGCCGCGTAATTGTTATATTCGGATTGGATGGTGGGAATAATCAGGTTGTTCGAATCATTGCCGCCGGCCAGGAAGATGCAGACCAGGGCTCTGTAATCGTTGATGTTGGATTGGGCCACCGCGGCGTTCATGAAACGCAAGTCGCGGATGGCGGCGGTCAGGGCAGCGGTGCCGACGGCGGCGCAGGCGGCCTGGCGAATAAACTCGCGCCGGGTTTGAACGATAGACGTGCGTTTGTTTTCCATAAGCTATTTCTGGATCGCGAAGTCGGGCGAGGTCAGCATTAGATGGACGACGGCCCGCACACGGTCCCGCATCTGGGTCGGGGTCGGATTGGTGCCCCATGGGAAGTTAATGTTATTGCCAACATACGACACAATCGCGCTCTTGGCGCCGCCGGACAATTGGCCGCCCATGAGGATTGTGTTGAGGCTGTCCACGAGGCTGGGGATGCCCGTATTCGACGTGTAGGCCTGGGTCATCCAGGGTCCAACGTCCATCACCAGGGAGCCATTCCCGTTAATGAAACTGCTGAGACCATTGGTATTGCCGGTATTGTTGAGCAGGCCGCCTTCGACGAAGTTCATTTGCCAAGCGATAGTCGTATCTGAAGTCAATTGGAATTCCGGCGTGGTCAGGCCGGCTGTCGCCAGCGGGCCTTGGAACTTGTAATCCGGGAAGAAGAAATTAAACACCGTCGGCGAGTTCAACGGAGTCTGCGCCAGACTCGAGGACGACCCCGTGTCCGTCGCATTCAGGGCCCACGTGTTCCAGCTGACATTGACGGTGCCATTCCGCGGGAGCGCGGGCGCTACCAGGGGGTAAATGGTCTGGCTGTCCTGGGTCAAGCTCGTCGATTTGGATGAGATGATTGTGAAATGCGTCGCGTCGATCACCGTGTTGACCGAGTAGACGCCATCGTTCGGGCTGCCGGCCGCATTGAAGTGGATAAATACACTCTGGCCCGAGCTCAGCCCGTGCGGGAAAGCGGTGTAAATGGTCACGTTCGTCCGGCTTTGGGTGTAGCCGCCACCGGTCCATTTGGGCATCACGCAACTCCCCGAGCGCGAAGTGGCATCTGCCGTCCCCACCGTAAAGTGTGAGGAGTCTGGGACGGTGAGGACTTGATAGGCTCCGCTGGTCGCGCCACCCGAGGTGAACTGCACCCAGGCGGAGTTGCCGACAGCCAGTCCGTGGCCTGATATGGCTACCGTGATCGCGTTCGTCGTGAAGACATTGGTAACACCTCCGACGACGTTGGTGAGAGTGACATTCACGGCTTGGGTGTAACTTCCGCTCGACAAGCCGGGATCGTTTATCGTGAAGACGCTTGGGGTTATCCAGGTGATTCCATAGGCCTGGGAGGACGGCGCAGGCTGGCCGGAACCGTCTGTGAAATTCAACCAAATTGTGTCATTGGTGCCCAGCCGATGCGGAGCGGCGCTGGTGATGGTGATCGTGCGATTGGTCGTTTGCACGTATGTGCCGCTAACCGGGGTGGGGGCAGGAAACGCTCGCGCGGCCGCGGTGATGCGGAGCAGCGGTTCACGTTGTTTGCCGTAGGTTGGAACGGAAAGCATGTTGGTGCTGCGCGCTTCGTAATCAAGCAGAATGGCGTTGAGCACGGCTTGCATATCCCCGCGGACGCCTGAGCCGTTGTCGTTGAACTTCTGCACGACGCGATACAGGTAACCCTGGCTGGGACTGCTGGTGACCAGGCGCTGGATGAGTTCGCGGCAGATGAAGGGGCCGACGTTCTGGTTGTTAAAGAGCGAGTCGAGCGCCATTTCCAGGTCCTGCGAGCAATAGATATCAAAGTTGGTGCTGGACGAGCTGGCTTGGCTGCCCCAGGCCTGCGGCAGGATCACATTGTCGAGCATTTGCTTGGTGCCGAGTTCATGATGGGTGGGCACGAGCACCATGGGGTTGGTATAATTGGACGGAGGGTTGAAATTTGTGGGCAGCCGGCCGTTGCCTTGGTTGGCCTGGTAATAGTTCCAGCCTGTGAAGACGCTTGCCATGCCCATCACGACGGTCTGGTCGTAAGTCGGCACCAGGTCGCCCTGCGCATTCAGCACCAGGGTCCCGTCCGGCCACATCCGGTTGAGTCCGATCGAAAACAATTGCATGATCTCGCGCGCATAATTCTCATTCGCGTGGATGCCCGTCACAATGCTGCCCATGTCGTTGCCCTGCATGTTCAGATAGAGCCCCATCGCCGGCGCCAGCGTCACCGCTTCCAGCAAACCCCGGAAATTGCCGAACGCGTTGTCCAGCAGCGTGTCATAATAGGAGGAGAGGGCGCGCCCGTTGTCTTGCAGCACACCGACGTCGGAAACCACCATGATCTCGCTCAGGGCGAACGCGACGCGTTGGCGTAGCTGGTCTGGAGCGGTCACTGACTGCTGCCACCAGGTATTGAACACGAGGTTTCCAGTGTAAGGGAAGCTCGGGTCCACGTTCCCGTTGGCCAGCACCACCGGCAGATGGTGTGAGGCCGGCAGCGCAAACTGATTGTTTATCCATCCGGCATAGCCGACGGACTGCACCGTGCCGATATCGTTTGGACTGGGACCAAATGTGGCTTGGGTGAGGAAGCGCGCAGCGGCGTTGGGGTCGGCACTGTCGTCTGTCCACGTCGGTGGCGCGGTCGGTGGCGCAAACGTTTGGACGCCATTGACGCGTTCGAAGTGGCCGATTAACTCGCCGTTCGGATAATCGCCGGTGAGAATCGTGATATAGCCTTTGCCTTGGTTGAGGATCGTGAGCACGTCTGCAGCCGAGAAGGTTCCCACCGCGGTGATCGGCCACAGAAAGCTGCCATCGGGCTGCGGCCGCGCGGCGGAAATATCATACAGGATCTCGCTTGGGTTGCTGAGATACGGCTCGTTGTTGATGTGTTCCCCGATCACCGTCGAGGGAACGCCGCTGAAGCTGAAGTTCAGGATTGCGCGCGAGTTATCCGCGCTGAGCCGCAGCGTCGCGGAGCCCACCCCCATGTTGGTAACTCCCGGGCCGGTGACCATATCCGCCACGTAGAGCGTCCCGGGCGCCAATGATGCCGGCAGCGGGAAGTACTTGGATAGCAAGTAACCCGGAACTACGCCGCTAGCTGTGGCGTTGGTCCCCGTGGGATCCTGAATCCATCCCACCGACCAATTGTCGCCTGCGCTGGCGCCCGCCTTGTGCAGAATTTCGAGGTAGTAGCGTTGGCCGGCGGCCAGACTGAGCCAGCCGGACCTTTGGCTCGGTTGCATGTACCACTGACGAGGTGCTGTGCTGTTGGCAGGGGAAACGAGCGCGCGCCGAACCTTATTGACCGGGTCGCCGTCGTTGGAAATCCACAGTTCTGCCGAGTCGCTGCCCGCAATCCAGAAATAATAGTTGCCGGTCACTGGCGCGGTCAGATAACCGCGGATGCGCTCGCCGTAGTTACTCCCGAAGCCGGTGATGCCTTCGAGGGTGCCCAGGAAATTGGTGCTGGTGGCGGGAGTGCCAAGAGGGATGTCCGCCACGTTGGTGCCTGGCGCGCCGGCCCAAACTTCGCGCGTGACCGCGCTGCCGGTGTCAATCACCTGCAGGTCAACCACCGAGGCGCCAAGGCCGACGGCATTGCTCGCCGTAAGGGTTACCTGATAGTCACCTGCCAACCCCGGAATCCCGCTCAGCGCTCCGTTGGTGGGATTAAAATTCAGCCCGGGCGGCAAGCCGTTCGCGGTATAGGAACTGGCGGCATTGGCGCCTGTGACCGTGAAGCTGAAGGGTTGACCCAGGAAGGCAATAGCGGTCAGCGGACTGGTTACCGCCGCAGCCGAGCTGGTCGCGGGATAAAGCCGGCTGGCGGGGATAATTTGTTTCGGCTGGCTGGGGCTGTACCACGACAGGTGGGACACCGCGCTCCCATTGACCTGGAAATAGTCCATTTGGATGTTGTAGCGCACGCCGGCTTGAAGGGCGATCGTGCCGATCGCATCGGTTGCCGACTGCGCCACCCAGTGGTCGATGATGAGCTGGTTGTTGACCCACACCCGCACCCCGTCATCCGTGTTCGCGTCGAAATAATAAGTCTCGGAATATTGCGGCTGAACCTGGCCCGTCCACCTCACACAATAATACCCACCGCTGTTGGGGATCGGGCTGGTGTTATTGCCCCAGATAAAATCCACAGTCGGGTCCACTCGCGTCATTATCAAGTTGGCCGGATTGAAGTTCAGGCTGCTGGAATAGGTGGTGCTCGAGTTGGTAAAATACTGTCCGAAAAGTCCGGTGCCCTTCGGCGTCGCTGAAGGATAGATCACGACGCTGGCCTTGCTGGCAGCTCCGATTGTGTATCCCGAGCCGCTAAGAACCTGCATCGTCGCGAGCACTGGCGCCATCAGGTTGGTGTTGGGGAGGGGGCGCACCAGAATAGTCTGGGAGCTCGAACCCGCTGGGAAATAGGCCAGCCGGGGCAGCGTGCCAAAATCGCTTCCCTCCGTCCCGATGCCAGGGCCTGGGCCGGCCAGCCCCAAGTTTACATAGAGTGCGGTTAGCGGAAAGCCGCCGCGCGTGACCGTGAGCTGACCCATGTTGATCGGCTGCTGCCCCGTGTCGGGTTGATTTGCAGCCGGGTCGGTCGCCGTAATCGTGATGAGATTCTGCGACCCCAATCTGCCCACCGCATACGAATAGTCGTTCAGCGGCTGGCCATTGGAGTCCAGTTGCCCATTACTGGTGGGGTTAAACGGATCGAGGCCCAGTTGGTATTCTTCCCAGTCGTTGACGCCATCGCCATCGGTATCCACGTCAGAGATCGCAAGCCGGAAGAATTTGGCGGACAGGCTGGCCGGAGCGGCGAGCGTGACGACTGAACCCGAGCGCGCGACGACCGATGCCTCGGTCGTCCAATTGGACCAGCCGCCTGGGCTGGAGGGATCCATGCTTTGCAACTGATATTGCTTGCCGAGCGCGCACGGCATGCTGACGCTGAAATTGGTGCCTGCCGGTGCCGCCACGGTTATCCGGGGCACGGAGTTGGCATCAAACGGATTCGTCCCGGCGATACTCTCCATGCGGTTGGAGGCGCCGTCGCTGTCGGCATCCCCATTCGGATCCAGGCCACTGGCTCCGTAAAGCAGTTCCCAGATATCGCTCATTCCGTTGCCGTTCAGATCGATTATCTGGGCCCGCAGCAGGCCCGCGCCCGGCAAAAGGCCTGCCAGCACGACCAGCACAGAAACCCGGCACCAACACTTCTTGAGGGCGGAACGCATAAACTCAGGTGGCCTATGTATGAGGGTTAGAGAAGGTTACAACACTGTCCGCAGGGATCCAACGCCGCCGGGAGCGCCCGTCCGGCTCGCCATCGGAAACGACTGTGCAAACGGTGGAACATCAGCATCCATGCCGGGCGTTTTTAGTCTGCATTATACTGTACGTTCGACCGACTACTGTCAAGCAGCCCGGGTGCCAAACCACCTGGGAAATTCCTGGGATGGCGCTCACCCCGGCCGAGCCCGCCAAATGAACTTTTTTAACCCTCACGCCTGCCTTAGCTTTTCGCAATGTTGGAGCGGCAAACGGAGGCCACGAAGGCCCCGGTGGAAACGGTGGTCTTTCCGCCAGGGCTGCACCACGCTTACCTGTTCGCCACTTTCAACGCCTTTTCGTACCAGGTCGTCCTGAACAGCCCCATGGTGCTTTATGCCAAGGTCCTGGGCGCAAGCGCGACTGTGCTCGGCATCATCGCGGGCATGATGCCTTTATTGGTGATCTTCCAAATTCCCGCCGCCAGCTACATTCCGCGCATGGGCTTCAAACGCTTCGTGTATGCCGGCTGGGGCACGCGGGTGACTTCCCATCCAGTCACCGCAACGGTTTTGGCTCCGGTTTTGGCCGCGAGGCGGAGCGTGACGCGTCCAGGTTAATCCATGAGCTCAGGGTCGGGGCGGGGACGGCCACGTCCCCGTATTCTTCTTTGCACCCACGCCTCCCGGAGACGTGGCCGTCCACACCCCGCTTCCTGAATCGGCCGCGGAGACGGTTGAACATGACGCGTGCCCCTTGCCTTTCGCGCGGTTTTGGCCTAAAAGGAACAGCATGAACCGCCGCCAATTCCTCAAGAACAGCTCTGCTGCCTTCATCGCACTGTCCGCCGCCAGTTATGTCCCGACCACGTTCGCCGCTGAAAAAGCCAGGCGCGTCGGCCTCATCGGCGCGGGTTGGTATGGGAAGAGTGACTTGTGGCGGCTTGTGCAGGTCGCGCCCGTCGAGATCGTTTCCATTTGCGATCCCGACAAACACATGCTGGCCGAAGCGGTAGAGATCGCCGGCCAGCGGCAAAAATCCGCCAAGCCGCCGCGCACTTACAATGACTACCGCGAGATGCTTAAGGAGAAGGACCTGGACATCGTGCTGGTGGGTTCGCCGGACCATTGGCACGCGCTTCATGCCATCGCCGCGATGGAGGCCGGCGCGGACGTTTATTGCCAGAAACCCATCACCCGAGACGTGCGTGAAGGCGAGGCGATGCTCGACGCCGCGCGCCGGCTTAAGCGGGTGGTGCAAATCGGCACCCAGCGCAAGAGCACGCCGCATTTGATCGACGTGAAGAAGCAAGTCGTCGAGGCCGGCTTGCTCGGCAAAATCGGCCACGTCGAATTGTGCTGTTACTTCCACATGCGTGCCAACGGCAACCCGCCGCTCGAGCCGGTGCCGGATTTTCTGGATTACGAGATGTGGACCGGTCCCGCGCCTTTGCGCCCCTACGACGGCCTGCCTCACAAACGCTGGTGGCGCACCTTCACCGAGTACGGCAACGGCATCATGGGCGACATGTGCGTGCACATGCTCGACACTGCGCGCTGGATGCTGCACCTCGGCTGGCCCAAACGCATTTCCTCCGCTGGCGGCATTTTCGTCCAGAAGGAGGGCAAGTCGAACATTAGCGACACCCAGACCGCCACGTTCGAGTACGACGGTTTCGACGCCGTCTGGCAGCACCGCACCTGGGGAACACCGCCCGACCCCGACTATCCGTGGGCCCTGTTTATCTACGGCGAGAAAGGAACGCTTAAGGCCAGTACCATGCGCGCGGACTTCATCCCGGAGGATACCAGCGCTAAACCGCTCCATTTCGAATGTGTGTTTGAGCGCGAGCAGTATCCCGAAGACGTGACTGAAAAAGACATCGAATTGAACGCCGCGCCGGCCACGCGCCGGCACATGCGCGATTTTCTGGCCGCAGTGGACAGCCGCGGACGCCCCGTCGCCGATATCGAAGAGGGCCACATCTCGACCGCAAGCTGCATCCTGGCGAACCTCGCCATGGGTATCGGCCGCTCGCTCGTCTATGACCCGACCAAACGCATAGTCGTGGGCGATCCCGACGCTACCAAGCGCCTCCGCCGCGCCTACCGCAAGCCGTGGGTTCATCCGGGGGCCTGACGGGCGATGCGTTGCACGCACCACGCAACCCGCTCCCACGCTCCACTCCCCGCCTTCGCTCAAAACCTCACAGTCTCCAAGTAGCGGAGACTCTCCGGGAGCTGCTTTTCGGACCAGGGCGATTCGTCCTCGATGAAGTACCATTTCACCCCCGCCTTTTTCGCGGCGCGCAAAATGGCCGGCAAATCCATCAGTCCGCTGCCGAGCGCAGCGTCATTCTTCACATCCGTTGAGCCGGTCAACGCCCCGGTCTGGGTCCCTTTGCGCATATCCTTGAGATGGGCCAATTCCCACCGTTTGCCGTACTTCTCCAGCAGTTTCACTGGGTCCTGACCGGGGAAGACGATCCAGAAAATGTCCATCTCGTAGCTGACTAACTTCGGGTTGGTCTCGCTGAACAGCAGGTCCAGCAGCGTCCCTTTGCCGTGGGGTTGAAACTCGTAGCCATGAACGTGGTAAAAGAATTTCAGGCCGTGTTTGGCCATCACCTCGCCTGCTTTGTTGAAGACCGCGATCGCTTCACGGCAGGTCTTTTCGTCGAAGTCGCCGTTGTGGGGAATCCACGCGCAGCCGGCGTATTTCAGGCCCAGCTCTTCGGCCTCTTTGGCAACTCCCTCGGCGTCATCCCGATAGCGCTCGTACCCGAAGTGAGCGCCGATGGGCTGAATGCCGCGCGCCGCCAGCTCATGTTTGAACTTGTCCGCGGAGAGGCCGTAGGTGCCGGCGAGTTCGGCGTACTGGAATCGGAAACTCTTCACCTCGTCCAGGGTGCCCGGCACGTCTTTGCCGAACTGTTCGCGTAAGCTATAAAGCTGTAGGCCGACCGGGCCCTTGAAGCTGGGACCGATTCCGGCAGGTGCCGCGCCTGCCTGCGTGGCGCTCAGAACCAAAAGGCCGCCTGCAGCGAGAACCGAAAACAGGAGTAAAAAGTTCATTTTCATGGACCCATGACTAACACGAATCAGGACGCTTTGGAAAGCCCCTTTCCCTCCGGTCGAGGCGCAGAGCTCTGCCTAAGCCGTGTCCATGCAATGGGAATCTAACGCAAAGACGCCAGGTTGCAGAGGCGCAATGGACGGGAACCCGGTTTAGCGTCAGCCAGGAGGCTCACCTTCCAGTGGCATCAGCGGACCTGCCCTCTGGCCTCGGATTCCTCAGACCCTTTGCGCCTTTGCCTCTTCGCACCTTTGCGTTAATGGTGCCCTGCTTTGCGTTAAGGATTTCAACTGAAAGGATCGGTCTAAGGCACTGCCTCCGCCTCCACTTTCGCGGTCACGGCGTCCGCGATCAGGTGCGCCGCCTCTTCGTAAGGCACCAGGTCCGTGTTGATGACCATGTGGTAGAGCAAGGGATCGTCGATCTCCTTATCGAAATACTTCTTCAAGTAACGGCGTCGGCCCAGGTCCTCGCGGTCCACAAGCTCCAGGGCGCTCTTGTAGTCCAGATGTTCAAACTCCTGCATGTACTTCACGCGCTTTTCCAATGAGCCGACCAGCCGGACATGGAACACATCATCGAGTTTTCGGGTGATGACGTTGGCGGCGCGCCCAATCAGGATCACGTTGCCGAGCTCCGCCAGGTGCAGAATCGTGTCGGCGCTCTTCCGCACCAGGGTCCAGGAAGGCGGATGCAGGCCAAACAGCTCGTCGATAGTGTCGGAGACTTCACCGATCCGGTCTTCGGGCATGAACCGGGCGAGACGGCTGGACAGATGATGATCCTCGAGCACTCTTTCCACCAGGTTGCGGTCGAACACGGTCCAGGGACGTTCGTCCGGCGGGGTTTTGGTTTGCAGCAATTCAGCCAATCTCGCGGCTACTGCATGTCCCCCCGAACCGCTTTGTCGGGAGATGGTAATGGCGCGGCGGCGCGTTCCGTTTCGATAAGCAGCCCCCGTGTGCGGTGGCTGCAACTGGGCGCTAATGATGCTGAAACAGTGGTCGAGTCCAAGGGGTAGGTTCATGCTGGGTTCCTCCGATTCAGGTTGCCTTGGCGGAGCCGAACGCCGTGCGAGTCGCTGCTGCCGCGGGGAGGCGCGGCTATCCTTTCTTGCGCCACTCTCCGCCGGCCCTCTCGCTCCGGTACTTTCATGCTCCGCTTCCACTTCAATTTATCCCGCCGGGAGCGGCAGCGCAACGGGCCGGTCATCGATTTGATACCAACTTATCCTCTTCTTTAGTGGCCCATTCACCAACCCAACCCCTGCAACCAGGGCGAGCGAAAGGAAGAAGCTGAGACGGCACGTTTTCATCCGGGCCAAGCATGACCTGTTTTGAACTGCTGTCAGGTTTCTTGCTCGAACCGGTACCGGAGCGCGGACATTCCTGTCCGTAGCAACTTGCGAATGTCTGCGCGCTCCGAATTCGGCAGCGGTTTTCCGAGCGGTTCCACGATAGCTCCCGCATCTGCGGCAATCTGCGTCATCTGTGGGCAGGTCCCCCTTTACAGTGGATAGCGTTCCTATTGGAAAAGCTGCGGCGCGAACTCAATCAGATAATTTCGCCAATTCAGCCACGTATGCGCCCCCTCGCTCTCCTTGAAAACCACGTCGAAGCCGTGCTTCTTAAACATTGCCACCGTGGCGCGCGACGTTTCGATCAGGAAATCGTCCTTGCCCGTCGCGAACCAGAACAGTTTCAGGCCCTGCTTCAACTTCGCGTCATCCAGCACCTGCTTGTGTTCCTCCTCGAACCGGAGACCTGATGGGTTGGCGCCGGGACCGCTGCCCGTGATGCCAAACACGCCCGAGCTGAACACGCCGAGGTAACCAAATTTTTCCAGGTGCGGAATCCCGATGTTGATGGTCTGGCCGCCGCCCATTGAGAGCCCGGCCATCGCGCGATGCTTCGCATCCGTATAGACGCGATAGTGCTTCTCCGCGTAAGGCAGGATGTCGGTGAGAAAATCCTGGGAAAACTCGTCCACGGCGGGTCGCGCGCCGCCGGCCCGGAACGGCCCGGTGTGCCCGGCCGGCATCACCACGAGCATCGGCTTGGCTTTGTTGGCGGCAATCAGGTTGTCGAGAATGAACCCGGCCCGGCCAACCGAAGTCCAGGCCTCGTCGCAATCGCCGGCGCCGTGCAACAAATAAAACACCGGATATTTACCCTTGCCCGATTCATACCCGGGCGGCGTATAGACGTGCATCCGCCGGAAGCGCTTGAGCGCCGTCGAGTAATACGTCACCGCGGCCACCGCGCCGCGCGGCACGTCTTTGGTGTCCATCAAATCCGACCCGGGCACCACCACCAGGCTCCAGATGTTGTTGTTGGACTCGCTGATCGCGGCGCTGCGCGGGTCGATCACTGCCACGCCATCCACGTTGAAATGATAGCGATAAGCGCCGGGCGGCAGCGGCCCGAGGGTAACCTCCCAGACGCCGTTGGTGCCTTTCTGCATCTCGGCGCCCTGGTTGTTGCCCGGGATATCGCCACCGGCCAGCCGCACGGATTCGGCCCGCGGCGCCAGAATGCGGAACGTCACCTGCCGGTCCACCGCTACCTCCGGCGAAATGACTTGGGGGCCTTGCGGGCCGCGGCCTCGGGGTTGGGCCAGGGTGGATAAAGTGATCGCAATCGTGGCCAGGATAGTCGTGGCGACGACTGGCCGGCGGCGCGTTCTGGTATTCATTCGGTTTTTTCCTTTGTCGGTCGTTTGATGGCAAAGTTTTGGACGACGCCACGTCGTGACCAACTGCCGCTTCGTTCGCGCGAAACAACCGCTGGTCGGCGTGCGGCTTTTGGTCATGGGTCCCGAGCCTACCTTCGCCCTGCCGGTTGTCAATGATCCAGCGGAGTGTCGGAACTTAGTGAGAATGTCCCCATTCCAACTTAATGGAAATGTCCCTATTGGGGCCGGAGGGCGTCAGCCATCCTGTCCAGCACGTGGAGACATTGACGATGAGTCACAAAGAACGGGATCGAATAAGGATCATGGCGGGCGTCAAAGCCAACGAACTGAGCCAGGTGCAGGCGGCCGAGTTGATGGGTTTGTGCTACCGGCAGGCCAAGCGCGTCTGGCGGCGTTACCAGAACGAAGGCGATGCTGGCCTAGTGCATCGGCTCCGCGGTAAACCGGGATTGCGGTGCAAGCCAGCGGCGTTGCGGACGGAGGTGCTGAAGCTCTGCGCTGAGGAGCGCTACGAGGATTTCGGTCCAACCTTGATGGTCGAGGAACTGGAAAAGGAAGGGATCGTGGTGGATCACGATACGGTGCGACGATGGTTGTTGAGTGCGGGCCAGCGGGCCGTGCGGCGTCGGCGCCAACAACACCGGCAATGGCGGGAGCGCAAGCCGTGCTTTGGGGCAATGGTGCAACTGGACGGCTCGCAGCATGACTGGTTTGAAGGACGGCGAGCCAAGTGCGTGCTGATGGTGATGGTGGACGACGCGACCAACCGGCTACGGGCGCGGTTTGGCGAGGCAGAAACCACGGGGGCCAGTTACGACGCCTTGGAGGGTTGGGTGCGCCAGAATGGGTTGCCTGGCAGTTTGTATGTCGACCGGGACAGCATCTACCGTTGCGAAGGCCAGGCCGGTGTGGCCGAGCAACTGGCCGGCCAGGAGCGCCAAACGCAATTTGGTCGGGCGATGGCGCAGTTGGGAGTGGAGCTCATTTTGGCCAACAGTCCGCAAGCCAAGGGGCGGGTCGAACGGATGAACGGGGTGCTGCAAGACCGGTTGGTTAAAGCGCTGCGGTTGGCGGGGATTAGCGATCTGGAAAGCGCCAACCGGTTCCTGGAAGAAACGTTCTTGGGGGAGTTCAACCGGCGGTTTGGGCGCGTGGCCGCCAGCCCGCTGAACGCGCATCGGGGCATTCCCCGAAACCTGGACGAGGTGCTGAGTTGGGAAGAGCAGCGGGTGGTACAGCGAGACTGGACGGTGGCCTATGCGGGCAAGTGGTATCAACTGGATCGCCAACATGAGGCCCTGAGTCTAGCGGGCCGCCCGGTGGTGGTGCGCACGTTGCGCGACGGACGGGTGCAACTGGTGTATCGGGCAAAGAAACTCAAATGGAAGGAACTGCCAACTCGTCCTGCCCGCGTCCAGAAAAGCCAGCCCGCCAAGGAAGTCAGGACAATAACACCTCCAGCCGATCATCCGTGGCGGCGTCCCCTGCTGCGTCGAGGACGGGCGGCCCGGTTTGCGGTGGGGGATTCCGGTCGGCCTCCGCTACGCTCCGGCCTCCCTCCAGCCCCCACCGCAAACCGGGGGAAACAAAGAACCAATAGCAACCAACAAAAGGGGACATTCTCTCCTAAGTTATAAAGGGGACATTTCTATTAAGTTTTGACA
>DATMRF010000003.1:0-4399 GCA_035566435.1 Candidatus Acidiferrum sp.
GCAGAAAACAAGCGCTCCACGAATGGTCTCTTTTCACTTATAACTGAAAACGGACAACGGAAAACTTCCATGACCCCTGAGAACAAGAAACGCCTCCGCGTCGGCATTCTCTTCGGGGGCCGCTCCGGCGAACATGAAGTCTCACTCGCCTCGGCGGCCTCCGTCATTCGGGGCCTCGATCCCGACAAGTACGAAGCCCTGCCCATAGGCATCACTAAGGAAGGCCACTGGCTCATCGGCGCGGGCGCGCAAAAAATGCTTCCCGAGGTTTTGAAGGGCGGGCAGCGCGTTATGATGACCGCCGATCCCACCGACGCCGCGCTGGTCAGGCTGGATGGCAGCGGCGGCGGACAGCGCCTCGACGTCGTCTTCCCCGTGATGCACGGCACCTATGGCGAAGACGGCACGATTCAGGGCCTGCTCGACCTGGCCGGATTGCCTTTTGTCGGCGCCGGCGTGCTCGGCTCGGCCATCGGCATGGACAAGGACGTTTCCAAGCGCCTCCTGCAAATAGCGAAAATTCCCGTGGTGCCGTGGATCGCCGTGCAGCGCGCCGATTGGGAGCGCCATCCCAGAGAAGTCCAAAGTGCGGTGGAAAAGAAATTCAAGTACCCCCTATTTGTGAAGCCCGCGACTCTCGGTTCGTCGGTGGGAATGACCAAGGTGCATTCGCGCGCCGAACTGGCCGCGGGGCTGAATCTCGCGGCGGAATTCGCGATGAAGATTCTCGTGGAGCGCTGCATGATCGCGCGCGAAATTGAAGTTTCCGTCCTAGGCAACCACGATCCGCAGGCATCCGTGCCCGGCGAAATCGTCCCGCACCGGGAATTTTACGATTACACAGCGAAATATCTCGAGGAAGGCACCCAGCTCCTGATTCCCGCCAAGCTCAAGCCCGCGCAAGTGAAGAAAATCCAGCACTATGCCGTCGCCGCCTTTCGCGCGCTCGAGCTCAGCGGCATGGCCCGCGTCGATTTCTTCCTGGAGAAAAAAGGCGGCAAGATCTATCTCAACGAAGTGAACACCATCCCTGGCTTCACCTCCATCAGCATGTACCCGAAGCTCTGGGAAGCCAGCGGCATTCCCTTCCGCGACCTCCTCGATAAGCTCATCGCCCTGGCCCTCGAGCAGCACGCCGAAAAAGCCCGCACCAAGTACCAGATCGAATTGCCCACCGGCTCCTCCGGCGCCCTCGAAGGCTAGGCCAGCGCAAAACTAAAATTCGTAGCGCAAGTCAAACTGCATCACGCGCGGTTGGGTCAGCAGACTGGTGTACGCGCCAAAACTCCCCGGCGACTGCGTCAGTGAAGTAAGCAGCGATGACGAACCCACGCTCTGCGCATTGAAGCGCGTAAGATTCGGCACATTGAACACCTCCCAGCGGAACTGCAGGCTGTGGTTTTCCTTAGGCAACTTCCAGCTCTTCCCCAGGCTCATGTCCCAACTGGCGAAGCCATCGCCCCGCAGGACGTTGCGCGAGCCAACTCCGCCTGGAAGGGGCAGAGTAAAATCCGCTTGCGCCGCAGCGGGATCAGCAAAAGCGCTGACACTGCCATTTCCCTTGAAAACGCCCGTCTTCGGTCTGGCAGTCATCTGTGCGATAGCGGTGAGGAACCAGTCCGTAGGCCAGCGCTGGCCGCCATCGACGCTGAAAGGAAATCCGCTGGTCCAGCGGGCCACGCCGCTAACCTCCCATCCACCGATGAAACCATTCAAAACTCCGTTGGCGTTACGAGCCAAAGCCCGGCCTTTGCCAACGGGAAGTTCAGCCCTCCAGTTGAGGTTCATCTGGTGAGTGAGGTCAAAGTCGGAAACCGCGCGGGCCAGGTTCGGGGAAAAGGCATTTGCC
Organism: Candidatus Acidiferrum sp.; assembly: GCA_035566435.1. GTDB lineage: Bacteria > Verrucomicrobiota > Verrucomicrobiia > Limisphaerales > UBA8199 > DATMRF01. The sequence goes on from DATMRF010000003.1 coordinate 1,850, forward strand.
AGGCGGGTTCCAACAAGACCGATATTTTGATAGCCAGAAACCGCAAACCCCACACGCGAGGCCGCGGATGTGATATCGATGGATTTGGAGTACGTATAGTTGAAATCGAATTGAACTCCACGGCTGAATTGCTTCCTCAGGCTTACCTGAAGCGCGTGATAACTCGACGTGCCGACGGAGCTCCATCCATACATCGAGAATGCTTGGTCATTGAGGTATTTGCCGGCACCGTTATTGAATCCGCCGGGGCCGTTGAAGAAATAAGGCACGGCTGAGGTGCTGCCGCAGGGTACCGTGTTGTCGCCTAATCCGCCGTAAGCGTCAATGTCTGCCAGCCCCACAATCTCGTCGCCAATCACGGAAAGCGCTGGGTTGTAATACAGGTCGAAAACACTCTGAAGCAGGCCATCCTTAGTGTTTGTCGTGGAGGGAGTGAAACAGGTAAAGAGGTCCTGATATTGCGTGGCGCCGTTTCGAAGCGCCGGCAGCATGTCCACCCAGTATTGCGCGGTCGGGCCCAGCTTCGCAGCAGTAACCGCGGAAATATCAGCCGGGGTGATGACCGCCTGGTAAAAATTGGCCGTGCCACCAAGTCCATTGGCACGGTTGGCCGCAGCAAAGGTCCTAGCCAGATTGGACAGGGCCGCTGCCGCTGTGTAGTAGTCAATCCCGGTCTTGGGGTCCACGATATCCAGCGGCTGGGTGAGATCGCGTTGCGTGAGCAGTCGGTGCCCAAAGCGGCCAACGTACGATACTTGCAACGAGAAGCGCTGAGGCAGTTCGCGGCCCACGGAAAAGTCAACGGCATACGCGTGCGGGGTTTTCAGCGTGTCGTCGTTGGCCCACAAATTAGCTTGAGAGGTAATGCCGGGTATCTGCGGGAAGCCTTTCGGAGGCGGATCGTTCAGGAATTGGACAGGGTTTATCCCAGGCGGCGGGTTGTTGAACTTGGGAATGGTGTTGATGCCGCTGATCCGCGGCAGGTCTTCGGCTCCCGTCTGATTAAACGTGCAGCAGGGATTCTGCAAGGTGGTCGTCAAACCCGCCGCACCGACCGAGTCGGAGGTGTTCAGCAGGGCGAATCCCGCGCGGTCGTAAACGCGGCTGAAACCGGCACGAAATACGGTCTTGTCGTTGTCACCGAAAAACTTCTTGAGCAAGCCTCCTCCGAAGCGGGGCGAGTACGCGATAGAGATTCGGGGCGAGAAATCCGTCTTTTCAAAGTTGTAAAAGCCAGGGCGGTGGTTTACAGGACCACCGAGGTTGAAAGTAATCGGCGGTTCCGACGTATACCCCAATCCTTGCTTCATGTTATTGACGTTTTGATCGAACTGGGTCCCAAGACCGAAAGTCGGGGTGGTCTGTAAGCCGTTGGTTTCCCACGGCGGAGGGAAGAGCGACCAGCGCAACCCGTAGGTCAGCGTAATGTTTGGTTTGATCCTCCAGGTGTCCTGCCCGTAGAACTCATACCAGTTGAGCCCATAGTTCCGTTTTACCGGAGCGCCTTGAGGCTGTGCGATGCCGTTGCGGTCCAGGTTATAGTTCGCTACCACGTCGGAGATCATTCCGTACAGGGCCAGCAGCGGTCGGTCATACTGCGTTGCGGTTAGGGGTTCAGGAGCAGTCCCATTGGTCCCGAGATTTGGATGGGCCGTGGCGTTCATGGGATCGAGCGTGCTCGTGGTTCCTGCAAACCCGATAGGAGACGTCCAGTTGGTTGTCCCAAGGCCCAGGTGGTTAGAGTGCAGATTGCTTGACCGGGGATCGCGCGCGAGCCCAATCGCGGTCCCGAACTGCAAGGCGTGGCCCTTCTTAGTCCAGGAGAAATCATCCAGTAGGTTATGCGTACCCACCTGGAAATTGTGGCTATAGGTGAAACCTTGATCCAGCCCCAGAAATGAGTTCCATGGCTGGTTCGTATTGCCGTCAGCCCCGACGCTCTGCCGGGTGAATCCCCAACGGAAGGAATTGGCAAGAGTGGAGCTCAGGATGGCCGTATAGCCAACCGCAAATCCTTTACTGTGATCGGCATTGGTTTGCTCGGGAGCATCGCCCGGGAGGAAGGGGGCGCCCGGGTTGCGCACATCCTGCAGGTTGCCGCGCCAAAAGATGAGGTGCTTGCCGTCGGCGGTGAGGCGGTAATCGGCACGAGCGATGAAAACATCGTTATCGTAGCTGATGGGAGCGCGGAATACGAAGCCGGCATAGTTCAATCCATCGCCGGCAAAAAGGTCGTTGGTAACTGTCTTCCCCGTGCAAAAAGTCTTATCCAAATAACCCGTGTGACCGATGAGGTCAAGCATGGCGGGATCAATTCCGAAGCCACGAGGGTCGAGGTTCTTGAGGTCCGCGGGCGTCATCGTGAATACCTGAATCGGGCTGGTCGGAGTTTGTTGATATTGATACCGAAAGATACCCTGGCAGAGAGACGGCGTGGGAATAACACGCTCCGCTTCCTGTTCCTCTCGCCTGCGCGTTCCCTCGTAATTGGTGAAGAAAAACAGCCGGTCTTTGCGCAGCGGTCCACCCACTGAAGCCCCGAAGATATTG
>DATMRF010000004.1:0-39897 GCA_035566435.1 Candidatus Acidiferrum sp.
CACGAGACCTCGCGATCCCGCAGTTGCTTCGGTCTAGTACTTGGGCCAAACTGACTCCCGTTATGAGAGCCAGCCTGACTGCATTCCTGCACAGGGGACTTTCACCCCATCAGTTCACGCCCATGTCAGGCGCACACCACAACATGGAGCGGATGGAAGCCAGCCGATTATATCAGTCACAATTCGCTCATCAGTGGCGGCTGGCTTCCACCGCGCATGCTTGTCGTTCGCCGATAGCCAATAGTATGCGAGCGCAGCGAGCCAAACTGAAGTCCCGGCGGGACGATATGATAATAGCCCCGGGCAACCCCGAAGGCTTTCGGGGCGCCCGGGGTTACGAATGCAAAATGATCTCCTCTTTTTTTCCTTCTGGTTTGGCGCGCTGGAGGCGCGCCAAACCAGAAGGAGAAAAAGAGGTTGGGTGGGGTGGCTTTTTACCCAGGGCGGCGGCCTCGGCGGCCTTGCCCTGATACCCTTTCCAAAGTTATTCGCAGCCGAGCGCAGCGGGCCTCCGAAGCGGAGCGTAGCGAGGCCGCATGAACGCCGGGCGACGCAGAGGAATTGGTCCGCGTTGGGCGAACCATCGGCTTCAGGCAAGGCCGGGTTTCGCCTGGCTGCTTGTCCTGAGCCCTCGGCCCTGCCTGCCTGAGAAGCTGTGAAAAAATTGGCAAAAGGCTCGAAATCGCAAAATGCCGCCTTTGATAATCAACTAGTTGCGAAAGTTAATCTTCATGATTTTCAGTTTTTTTCACACCTTCTGAGCCGGTCCCTTAGAGCGATGCCGGATATGCCTCGTGTCCGGGTGACGAATAGGATAAGCATCAAATCATGAAAGACCTGCGAAGCACATTCGGCATGACAAACTCTTTGCCTCCACTCGGACCTCGGGATGTTTGGACTTGGCTTTGGCTTGGATTCACTGGGCTTTTGATCCTCATACTTGGTTTCTTTCCCCACCTGGTTCCGCCGCCGTGGGGCGGTTGTCTGGTGCTTGTCTGTTGGCTGGCTCTGCCTGTGCGTGGTGTTTTTAAGCTGAAGCCCAATACTGACAGCCATAAACGTACGAACATGCAAGTCAGGCTGTACGCGTTCATCGTGGTTAGCTTCGGCCTCGGCTTCACCGTCTGGGCCAGGCAGCTCGGTTTGTCATGGCCCGTCATTATCGGGGCACTCTTTTTCATTGAAGCGTTGCCAAGCCTGATTGTCTCGCTGACGGAGTGGTGGAGACTTTCGACGGTGGGTCTGTCAGCCGGATTGATGGTCTGCGGCTTGGGTTTTCCTTTCGCACAAGGGAGCAAGGTGGGGGTTCTCTTAGGTTCGTCAGTATTCTTGGGCAGCATGCTGTCCGCAGCGATTCTCCATTGGCAGGTTCGCCGACATGAAAGAATCGCCTAACTCTTGCAACCCTCCTCCCTCGCCCTACACTGGCCGCATGTTGAGTCAACGGTGGCGCCCGGCGGTTTTCGCAGTCCTCGCGGTCATCGTCATCTGGGCAGTCGCGGTCGCCGGCTACACCCTGGCCAGGCATGCCCGCGTCACTGCGGACTCCGTCAAAGCGTACGCCGGGTCCGTCGATTTGACCAGGCTCTCCGGCGACGCCCGGACCAAAGCCATCGGCAAGCTCGCCGACATGATGAATGCCCTCTCGATTGAGGAACGGCGCAAGGCGCGGCTGGAGCGGCTGGCGGCCGGTTGGTTCGAGCAGATGACCGATGAGGAGAAAGCCTGGTTTATCGAGGCGACCATGCCGACCGGCTTCAAGCAGATGCTGTCGGCGTTCGAACAGTTGCCGGAAGAGAAGCGGCGCAAAACGGTTGATGACGCCCTCCGGCGCCTGCGCGATGAGCAAAACCGCCTCCAGGCCGGCGAGGGTGACCCGAACACCGGCACCAACGGACCACCGGTGCTCAGCCCCGAACTGCAAGGGAAAATCCGCACCATCGGCCTCAAAACGTTTTACAGCCAGAGTTCAGCGCAGACCAAAGCCGAGCTGGCGCCGGTGCTCGAAGAGTTGCAACGCGTCATGGAAAGCGGCCGGCCATTTCGTGGCCCTTGAGCCGTGCGCCCACAGCCGCACAGAGAGGTCTTGAAGATGGACTGCGCTGAGAACGCGACCGCTTCGTGGCAGGTTCGGCGCGCTGTCCCCAGCGCGCCGCTGCTGTTGCTGGAAAAAGGCTCAGGCTCAGTGCTTTCGCACGCGCTAAGCCGATTACAAATCGGCGCTCCGGCGCGCTGGGGACAGCGCGCCTTCACCCTCATCGAACTCCTCGTGGTCATGGCTGTCATCAGCCTCCTGGCCGCCCTGCTCCTGCCGGCCCTGGGGCGGGCGAAAGAGTCCGGGCGCGCGACCGCCTGCCTGAGTAACCTGCATCAAATCGGGATCGCGCTTCAACTCTATGTCCAGGACAATAACAACCGGCTGCCTTACATGAATGACAAATCGCTGACGACGACCAATCCGTACCTGCCACCGAGCGTGGTGCTTTCGAATTACCTCGGCAACGTCAATGTGCTGCGCTGTCCCTCCGACAAACAGCAAGTGTTCGAAAACACCGGCAGCAGTTATGCCTGGAACAGCCTGCTGAATGGCGAGGATGCCGATCACTTGACCGCGCTGGGCATAAAGTTTGATCCCCACCAGATTCCGCTCATGTTCGACAAGGACAAATTCCACGCCGCCCGCGGGCCGAAGAAGGCACTCAACTTCTTATACGCCGACGGGCACATCAAGAACCTGCTGGAAATGGCGGGAACCATTCAGCAACGCCAGTGATCGAGCTCAACCATGTCACCAAGCGCTTCGGCCCGCAACTGGCGGTCGATGACCTGACGCTGCATGTGCCGGCGGGCGAGATCTATGGCTTGCTCGGGCACAACGGTGCAGGCAAAAGCACCGCCATCGGCATGATGCTGGGCCAGGTCTGGCCCACCAGCGGCGAGCTCCGCATTTGCTCCTTCGACGTGACCGCCCATCGCCGTCAGGCGCTGCAAAAGGTCGGCGCCCTCTTCGAAAGCCCGGCCTTCTACGATTATCTCACGGGATGGCACAACCTGGAAATCCTGAGCTCTTACACCGCGCCGCCGAGCCGGGCCCGTTTGCGGGAAGTCATCGAATGGGTCGGACTGAGCGGCCGCGAACATTCCAAGGTGCGGACCTACTCTCACGGCATGCGGGCCCGCCTCGCCCTGGCGCAGGCGTTGCTTCCCAACCCGGAACTTCTCATCCTGGACGAACCCAGCGACGGCCTCGATCCGGAAGGCATTCATGAAATGCGCCAGACCATCCTGCGGCTCCGCAGCGAACTCCGCCTCACCATCCTGCTCTCCTCTCACTTGCTCAACGAAGTCGAGCAACTCTGCACCCGCATCGCCGTCTTGAATCAGGGACGGAAAGTCTTCGAGGGGCCCCTGGCCGAAACCCGTCGCCAGGAAAATCGCGTCCGGCTTAAAGTCGGCGATTTCGCAGCCGCCGCGGCCGCGCTGCGCGAGAAGGGATTAATCTCCGACCAGCGCGACGGCCAGTTTGTGACTCTGTCGCGCGGCATTGGCACCGACCAGGTCGTGCGCTTGCTGGTCGAGCGGGGCATGCCCGTGTATGAAATCGCACGCGAGGAAGAAACGCTCGAGCAGTTTTACCTCAGCCTTATGGACAACGAAAGAAAGTCGAGGATCTGATCACTGCACACTGATCACTGATTACTGCCCCCCGCCCCATGTTCTACCACCACCTGAAAAACGAGCTCTGGAAGCTCTTTGGGAAAAAGCGGACCTACATCGGCTTCGGCGCTTTTCTCTTGGCCCAGAATGCGATGCTGCTCGCCTTCCGCTTTACGCATTGGCAACGGCAAGTCGAGCTCATGCTCGCCGGCAACGGCTACATCGCCGAAGAATACATCTCGGCGCTGACGGTCGCGGTCGTGATGCTCATCCCGCAGATTATCTTGTTGATGCCGTTATACGCCGCGCTTGTCGGCGGTGACCTGGTGGCCAAGGAAGCCGAAGATGGCACCCTGCGAATGATTCTGTGCCGTCCAATTTCCCGTTTCCGGCTCTTGTTCGTCAAATGGATGGCCGGTGTCATTTTCTCCGCGGCGCTGGTTCTGGTCCTGGGTGCAACCGCGCTATTGTTTGCCCGATTCTGGTTTCCCTGGAAGAGCATGTTCGTCTTCTCCGCGTGGCCGGAAAGCATCTTCAACCTGATGAGCCCCGGCGAAGGCCTCAAACTCTACATCTATTCGCATCTGCTCATGACCCTGAACGCCAATGTAATCCTCGGGTTGGCGTTCATGTTCTCGTGTTTCAACATGAAACCGGCGGCGGCGACCATCCTGGCGCTCTCATTCCTCTTCATCAACCTCGTGATGGAACACATCCCCTTCTTCGAAGCTTACCAGGAATACTTCATTCCCTACCATTTTAGGGTTTGGCTTTTGGCTTACGCCGACCCCGTTCCCTGGGAGCGCGTGTTCGGTTCCTTGTGCGTCTTGCTCGCCTTTCAGGTTACAACTTTTCTGGTCGGAGCTGCCGCCTTCCAGGCCCGCGATATTAAATCTTAAGTCACTCAGTGGGGTCACTAAGAAAAGCCCAAGGTATAGGTTTGGGCAAGCCGCTCTGCCACAACTAATAGTGGTTTCCGCCCCCGAAAACCCCTAAATAAAAGTTGTGTTTAACGGCCATTTTTCCGACAATTCCCTGACCGAAAACGGATGGCAAAAAGTGCCTTTTCCGAACGATTTTTATGGCTGAGGAACACGTGCTTGAAGCAACTGAAACGATGAATCCTGACCCCGATCCCCGGGAGAAATACGATGCTTCCAAGATTGATAAATTGGAGGGTCTGGAGGCGGTGCGCAAACGCCCGGGCATGTATATCGGCGACCCGGACGAGCGCGGGCTGCACCACGCGGTGTTCGAGGTTCTCGACAACTCGATTGACGAACACCTCGCCGGCTATTGCAGCAAGATCGAAGTGACGGTTCACGTCGATGGCTCGGTGTCCGTCCGCGACAACGGCCGCGGCATCCCCGTCGATATGCATCCCAAGTGGAACATGCCGGCGGTCGAGCTCGTGCTGACCAATCTGCACGCGGGCGGCAAATTCGGCCAGGGCGCCTACAAATATTCCGGCGGCTTGCACGGCGTGGGCGCCAAGTGCGTCAACGCGCTGTCCGATTGGTTCAAAGTCGAGGTGTCCCGCGACGGCAAAGTCTATGCCATGCAGTTTGCCCGCGGCGTCACGACCGAGAAGCTTCAGGTCATCGGCAAATCCAAGGGCACCGGCACGCTCATCACGTTCAAGCCCGACCCGACCATCTTTACTATCACGACCGAGTTCAAGTTCGAGATCCTGGCCAACCGGATGCGCGAGCTCGCCTTCCTGAACCCGGGCATCGAAATCACTCTCTCGGACGAACGGGTTGAGAAAACCGAACGGTTCGTATACCGCGACGGCATTGCGGAATTCGTCAAGCAGCTTGGCCGGAACAAACAGGTGCTGCATCCCAAACCCATCGTCATCAGCCGCCAGAAGGACGAGGTGTTCGTTGATTGCGTGATGCAATACAACGACAGTTATAACGATCAAATCCTTTGTTTCGCCAACTCCATTCCCAATCCCGATGGCGGCACGCACCTCACCGGGTTTCGCTCCGCGCTGACCCGCGCCATCAACCAGTACGCGAAACAAAACGAACTGCTCAAAGAAAAAGACCCGGCCATTTCCGGGGATGATGTCCGCGAAGGTTTGGTATGCGTCCTCAGCGTCAAACTCCCTAACCCCCGGTTCGAATCCCAAACGAAGGTCAAACTGGTCAATACCGAAATCGACGGCCTGGTGTCATCGGTCATTTACGACGGGTTGATGACCTTTTTCGACGCCAGTCCGCCGGTGGCGAAAAAGGTCGTGGAAAAAGGGCTGCTGGCGGCGCGCGCGCGCGAGGCGGCCCGGAAGGCCCGTGAGACTGTCCGCAAAGGCGCTTTGACCGGTGGCGGCCTGCCCGGCAAACTCGCCGATTGCTCCGACCGCGACCCGGCCAACACCGAGCTTTACATTGTCGAAGGCGATTCCGCCGGCGGCTCGGCCAAACAGGGGCGGGACCGCAAGTTCCAGGCGATCCTGCCGATTCGCGGCAAACTCATTAACGTCGAAAAGGCCCGCCTGGATAAGGTCCTCCAGAACAATGAAATCCGGACCATGATTACCGCGGTCGGCACCGGCATCGGCGATGGCGATAGTGAGGGGGCCTTTAATCTCGAAAAGCTGCGCTACCACAAGATCATTATCATGACCGATGCCGACGTGGACGGGTCGCACATCCGCACCCTTCTGCTCACGTTCTTCTACCGCCAGATGCCCGAACTCGTGAAGCGTGGGTTTGTTTATATCGCCCAGCCGCCGCTCTATCAAATCGCGCGTAAAAAGCGCGTCGAATATGTCGATGACGACGCGCAGTTGAACCGGATTCTTATCCAGCTCGGCACCGAAGAGGTCCGCCTGCGGAACGTCCAGGACGACAAAGAGCTTTCCCAAAAGCAACTCAGCGAAATCCTCGAACTGCTCGAGGCGCTCGACAAGTACGCCAATGGCCTGCGCCGCAAAGGCGGCGATTTCGCCGTTTACCTCGAGCATCGCCATTCAAAAACGCACGAACTGCCGCAGCACCTCGTTAAGGTGCGCCAGGGTAACGAAGAAACCGTTCACTACTTCCACGACAACGAAGCGCTCGGCAAATTCGCCGAGGAAAACCCCGACCTCGATCTGGGCCTCTCCGGCGAGGAGGAAAGCGATACTTCGCTGATTGAGCGGGCGAAGAACGGCGCGACTCGTCGCGCTCGCCACGAGGAACTCTACGAGAGCCAGGCCATTAAGGAGGTCCTCGAGAAACTGGCGCGCAAGGGCTTTAGCGTCGAGCACTATTCCGCCCAGGATAAACCGCTGTTCGAGCTGCTCGAAGGCGAAGGAGACAAACAGCAGGTCAAACCGCTCTTCTCCATCCCGGAAATTCTCTCGGCCATCAAGGAGGTCGGCCGTCGCGGGCTCCAGATTAAACGGTTCAAAGGCTTGGGCGAAATGAACCCAAAGGAACTTTTTGAAACCACCATGAACCCTGCCCGTCGCAAACTCCTCCGGATCGATCTCACCGATGCCGTCGAAGCCGAAGAAATGTTTACGAAGCTCATGGGGGAGGAAGTCGAACCGCGCCGCCAATTCATCGAAGATAATGCGCTGAACGTGAGGAATTTGGACGTTTGAATCTGCCGCTTGACAATTGTGGTCGCATGTGACTACATTGATTGTCATGAAACCGAAACGTTCAACGAAATGGCCAAGGTCCAGGGGTCAAACCTCTCCGCTCGCTTTGAAGGAAGCAATGGCTCTGCCGGGAGTCGGCCTCGCGATCCCCGTGCGCGCGGCCAAAGCCAAATTATCAGCGCTCCTCGAATTGGTCGCTCAAGGTCATCTGGTCACCATCACCAGCGATGGTGTGCCGAAGGCAGTCCTGTCGCCCGTGTCGGCCGGACATGGCCGAAAACCATTCGCAGGGATGGGTGCTTTTCTGCTCGAACAACCCGTGCATGGCGGACCTTCCGCCGAGGCTCTGGTTCGCGAAGATCGCGACTCCCGGGGCTGGTGAGCATGTATTTAGACACTTCCATCCTGGTCAAGCTGCTCGTGCGCGAGCCGGACAGTGACTGGTATGACACCGCGCTCGTCGGTCACCACTTCGAAACCTCGGAGCTGGCGCTTGCAGAGGTGCGTTCCGCTCTGCTCGCCAAAGAGCGGGCGGGGCATATTGTCGCGCGCGAACGCATTAGCGCCGGTGAGAAATTTGCTTCCATGGTGGAGGATGACCTGGTGCGGCTGTTTCCGCTCCACCGCCAGGTGCTGGAGCGCGCGGGCGCCATGCAATTGGCCTGTCATCCCCGCATTCCACTGCGAACGCTCGACGCGCTTCATGTGGCGACTTGTGACTTGCACCACTGCGGCTCGCTCTCGACCACCGATGCCCGAATGCGCGCCGCCTGCGAACAGTTCGCCATCGGGTTGCTCCCGGCCAGCCTGATCGAGGTCACTCGCCGGTCGGAAGAGAACCGCTGATCAGCCATTTTTCCTTATGCCTGACGAAAACCAACCAAACGATTCAACCAGCCCGCCCCCGGGCAGTACCCCGTTGTTCGCGGCGAACGAAAAGATCGCGAAAATCAACGTCGCCGACGAGATCAAGAATTCATTCCTCGATTACTCGATGTCGGTCATCATTTCACGCGCGCTGCCCGACGTGCGCGATGGCTTGAAGCCCTCCCAGCGCCGGATTCTCTACGCGATGCATGAGCTTGGCCTTTATCCGCCTAAAAAGCACATGAAGTGTGCCAAGATCTGCGGCGATACCTCCGGTAACTATCATCCGCATGGCGAGGCGGTCATCTATCCCACCCTGGTCCACATGGCCCAGCCCTGGGCCATGCGCGACCGCCTGGTTGACCCTCAAGGAAACTTCGGTTCGGTCGAAGGCGACCCCCCGGCGGCCATGCGTTACACCGAGGCGCGCCTGACCGCCCTCGGCGGCACGCTCATGCAGGACATGGAGAAGGACACGGTGGATTTCGTCCCGAACTATGATGAACGCTTGACGGAGCCCACCGTATTCCCCGCCGCGTTCCCAAACCTTCTGATAAACGGCGGCACCGGCATCGCGGTCGGCATGGCCACCAACATCCCTCCCCACAACCTCGGCGAAATTATCGATGGCATCTGCGCGCAAATCGACAATCCGGGTATCACGCTCAAGGAGTTGATGAAGCACGTCAAAGGGCCGGACTTTCCGACCGGTTGCATGCTCCTGGGCCTGGAAGGGATCAAGGACTATTTTACCACCGGTCGCGGCAGCGTCAAAGTGCGCGGCAAGGTCGGCATGGAGCAACTCAAAGGCGGTCGCGAGCAGATCGTCATCACCGAAATACCCTTTAACGTCAATCGGGCCGTGCTGGTCGAGCGCATCGCTGAACTGGTCAACGAGAAAATCATCACGGATATCACCGCCGTTCGCGACGAGTCGGACGAGAACACCCGGGTCGTGATTGAAATCAAGCGGGACGCGATCCCCAAAGTCGTGATCAACAATCTCTACAGGCACACCGCCCTGGAGACCAGCTTCGCGGTCAACGCCCTGGCCATCGATCATGGCCGGCCCAAAACGCTGGGCTTGCAGCCGCTCATCAACTGCTACATCGAGCATCGCCGCGAGGTGATTGTTCGGCGGACCAGGTTCGAGCTGCGCAAGGCCGAGGAGCGCGCCGAAACCCTCGAGGGCTATCTGATCGCGCTGTCGAACCTGGATGACTTCATCCGGATCATCCGCAGCTCTGCGACCCGCGAGGAAGCGAAGATCAAGCTCCTGGCGTTCGATTTTACGCGGGCGCAGGTCGAGAAACTCGGCATCCTCATCCGCAGCGAAGCCCGGTTGACCAGCGGCCGTTACTCCTTCAGCGAGGCGCAGGCCAACGCCATCCTGGAGCTGCGCTTATACCAGTTGACCGGCCTGGAAATCGATAAGGTCAGGGCGGAGTACCGCGACTTGCTCGAACGCATCAAGGACTTGCTCGATATCCTGGCCAAAGAAGCGCGCGTGCTGGCGATCATCAAAGCCGAACTGCAGGTCATCAAGGAAAAGTACGCCACACCGCGGTTGACCGAACTCGTGCCCGACGAAGGCGAAATCGCGATCGAGGACCTGATTGCCAATGAGGGCGTCATCATTACGCTGACCCATAGCGGCTTGATCAAACGCACGAACGTCAGTTCGTATCGCGCCCAACGGCGCGGCGGCAAGGGAGTGATAGGCATGGTCACCCGGGAGGGCGCCACCGAGGAAGACCACGATTTCATCGAACACCTGTTCACCGCCAGCACCCACGATTACCTGATGTTTTTCACCAGCACCGGCCGGGTCTACGTCGAACGGGTTCATGAGATCCCGGATATGGGCCGCGCCTCGAAGGGCCGCAGCATCGCCAACCTGCTCGAGCTCAAGTCCGGCGAGACCATCGCCGCGCTGATTCGGATCCTCGCCAAAACCGGCCCGAACAAGGAAGACACCACCTGGCAGCAGGAAGGCTTTCTGTTCTTCGCGACTCAACAGGGTACTGTCAAAAAAACGCCGCTGGAGGACTTTACCAACGTGCGCAAGGGCGGCATCATCGCCATCGGCATCGATCCGGGTGATACTTTGATCGACGTGAAACTGACTTCCGGGCACGACCAGGTGGTCCTCATCACTCGAGACGGCATGAGTATCCGCTTCTCCGAAGAGGATGTGCGCGCCATGGGCCGTCCCGCCGCCGGTGTCCGCGGCATCAGCCTCGAGAAGGAGGACAAGGTGGTCGCACAATCGGTGATGGTGACGGATGCCACGTTGCTCGTCGCGGGCGAAAACGGGATCGGCAAACGCACGCCCTTTGATGAGTACCGCGTTCAATCACGCGGCGGCAAGGGCATCATCACGATGAAAACCAACGAAAAGACCGGGGCTGTCGTTGGCGCTTTGACCGTGAGGGACTCCGACGAAATCATGCTGATCACCACCGGGGGACAGATGGTGCGAACTTTCGTGAAGGACATTCGCGAGGCCGGTCGCAACACTCAAGGGGTGAAGCTGATTGAGCTTGAGCCGGGCGACAAACTGCAGGCGATCGCGCCAGTCATCAGCGAACAACAGGAAGACGCCGCGACACAAGCCGATGGCAAGTAGCTCCAGGACTCGCTTAAAAAAGATACGATATTCCCAGCACGGGTCCGTCGGCGTTGATCCCGAGGTTCTTCTTGCCGGTGTTGGCATTGGAGATGTGCTGAAAGCGGTATTCGAAATTCAAAGCCCATTGGGGGCGGATGAACCAGCGGACCCCCGCTCCCAAATCCAAATTAAAGTTGAAAGGTTGCCCCACAATCCCGCGGTCGATGTCCGTCGAAACCATGCCCGCTCCAGCTTGCGCATAAGGCACCCACCTGCAGCCTGGCCGGACGAAGTTATACCGCCCCCAAAGAGTGACCCCGGCGATGTAGCTGCCCGGCCCCACGAAAATGCCGCTGCCGAACCCTTCGCCCGCAACCTCGAAATTACCTCTGAAAAAGCCCGTGTCCTTAAAGTCCGTGAGCATGTAACCAAACTGAACCTCCGTCATGGTGTAATTGACGGTCGGTCGCTTAAGGGTGGCGATAAACGGAGAGAAAAGCGCGCCGTTGTTGAAGCTGGCTTCGTACCGGCCCCGCTCGAACAGGTTGTCAATGGAGAAGCGGTCGGCCTCTTCGGAACGGCCTCCAGCCCCGCCACTTGCGTGGCACAGTTGCAGGTTCAGTACAAAGAAAATCGCCGCTATGAACTTCTCAAGTCGCCTCATCGTATATCGGGCGCAAGATGCGCCCGCGCGGAGCATTCTGTACCACGAACCGATAACGTGCAACTCGCGGCAGTCCTGCAAGTCGCCCCAGCCCCGTTCCGGTGAAATTTGGCCGAGGTTGCGGTCGGCTCAGGATTCGAGTTCTTGTGAAATACCGGTGCCAATTGGGCTCAGGGTGCCAGGCGCTCGATGACCCAGCCCCCGTCATCCTGTCGAGTATAGCGGAAACGGTCATGGAGCCGGTTCGGCCGGCCCTGCCAGAACTCAATCCGGTCAGGCTTGAGCGCATACCCGCCCCAATGCGGAGGGCGAGGAACTTCCTGCCCGGGATACTGTCGCTCGAGTTGCTCCCATTTTTCTTGAAGCGCCGCACGGTCCTGCACCACCTGACTTTGGTCCGACGCCCAGGCCGCGATGCGGCTGCCCCGAGGCCGGCTCCGGAAGTACGCGTCCGATTCCGCAGCCGGGAGTTGGCTGACTTTCCCTGCAAGGCAAACCTGGCGCTCTTGTCCGGGCCAATAGAACACCAGCGCCGCGTTAGAGTTCTGCGCCAACTCCACCCCTTTCCGACTCTGGTGGTTGGTGTAAAACAGGAAACCCCTTTCGTCCAGCCCCTTGAGCAAAACGATACGCGCGGAAGGGCGGCCCTGGGCATCCACTGTCGCGAGGGTCATGGAGTTCACATCTACTTGTTCGACACCGCGGATCAGGAGGAGCGATTTATAAACATTGATGAAGAAGCTGCGGATGCGCCCACTGGCACGCGCTCCGCTCGCCTGGTCGAACCACTTCCTGAACTGGACGATCGCATCTGCATCCAGGTCCCGGCGTCGCAAACCTGCCAGGTTGTATTCACGTCGAAGGTCCGCAATGCCCATAACTTGAGCCCGGAATGTATCGCAACTTGGTTGCCGCTGTCTATAACCTCCGACGGCGGCTCAGGAGACCGCTGGCGAGATGCCCGTCGGCGTGCCATACTCGATGCAAGCTCATGAGAATTGCGATTGGTTCCGACCATGCCGGTTTTGATTACAAAGAAAAGATCCGCGGGTTGCTTGGCAGCCTGGGCCACACGGTGACGGATTTTGGCACAAACTCGAACGCTCCGGTGGACTATCCGCTTTTCATCAGGCCGGTAGCGGAGGCTGTGGCGCGTGGGACTTGTGAGCGTGGCGTTGTGCTCGGCGGTTCCGGAAACGGCGAGGCCATCGTCGCCAACCGCGTCCGCGGGGTGCGCTGCGCGTTGTGTTGGAGCGCGGAATCTGCCCGGCTGGCGCGGCAGCACAATGACGCCAACGTTATCTCGCTCGGTCAAAGGATGGTGCCTCTCGAAACGGCCCTTGACTTGGTACGTATTTGGTTGGAGACGCCTTTTGAAGGCGGCCGGCATCAGCGCAGGATCGACTTGATTGATGCCAACCAACCCTGCTGAAGCCTTCGAGTTTCGGAGCCTACACGTACTTGGCCAACTCCGCCTGGCTGGCAACGAAGACTTCTTTGTGCAGCGAGTTGCCTTGTGCATCCATGGTAACCACGGCTGGGAAACTGACGACCTCGAATTCCCAGATCGCCTCAGGCGCGCCGAATTCATCCATGAAATATACGTTCGGCACACGCTGGATGCGCTCGGCGAGCACCTGCGCCGCGCCCCCGACCGCATGCAAGTAAGCGCAGCCATACTGGCGGCACGCTTCCAGCGTCCGCTCAGCCATCCCGCCTTTCCCGATCACTCCACGCAGGCCAAAATCGCGAATGATTTGCCACTGGTATGGCTCCTCGCGTATCGAAGTCGTTGGGCCGGCCGCGACGCACTTCCAGTCGCCCCGCTCGTCCTTAATGACGACCGGGCCGCAGTGGTAGAGAATGCCGCCGTTGAGATCGACGCCCGCGGGAAGCTTGCCACCCTCGTGGAGGTATTTGTGGACGGCATCACGGCCGGTGAAGAGCACACCGGTGATCGCCACCTCGTCGCCCACCTTGAGCGCGCGGATCGCTGATTCGGAGACTGGAGTCGTGAGTGGAATCATGGGAACTTCCGTTCAATAGAGCCATTGCTGGATTTCGCCTTCTGGGCTAAGAGCCACGCCCTGTCGGCGGTAAGCCCAGCACATGTAGCTGATGCTGACGAAATAGGACGCCGGCAGCCGGTTGAGAACGCCGATCTTGGTTCCCAGCAGAGTCGTTTTTCCACCGAACCCCATTGGCCCAATACCCAGCTTGTTGGCGGTTTCCACGATGTCACGTTCCAGCGTGTCGAGCTCGGGGTTGGGATTGCGGTCGTCGAGCTTGCGCAGGAGTTGTTGTTTTGAAAACTCGTAGCCGGTGGCCCGGTCGCCGCCGATGCAAACGCCGAGGATGCCCGGGCCGCAGCCTTTTCCCTGGGCCTGCAGAACGGCGTCCAGGATGGCCTTACGACAGCCGTCCAGGTCGCGGTTAGCTTTCAGTTTTTCGTTCGGGAGCGAATATTGCGTGCCGACGTTTTCACAGCCGCCACCTTTTAGAACCAGCCGCACGGTCACCTCCGGCGAGCGGTGCTGGTGGAAGTGAACCGTTGGAGACCCAGGACCGATATTCGTGCCGTCGTTCTTGCCGCTGATGGAATCGACAGAGTTTTGGCGCAGAAATCCCTTCTTCGTAGCGAGTGTGATGGCTTCACGCGCAGTTTCCTGAAACGAGAGCTGGTCGAAGCCAGGCGGGCAATCCACGTAAAAGAGAATGCTGCCGGTATCCTGGCAAATCGGTTGGGATTTGGATTTCGCCAGCGCAATGTTCTGGTCGATGATCCCCATGGCATTGGCGGCAATAGTGCCCTTCTTCTCATTGTCTAAGGCGCCTAGTATGGCCTGGTGGACGTCTTCCGGGATTTCGGCAGAAGTGCGGCGGATCAGCTCGAGCAAAGAGTCACCCAACACGTTCATCGGCGCAAACCTAATGACCTGCAGAAGGCAAGTCAATCGCCGTGTGCGCGCCAAGCGTCTCAAAACACTCTTTTGGCGGCCGTCCCGCTGCAAGGGCAGACCGGGACAGGCAGTGCAGAATTTGCTGCAACCGCTCTGATTCTGGGGCATGTTGTGCCGATGCGACGCATCACATGTGCGATCAGCGTGGGTTTGCTCAGTCTCGCGGGCCTTTCGGCCGAGGCAGCGCACACACGGGCGCAATTACTGCTGGCGGAGGATCAGGCTCGGCCCGGGGACACTGTGCTGGCCGGAATCCGCTTGCAAATGGACCCTGGCTGGCACACCTACTGGAAGAATCCGGGCGACTCCGGCATGGCCACCCAGATCCAGTGGCAGCTTCCGCCCGGAGTAACCGCCGGCAAAGTACGCTGGCCGGCACCCGAAAAGATGCCTGAATCCGGGCTTACGACCTACGTTTACACAAACGAAGTCGTACTGCTCGTGCCGCTCAAACTCTCGACCGAGGTGAGCCCTGGACGTCTTGAGCTAAAAGCGACCCTTTCGTGGCTCGAGTGTGAGGTGCTATGCGTCCCCGGCAAGGCTAACGTGCAGGCAAGCCTAACAGTTGGAACCGAGCCGAAGGGTTCCGCAGACGCGCCACTGCTGGAACGCTGGGAAGCACAACTACCTCGCCCCGGCGATTCCGTCGCGCCCCGCGGGTGGTGGGAATCCGCGCCCAAGGACGACTCTCGCCCGCTATTGGTGGAGTGGAATTCCGCCCTGCCCGCCACCAGCGCCGATTTCTTCCCTGACAGCAGCGAGCAGTACGAGGTGCAGGCCGGCACCGAAAGGTTGCCGGCCGATAGCGGGAAGATTCGTATTCGCAAAGAGATCAAGAAATTATCTGGCGATTGGCCGAAAGAAATTTCGGGCCTGGTGACCCAACGATCTGGTGCGGAGCGACTCGCCTACGACGTGAAACTGGAACTGATGTCACCGGCGCCAGCGACGACAGCAAACCCAGCGGCGACGGCCCTAACGGCGGCTCCCCCGCTTTGGCAAATGCTGGTTTATGCGTTTCTCGGCGGTCTGATTCTTAACGTGATGCCCTGTGTGCTGCCGGTGATCGCTTTGAAGATTCTGGGGTTCGTAGCCCAGGCCAAAGACGAGCCGCGGCGTGTGCGCCAGCTCGGGGTAGTTTACGGCCTGGGGGTGGTGGCGTCTTTTCTGGGGTTGGCCGGACTGGTCATCGGCTTGCAGGCCGCCGGACACAGAGCGGGCTGGGGCATGCAATTCGGCAACCCGCAGTTTCTTGTCATCTTGACCGCGCTGGTGACGTTGGTCGCGCTGAACCTGTTTGGGCTGTTCGAGGTCAACCTGAGCGGTGGCGCGATGAATGCTGCGGGGAACCTTGCTTCGAAACACGGCGCCGTCGGCGCCTTTTTCAACGGGGTGCTGGCCACCATCCTGGCGACGCCCTGCACCGCACCATTCCTGAGCATCGCGCTCGGATTCGCGTTCGCGCAAAAGGCGCCCTTGATCGCCTTAACCTTGCTCACGGTTGGATTGGGATTGGCAAGCCCTTACGTCCTTTTAAGCTGGCATCCGGGCTGGCTGAAGTTTCTCCCGAAACCCGGCGCCTGGATGGAGCGGTTCAAGATTGCGATGGGTTTTCCGATGCTGGCGACTGCGCTCTGGCTGTTTAGCCTGCTACCCGTGCATTACGGAGACCGGGCCTGGTGGTTGGGCATTTTCCTCGTAATTCTGGCTTTTTGCACCTGGATCTTCGGCGAGTTTGTCCAGCGCGGCCGTGTGCGCCGACCCTTGGCACTAAGCGTGGCGTTGGTATTCCTTGCGACTGGATACGCCGGTATCGTCGAAGGAAAAATACATTGGCGCTCAGCTCAAGCGTCCGGGCCAGCGAAGGCCGGGCCGAAAGATCGACCGGAAGGCATCGCCTGGAAACCCTGGACCCCGGAAGCGGTCACCGCAGCGCGTCAGGAACGCCGGCCGGTGCTGGTAGATTTCACTGCCGATTGGTGCCTAACCTGCAACACGCTCGTCAAGCCGGCGCTGGAAAATCCGAACGTTAGGCAGCGGCTTGAGGAAATTAACGCGGTGCCGCTTTTGGGAGATTACACGAGCACCCCCGATGTGATCACCGAACAATTGACGCGCTTCGGCCGCGCGGGTGTGCCGCTGGTGGTAGTGTACCCAAAAGATCCCAAGGAGCCGCCGATTGTCCTGCCTGAACCATCGCCACTACGGACGCCATCGCATTACAGCACGATTATCTTGGGGGCCCTGGAACGGGCGGGGCGGTGATTACTGAATCCATGGACCAGGGTTCATTTGCGGAGTTCGCCACGAAGATGGAGGTCGCAGGCGTGAGGGAAACTGCGGTTCGCGCTTTTCAGCACAATTATGAAAGCCTGTTGGCCGGCCAGACGGGAATGATTCCCGAAGCGGGTATTCAACCTGTTGAGGAGCTGCCGCGACTGGAAACGGTGTCAAAGGAACGAGCGCCAGACCCAACACTGTTGTCCCAAACCGTCGTCGTCAAGTTGAACGGCGGCTTAGGCACCAGCATGGGGCTGGAGCGGGCCAAATCTTTACTCCAGGTAAAAGACGGTTTGACGTTCCTGGATTTCATCGTGAAGCAGGTGCTGCATCTGCGGGAGCGCCATCGGGTGCCGCTCCGCTTTCTGTTGATGAACAGCTTCAGCACCAGTCGAGACACGCTGGACTTCCTGAAAAAGTATCCCGAGCTGGGTGATCCGCGCTCGCTGGAATTGATGCAGAGCCAGGCCCCAAAAGTCGATGCCAATACACTGCGCCCCGTTTCCTGGCCGGCAAACCCTCAGTTGGAATGGTGCCCCCCAGGACACGGTGACTTTTACCCTTCCCTCAGTGGGTCGGGCTGGCTGGAGCGTCTGCTGAAAGCAGGGGTGAGATACCTCTTTATCTCGAATTCAGACAATCTCGGAGCCAACCTGGATTTGGATCTGCTGAGCTATTTCGCAAACTCTCAAAAACCGTTCATCATGGAGGTGGCAGAACGCACAACCGCGGATCGCAAGGGAGGCCACCTGGCGCGGCGGAACGACATCTTATTGCTCCGCGAATCAGCCCAGTGCCCGGGGGCGGATGAAGCCGCCTTTCAGGATATTCAGCGGCACCGTTTTTTTAACACTAACAACCTTTGGATCCGGTTGGACGCGTTGCAGGAACTGCTGCGGGCGCGGGGCGGGTTCGTGCCGTTGCCGCTGATCAGGAATTCGAAAACGATTGACCCACGCGACCCGAATTCGCCTCGGGTATTTCAACTCGAGACGGCTATGGGCGCCGCGATTGAATGCTTTGACAATGCGGGAGCGATCGTTGTTCCTCGAATGCGTTTTACGCCAGTGAAGACGACCGCTGATCTGTTCGCTCTGCGCTCCGACGCTTACCAACTGACAGAGGATTGGCGCGTTGTGCTGGCGAACGCCAACGGGCGACCGCCGCCGGCGCTTGACCTGGATGGCAAGCACTACAAGCTCGTCGAACAGCTGGACGAAAAACTGAGTGATGGCGTTCCGTCGCTGAAAGAATGCCAGGCACTGGTCGTGCGCGGCCCGGTCTGGTTCAGTTCGAAGATTCTGTTCCGCGGGAAAGTGACGCTGACCAATGCTTCCTCTGAACGGCGTAGCCTGGCTCCCGGCCAGTACGCCGACACGTCGGTGGAGGTATAGCTCTCACGGTGACCACGTGCCGCTAGGAATTCTGCGCCCATTGCCTCTGGGCCCGCACGTGCTCGAAGAATTCCTCGGCGACGATGTAGCCGACGCAATGGGATGACCCGCAATAACAGGGATAATTGCGGTAATCTTCCAAATC
Organism: Candidatus Acidiferrum sp.; assembly: GCA_035566435.1. Classification (GTDB taxonomy): domain Bacteria; phylum Verrucomicrobiota; class Verrucomicrobiia; order Limisphaerales; family UBA8199; genus DATMRF01. Next base: position 18,174 of record DATMRF010000004.1, read on the forward strand.
GAAGCCGTAGTTGAAGGTAAGCTCCTCCCCTGCCCTGATGTCGCGAGCAGCCACGATCCAGATCCGGCCGTCCCTGACGTCCGCTTCAGAGTTGGGCGCGCAACTGTGGTTGATAAACCGGGCGGGATTCCAGTCCACATTGCCGTCAAGGTCATGCTGCTCATCGAGCGTAAAGATGTACTCGTTATTTTGTTCGCAGCGCTTGAGGGACTGTTCCTTTGCAATTTTCTCGCCCACGTATTCTATGATCGGCGTGCCTTCGGGAAGGTTTTGTTTCGCGAAACCACCCACGCCGTGGATCGCTGAGCGTTCACATCGAACCAAGGCGGTCTCGGCGGTCGGGTTGCTGCTTACGTTGGGTTTCAACGCTCTGTCCATAGCACAGCTTGAAAGTCGTCCACCTCTCGCTTCTGTCTAATCTGTTTCAACGACTGCAACGCGGCAATCCGCCTGGGCGCGTCTCGTCGCTTCGGCACAAATCTCCCGCGCCGCGTCGGGATGCCCCAAAGCTTTGGCCGCGCGCGCCATCTCGGCAAGCTTCCGGGTGCCGAGCAACTGGTCCAGCCGATAAGGCAGGTCCTCAACCCGGTTGACTTTGGCCGCCGCGCCGCGCTCGAGGAGAAAATCGCTATTGGCTGCTTCCTGGCCGGGAATCGGGTTCACAATGAACAGCGGTCGCCCAATGGCCAGCGCCTCCGACGAAGTGAGCCCGCCGGGTTTGGAAATGATCAGATCGGAAACGGCCATCAACTCGTGCATGTTCGACGAAAACCCGAGCACGTGAGTCGGATGTTTCCGGTCTTGCGCCGCCAAATCCCGCCGCAATTCCTCGTTCCGGCCCGTCACAACCACCGTTTGAAATGGGTGGCCCACCTTGTCCAACTCGCCAAGGATTCCGGCGACGGGCCCCATGCCAAAGCCGCCGCTCAGGACGAGCAATACCGGCTGGTCGTCGCGCAAGCCGAGAGCCTTCCTTACCCCGCGCACATCGGGCTTGGTGGAAAACCTTGCCGACACCGGGATTCCGGTGACGACCACGTTCTCCGGTGACGCGCCCCGCGCGACCAGGCGAGCTTTGGTTTCCTCAGCGGCGACAAAATAGACATCAACGCAAGGAGCCATCCAAAGCGCGTGGGCCTCGAAGTCGGTGACGATGCTCGCGATCAGCGGTAGCGCGCCGACCGCGCCGGGATCTCCTGCTCTGTCGCTGCGAGGCCTCCTGGCCCGCCTGGCCGTCAGCCGGGCGTGCTTCTCCTTCAATATCCCCAATGCTTCGAATGCCACATAATGCGTGCAAAGCACCACGTCCGGCCTGAACTGGCTCACGTGTCGCATGAAGCGGACGCGGGATTTGCTCGGAAAGGCGCGCCGCAAGCGGGCCAAGCGGCCCGCCACCTTGGGGTCGTCGGTCTTGCCGAACATTAGGCCCCAGATCTCCGGAGCGTGTTCGACCAACTTGACGTACCCGTCGGCGTGGATCTTGCGGTGGAGCGGGGAAAAGAACTTCACCACGTCGATTCGCTCGACGACGTCTTCAGGTCGGAACGCTCGCCAGGACTCGTCCAGCGCGGCAGCGGCCGCCAAATGGCCGGCGCCAGCCGTCGCCGTAGCAATTAAGATGCGCATGGATGAAATTAAGCTTGGCGGGAGGCTGCCCCGCCCGGGCCGGAATGAAAAGCAAAAACTCGCGGGAATGAACCGGGTCGCATCGGGTTTAAGATTCTGACTGGACTCAGTTGGGGGGTTGGCGCGTATGACTTGACAGCGGGCAACAGGGCTGCCGAGTATAGCGTCGCAATGCATCCCTCCGCGGACAGCGAGGTTTCTAACAAGGCAGAGCCTACGCCACATCTCTCCGCAGCAGCCTCATCTGCACCAATCACACTTTATCATTGGCTCGTGGTCATTCTGGGTGCAGGCGGATGGCTCTTCGATTGCATGGGACAGCGGATTTTCGTGTTGTCCCGCGAGCCGGCGCTGAGGGAGTTGTTAGGGGCGACAGCCTCCGATGATGATGTCAGGTGGTGGGGAGGGGTGGCAACTATGGTGCTGATGTTCGGCTGGGCCACGGGAGGCATTCTGTTCGGGCTGTTGAGCGACCACTGTGGCCGGGTCAAAGCGATGGTCAGCACGCTTTTGGCTTACACCGTGTTTTCCGGATTGTCGGGATTTGCCCATAGCGCCATCGCATTTTTGGTGTGGCGGTTGCTGTTCGGTGTTGGTGTGGGTGGAATGTTTGGCGCGGCGACCACCCTGGTGGCCGAAAGCGTTCCGCCACGGGTGCGGACTCTCGCTCTGGGCTCCTTACAGGCGTTGTCCTCACTGGGAACAATGTTGGCGTCCTGGCTAAGCCTGGGGATTACGCCCGGAGGAGAGAATTATTGGGGGCATTTCAGCGGCTGGCAAGTCCTGTGTTTTGCCGGGGTCTTGCCCGTCGTACTGGCAGTTCCGATGATATTGATCCTCAAGGAGCCTGAGGCTTGGAAAAGGGCCAAAGCAGAAGCCGTCGCTCCAGCAGGGGGGAAATCCGTGGGGTCATTGGCGGATTTGTTTCGGCACCCGAAGTGGAGGCGGCACATGTTGGTCGGGGTGTGCCTGGGAGTGGCGGGCATGGTGGGTTTATGGGGTATAGCCTTCTTCTCGCCGGAACTCATCACGACCGCTTTCAAGAACCATCCGCTGCGAGCGAGCGATCTCCTCAAGCCAGCCGAACTGTGCGCGGCCCTGAATGACGCGACGCACCCGGCGGTCGCGAGATTGAAAGCGAGGCTTAAGCCGGAGGTCATAGCGAGTCTTCAGCAAGTCCCGACCGGCGGTACAGCGCCGCCAGCCACCTTGGAGGCGGTGCTGGCGGACTTGAACCGCGTAATTCAGCATGAAACCCTCTACGACACGAACGCCTTCCAATCTCTGAAATTGAAGAAGAGCACCCAGAACCTGATTCAACTGGTGGAGCGAGACCCGGAACGGGAGAACGCAGCTTTTCTGAACCGCCAGCTTCTTGAGCAAATGTTCCCAGGGGCGATACGAGAGCTGCAACGGACGATCGACCGAACGCGAAGCAGGGGCACAATGCTGCAGGATGCCGGGGCGGTATTGGGAATGTTCAGCTTTACTTTTGCGGCGGGTTATTTCAACCGCCGCGCGGCGTTTCTGGGCGCGTTCGTGGTCTGTCTGGGTGTCGTAGGGTTTGTTTTCGCTTCGCTCGAAACCGCGGCGGACGTTGATTGGATGCTGCCGTTGTTGGGTTTCGCGACGCTGGCGCCGTTCGCAGGCTACTCGATCTATTTTCCGGAGCTCTTCCCGACGAGGCTGCGCGGGACCGCCGTGGGCTTTTGCTACAACACGGTTCGTTACCTGGCGGCGCCGTTCCCCTTCCTGCTCGGATGGCTGAGCACGTTGATGCCCTTCCGCACCGTGGCGGTGATGATGTGCGGCATTTATGCCGTGGGGCTTGCGGCGCTATTCTGGGCGCCGGAGACTAAAGGCCAGCCGCTGCCTGAGGACTGAGCCGAGCGTAGAGGAATAGTTCATTGATGGAGGGGTGGGAACCGTGGAGTGGAAGCGGCGCGCTGCCGGAGAACAGAAGAACGGAAACGGCCCGACCTCGAGAGAGGTCGGGCCGTTATGCTTTCGAAGATATCCGCTTTTCGATTTACTTGCTTTCGGGTGGGGCTTCCGCAGGCTTCGACTCCTCTGGTTTGGCTTGTTCGGCCGGTTGGCTCTCGGGAGCGGCATCCGGGCCAGCGGAAAGGTCCACCCATTCGAGGATGGCGCGCTGGCCGGCGTCGCCCTGGCGCTGGCCCAGCTTAACGATGCGGGTATAGCCGCCGTGGCGTTCTTTTTGGCCAGGAGCAATCTCGCTGAAGAGGATTTTAACGGCGTCCTCCTGGTGCAGGCGCGCGGCGGCAAGGCGGCGGTCATGTAGCGTGCCGCGCTTGCCTAGAGTCACCATTTTCTCGGCGACGGAACGGGCAGCTTTGGCCTTGGCCAGCGAGGTGGTAACGCGTTTGTGCTTGATTAGGCTGCAAACCAGGTTGGCAAGCATCGCATTCCGGTGCTGACCGGTGCGGCCCAACTTGGCGGTTCGCTTAAGGTGTCGCATAGGGAGATATCGAAACGTTCAAGGATTGAAACTAACGCGCGATAAGCGAAGGCTCTTCTTTTGGAGCCTCCAGCAGGTCCGGCTCGAAAGTCATGCCGAGGGTCAAACCGAGTGCCGCCAGTTTCTCTTTGATCTCGTTGAGAGATTTTTTCCCGAAGTTGCGGTATTTGAGCATTTCCTGTTCGCTCTTCATGGCGAGCTGGCCGACCGTGGTGATGTTCGCGTTGTTGAGGCAATTGGCGGCCCGGACGCTCAACTCGATCTCGTTGACGCTCATGTTGAGCAGCTTCTTGAGCTTGGTCTTTTCCTCATCCTGCTTATCAACAACTTCCTCGAACTCGACGGCGTCCTTGTCGTATCCAACAAAAACATCGAGATGATGCTGGAGAATGGCGGAGGCCTGGGTCAGCGCATCGTCAGGCGAAATGCGGCCGTCAGTCCAGACCTCAAGTATGAGGCGATCGTAATCGGTGCGCTGGCCAACGCGGGCGTTTTCGACGGCGTAACGGACGCGCGTGACCGGGGAAAAGAGCGAGTCGATCGCGACGACGCCGATTGCCTGATTGGGCTTTTTGTTTTCATCTCCGGGGAGGAAGCCGCGGCCGACCTTCACCTCGAGCTCCATCTCGAGTTTCTTCTTCTTATCGAGGGTGCAGATATGCTGGGTCGGGTTGACGAGCTCGAGGTTCTGGTTGAGTTGGATGTCGGCGGCGGTGACTTCACCTTCCTTGTTGACCGAGAGCAACAGCGTCTGCGGGTCGCGACTGTGCGCCTTGAACAGAATCTTCTTGAGGTTCAGAACGATCTCGGTGACATCCTCGACGACGCCGTCGATGGTGGCGAACTCGTGCATCGCGCCATCGACTTTGATTGAGCTGATGGCGGCGCCTTCCAGGGAGGAGAGGAGCACGCGGCGAAGAGAGTTGCCGACGGTGTGGCCGTAACCGGTTTCAAACGGTTCAGCAACGAATTTGGCGTAGGTATCGGTGGCGGTTGAATCCTCTTTGGTCAACCGCTTGGGCATTTCGAAACGTCCTAGACGTACTGGCATAGGTATCCTTTTACAATTTTAATCTGGCAAGACCGGTTATTCCCGCAAGCCGGCCTGGCCCGTATAATTGTTATGGGGAAATGGAGTGAGTTCCACCACCCCGTTGCGTTAGTTAGCGGGAATAAAATTCGACGACCGCCTGCTCGTTGGCGATAGGCTGGATTTCATCACGGGTCGGGATGCGCATCACGACCCCTTTGAGGGCTTCTTTGTCCAGCGACAGCCAATCGGGCACCGCGCGACTGGCGGCGATCTCCAAATTTTTGGTGGCCAATTGGCGAGCGGCATTCGAGTTCTTGATCTCGATGATATCGTTCACCTTCAGGCCGAAAGAAGAGATATTAACCTTGCGGGCGTTAACCCGGACATGCCCATGTCCCACCAGTTGCCGGGCCGCGGCGCGGGTGTTGGCGAAACCGAGATGGTAGCAAACGTTGTCAAGGCGAGTTTCCAGGATCTGGAGCATCTGTTCGCCAGTGACGCCACGCCGCCGCAAAGCGCGCTCATAAACGCCGCGGAACTGGCGCTCGAGCAAGCCGTAATAGTAGCGGAGTTTCTGCTTCTCGATCAGCCCCAGGCCGTAATCCGTATGTTTGCGGCGGGACTTCGGGCCGTGGACACCCGGGCCGTAATTGCGGCGCTCGAGGTATTTCGAGGGGCCGAAAATCGGAACTCCGAAGCGGCGGCTGATGCGAACGCGGGGACCTGTATAGCGAGCCATTGGCTAGTTTATAGTTGAAAGTTGACCGTTGATAGTTACACGCGACGCTTTTTGCGGGGGCGGCACCCGTTGTGCGGGATGGGCGTGACGTCTTTGATGGTGGTGATTTCCAGACCGATTGCCTGCAAAGCCCGAATAGCGGATTCTCGGCCGGAGCCCGGCCCTTTGACGCGCACTTCGATTTCTTTCATTCCGTGGGACATGGCTTGGCGGGCAGCGTCCTGCGCGACCTGTTGCGCCGCGTATGCAGTGCTTTTGCGCGAGCCTTTGAACCCGACGCGACCGGCACTGGACCACCCCACGACGTGGCCCTGCATGTCAGTTATGCTGACCAGCGTGTTGTTGAAGGTCGCCAGGATATTTGCGACACCGACCAGGATGTTCTTGGCTCCCTTGGCCTTGACGATCTTCTTGCCGGCCAAATCATCCGCCAGCAGTTCGGCCGCAGTGGGAGCGGCGCCGGCGGCCGGCGTGAGCGCAGCGCCTTCGGCAGGCTTGGCACCTTCAGCGGCCGGAGCGCCTGGGGCAGCGCCCTCAGGCCCAGGAGTGCCGGCCGGGGCGGCAGCCTTTTCCTTTTTTGGGCCCCTGGCAGGCTGCCCTTCGCCTGTCGCTTTGGCGGCGGGTTTGTCGTCAGCACCTTCGGGTTTAGCTTCTTTTTTGGGAGCGGGTTTCTTTTTTTCTTCGGCCATAACAGGAATAGGACAGTATAAGGCTGCTGGTAATTAGTGGATGCCGGTCTTGGCGGTTGGGCTGCGAACCACGCCGACGGTCTTGCGGGGTCCCTTGCGGGTGCGGGCGTTGGTTTGGGTGCGCTGGCCGCGCACAGGCAGGCCGCGCAAGTGGCGGACTCCCCGATAACATTTGATGCCTTGCAGGCGTTTCAGGTTCATGCCGATTTCTCTGCGCAAGTCGCCCTCGATCACGTACTTGCCATCCTGGATTGCATGCACGATCTGGGAAAGCTGCTGCTCGGTGAGGTCTTTGGCGCGGATGCCCGGATTGATGTTTGCCTTCGCGAGGATGTCTTTCGAGTTGCTCGGGCCGATGCCGTAAATGTAGCGGAGCGCGATGTCGATGCGCTTGTTGGGAGGAACTTCTACGCCGATGATACGAGCCATAAAAAGTGGATTAGTGGATTAGTGGATTAGTGGATAAATGGATTGATGAGTCGCTGGTGCAATGGCGTGTTGGAGCGACGGCGCGCCGGATTGAGCAGCCGCGGCATTCACTAATCCATCAATCCAACAATCCATTAATCCAATTTTCATTCTAGCCTTGGCGCTGCTTGTGGCGGGCGTTGGTGCAGATCACACGAATGACGCCTTTGCGGCGAATGATTTTGCAATTCTCGCAAAGCTTCTTTACGGAGGCGCGGACTTTCATATTTGTGTCTTGTTTTTGCGGGCTCGGCGCGCTGCGATCAGCGCTCCCTGCCCTGCTAATCTATTGCCGGTCCACAAGGATGCGGCCTTGTGACAGGTCGTACGGCGACAATTCCAGTTTCACCCGAGCTCCGGGCCGCAATCCGGCTGATAGAGCCTTCGCTTTGCCGGCGACATAGCCCAACAACCGGTGGCCATTGGCCAACTCTACCCGATACGTGTTGTTCGGCAAAGCTTCCACGACTACACCTTCAGTTTTGAAGGCATCCGTGCCGGGCATGTCAGAATCTCCGGTTCGGCTTCGGTGATGAGCACCGTATGCTCAAAATGAGCGGACAATGAACCATCTTGCGTGGCGACTGTCCAGCCATCATTCAAAGTTTTTGTCCCGGGCAAGCCCGCGTTAACCATCGGCTCGATGGCAATGGTCATGCCCGGTCGAAGTTTGGGCGATGGTTTCCCATCGACGTAATTTGGCACTTGTGGCTCTTCGTGCATTGTCCGGCCGACGCCGTGTCCAACATATTCGCGCACTACGCTGAACCCGTTGGTCTCCACATAGTTCTGTATGGCCCGGGAGACGTCCACAACCCGGTTTCCTGGGATCGCCCGGGCAATGCCTTCGTAAAGCGATTTCTCGGTCACATCCATCAGCTTTTGCGCCAGCACGCTACAACCACCGACCGCCACGGTTTTGGCAGTGTCCCCGATAAATCCATTGTACACCACGCCGATGTCGAGACTGACAATGTCGCCGAACTGCAACTGCCGCGGGCCTGCCATTCCATGCACGACCTGCTCATTGACCGAAATGCAGATTTGGCACGGAAACTTCCGATAACCCAAAAACGCGCTCTTCGCACCATACTGCTTCATGCGGGAAGCGGCGTAGTCATCCACCTGCTGGGTGGTGAGCCCCGGTTGGATGAATCCAGCGACCTCCTCCAGCACAGTGCTGGCGACGGCGCAAGCGGGTCGCATGGCTTCCAGGTCGCGCTCGCTTTTAAGGATGATCATTGGTTTCTGGCCGGTCTTCACGCCCTGCATGCCCCGGCCGGCCCGCACTCAATCGAATGGTTCGTCATAAGATTCGAGATTAAAGCCACATGGGACGGACACGACCGGTGAAGCGCATTTGGCAGAGAGCAATTAGAACCGGCCCTTGAGCCGGCCTTTTTTAAGGAACCCGTCGTAATGGCGCATGAGCAGATGGGTCTCCATCTGGCGCATGGTGTCAAGCATCACCCCGACCAGGATGAGCATGCTGGTGCCGCCGAAGAACGTGGCGACGGCGTAAGGGATCTTCATCTCATTATAAAGCAGCAGCGGGATGACGGCGATAACAGTCAGGAAAATCGCGCCGGCCAGCGTGATCCGGCTCATCGCGTTGTGCAAGTAATCGCTCGTCGCCTGGCCAGGGCGGACGCCGGGGATATAACCACCGTTCTTTTTCAAGTCATCGGCGATCTGCAGTTCGTTGAACTGGGTAGCAACCCAAAAGTAAGAAAAGAACAGGATCATCAAAGCGTAGAGCAAGAGGTAGAAATAGGACCGTTCTCCCAGGAGATTGGCGACCTTGATGCTGAAGTCACCCAACCACTTCACGCCCGGATTATGGTTGCCCCGGAAGAGTTCACCGGCGAAAAGAAAGATTTTCTGCGGGAACATAAGGATCGCCTGGGCGAAAATGATGGGCATCACGCCTGCGTAATTAACTCGCAACGGCATGAACGAAGTGGTGCCCTGGTAGATCTTGCGGCCGACAGCCCGCTGAGCGTACTGGACGGGGACCTTGCGCTGGGCCTGGGTGATGGCGATTACCCCGGCAATCACGCCGGCCAACAACAGAACCAAAGCGATGGCGTGGCCAAAGTTAAACGTGGCCTCGAAGCCTCCGGAAGGGGCGAACATGTCTTTGAGAGCAACCAGCGCCTGAGGCAGGCGCGCCAGGATGCCGATGGTGATCACCAGCGAGACCCCGTTGCCGATGCCGCGGTCGGTAATCTGCTCGCCAAGCCACATCAACAAGACGGTGCCGGTGGTCAGCATAATGGTGGTCTGGATGCGGTACCACCAGATGTGTTGCGGATAAAGGACGAGCTGGCCAATGCCTTCGCCGAAGATTTTAGCGGGATTCTCCCAGCCTAGCGACATGAACAGGCCCTGCCCGAGGCAAAGCAGTACCGTCAAGTAGCGGCCATATTGGATGATTTTGGTGCGGCCACCCTCTTCGCGCGCAAGCTTGCTTAACTGCGGCACGACCGCTGTCAATAACTGGATGATGATGGTCGCGCTGATGTAAGGCATGATGCCCAAGGCGCCGACGGCGCAATGCTCGAGGGCGCCACCGGTAAACAAGCTGTACATGCCGAGGACGGAAGCGCCTTGTTGGGCATGCGTGCGGAAGAATTCGGCCAGGGCTGCCCCGTCCAGGCCGGGAATCCTGACGACCGCCTCCAGCCGGCAAATCGCCAGAACCAGCAAAGTAAAAATGATCCGTGACTTCAGCTCCGGGATTTTGAAGCAATTGCTGAAGGTATTGGCGATGGCGGCTAGCATGGGGGTTAAAGTCTCAACTCCAAAGTCTCAAGTCTCAAGTCCAAAGCCGGATGGGAAGGTCGTCCGGGACATATCAGGCCTTCGCGGGAGCGGCCGGCTTCATCTTCCTCGCGGCAACGACTTCGCAAGTGCCACCCTTGGCCTCGATTTTGGTCTTCGCGGAGGCACTGAAGGCGTGCGCGCTAACGGTGAGCTTTTTCGCCAATGCGCCGCCGCCTAGAATTTTGACACCGTCAGCAGTGCCGTTGGCGAGCCCGGCTGAGCGCATGGCCGCTTCATCGACTCGGGCGCCTTCATCAAAGCGGTTGAGCGCATCGAGGTTAACCGGCAGGTAGCGAGTGCCGTGGCGGGAGTTGTTGAAGCCGCGTTTGGGAATACGGCGGATAAGCGGCATCTGGCCGCCTTCGAAACCGATGCGGATGGAGCTGCCCGAACGGGCGGTCTGGCCCTTGCCGCCGCGTCCACTGGTTTTGCCATGGCCGCTGGATTCGCCTTGCCCGAGCCGCTTGCGGCGGTGCTTGGCTCCGGGGCGAGGTTTCAGATCATGTAAACGCATAAAATTAAGCTTATCGGGCTTATGCCGCAGCGGATGGTCCAGGTTCTGGCAAAGATGCCGCGATGGCTTCAGCCGGTTTGGGAGCGGGCACGTTCTTGATTTCCAGGCCACGGCCCCGGTAGATGTCCTCGCGCAAGCGCAGGCTCAGGAGAGCCTCAAGGGTCGCTTTAACGACATTGGCGGCATTCTTTGAACCGAGCGATTTACTGAGGACGTCTTTAACGCCCGCCGATTCGAGCACCGCGCGGACGGTTTTGCCGGCGATGATTCCGGTGCCCGGGGAGGCGGGGCGCAGCAGAACTTTCGCGCCGCAATAGTGCGAAAAGACCTCATGAGGCAACGTGGCGTCCTTGAGCGAAACACTGACCATCTGGGAGCGGGCCAGCTCGCCGCCTTTGCGAATGGCGTCGGCAACTTCGCCCGCCTTGCCCAGTCCGACCCCGACACGGCCGCGTTTGTCGCCTACGACGATGAGCGCACTGAAGTTGAAGCGGCGTCCGCCCTTGACGACCTTGGCGGACCGATTGATAAAGACCACCTTTTCGACCAGTTCCTGTCCCTGGCCGCCGAAAGCATCGGTGGAGTCCGGCGCAGGGCGGCCACGCCGCGGACGGAAACCGCCACGTCCGCGCTGGTCGCCGCGCGGCGCGGGGCGAGGCTCGGCGATCGTTTCGACTATTTCGGGCGTTTCGACCGTCGCCGCGTTTTCTACTTTGGATTCTTCAGCCACAATAATTTTCTCCATGGACGATTAAAACTTCAGACCGGCTTCGCGGGCCGCATCGGCCAAGGCTTTGACCTTGCCGTGATAGCGGGAACCACCGCGATCAAACACGACTTCTTTGATGCCCTTGCCCAGGGCAGTTTGGGCCGCGAGCGCGCCCAGCGTTTTGGCGCTGGCCGAGTTGGCCGCGAGCCTGTCCCGGTCGGGGGTCGCCTTGCTCGTTGTCGAGGCCGCCGCCAGCGTCACGCCGGCCGCGTCGTCGATAAACTGGATGTGAATGTTTTTGTTGGTAAAGCAGACGCTCATCCGCGGGCGGTCTTTGGTGCCGGTGAGCTTTTTGCGGATGCGCCAGCGGCGCCGGACCGCGAGTTGATGTTTCTGTTCGGTTCTCATCTTAGTTCGTCACGGATTTGGCCGTGAGCCTGAAATTCAGTTAGTTATCCTGGTCTGTTTGAGGTTCGTAACCGCTTAACGCTTACTGCACCGTTTTGCCTTCCTTGCGGACGACGTGCTCGCCGACATAACGGACACCCTTACCTTTGTACGGTTCCGGCGGGTAGAAGCTGCGGATTTCCGAAGCGACCTGGCCCACGACCTGCCGGTCGGGTCCCTCGATGGTCAGCTTGGTGTTTTCTTCAACCGTGACCTTCACCTGGTCGGGAATCGGGTAAACCACAGGATGCGAATAGCCCAGGTTCAGGTTGACGGCTTTGCCCTGGACGGCCGCCTTGAAGCCGACGCCCTGGATCTCGAGCTTTTTGATGAAACCTTCACTGACGCCGCGGACCATGTTGTTGACGAGGGCGCGGCTCAAGCCATGGAGGGCCTTGACCTGGGCATCGTCGCCCTCGCGGCTGATCAGGACCTTGCCGTTGTCCACTTTGACACCGGTGCGTCGAGGGAGTTGCCAGTTCAGTTTGCCCTTGGGGCCTTCGACAAACACCTGTTGGCCTTTCACCTCCACCTTTACCTTGGGGGGGATGACGATTGGTTGTTTTCCGATGCGCGACATGGCTCGTTGAATCGTTAAAAGGTTAAAAAGGTTACAGGATTAAAGGCTGGCGGTTACCAGACATAGCAGAGCAATTCACCGCCGATGTTCTTCTTGCGCGCCTGGGAGCCGGTCATCAGGCCTTCGGACGTGGAGACGACCGCGACGCCCAAGCCGCCGCGCACGCGGGGAATGTCAGTCGCGCCAACGTACCGGCGCAGGCCCGGCGAACTGATCCGGCGCAGGCCTTCAATGACACTCTTTTTACCCTGGTATTTCAATTTGAGCATGAGATTTTTGTGTCCCTGACCCTCAACCGCGAAATCAAAAATATACCCTTCGCGCTTGAGGATGCCGGCGATGCTCTCCTTCATTTTGGAGTGAGGCATTTCGACGGCCGGCAGCAATGCCCGGTTGGCATTGCGGATACGGGTCAGCATGTCGGAAATAGGATCGTTCACAATGGTAATCGTTAAAACGTTGAGACGTCGCGTTGCATAGTTACCAGCTGGCCTTGGTGACGCCAGGGATAAGGCCGGAGAGCGCGGCTTCACGGAAAGTCAGCCGGGAACAGGCGAACTTGCGGAGGTAGCCGTGCCGGCGGCCGCTCATCGAGCAACGGTTCACCACCCGCACCGGGCTGGCGTTGCGCGGCAGCTTGGACAAACCGGCATAGTCCCTCTTCGCTTTCAATTCCGCGCGCAGAGCGGCGTACTTTTTGACCGTCTCGGCCTTCTTCTTATTGCGTTCAATCCATGCGGTCTTTGCCATAAAATCTAAAAGCGGTATTGGAGAAGTGGAATGAGTGAGTGTTGGAGGAGGAAGTTGTTCATCAGGCTGGGTTAGTTTCTTTGGCGGGCTCCTTCGCCAGTTCCTTGGCGGGTTCCTTCACGGGTTCCTTCACAGGTTCCTTAGCCTTGACTTCGGCGAAGGGCATGCCCATGAGCTTCAGCAAATCCATCGCCTCGTCGTTGGTGCGCGCACTGGTCACGATTGTGATGTCCATCCCCTGTTGCCGTTTAATTTTGTCCAGTTCGATCTCGGGGAAGATGGTCTGGTCGCCGACACCCAGGGTGTAATTGCCGCGGCCATCGAAGGACCGGGGCGAGAGGCCGCGGAAGTCGCGAATACGCGGGAGGGCGGTGGCGATCAGGCGATCAAAAAACTCGTACATCATATCGCGGCGCAGGGTGACGTGACAGCCGATGGGCTGGCCCTCGCGCAGCTTGAAGTTGGCGATGCTGTGGCGGGACTTGCTGATGGCCGCTTTGCGGCCGGTAATGAGCGCCAGGTCCTTGGCAGCGTCGTCAATGGCGCTCTTTTCGAGCGATGCGCTCACGCCCATGTTGACGACAATTTTCTCCATCCGCGGCACCTGGTGCGGATTGGCGTACTTGTGCTTGTCCTTCAGAGCGGGCACCACTTCCTTTAAATACTTATCGTAGAGTCTGGCTTTCAAGATGGTCGCGGGTTGAAAGTTGATGGTTAAGGGCGCAGGCTAGGCGGCTGGAGTTTCGGCGGGCGTGACGGCGGCTCGGCGGGAGGCGCGGACATCGTATTTCTCGCCCTTCATCACGTTTGAAATGTGAATCGAGCCTTCCCGCTCAATAATTTGTCCCTGCGGGTACTGCTGGCTTTTGCGCATATGCTTTTTGATCATATGCACGCCTTCGACGATGAGCCGATGCTTCTTGGCATCGACGGCGATCACCCGCCCGCGCTTGCCTTTGAATGCGCCGGCGATCACCACCACATCATCATTCTTCTTTACATGGAAACTTTGCATAGTTCTTATCGCAATCTGCCGCGAGGCTTCATCGCTTAAATCACTTCCGGAGCGAGCGACACAATTTTCATAAACTTCTTGTCGCGCAATTCGCGCGCGACGGGGCCAAAGATGCGGGTGCCGCGCGGGTTAAGTTCTTTGTCGATAATGACGATGGCGTTGCTGTCGAAACGCAAATACGACCCGTCGCTGCGCCGGATGGCCTGGCGGGTCCGCACCACCACCGCATCCACCACCTCGCCCTTTTTCACGGTGCCATCCGGGGTGGCCTCCTTGATATGGGCCTTGATGATGTCCCCGATGCGGGCGTAACGCTGATTCCGGCCCAGCACGCCGATGGCGGCGGCGCGCTTGGCACCGGTATTGTCAGCTACGTCTAAAATGGAACGGATCTGTAACATAAAACTTCAATTAAGCCGCGACGGGGGTGACGCCCGTACCCCGTTCGACGACCTCGGTCAGGCGCCAGCGCTTGGTCTTTGAGAGCGGGCGGGTTTCCTCGATGCGCACGCGGTCGCCGACCTTCGCTTCGCTCTTTTCGTCGTGAGCATAGAATTTTTTATACCCGGTGACGACCTTCTTAAATTTGGGATGCGGGAAACGGCGCTCGACCCTGACGATGATGGTTTTCGCCATGGTGTTCGAGATGACCTCGCCGACGCGCTCTTTGCGATTGGCGCGGGCGGCCGGCGGCGACGAGGCCTGGCCGGGGGCAGGAGCGGGAGAGTTGACAGTGGTTTCAGACATAGGTCGAAAATGGAGTGACGGAGTGATGGAGTGATGGACTAACAGAACGAGCGTTGACGCGCGATTTTCCAGCACTCCAACACTCCAATACGCCGTTGTTCCATCTCATAAGATTCAGGCTGCTTTCTTTCGCAAAACGGTCATCCGGGTTTCAATGCGGGCGATGTCGCGGCGCAGAGTGCGCAACCGGGCGGACTTTTCGAGTTGCGCGCTGGCCTGTTGCCGGCGCAACTGGAAGATTTCCTGGCGCAGATTCCGGCCGTCGGCCTGCAATTCCTCCAGCGTCTTTTCCTGGATTTCTTTTCGCTGAGATTTTTTCATTAAGGCAACTGGGTTGACATTCGGGCCAGCCAGGCTATTTACCGAAGCCGTGCCGGGAGATGAAGCGGGTTTTGATGGGTAGTTTCGTGGCGGCGAGCCGGAGCGATTCGCGCGCGAGGGCTTCGGTGACACCATCGACCTCAAACAGCACATTGGCGGGGCGAATGACAGCCACCCAGGACTCGAGCGGGCCTTTGCCCTTGCCCATCCGCGTTTCCAACGGCTTCTTTGTAAAAGATTTCTGCGGAAAGACGCGAATCCACATCTTGCCGTGGCGTTTCATATTACGGGCGATGGCGACGCGGGCGGCTTCGAGTTGCTTTGTGTCGAGCCAGCAGCGCTCCAGGGCCATTAAGCCGTACTCGCCGAACGCGACCGTTTGCCCGCGAGACGCCAGGCCGGCGCGGTTGCCGCGGTGCATCTTGCGGTACTTAACTCTTTCGGGCATCAAGGGCATAAGAAAATCCTTCTGGGCAAATCACATGGAACTGGCCACCGACTCTTGCCGGGGCGGAAATTCCCCCGGCTGCTGGCCCGGCGGTTTCTGGGCCTTGGTCTCGCCCTTGCAAACCCAGCATTTGATGCCCAGTTTGCCGTACACGGTGTTGGCCTCGGCAAAGCCGTAATCGATATCGGCGCGCAGCGTGTGGAGGGGGACGCGGCCCCAGTGATACTGTTCGACGCGGGCCAGTTCAGCGCCGCCCAAACGGCCGGCACAACGAATTTTGATGCCTTCGGCGCCGAAGTCTTTGGCGGTTTGGAGCGCCTTTTTCATGGCGCGCCGGAACGAAACGCGCCGCTCCAACTGGAGCGCGACGTTTTCAGCGACGAGCTGGGCGTCAGTCTCGGGGTGTTTGATCTCGATGATATCGACGTAAATCTCCTTGCCGGTCATCTTGCTAAGCTCTTCTTTCAGCTTGTCAATTTCGGCGCCTTTACGGCCAATGACGATGCCGGGCCGAGCGGTCAGGATCGTGATACGGCACCGGTTGGCCGCGCGCTCGATGAGGATTTTCGGCACGGAGGCCGATTCGAGCTTCTTCTTCAGCAGTTCGCGAATGTTGCGGTCCTCGGAGAGGAGTTTGCCGAACTCTTTTTTGCCGGCGTACCACTTGGAGCGCCAATCGTGATTAACCGCGATGCGCAGACCGATTGGATTGGTTTTTTGGCCCATATCAGAGCTGGATTGATGGATTGATGGATTGATGGATTGATGGGCGGACCGGACGTTGTCTTGCATTAATCCAACAATCCATAAATCCACTTATCCAAATAGTCGTGATACTATTCATCGCTTAGGACAATCTTGATGTGGCAATTGCGTTTCAGGATCGGGCCGGCTGAACCGCGCGCCTTGGGAGTGAAGCGCTTCAAAGTGGACGCAGTCTGCGCCAGAGCTTCCTTCACAACCAGGTTCTCGGTATCGAAGTCGCTGTAGTCCTTATGGTGGGTCTTAAGATCCTCGGCGTTGGCGATGGCCGACTTGAGGGTCTTGGCGACGAGCCGCGCGCCTTTGCGGGGCGTAAAAGCCAGGGTCGCCTGAGCCTGAGCGGCCGGCAGTCCCTGGATCTGGCGGACCACTTCGCGCATTTTCTGCGCGGACATCCGCACGTTCTTGGTAATTGCCTGTACTTCCATAGGTTACTTCGCTTCCGCCTTGGCGGTGTGAGCGCCGTGTTTCTTGAAGATGCGTGTCAGCGAAAACTCACCGAGCCGGTGGCCGACCATGTTTTCAGTCACGAACACCGGGTTAAACACCTTGCCGTTGTGCACGTTGAAAGTCAGGCCGACGAAATCCGGCGTGATCATTGAGCGCCGTGACCAAGTCTTGATCGGCGTTTTGGACTTGGAATCCTTTGACTTCTGGATTTTCTCCAGCAGATGCCCGTCAATGAACGGACCTTTTTTGATCGAACGTCCCATAGTTCAGAATTGGAGTAACGGAGTAAAGCGAGATTGGGGTAATGGAGCGGTGGAGTGACAAACAGAGAAATAAAACGCACGGGTGCTGTTTTGCAGCACTGCGATACTCCTATAGTCCATTACTCCGTTCATAGTGTTACTTGTTTTTCATCGGCCGGCCGTCGCGGCGGACCAGGATGAAGCGGTTCGAGTATTTCTTCTTGTGGCGGGTGCGATAGCCCTTGGCCAATAGGCCCCACGGAGAGGTCAATTGCTGCCATCCACCGCCGGATTTGGATTTGCCCGCGCCACCGCCGTTCGGGTGGTCCACGGGGTTCCGGGACACACCGCGATTAATGGGCCGAATGCCGATATGGCGGGAACGACCGGCTTTGCCCAACACGACGTTTTCGTGCTCGGTATTGCCGACCTGGCCGATGGTAGCGTAGCAGTTCTCGTTAATGCGCCGAATTTCACCTGACGGCAGGCGAACCTGCGCGTAACCCTCATCGCGCGACATCAGGGTAGCGGCGCCGCCAGCGGAACGGACCATTTGGGCGCCGCGACCGGGCATCAACTCAATGTTGTGAATGGGCAGGCCGACCGGGACCGAGCGAAGCGGCAGGCTGTTGCCAACCTCGGCTGGCGCCGCCGGACCGCTCATCAGCTTGGTGCCGACCTTCAACCCGCTTGGAGCGATGATGTAAGTTTTCTCGCCGTCCGTGTATTCCAGCAAAGCGAGCCGAGCGGTGCGGCGAGGGTCGTATTCGATAGCGGCGACGGTCGCTTCCACGCCATGCTTCTTGCGCTTGAAATCCACCAGGCGGATTTTTTGCTTGTTACCGCCGCCGATGCCCCGAGCCGTGACGCGCCCGTAGTGGTTGCGGCCACCGGTGCGTTTGCGCGTCTGGACCAGGTCCTTTTCCGGCTTGGTCTTGGTGATGTCGCTGTAATCCGCATACGCAATATAACGCGTGGACGGAGTCAGCGGTCTAAATGTCTTTACTGGCATAAAATCGAATATTCGATCCGATCAAAAAACGTTCCCAAGTCAGCCACTTGGAGCACGGAGCCATCAATCCTGCACCCAGATGGGTAGTCAGTTATCGGTTCCGCAGGTTATGCTGTCCGCACCCGAATCGGGTGAAACGGAGCGGGGAATATAACAAACGCAAACTTGTATGCAACAGGTTTCTTGAAAAAATTTATGATGGGTTTAGGGCACCAACCGGACACGGTAAAAGGTGCTGCCGGCGGCTTGGCGGAGGCCGGTGTACGGGTGTAGCCAAGTTGGCTTGATGGGAAGGCGGACGGATTCGTGGATTAATGGATTAATGGATTAATGGATTGGTGGATTGATGGGGTGGCGGAGTGTCGAGGTGGTTGATAGTTGAGAGCTGAGAGTTGAGAGACGGGGAGTGGGTGTGGTTTATGTATTTTTATTGGTAGTATTAGTATCTCAATGGTTTCCAGGTGCGGGGGTCGGGGCGACGTTTTGAGGGAGGTAGCTGCGGCATTTTTCGCACCTGGGCAGCAGGGGTTTGAACGAGTTGGGGCGATGGCGGCAGAAGGCGCACGCGAGGGAGTATTCCATTTTGGGATCGACGGGGGCGGCGTATTCCGGGAAGGGGTGGAAGGTGCCGTTTTCGAGCCAACCGGTCTCCAAGAGGACGGCGGCGCCGACCGAGGAAGCGAGAGCGGTGTGGGCGTGAGAGGCGAGGGCGCCGGCCCAGGCGATGTCGCAGTGGCTGGCGGGGTTGAAGGTGTTGCGGCCTTCGGTAAACACCCAGCGGGTGCCGGTGTAGGATTTGCGGAGGGCAGCGTAGTCCGCGGCGATATCCTGTTGGGAGCGGGGGAAGCGTTTTTCGGCGGTGGCGAGCTGGTTCATGAGGGCGAAGCCGAGGTCCTGCTTTTTGGAGGCGAAATTGACCTGGAGGAAGCGGCAGCCGAATTGGCTGGCGGCTTCCCAACAGATTTGGCGGCCGAGGCCGGACTGATCTCCGGCACCGCGCAGTGAGGGGAGTTGCCTGAGAAAACAGGAGAGAGCGGTTCCAAGGAAGTGCCAATCTTCGGTGCGGGCGGTGAGGAGGGCGCGAAGCCAGTGGGCGGAGTCTTTGGGTTCATCGATGTAAAAGGCGGCGAGGTTGCCCTGACCTGAGGCGGCGACGTCGAAACCTAGGCGGTAGTTGATAGTTGAACGTTGATGGTTGGCAGCAAAAAGGGAGGGGAAGGAGGCGTGGAGGAATTCGTGAATTTTGCGCTGGCGGTCTTGTTCGGTGTGCGGGTTGAACTGGCCGAAGCGCTGGAGGACGTCGGCGGCTTCGAGGTGGACGCGCTCGATGGAGTAATCGTAGCGGCAGCGTTCAATGGCGGACCATTCGACAATGGAGGCGGTGGCGGCGCCCAGGGGGTTGCACATATAGGATTGCTGGTAGATTTCCTCGGAGCCGGCGCGGGTTTTGCAATCGGCGAGGAACTGCTCAGCAGTCAGGGCGGTGTCCCTGGTTTCGTTGATGACGTCGAGGAGGCCGAGTTCGACGGCGTCGGGCATGGTGACGCGGAGGTAGAGGTTCCAGGGGGAGTGGGGGAGTGATGGATTAGTGGATTGATGGATTGATGGATTGGTGGATGGTTGGTGGAGTCATCCTGGTATTTTTGGAGGGCGAGAAGAGATTTGCTCATGCGCGCGAGGGTGTTGAGCATGCGGAGGTATTGGGCGGTATCGGTCTGGAAATGTTCTTTGTGGGGGCCGGGGACCATTTCGAGGAGTTGCTGGGAAAGCTGAGTGACGCCGAGATGGAGTCCGACCAGGGTGAGGTCGGGCGCGCGGGGGTCGCGGGCGAATTCGAGGAGGAGTTGCTGGGTCTGGAGGACCTGGTCACGGCGTTCACGCGCGTGAAGGTGGTCCTGGTAACCGCCGTGGTACCAGCTGGAGAGGTTGGCGAGGTTAACGTCGAGGCCCCTCTGAGCCAATTTCTGCCGGACGACTCGAAAGGTATCGCCGGCATCGAAGAATTGGTTGATGGCGTCAATGTGTTCTTTGGCCAGGTGAGGGATCTTGCCATTGCCCCGGCGCGCGCCTTTGTCGTCCGAGGACGAGGGCTGGGGCTGGGGCGGCGGAACGGAGATGGCGGTTTGAGCGGGAGCCGGTGCGGTGCCGGCGGAGGCGGGCCCAGGCGGGGGCAATGGAATGGGAGTTAGGCGGGAGAGGGTATCGCCAAGGTTTTCAGCGAGCGCATTCATGATGGGAGGGGCTGAGCAGCCTGAGGTGTGAACAATTTTTTGGTTTAACAAGGCTTAACAAGGCTTAACAAGGTTGAACGAGGTCTTCGGGGGAGACGAGGGGCTGAGCGGGCCCGGCGGGTGGCCAGAGCCGGGAGTCGAGACGGAACGATGGCCGGGGAGCATTCGGGTTGCCTTTCGATGGTTTGCAGATGGTGGATAATCGTTTACCACACAGAGCCGGGCGGTAATGAGTTGGCCGACGGGACCGGCTGAATTTCTCTCAGACGCATTCCTGGCGGCAGCCGCGTAGCTCAACCCGCTTGGAGATTGAAAGTAGCTTAGATTATGCCAACCTAATAGCGCTCATTGAAATGAGATGAGCTGCTGCGTGTTTTGTGGGGAATGCGCTAGAGTTTTTAGCTTTTCCGGGGGGGAATTCGGGCTGCTGGGCACTAGGGATGCGCAAATGGGGATTGGAGAAGTGTATCAAAATTAGGCGACAGAGGTGGGAAAGTGGACGGAGGCAGGCGGTCGAGAGTCGCGAGTCAGGCGGCGGACGCGGATTTGAACAGGAGGAAAGTGATTCCCAGCCACTCCAGGAAAGCCTGGTGTGCGGCCGGGTGGCGGGTTTCGAAGAGCTTGTGCCACCGTTCTCTTTGCGCCTCGTCCGAGCCAATCTCCTGGAACATGGCGACCCATTCGTCTACGTTCACATGGTTTTTCATAGGTCGATTTGCATTATGATTTTTGCGTCATTTCAGTTTTGTCACGGCCATGACAAGGGAGCGGCTAAAGTGTGAAGCAACGTGACGCTGAGCGGCGTGCCGCCAATGATGCACGAATGCAAACAGAAACGCAATTGGCGCGTCCGCTCCGGCAAGAGTTAGGATTCTTTACCATTTCGCTAATCCCGTCTCTTCCTGGCAATCTTAACAAGAACAAACACAATAACTATCCCCGCCAGGACGAGGAATGTAATATGACCAATGCGCTCTGGTAACTGGTCGCCGGGGTTGTTGGAAGCGGGCTTGGGGGTTGGTGGTAATGCCGCTTGACCAAGGAAACGGAAGCTCGCAATGCATTTCGTGACAACAGGATCATCCATCGGATCAGATCCCACTCCCAGCGCATCAATCTGGTAAAGTCTGCCGCCGTCAATCACCAGGGTGTCGGCTCTGTGCACCTCCTTCCCACCCAAGTTCGCGATGTCCTTCAGGAGGTAACCGGGACGACCACCGAGCGCGACTGGCTCCTCGACCCTGCCTTTGCCAGTACCGTGCTCAAACCAGCTATTCTTGAAACGTTGAACGAAGCTCTCCTCAGTGAGACCTTGATCTATGGCTGCCACATAAACGGTTATGACTTTCGTGCGGTCTGCAGAGCGGACCGAGACTTTGACCATGTCTGCTGGCGGGGTTAGCCGAGTCCAACCGCTTTCTAATGGCAGACTGATCGCGCAGTTGAGCTGTTGGGATTGCCAAAACTCGGCTCGGCCGGAGACTGCCAAGAACAAGACGAATGCGTTGAGTAATTGTAATCTCTTTGAGTTTGGGAGAGGGTTCATATTGGAATCCTAACAATTGAATTCACCGACCGCCGCTGGCAGAGAAGGTTGAGCGCGAAAGACGCAAAAAAGCTTCCAACCAATACTGGG
>DATMRF010000005.1:0-2883 GCA_035566435.1 Candidatus Acidiferrum sp.
GCGGAGCGCCAAAAGCACCACCGACATTGCAACGAGAACAAAGGCGACAGAAATCTGATAGGCGTACATACGTTTGTGGCCTCTACCGCCGGGTCAGTTCAAAATTCGAGCGACGCGTTGAGCGTCTGCCCGAGATCAAAATGCGAATGCCTACATGTTCGAAATGTGAATGTAGCGCACGATGTCTCTGATGTTGATGAGAATTCCAAGAGCCATTACTCCAAGCACTACCAACGCCGCTATCTCCAAGGTGCCCATTCGCGCCTCCCTTAGTTTCTGGGCCTGAAAGTTTGCGACTCCTGCCTCTGGATGGCAATACAGGCTTTTCCTTAAAGGTAGTCAATATTCGCCGTACTTCGCCGCTTTCGCGCTACGGTGTCTGAGAAGGTGAGAGCATTTCCAGGTGGGATACTTATATAACTAGTCAGCAGGCGGTGTCAGGTTAAGTTTAGAAAGAGCAGGAAGTAGCAGGCCGAGTCCTCCCCGGCCCACCATTCCCGCCATTCCGTCGAGCGACCCTCTGGTTACCGGCCAACCTGAAAGTCGGCACGGCAGCCGTGATCGACCCAAATGCCGCGCTGATCGTAGCCCCAGCTGCTGCCTTGCCGGCAGGCTGAGTCGCTGCGTTGCTTGATCAACTGAACGCCGCCGCGAGTATTGGCCTCGCAGTAGTGGCGGCGCATGTCATCCGAGGAGCACGAAATGACCTGTCCTCCTTGATAACCGGGCCCGCCGCGATATCCATCATTGTGATCTCTGTCATAACCGCGGCCTTCTTCGACCACGAAATCAGCCCGGCAGCCGTGATCCACCCACACGCCGCGCCTGTCCGAGCCCCAGCTGTAGCCTTCCCGGCACGGAGATTCGCTGCGCTGCTGCGCCAGCCGAACCCGGCCGCGTGCATTGGCGGAGCAATAATGGCGTTTGCCGTCGTCTGATGAGCAGGAAAAAGTTTGCGCTGCACTGCGTGGAACAAAAACCGCGAGTGCGGCCACGATCAATCCCAGGTAAACCAAATTCTTTATGCTGAACATTTTTGTGCTGAACATTCGCGCCTCCAGAAGATGAACGAGACTGGCCCGGATAGTGCTTTTCAGACGCCATTCGGCGGCGCTGAATGTCCTAGGTTGAAATTATATCCAGCGGTAGTCCTCGCCCCGCGGTCAAGGATGCGCCGGGATCGCCGCCATTGGCCTCCATATTCTAAATGTCCCTGACCTCTTCAGGAGGCCTTTTTCATTGGGACCTTGGCGCCCTTCTTCCGGGCTTCGGAAAGACCGATGGCAATGGCCTGTTTACGGCTGGTGACCTTGCCACCCTTTCCACCCTTGCCGGAGCGGAGGGTGCCGCGTTTCTCGCGGCGCATGGCGCTGGCCACCGCCTTGCCCGCAGACTTGCCGTATTTGCGGCCACCCGAACTCTTGCGTGAACTGGAGCTTTTCTTCGCTGGCATCCGATTTCTCCTGCCCCTTAGAGGGAAGACTCAAGCGGCAGGTTGCTCATCCAGTCAGCAGACCCGACTCTAACCGCGAGCTCTACGGCACCAGCAGCAATTTACCGGTCGTCTTGCGCCCCTCAAGATCACGATGCGCCTGCTGCGCCCCCGTCAGCGGATAAACATGTTCGACGCGCAGCTTGAGCTTTTTCGTCGCGATCATATCAAACAGCGCGTGGGAACGGCTTTCGAGTTCCTCGCGGCTGGCGGTGTACTGGACCAGAGTGGGGCGCGTAAGGAACAACGATCCCTTCGCGGCGAGGATTAGCGGGTCAAACGGCGGCACCGGGCCGCTGGAGCCTCCAAACAGAACCATCATTCCGCGTGGACGCAGGACGTTCAGGCCCTTTTCAAACGTGGTCTTGCCCACCGAGTCGTAAACCACGTCGACGCCTTTACCGCCCGTCAGACGTTTGGTCTCGGTTTCAAAGTCCACCTGGGTGTAAAAGATGATGTCGTCCGCGCCCGCCTCCCGCGCCAGCTTGGCTTTTTCCTCGGTCGAAACCGTGCCGATTACCCGGGCTCCGAGGTTGTGGGCCATCTGCACCAGCAACAGCCCCACACCGCCGGCTGCGGCATGCACAAGAGCAGTATCGCCGCGCTTTAACGGAAAGGTGCTATAGGCGAGGTAGTGTGCAGTCATACCTTGCAGCATGACAGCGGCAGCCTCGCGATCGGTTACCCCCGCGGGAATCAAAACCAGGCGGTCGGCTGGCACCGCGATGTATTCCGCATAACTACCCTGAACTCCACTCCAGGCCACGCGGTCACCCGGCTTGACGGACTTCACCTCAGTGCCCACCGACGTAACCGTCCCGGCGCCTTCCTGTCCGGCTACAAAGGGTAGTGGCACCTTGTAGCGGCCCTCGCGCTGATAGGTGTCGATGAAGTTCACGCCTGCGGCTGCGACCTTGACCACAGCTTCGTTGGGCTTTGGTTGTGGCACCGGAATATCCACCAGCTCGAGCGCTTCCGGGCCGCCGGGTTGTTTTACCTGGATGGCTTTCATGCGGACTTGGATCACTCCTGAAGTGTGAAGGATTCGAGACACGAGCTTATCATCGGTGGCGCATTGGCCGTCCGGTCGAGTGTAGAAATGGCGCAATGCCAATAAGAAAATGAACGGCTGTCCTAAAATGGAGCCAACCGGCGAAGGGATCGCGGAGACGAATAAATCGCAGTCGCATTTCTCTTTGCGGTCATTTTACTTTGCGATCTTTGCGTCCTTTGCGGTTAAAAGAGCAGTATCGAAATGGAGAACAAGGAATGAAAACCGTGGGCATGATTGGCGGCATCGGGCCGGAATCGACGATCGAGTATTACCGCCTGTTGATTGCTGCCTACCGCAGGCGAATTCCCGACGGCAGCTATCCGCCAATCATCGTCAA
>DATMRF010000006.1:0-17072 GCA_035566435.1 Candidatus Acidiferrum sp.
CCGTGGGGGCGGGCACAGATGCAACACGCGTGGCCAGCTACAACCCCTGGCTTTCCCTTTACTGGCTCGTGGCCGGGAAAACCGTTGGCGGCACTGCGCTCTATTCCGAGGCAAATTGTCTGAGCCGGGAAGAAGCGTTGATGCTTTACACCAAAGGCAGCAGTTGGTTTTCGGGTGAAAGCGGCAAGAAAGGCGCGCTTGCTGCGGGGCAATTGGCGGACTTGGTTGTGCTTACCGACGACTATTTGTCAGTGCCCGAGGAGCGGATCAAGAGCATTGAGTCCGTGCTTACGATTGTGGATGGAAAAATCGTACACGCGACGAATGAATTTGCATCACATGCGCCCCCCGCGATCCCCGTGCTCCCGGAATGGTCGCCGGTGAAGGTGTTCGGCGGTTACGGCGCGCCGTTGGACGTTCGCAAGGCTGCTCGAGCGGGTGTGCCGATGCCGCAGCATCAGCACGATGCCGAAGGCCATCATCATGGCTGCGTCCATGCGGGCCATCAACTCCTCGCCGGCATCGAGGCCGCCCGCAATCGCTATGCCGGCTTCTTCGGATCGGGCTGCGACTGCTTCGCCTTCTGAGCCCCGAGAAACCATTCGCACAATCCAATTATGAATCTGTTGAGAAAATCACTTAGCGTGGAAACGGGCAATAAGCTCGAAACGTGGGGACATTTTCTGCTTCGTGTGTCGGCGGGCTTGATGATTTTCTACATTCACGGCTGGCACAAATTGGAGGGCTGGGTTGCCTATCTCCAGAACGGCACGCCGTGGAAATTGGCCGAGGAAGTTGCTGGGATGCATTTCCCCGCACCACTCGCTTCGGCGGTTGCGGCAACGCTGGTGCAGTTCATCTGCTCATTGTTCATCATCATTGGATTGTTCACGCGGATTAGCGCGATATTGCTATTTGGCGCGCTGAGCGGCGCCATTCTTCAAAACCTTCTGGCAGGTCGCGATCCGCAACTTGCGATTCTGTATACGCTCGTGGTCTTGACGCTCGCGTTCATGGGTGGCGGCAGAATATCCCTCGATGCCAGGTTAACTCAGTGTGCCAACCTGAGAACTGGGCTGGCATGCCGAGTCAGTGCCGTGGTGTTTATGGGAGCCTCCTGGAACGCTCAAGCGCAGCCGCAGCTATTGGCCACGAATCCCGGTGTGCAGCCCGAATCCCAACTGGGGCAGCAACCGCGAACCATCTGGGCAGGCGGTGTTGGTGAAGGCTTCCGGTCCGACGCACAGTCTATCAGCCTGAGCGCTGGGGCTACCTATGGGTTGGCGGCATTCGGCAGTCTCGAAGCACACGATTTGGCCCTGGTCAGTTTGACCTACGGGCATATGCTGGGTCGCCTTCTGGGCCAGGGTCACTGGTACGCGGGCAATCCGGAATTCCGCCTGGAGCTGTTCACCGGGGCCCAATTCTCTCCAAACAGTGAGTGGTTGGTAGGTCTTACTCCTCACCTGCGTTACAACTTTGCCACCGGGACCCGCTGGATCCCATTTGGTGAATTTGGCGCTGGCGTGACGGCAACGGGGATCGGACCTCCCGATTTGAGCGGAACGTTCGAATTCAACCTTCAGGCGGGTGGAGGAGTGCAATGGTTTCTGAAGGAGAACGTGGCCTTGAGCCTGGGGGCTGGCTATGCTCATTGGTCTTGCGCGGGAATTCATAAACCGAACCTGGGCCTGAACGGGGTGACAGGGATGCTCGGGGTTGCATTTTTCTTTTGAGGGCAACCTGTGACCCAGACAACCCAATTCCTCGTCAACCACGGCTTGCGGCTCATATTCGCGGCGGTTTTCGTAGAACAGAGGGGACTGCCACTTCCGGCGTTGCCCTGGCTGCTGGCGGCCGGAGCGCTTTCCGCTGCCGGAAAATTCAGCCTCCTGCTGGGGCTCGGGGTAACGGTTACCGCCTGCCTGAATCGAGAACCTGCTCCCCTCAACCCTGGTGGCGTACACCTTTGCCAAGCGCTGACATTGAATCCACTAGACCAAAAGAACAAGGAACAACATGAAAAACAAATCGGACCTGAGCAACAAACCGACCACCGAGCCACTGCCCGAAGTGGCCTTGCGCGAGCAAATTGAAAGACGAGCTTACCACCTCTGGCTCGCAGGCGGCGCCCGTCATGGGGAGGATCTCCACCACTGGCTCGAGGCTGAAAGCGAAATATTGAAAGCGGTCGGCCGGGATCAGGCGGAGCGAACCTCA
This sequence comes from Candidatus Acidiferrum sp., assembly GCA_035566435.1. Taxonomy (GTDB): domain Bacteria; phylum Verrucomicrobiota; class Verrucomicrobiia; order Limisphaerales; family UBA8199; genus DATMRF01. Next base: position 2,221 of record DATMRF010000006.1, read on the forward strand.
GCTCGCAAAACCAATGGCACGCCCAAGACCCGTTCATCCCAGCAGCAGGATCGGGCTGAACCGGCGAGACGAGAGGGATAGACTGACGTGGCGCCAGCCTCGCGGGGTCAATTCGCTCCACCTCGGGCCTCATTAGAGGGTTCCCCGGCCCCATTCCTGGTGGGGCGCGCTGTCTCAGCGCGCCGCTCCGCCCCGCCCCTGTCAACTGTCAACTTTCCAAAGTTGACAACTCCACCCTCTGTCAACTTTCGAAACTGCCAAAATCCTCGGTAAAAGCGGGCTGCCACCCACTTCTTGTCAACTGTCAACTTTCGGGTTCCCACTCGCTCCGCGAAAAGAAAAACTCCATCACCCCCCCGCCCCGCCCCTGTCACCTGTCAACTTTCCAAAGTTGGCGCTTCACCCTTTGTCAACTTTCCAAAGTTGCCACAACCGTTCTTCTCAACTTCGACCAACCGCGGCCAACCGCGACTTAAATTCCCCCAGCGACCCTGTCGGCGGCCAAGCCGACCAATCCCGCGTAGTCCTGACCAATCCCGACCAATCCGGAGTTGGATAATCTTTTTCCCTGGCTCGAGCGTTCAAAGTTCAGCCCACATCGATACCACCTAATAACACTTTATATCAGTTACTAACACCTACTACCGCGTACTAACACTTCCCGCATTTTGGCCCGAACTGATACTCGGCCCTTTAGCCTTTAGCCTGTGTACTTTAACCTTAAGCAGCTCCCCATAGCTCCCGCTCCCCCAAAACCGTGGTCCCGATAGCTCCCGCCGACCTGCGCCCGCAGCTGGACCTATCGAGACCTGTCGGGACCTATCGTGAGCTATCGGGACCGAAATTGACATTTTCGCGCGTGATCACCTCTTTGTGCCGTTTCGTGCCTCCTTGCGGCCATTCCGTCCTCATCCGTGCCATCCGTGGTTCAACCCCTCCCCGCTAACGATTGCGGCTTCGCTGGGCTGCGTCTTTGCGTTAAAACCTGTTTCAACCTCCTCCCTCCCAATCCCTCTCCCAACGGCGGCCAAAGCTAACCTCGCTTGACCTGGGGAAGAGGATGCGACCATTTCTCTTCCATCCTCTCGACCACGTCCACCAGTTGCCGAAAACCGAACAGCTTGTTCAGGCAGAAGTCCGCGCCCAAAGCATAGGCGCGTTGAATGTCCGCCGGCCAAGTGGTGCCGCTGAGCACGGCGACAGTTATCCGCTCCGAGCCGGGTTGCCGCCGCAGCCAGGTCAGCACCTCGAAGCCGTCCATACGGGGCATCTTTAGATCCAGCACCAGCAGGTCGGGGAGCGGGTAAGTGGCGCGATCGTCAAACGGGGGCACGCCCCGCAAATAATCCATGACTTCCACGCCGTCGCGCACGAAATTCACCGGCACAGTCAACTCCGCCTGGTCAAGCGCCACCTTCAGCAACAGCGCGTCTCTTGCGTCATCCTCTGCCACCAGAATTGTCATTGGTTTGCTAATGGTTCGTTGGTGGATGCTTGCCAGAACATTACCCGCTGACCGATGAAGACCCAATCTTTCGGCCTTTCTAGCGCCTGGAGCAATGCAATACACCATAGCATTCCGTAGCACTCTGCTCGCCTTGTGTCTATGGGGTCCGTACCCAACCCCAACCTAGGGCTTTACCGGATGCCCTTCCTCGTGCTGATTTGGTTGGGGGTTGTTGGAGCGAAAGAACGCGGTGTGCGAGTTGTTCAAAGCTCGCGCCCGCCGAGCCGGAGGCGCCGGCAGACGGCAGAGCATCTCCCGCAGCTCGCGAAACCGCGGAGGTTTGCTCAGCACGCCATCGGCTGCGGCCAATTGCCCGCTATTCTCTTTCATCAACGCGCCCCAGCCGGTCAATATGATCACCGGTGTCGTGGGTGATTCCTGCTTCACCAGGCCGGCGACCTGGCGACCGTCCAGATTCGGCATGCCCAGGTCGGTGATGACAAGGTCGAAAGGTTCCCCCTTTGCCCGCGCCGAACGGAACACCTCCAGGCCAGCTTCGCCGCCGTCGCTGACCTGCACTTTATGCCCATCCGCCTGCAACATTTCCATGAGCAATTCCCGCAAGAGTGGCTCGTCGTCAATGTAGAGGATTCGTCGCGGCTCCGGCACCGAGGTATTGCCAGTCCCGGTGGCGGCCGCCTCGGAGGCAGCTCTTAACGGAAACACAAGACGGAAAGTGGTCCCGCGGCCCGGTTCGCTGTCGATCTCGATACTGCCGTAGTGGCGTTCCACCACGCCATAAACCATGGCCAGGCCCAGCCCGGTGCCCCGTTTGCCCTTCGTCGAGAAGAAAGGTTCCAGGCAGCGCTTGCGGATTTCCTCGGTCATGCCGGTGCCGGTGTCACTAACTTCCAGCAGAACGTGCGTGGGCGGCGCCTCTGGGGGCTGGTTCAGGCCGCTGGCCGTTGCCCGCGTACGGATGGAAATGGTGCCGCCATTCGGCAGGGCGTCGACGGCGTTCAAAACCAGGTTCGTGAGCGCCTCCCGCAGCTCACTCTCAATTCCCGCCATCTCCGGCAGCGCCGAATCGAACTCCGTCCGTACCTCCACCGTCGTGCCATTCGATTGCGGGATGTCCCGCCAGCGCGGGCGCGTCATATCGACCACCTGCTGAGCCAGTTCGTTGAGGTTCAGCAGCTCGGTGGTCACTCGCTCGTCCCGCTTGCGGTAAAACTCCCGCAGCCGCGCGACAATATGCGCGATATCATTTCCAGCCGTGCTGATGAGTCGCAGATACCTGCGTCCGTCCGCGCTCAAACCGTGCTCGCCCTTCAACAGGAGGTCCGAAAATCCAACCACCGGTGACAGCGCGTTGATGATGTCGTGCGCGACGCCGCTGGCCATCTGTCCCAACGCGTTCAACCGCTCCTGCTGCATCACCGCCTGCTGTGTCCGCCGCAGCTCGTTATAGGCACTTTCCAGTTCCGCGTACAGTTTCGCTTGATGCGCCGCCAGAGCCACGTGCTCGCCCAGCATTCGCAAAAACTCCGATTCCGCGCTGCTGAAACTGCTTGGCTTCGCTCGCGCCGATAGCATCACACCGAAGAGTTTGTTCTCGACCAGGAGCGGAACCGCCACCAGGCACCGCAACCCCGCCTCCGCAAACCTCGACGCCAATCCGGGAGGGCCGCTCTCCGCGTCGGCCAGGTACACCGTCTGGCCCTGCGCGCAAAGCCCCAGGCCCGTCTCCCCAAACTCCATCTCCAGGCCCTCGCGCAGGTCCAGGCGCGCGCTCAGGAGCGGGTTCTTCATCCGCACCGCCGAAACCGTTAGCTTTTGCGTCTGCGGCTCCAGCAACCCGACGGCGCCGAAATCCAGTCCGAAATGCTCCTCCAACTGGCGCAGGACCACGTTCAAGATGCTCTCCAACCCTTGGCGTTCCGAGATAATTTGCGTAATCCGGTTCAGCAAATTGGTCCGCATCAATTGCTGCTTCACCGCCGATTCCGCCCGTTGACGCTCCGCGATCTCCGCCCGCAGATCTTTCGTTCGCTCTTCCACCCGCTTCTCGAGCTTGTCGTGCGCTTCCTGCAACGCCCCATCGCGCTGCTGAATCTGGTCCAGCATCAGGTTGAACCCGTCGATCAATTGCCCCAGCTCGTCGTTTCCGTGGCGGGTGGCGCGCACCGAATAATTTTTGCTCGCCGAGACCTCCTTGGCCGTCGCCGCGAGATGGAACACCGGGCGCGAGATGATCCGCTGCAGGAACCACGAGAATACCCAGGTAATGGCGGCGGATGCGAGCATCATAAGCACCACGATCGACGCGTACTCCTGCAGGCGCTCGTTCATCTCCTTCAGGTCCGACCTCAAATACAAAGTTCCCAGCACTTCACCTCGCAGCCGGATCTCGTGGAACAAATCGAAGTGGTCTCCTTCGAACCTCGCTCCTTCGCGTTGCGGCCATTCAGGCGGCCGCTCGGGCGCCGCGGCCGCAGCCGGGTAGGCGGACAATAGCCGTCCCTGCTTGTAAAGCGCCGCTGAGCAGATGTGCTTCTTCGCCTTGAGGGAGGCCAGGATCTCCTGGGCGACATCTTTGTCCTCGTACAACAGGGCCGCGGTGCTTTGGTTCCCGATGATGTCGGCCAGCGTCAGAAGGTCAGCCCGCATCGTCTTGCGGTAGGCCACCATTTCGTAAGTGACAAAACCCGCTGACACTAACAGCAACGCCAGCAGGCTGGCCGTCATGATGATCACCGTCAGCTTGCGCCGGAGGGGCATATCCTTAAAAGGAAGCATAATGTGCAACTAACGGGGCTTGAAGCTTGTGGCTACGGCACCACCGCGCGATAAAAACGGGTGGGATTGTTCGTGGCTTCAGCATCCGTGAACGTAGCGCTGCCGGTGGTGGCAACGTTGGTGGCGATTGGTGTCCAGGTCTGGAAGTCGCTCGAGGCTTGGATTACGTACGTGAGTCCAACCGGGACGGACAATTGAATGGTGAAGCCGGTGGAACCGAGCGCCAGGGTGGGGTTGAGGGACAGAGTGACGGTGGGGAGGACCACTGTCAGGCTGGCGACAACACTGGTAACCGACCCGGCGCTGTTGGTCACCAGCACCGTGTAGCCGCCCGCTTGAGTCGTTCCAACATTCGTGAGCGTCAGCGCTGAGGTAGTGGCGCCGGGCAGGGCCGAGCCGTTGAAGTTCCACTGATAACTGATTGGCGCGGAACCGCTCGTTACGACCGAGAACGAAGCGTTTTGGCCCCGTACGACGCTCTGGCTCTGGGGCTGGGTCGTGATCTCCGGTGGCAGAAGGACCGTCAAAGTGGCGACCGCGCTCGTTGCTGAACCTGCAACGTTCGTTACCACTACCGTGTAGTTGCCGGCTTTATTTGGTTCAGCGCCATCGACTGTGAGCGTTTGATTGTTGAACCCCAACGATGAGCCGTTAAAATACCACTGATAGCTCAGTGGCACGGTGCCGCTCGCCACGACGGAGAAGGAGGCGTTTTGGCCCCGTGCGACGCTCTGGCTCTGCGGCTGGGTCGCTATTCCCGGCGGCACAAGGACCGTCAAAGTCGCGACCGCGCTCGTGATGGAACCCAGGGAATTGGCCATCACCGCCTGGTACGCCCCGGCTTGATTCGCCCCAACGCCGAGGAGCGTGAGGGTTGCACTCGTGCCGGTCGCGCCCAGTGATGTGCCGTTGAAAAACCATTGGTAGCTCAGCGGCCCGGCGCCGCTCGCCACGACGGCGAGAGTAGCATTTTGGCCCTGGACCACTGTCTGGCTTTCCGGTTGGGTAATGATGCCAGGCGGAGCATCGACGACGTTGAGGGTGGCGGTGTCGCTCAGCACCCAACCTCCGGCGTTGCTTACTTTTACGTAGTAGTTTCCCACACTGGTTCCCAGGACACTCAGAATGGTGTAAGTGCTCGAAGTCGCACCGGAAATAGCCGAGCCGTCCTTGTACCACTGATAGCTCATCGTGGTTCCGCTCGAAGCTGTCACAGAAAAGGAAACAAGGCCCAACAACAGGGCATTTTGGCTCACCGGTTGGACCACGATAATTGGAGGAGGGCCTCCAGCCAAACCGAGTCTTGGCAGCAGGAGGCCGGCCAGAATCAGGCACCTGACCGCTTTTTGCAACCAGCAGGCAAGCATTGACTTGTGTCTCATCACTATTGCCCGGAATCCAGGGAAGCCACCGTGTCACTGTCTAGAAACGGTCAAACCCCGGCTTCAGCCGGAGCGCGTCCTTGGCGCCATTCTCCGCGACTAGAATTGTTAGTGGCCTGTTCATGCTTGCTGGTCGAGGGTTGCCCGCACCTCACCCGTGGCAGGTCCAGACCTCGAACTACGGCCTTTCGATTGCTGCAAGCAGTGCAAATTACCACTGTGCTCGCTTTTCCGCCCCTGGGGTAAAGACCTACTTTTACCTAATTTCACCTTCTCCGGGTCCCCCTTTGCGCCGCCGAGCCAACTCCGCTTCGCTCCAGTGCCGGCGGCACAGCTCCGCCTCCACCAGGATCCTTCCCACGGCCAGCACACTGCTACCAGGGGATGTTTGAAAGAAGCTTTTCGTGCCTTTTTGCGGCAATTCTGTTCTCAAATTCTCTTGCAACCGCAAGCTTGTCTGCGCTACTACTATACACAGGAGATCGCCGCATGAATGATCTGACCTCGGAACAAAATGCTCCGGAACGCCCGAGCGCCCCGGATGGTTCACGCAAACCGTTCCGGCCGCTCAGAGCCTGGCCGGCGTTTCTACTCGCGCTGCTGATGCTCGCGGCGCGCTTTGGCCCGGACATTTTGGAGGGAGGAGCCACGAAGTACTGGATGGTGGCGGTTTTCGGACCGCTGTTGGGCTGCCTCCTTTTGCTTATCTGGTGGCTTACGGCCAGCCGGGCGACCTGGCGAGAAAGGTTGTTCGGTTTTCTGGGCCTGGTCGCGAGCGCCGCAATCACCATTACGCTCGCTCACCCGACCATGCGCGGGTCGGCGACGACGTATTTCACCCTCCCGCTGGGTTTCTTCCTTTTCGCGCTCACCGCCGCACTCCTCAAGAAATCGCCGCCCGCGATTCGTTCGGGGACCGCGGTGCTGCTTGCTTTTGCCGGGTTCTCCGTGTCGATGCTCTTGCGCAGTGACGGCCTGACTGGGGATTACAAGTTCTCGTTCCATTCGCGCTGGAAACAAACCGCGGAGGACGCGATGCTCGCCGCGCAGAAGCCGGCAACGCCAAAACCGACGGCGCAAATTGACAGAAGCTCGCTCACGAATTCGTTGGCGCATCCGGAATGGCCCGAATTTCGCGGATCGGACCGCGCCGGGCGTTCCCTGGCGCCGCAGATTTCGACCCATTGGAACGAGCACCCGCCCAAGCTACTCTGGAAAATCGCGGTGGGTCCCGGCTGGTCCTCGCTCGCGGTGGCTGGCCGCATGCTTTTCACCCAGGACCAGCGCGGCCCGAAAGAAACGGTGGTATGCTACGATGCGGATTCGGGCAGGGAAATCTGGAAAACGGAGATCGATGGACGCCTGGAGGATCCGATGGGCGGTCCTGGCCCGCGCGCGACGCCGACGCTGGCGAATGGCGCGCTTTACATCGTTGGCAGCACCGGAGCCTTGCTGCGGCTAAACCCGGTCACGGGCGAAATCGTTTGGAAAAAGGAGCTGACCCAGGTTGCCGGAAGCAAAGTTCCCATGTGGGGCTTTTCATCCTCGCCCCTGGTGCTCGGAGCGGTTGTCGTTGTTTATGGAGGCGGCGCCGGGGAGAAAGGATTGCTCGCGTTCGACACCGCTTCCGGCGACCTCCGCTGGTCCGTTCCTTGCCCCGTAAATTCGTACGGTTCACCGCAACTTAATAATATCCTGGGCGAGGATTCCATTCTGATGCTCTCAAGTTCCGGCCTGGTGCTGCTCGACCCGGCCAATGGCAAAACGCGGCTCGATTACGAGTGGAAGATTCCGCAGTTCCGAGCGCTGCAGCCGCACGTCGTGGGAAGCGATACCATTCTTTTGCCCACCGGCATGAACATGGGCACGCGCGCAATACGCATCAAGAAGAGCAATGGCCAATACGCCGCGGAAGAACTTTGGACCTCCCGCCAGCTCAAGCCCGATTTCGTGGACCTGGTGACCTACCACGGCCACGCCTACGGCAACGACGGCGGTATTCTAACGTGCATCGACTTGCAAACCGGCGAGCGCAAATGGAAAGGCGGCCGCTACGGCAAAGGCCAGATCCTGCTCCTGGAAAATTCCGGACTGTTGCTCATTTTGTCAGAACAGGGACAAGTGGTCCTGGTCGCCGCCGATCCGAGCGAACACCGCGAGCTCGCTTCCTTCCAGGCGCTGCAAGGCAAGAGCTGGAACCATCCGGTGCTCGTCGGCGACCGTTTATACGTCCGTAATTCGCAAGAGGCCGCAGCTTATCGCGTTCAGTTAAATTAGCGTCGGAGAACAGCTCGGCGCACAGCCCTTCGATCCAACCCAAAAAGGGGTCACCCGATACGGTTACTCTTTTTGTGAGCGGCCGCGCTAGGTTGCGTCCGCGTCCGCCGCATTCGCTCCGCCCCGGCGTTCCCGATGCGGTGCGACCCGTTTTTCGATCAGCGCCACCATCTCGCCGCGGATCGCTTCGGGATTATTAAACAGTTCCCAAACTTCGCCCGGACGCGGCGGACAGGAGGGTTCCTGGAGCCGCGTCACGAGCCGAAAGCGATCTCGGGGACTGGGGTGCGTGTCGTCTTCGCTCGTCTCGCGGTTCAGCGCCTTCTCCAATTCAGTAGCCACCTTGCTGCCCTGGGGTGCGGGCAATTCGTAAAGATTTTGCAGTGGCCTGTGTGCCTCGATGCTCTGCTTGATCTCCTCGTTCGCCGTCGCTTCGAACTCGAGGCTGCGCCGTATCACATGGGTTAACCCACCTTCGAAAGCCGGCGCGCCGTAGATTTGCGCCGCCACGCGGTCGGCCAGGATTTCCTGCAAGCGGGTCGCGCCGTGGCTGATTCTGCGGAAGATGAAATTATAGATGCGCAAAAAGTGAAAGGCGGCGTTCATGAAGGTGGCCTGTCCTGCTTCGCGCATGGCAGAGTAGAATTTTAGCATATCGTTCTGTACGCGCATGGCAATATCGCCCCCGGCCGTGTCCCGGTGCGAAAAATGCCCATATTCATGCGCCAGCACGCACCGGAATTCGTTCTGCTTGAACCCGCTCAATACTCCCGTGCCCAGAATCAGGATCCGGTGCGCTTCGTTCCGAAGCTTCTGCCGCCACGTGCCACGCTCATAAACCGCCAGTTCGGTGCCCGGAGTGATCCGGATTTCGTCGATCGGCCGCGTGCCAACGGATTCAGCCACCTCTTCGGCCAGTTGCCAGAGCCCTTCTGCCTCAGCCCGTGGCAGCGCCCGTCCGGGATCGGACGGTTTCACCCTGATGAACAGCGATTTGATCATGGCTATGATGGTAAAGATCGCCCCGATTCCCAGCACCAGCATGAGCTTGATCGGAATCCGCCCGATCATCAGAAAGACGTAAAGAATGACCGCGACAATCCCAATCACCAGCACGAGGACTACCGGCAGCGAGATATAATAATAAACCCCGGCAACGTTCAGGACCACCCGGTAAAGCTTCCGGATCAACTTCTCGCTGCTGGTGACCGCCGCGACCGCGTCGGCCGGTTGGGCTTGGCGCAGGGTTAGTTTCGAGAGGACGAAGCCCAGGCCGAACAGCAGAGCGAGGCCCCCGCTCCAAAGGCCAAGAGTGACCGCCGTAGCGAGCGCTGCGCGCGACCAGAGGGCGCGGGAATGAACCCCGCTCGAGAGAAACTTCTGCACCGCTTCCTGAGATAGCCCCAGCTTCTCTGCCCTTCTTATTTCCTTTTCCGCGCGCAACCAATGCTCCCCCAGGGCAGCCTCAATCGCCCTAAAATAATGCGTGACCATCTCCTGTGGATAATCCCTGGCCAGCGACGCGTTTACCGCGGAGAACTCGCCCTGGTTGTTCAGCGCGAGGGCCACCTGTGCCGTAAGGGCAAGATCGGACAGGTCGTTTCCCAGCGGTTTGCCGCGGCATTCCTGCAGGAGCTGCAAAGCCCGTTCGTAATCCGCGCGGTGCTCATTCGCCGACTGGTCAGCGACCAGGCAATAAGCCAGCGTGCTGAGATTCTCCGCGGACCGGTTGAGCGTTACCGCCCGCTCGCAAAACGCCAAGCCTTCCGGGCGCTTGCCCACTCGCACCAGGGAAGCACCCAACCGGCGTAACGCTACGTCGTAATCGGGCGACTTGGCGGTGATCTCCCGCAGCAATCGGATGGCTTCCGCAAAGTCCTCTTTATCATAAGCAATTCGGGCGGTGCGCAATGGTTCTACCAGGTCCGGATGATTCTGCTCGAGCTCCTTCTCGATTTGCGCCTCGCGCGCCATGTCCCGCGCTCCCGCTGCGGCCCAACCTGAAGACACCGTTAGCCAAAATGCCAACGCACCTGCCAGAATTCGTCGCGTCATGGGATTGAATGACCAAGAGGTGTTTTTTCGCTGCGTTCGGTTAAAGATTCGACTTGAAGGCGTAGGCGTGTTTGACAAAGGCCACGTCGCGGGCGGTTTGGGCGGCGGAGGGAGGGCTGCCGTATTTGCTCCCCGAGGGATCGCTGTTGGCGGCATACGCGATGGTGGCGGCGTCGAGCCAGCGGCGGCTCGAGGCATGCCCGTCACTCCAGCTAAACGTGCTGCTGTCCACGTGGAAGACGGCGGGGGAATCGACAAAGGTGGTGCCGGCAAAATCGTCCAAAGCGCTTCCGCTGAGGTTCATAACCCAGGTCCCCCAGTTTTCGCCGCGCGGATCGTTCTCCTCCATCCACAGGATCTTATCACTAGGGTGCAGTATGGCGCTGCGCTTGGTAATGATGAGGCTCGCGGTCAGATTGGGCCAGACCTGACCGTCGAGGCCGGTCATACCGGCGACGCTGCCGTAAGCAAAACCCTGGCTGACGGGCCGTTTGTAACGGGTGTCTGACGGGCAATGAATCACACTGGCGGTCGTTAAATACTGACCCAAGGCTCCTCGCCGCACGCATTCCTGCATATAGAAGATCGCCTGGTCCTGCGGTCCCATCCCGGGAGGCGGAGTGGTCGGCGGCAGGCTCGTGCCGGGCGAATACGGCGGCTGATATCGCCAGGGGTGCTGGTTGATCCCGTCATTATTGACCGCGTCGTACTCGTTGAAATTGACGAGTTCGTCCGAGTTGTCGTCGGCATACATTTGCCACGCGAGACAGAGTTGCTTTTGGTTGCTGACGCAGGTGGCGGTGCTGGCTTTGTACTTAGCCCGGCTAAGCGCCGGGAGCAGCATCGCCGCTAGAATGGCGATGATCGCGATGACCACCAGCAACTCGATCAAGGTAAACGCCCTCCCGAATGAAGCCCGCTCACGTCGGCGTCCTGGACCAGCGGCTGGTTGCATAAGGTTTAGGTTGGCCCCTTCCAAGTTCGTCCGGGGGTTGGTTGCTGAAACATCGACTCCCGGGTAGTAATAGTCAAGCGGTCCGACGTCGCCTGGGTGACCCGTCGCGGTTGGGGCCCAGGATTCCAATCCCACGAAGGTTGGAAAACGCGTGAAGGCAAACGCGGGATAGGAATCCCGCGCCCCAGCCTCGGTTACGAAAGCTCAACCCAATGGAAGCGAAGCTGACCTGTGTCAGATTTTGGAACCGCCGGCTTCGTCAGAAGCTCAGCAGGACGCCGACGTGACCGCCGCCGTTCTTGCCAGGTTCGCGGTTGATGAGTTCGAAGCCGTAATCAAAACGGATCGACAGGTTCTGGAGGACGGTGTAGCGGAGGCCCGCGCCGGCCGAGCTCAGGTCGGTTTCCTTGGTGCGCCCCGCGCCAGCGTCGGCGGTGCTGAAGTCCTTGATGAAAACGCTGCCGTAGTCAAAGAAGACGAGGAATTGCAGGCGGTCGTCCCAAGGGATAATGCCGATGCGCTTCAAGACCGGGAAGGTGGGAGTGCGCAGTTCATTGTTGATGACCCAGCCGTTGTCACCGTTGACGAGGCGTTCGCCGTAGCCGCGGACGGTGCCGAAGCCGCCGATGCCTATTTCCTCGCTGGGGGTGAGGCGCTCGGAGGCGTATTGGGCGAAGCCGTGAAGGACCCAGCTAAAACCGGCGGGCAGGCGCGTTAGGCGCTCGGCGGTGAGCCGCCCGTAGAAATATTGGGCCTTGGATTGAGGGCGCAACTGGTCGAAGGCTATATCCGTGTTATCGGAGTCGATGTCGCCCGGGCTGTAGTAGCCTTCGAGGCCAAAGGAGGTCTGGCCGCCCCGGTCGAGAAGCAAGCCGCTGTAGCCGAGCTGGAATTGAGCGACATGGATGCGGGTCCGGCTCAGAGCGGTCTGGCCGCCGAATTCGAGGTCGTTGTCGGTGCTCTTGAAGTCAAAACCGCCGGTGATTTCCTGGATGTAGTTTTTCCCGATCCGTTTGGGGATCGTGTAGCGCAAGCTGGTCTGGTAGCTGGTGCCCTTCGAGACGGCCGCGACGCCGGGGAACTCGGCGGTGGCGTCGGCGTAGGCTCCCATGATGGCGAGGTTATGGCGCCAGGGGAGCGGGATGAGATAACTCGCGGAGTGGGCTTGGATGGCCTTGAAATCGACGTCGGTGGTGTACTGGTAATTGAACTGATGGTCCAGGCCGAAGGCATTTCCCCAGTTGAAGCCGGCTAACAGGCGGTCCTGGCCGGTGAACTCGGTGCCGCTGTTCTCGTAACCGACGTAAGCGCGGAGGGGGATCCGGTCGTCAACCTGGAGGACCATTTCGGTCTGGCCCAGGTCGCTGCCGGCGCGGAACACGGTGTTGACCTGGCGGAAGGGGTTGCGGTTGACCCAGTCGAGGTCCTCAGTGAGCTTTTGCATATCGACGGACTGCCCGGGGTGCAGGCGGACCTGGCTCATGATGAACATATCCGTGAACCACTTGCGGTCTTTGTTTTCGACGGTGATTTTCGAAATCTTGCCTTCGAGGAACCAGAGTTGGATGACTCCGCTGGTCAGGACCTGCGGGGGCAGGATGACATCAACTAGCGGATGGTTTTTGGCGCGGCTGTAGAGGATGATGTCGTTCTGCAGACTCTTGATATCATTGATGGACATGCTGCGGTTCAAGTACCAATTGACCTTGGCCTTGAAATCCTCGCCGCTGAGGATGGGAATATTGACGGGCTGCACGCCAGTAATCCCCGACACGCCTTCCTCCTTAATCTCCTCGCGGGTCTTCACGATGACGATCCCGGAGAGTTTTTCGATCATGACATTGTCATCGTCCGGGTTGACCTCTTCCTTAACCGGAGCGGGAGGGGTTGGCGCGGGCGTGGGCGGCTTCTTCTCCGTCTTTGGGGTTCGTTGCGGGAGGATGTTTTCATCGAAGACCTGGGCCTGCAAGAGGGATATTCCAGCGCTCGCGAGAAGAAGCAACATGACGTACGAGCACCGGAAGAAAGCTCGACCTGACGCCGAGGTGGGGACGGCCACGTCCCCGGACTTGCCGAGGCACCCGGGGACGTGGCCGTCCCCGCCCCGGTTTATGGAAAGTGCCAATGGTTGCCTTTTCATAACTGTGTTCGCTAGGTTTTCCTTCATCGATGAACTTGGCGCGGGTTGCATAAAAATTGTGGTGGCGCCGGTCAATAGGCTGATTGCTGTGGCGAGCCGGTGGAGCCGCTGATGCCGAGGTAGCCGCGGACCCACTTGGAGGCAGCTTCCGGCTTGACCTGGTCTTCGAGGGGCATTTGCGGCGTGAAGGGCATCTGGGCAAACGACCGCCAGATGGCGCCCGGCAGCAGCGCGTCGATCTTCGCGCCGTATTCCTTGAGGTTGAAATCAACGCTGACGGCGGAGAGGGTCAGCCGGGTCATGGGCAATTCCACGTCGTTGAACGGAACGAGGGAGTTGGCGAATTGCTGAGCGGGAACACCGCCACCGTTGAAAAGGATTTGGTTACCGTTGACGGGGAAAGCGCCGAACACAGAATCAATTCCATAATACACATGGTTCACGTTGAGGTGGTCGTCCACCGGCGCAACATTGTGGCCGATGTTGGCAGTGTCCACCCAAAGCAAGTCGAGGGTGTTGGCATCGATAAACTCGATGGGGTTGCTGGTCCTCCAGGCGAGGAAGCTGACATCGCTGGAGTTGGCCAGGCTGCCCAAGATGGCCGCGTTGGAGGCGACGAGGCTTAGGCGCGGGACATCGACCACGGCCCAAGAGCCGGCGGTGAACAGGTTGGAAATCGAGCCGCCGTGGGTCTGAAGCGAGAGGGTCGTCACATCGTTCGTGGCGAGACCGACCGGGGTCGGTTGGTACGGGAGATTGGAGCGGTTGGTCAGGGCGATGGTCGCGGCAACGGATATATTGCCGCTGAAGGTCGCGTCGTTGCCGACCTGCAAAATGCCGGCCTTCACGTTGTTGAGGCCGGAATAGTTCAGCGGGGTCGAAGGCGGGGCATAGGGTCCGGAGAGCATCAAATTGCCGGTCGCCGATACAGGCTGCAGCAAAACGGAATTGAGTCCTGCGGATACCCCGCTGCTGGTGATGGAGATTTGGTCGGCGTCCAGTGTGACCCGGCTGCCAGGGGCGGTCGCGGTAATGCCTACGACGCCGTTGACGGTGGTGACCGTCAGGCTGCCGATGTCTTTGAATTCAAAATCTCCGGGGCCGGAGAGCGCGCCAGCAAGGTTTTGGACGTTGTTGTCGTTGGGCAGCGAGATGCCGGTGACGGCGGTTGCGGCGAGTTCCTTGGCGACCACCGTTGTGGCCGCGTCCTGGGTGATACTCCCGCTGGCAGTAAGGACCACGGTCGAGTTCGTTGCGGTGACATTCTCGAGCAACATGGAGTTAGTTTGGCTGACGCGGACCAGGCTGCCGGCACTGCTGGCCAAGGCGACGGAGGCGAAGGTGTTCGCAGTATCTGGCAGGTCGATATTCCCGCCGGCATTGAAGCTCGCGGCCGAACCCACGTGCAACGTGGCGGATTGAGAGATATTGCCGCTGGCCTGACCAGTCAAAGGCCCGGTCGTCGTATATCCTGCCAGAGCCAGGTCGCCGCCATTGGCCTGGGCGACCAGGCTCGCCGAGGTCCCGCCGACCGTCAGGCTGTTGAGATCGACCAACTGGACCGCCTGCCCATTGACTACCGTCACCGCGCCCACAAAGTCGTTGGCCGGGTTGTTGAGCGTGATGTTGCCCCCCGCGTTCAGGCTGGAAGTCGTCCCCACCAGCAGCGTGCCCGTCTGGAAAATGTTCCCGCTGGCCTGCGCCGTCAAAGTCCCTGTGGTCGTATAACCTGCCAAGGTCAGGTCGCCGGCAAAAGCCCGCGCCGCCAGACTCGCCGAGGTTCCTCCGACGGTCAGC
>DATMRF010000007.1:0-5311 GCA_035566435.1 Candidatus Acidiferrum sp.
GTTTCGATGATGCGATCGCCGATGGATTCCATTTCGTGGGGCGTGGAGACGACGAGCATCCAGCCGGCGACGTGGGTTTTGGGAACGAACTTGGCTTCGACGACGCGGATCCATGGCTTGGGTTTCAGGGCGGCGAAGTAGTCGGCGGCGATTTGGATTTCCGCGTCGGTGGCTTTGGCTGCGGCGGCGATCATGTTGCTGACGGGTTTCAGGTCCGGATCGGAGCTTTTGCGAGCCCCGCTTTTGAAGTCGGCGAGTTGCTGAACGATGTAGGCGGCGGAAAGACCCGCGAGGCTGGAATTTTCCGGGCGGCCCTGGCCGTTGGGAAGATGGCAATAGCCGCAGGCATAGACGTCGGGCTGCCGGCCGTGAGCGACGATGTCCGGCATTTTGGGGTGAGCGGAGGGATGCCAGTCGGGGACGTTGAATAAGTCGCGGACTTGCGAATAGGTGAAGGCGATTTTGCTGCCGGGAACGTGGAGGAGTGCGGTTTCGCCGGCTTTGGCGGAGGCGTCTGTTGCCGGCCCGGGTGGATTGACGGCGTAGGCCCAGTAGGGCGGTGGCTCAATGGGTGCCTGCGAAATTTGCGATTGGGTCTGGCTGGACGCTGCAGTGGCAAGGAAGAGCGCCGTTGCGAGGAGAGCAACGGAGAGTGATTGGAACTGGAGTCGATTCACGCGCGAACCTTTCTGGCGGTGGATTACGGTTGAGAGTCTGTTCGGAGGTTGATCAACGCTTCTGTTCGGCACCGATGAGGGTGACCGCAATGATGCAATCTTTCGAGGAGCGGTTTTGCCAGGCGTGGCGGGTGCCGTTCTGAATGACGCAATCGCCGGCTTTGAGGAGGACTTCGGCGCCGTCGTCGAGTTCGAGATAGACTTCGCCGGAAAGGACAACGTCGAAGTCCACGGTGTCTGTGGTGTGCATGCCCGGATGCATTGGTTCGAGAACTTCAACCATGCCGGGAAGTTTGGCCTGGATTTCGGCGAAGGCGGCGGGGAGATCGGTGCTCTCGGGAATTTTGCTGGTGCCGGGAGGAATGGTGAAGAAGGCGAAACGGAAACCGCCGGCGGGAGGAAAGTAGCGGGGATGCGGGGGAGGAGTGCCGTCGCTGGGTAGCTTTGGGACGGAATCGGCGCCCCAGAGGCGATGGAACTCGAAGCCGGGGAGCAGGGAAAGGGTGACAGGTGCGACGGCCGCGTCTTTCACGAAGACGGATTTGCCGGAGGAGTTGCGGCCGGTGATGACGCAGCGGATGTTCAAGGGGGAGGCTCCTGGGATGGGGAAGCGTGCGGAGATTGTACGTTTTCCGGATTGATTGGGGAAGTGGAGAAGAAAGAATAACGCAGAGTACGCCCTTCGCGTAAATCCCTCAGGGCAAGCGGAGAGCGCAGAGGGCGCAGAGAAGAGCGGCACTGCACGACTGAGAGAGAGCCCGGGCGGCGAAATCGATTCGAAACTAGGAGCGGGTTGTTGGGCGTTTGGCGGACAGGGCGATGGCGGCGAGGCCGGCGCCAAGCAGCAGGATGGTTGCCGGCTCCGGAGTACCGACTGGGCCGGGAGTGGAGACGGTCACCAAACTGGACTGAGTCGAAGTAGAGGGACTGGCCGAGTCCAAGTTGATGGCCAGCAGGTCGCCAGCGGGGTCCTGCGGTGAGAAGAAATTGCCGTTGGGGTCGATGATTTCGATGGAGAACTGATCGGGCGTGCCGCCGGCGTCTACATTCGTGGTCAGGTTCAAGAGGAAGGAAACGGAAGTGCCAGCCGAAAAAGTTTCGGCAAAGAAGTTTAACAAGGAGCTGTCGGTGAGGGAAACAGTGGAAGACATGTCACCGCTGGCTCCGCCCGATGTACTAGAGATACCCAGAGTGCCTCCGCCAAGGGCAAAATTGGTCAGAGTTGCCGTGTTATTGGCGTCGCCGAGGCCGCTGCCATCGGTAAAGATAAAAACGATCTCGGAACCCGGGCCGGTGGGTAAACCGGAAGTGTTGATCGAGACGTTGACGGAAATTCCGGCGGCGAAAGAAGTTTGCGCGCCGAAAGTAAAGAGCAGCGCTGCGATGGCGATGATTTGCAAAAGTAGATTTTTCATGTCGGTCATTTTTCCCTTCATGGCTGCGCGCCTGCAAGGACGCGAGTGGAATAGCTGAAGCCGGTCCGCGTGACGTCAGTGAACTGCAGGACGACGGAGACGCTGGAACCGGGAGCGAGCGGCCCGGTGGTTGAGACGTAGGGGCTGCCAAGAGGCACGGCGCAGCCGGTGGTTCCAGCGGAATTGAACAGCGTGGCGTTGGCGGTGAGGCCGTCGAGCACGAGCGAAATGGGTCCGGCGATGGGGCTGGCGGAATTGTTTTTCAGCGTAATGCTTTGTACGAAACGCTTGGTGATGAAGTTGTAGCTGTAGCCGGAACGTGTGACGGAGACGGAACTGCTGACGTCGGTAGCGCAGAGAGGAATGCCGGTTCCTGAGAAGGAGATAAAGGTTTGCGGCGTGGGAGTGCCCGCAGCGTTGCTGGCGATGTTGAGAGTGGCGCTCTCTGGGCCAAGAATCGAGGCCCTGAAGAAGAATTGGAGATGGCAAGTGTCGCCTATCCCGAGTGTGGACGAGGGGGCCGGGCAGTCATTGCTGAAGATAACGAAATCACTTGCGTTCGCGCCCGTCATGGTGAAGCCGGAGATAGTCAATGGGGCATAGCCGGTGTTGGTCAGCATCGCCGATAGCAGAGGAGAGGTGAAGAGCAGGAAAGAGTTGCCGAAGGAAAGGCTGTTGGTGGAGAGGGTGGCCTCCGGAAATGCGCTGGGGATTTTGGCGACGTAGGCGTTGTAGGCGACGCCGGAAGTTCCACCGATAGTGCTTTGGAAAGCGGTAGACGTAACCGGAATAGCGGAGGAATAAGCAGAGCCCGCAAAGTAGGCGTTACCGACGCCATCCGTGGAGACAGCCGTGCCGGTGCTGCCGGTGTTGTAGCCGAACTCGTTGTCATCGGCAGTGAGGAGATAGGAATAGATAACCGCCGAGCCTTGAGGATTCAGCATGGTGACGAAAGCGCCGCCAAAGCAGGCAGGGGAGGCGGTCAAACAGTCGCCATTGAGCAGATTGCCCGGGAAAGTGGCGAGCGCAACGGGAGGAAAAGGCGGCAGTGGTGGCGGCGAACCAATGGTGACGACAGGCACAAGCGGGCGGAGGTAGCTGACCAGGGCTCCTCCGGTGATGAAGGCGTTGCCATTGGGATCGACAGCCAGGGCGGTGGGCGGTAGACCAAAGTCAGGGCCGTCAAGGAAGCCGCCAAGACGCGCGGTGTAGGTCAAAGAGGTCGCGGTGGGGTTCAGCTTGCTTACATAAACGAACTCGACTATGCCATGCGCGCCGTTGCAGTCGGTGTCGATCGAGTCACCCGCGGGAGCAGATGTACAGATGTCGAAGGCCCCGGGAGAAGGCGCGAGAATATTGTCAAACGCCCTGCCTGAGACATAGGTGCTGCCGTCGTTGCCGACGGCAATGCCGTCAATCGTCTCCGGGAAAAGGGTGCCCCAGAGGAGGGCGCTGGAGCCGGGTTTCGTGAAGTCAAATTTGGCGATGAACCCTGCGGAGCCGCCTTGCGATAAACGCAAGGAGCTTGTCTGAAACGTTCCTGGAGTGACGAGGGCGCCGTCATGTGTGGAGCCGGCCAAATAAACATCATCGGAAGCATCCAGTGCCAACCCGGAAGGGACATTGAAATAGAGCAGGGTGCTGTAAATCATGGAGGCCGAGCCGGTCTTGGTGGGGTCGAACTCCGTCAAGAATCCATTGGCGGGGAGATTGTTGCAACTGCCCACACAAACGAAACCACCGTAGAACGGATTCGCGGTCATGGGGAAATCGAAATCAGGGGTCCCGCCAGCCACATAGGCAATGCCGTTGTGGTCGACGGCTATGCCGGTGGGCGTGACTCCGGGGTAGTCATTACCCCAGTAGTTTGTGGTATCGGGCGCGCCTAAATGTCCGCCGAGATCTGTGGAATAGAGTAATGCTCCAGAAGCAGTAAATTTAGCAACAAAAGCGGCGCCGGCGACGCAAACGGGGCTGGGACCTTTATCAGGCGGAAATGTGCAGATTGATCCTCCGGAATATAAGTTAATGCCTCCGACAATTGGAAAGTCGAAAGATGAGGTGCTGCCGGCCACATAAGCATTTCCCAAGCCATCGACAGCGATAGCGGTGCCGCGATTCACACCCTCGGCGAGTGCATAATAGACGGTTTCGGGTTGGCCTAAACCGTTCAGGACGGTTACTGGAACGAAGACGCCTCCACCTCCGAGGAAAGTCGAGTAAACCAGAGAGTTGGCACCTGATTGCGTGGTATCAATTTTGGTGATGAAGGCATCGGTCGCCGGCGGAGTTGTAATTGGTGGGGAATACGTCGTCGATCCGCCAAAGGTGGCCTCATAGGCATTTTTCACAGGGAAATCGGTAGATGTCGTCGAGCCGGTCAGATAAACGGACCCGGCATTGTCGGAGGTGACAGCGAAGGCGTTATCAGTGCCGCTGCCACCGAGATAAGAGGCGTAGGCCAGGATGGGATCGATCACGAGCGGTTGTTTGCGATTGTAGGCGGCGACGCGGAAGCCGATTTCGTGCGGGCCTCGACGAACGAAGCGGCCTTCGACGGGCGTTTTCGTTTGTGCATCGGATTGCTGATAGATGAACGGCTTGGAGAAACGCAGCGTGCCTCCGGAAACGGAAAGGAGAAGATTTCCATCGGCGTCGACAGAGATTTTTTCCGCGCCGTCAACGCGGAGACGAATTTTGGAGGGGTCTGCGCCGGGGGCGACGATGAAGTCGTGTTCGAGCTGGGACTGATTCCCGTAGTAGACGATGTCAATGCCGGGATAGAGATCAACGTAGCGCACGCGGGAGAAGTGAGGAACATTAGTGCGCCACTTGGCTGGATCATTGCCGACGTAGTAGTTGCTCACGCCCGGCTGCTCATCGAGGCCTCCGATTTCCACGGAGGCATTGGCACCCAAAAAGCGCAAGCGCAAAGCGGCGAACGGATTGGTGGGTTTCGTTGTGTTGCCAGGTGCGAAAGGTGCAACTTCACCTGCTTCGCCGTAAACACGCGAGGGAGATGAGCGCAGGGCCAGGTCAGCTTCGGTCGGGCTCAACAGGAGGGTGTAGCCGCTGCCGCGGGCGAGAAATTTGAATTGGGAATCGGCTTGGCCCTGATTGGGTTCGAAGCTCATCGGCAGCTTGGCGTAATTGGCGGCGGTTGGAGTGTTGGGGTTGGCGAACGTCGTTGCGGAGAGGCAAAGCGCAAACGCTGCCGTC
>DATMRF010000008.1:0-64393 GCA_035566435.1 Candidatus Acidiferrum sp.
CATCACAATAGTTTTGTCAAACTGTGTCTTGAGTTGTGTCAGCAGGATTAGGATTTCCTCCGCAGACTTTGCGTCCAAATCGCCCGTTGGTTCATCTGCAACCAGAATGGTCGGATCGGTCACGATTGCACGCGCAATGGCTACGCGTTGCTCCTGCCCACCCGAAAGTTGACGCGGATAATGCCCCATGCGGTCAGCCAGACCGACCGCTTTGAGGGCGGATTCGACGTGCGTCTTTCGGTCCGCTTTGCTCAAATGCGTCAGGAGCAGAGGCAGTTCAACATTCTCAAAGGCAGTCAATACGGGAACGAGATTGTAAAACTGAAATACCAATCCAATATGGCGCGCTCTCCAGGCGGCAATTTCGCGTTCGTTCATGGTGGAGATTTCTTCGCCCCCGACCGCCACGCGCCCGGAAGTCGCGTGATCAATCCCGGTGACCAAATTCAGCAGTGTCGTCTTGCCGGAACCGGATGGCCCCATGATCGCCACGAACGATTTGCGGGGAATGTCGAGGCTCACGTCATCCAGCGCGCGCACCTCGAATTCATCGCGCTTGTAGGTACGAGTCACATGCGTCAGTTGCACTGCGCTGTTTCCATCATTGTTTTCTGGTTGTGTCATAAATCATTCCTAATTTTCCGTATTACTGTGTTATCCGCCCCGATCTCCTCCTGAGCCCGTCTACCACGCCGCCCGTCGCTCCGTAACGACGGCCCAGACGTCACGGCTAATGCGGTGACAGAAGCCAAGAAGGCAAGGGCGCCGACCACGCCAAGCGCCGGACGAAAACCGCTCAGGAAGGTGTCGGCCGCTCCCAATTTCCCGAATGCGCCGAAGACCGCTGAAGCGACTGCAACTGCAAAGACACTGCCGAAGCGCTGCAGGGTGCTGTTGACGCCCGACGCCTTGCCGATGTCGGCAGGCGGTACCGCGGAAAGCGCTGCCGTCGGCACGACCGGCAGTGCCATGGAGATGCCGACGCCGGTCAAGATTAGCGGGGGCACCAGCGCCGAGTAATTCACGTGGTCAGAGGCGAGGATCGCAAGCCACTCGATGCCCGCGCCCTGGAGAAGAGTTCCAAGGGAAAGAATCAGGCGCCGACCGATGCGATCCGAGAGCTTTCCAGCAAGCGGAGCGATGACGAGCGGCGTGGCGGTCCACGGCAAGAGACGCAGGCCTGTCTGCATAGGTGAGTAACCCAGACACAATTGGAAGCACTGGGCGACGAGGAAAGCCGAGGCAGAGAGCGTTCCGATCATCAAAAAGCCGGTCGCGTTCGCGCCTAAGAAAGGCCGGGACCGAAAGAGCCTCAAGGGCAGCATCGGGTCCGTCGCCCGCGCCTCCCACGCTAGAAACGCGCTCAAGGAGATGACACCAACGGCCAGCGCTCCCAGTGTCATTGCTTCGGTCCAGCCGGTATCGACGGCGCGCACAAGCCCCCAAACCAGCGACAGCGCACCCAAGGAGACGAGCCCGACGCCAGCCAGGTCTATGCGCGTTCGGGGCCCGAAGCTCTCGGAGAGCTTTTGACGGACGAGCATGTTCGCGATGACGCCGATGGGAACGTTCACCCAGAAGATCCAATGCCAGCCCAGCGTTTGGGTGATGAGCCCGCCCACCATTGGTCCGGACGCCACCGCGAGCCCGCCAATGCCGCCCCAGACGCCCAAGATGGTTCCGCGCTTCTCCGGCGGAAAGACCGTCGTCAGGATGGTTAGGCTCAAGGGCATGACAATGGCGGCTCCGATGCCCTGTACGACGCGCGCGGCGATGAGCTGCTCGGGGGTGGCCGACAGCGCGCACGCAACGGAAGCGGCGGTGAAAATCAAGAACCCAATGCCGAAGATGCGACGGCGTCCGAAGCGGTCGCCCAACGCCGCTCCTGTAATGATCCCCGAGGCGAAGGCGAGGGTGAAGGCATTCACGGTCCATTGAAGCGCCGCGAGACTGGCTCCGAATTCGCGGCGAATGGCTGGCAGAGCCGTGATGACCACCAGCATGTCGAGGGCGACCATGAAGAACGCCACTGACGTGAGCGCCAGCGTCCAGGGCCGCAAGCTCGAGCGCGGGCCAGCGCTCAAGGCAGGGGCGGTGCTCATTGGTTTCGAGGGCATTACTTCCTCATGCATAATCACGAGGCTCAAGCACCCACGCCCGAAATGGCCGTGACCCCGCCGTCGATCAAGAAGTCTGCCCCGACCACGTACGCGGAATCGTCCGACGCAAGGTAAACCGCCAGCTTCGCGATTTCCAAAGGCTGGGCCAACCGCTTGCTTGGATTGTTGGTTCGGAGGACGGCCTTCACCGCCTCGCCCTGCTCTTCGCCTGGGACGCGACCGAACATCGCCGTGTCCGTCGGGCCTGGGCTCAGGGTATTCACCCGAATTCCGCGGTCCACCAGTTCGGCGCTGAGGATTCGAGCGAGATGGACGACCGCAGCCTTGCAGGTCGAGACGATCGAGGTTGTCGGCCACCCTTTGCGCGCGCCAACGGACGCATTGATGATTACAGACGAGCCTTGTCTGAGTAGCGGCAAGGCCTTTTGAATCGTGAAGTAAACCCCTTTGAAATCGACGGCTATCACCTTGTCGAAGCTTTGCTCCGTCACCTCCTCGAACAACCGGAAATCGCTGTGACCTGCATTTACGAAAAGGCCGTCCAGGTGCCCGAACTCCCGCTTGATCGTGGCGAACATCGTGTCGAGGTCGGCGAGATTGCTGACGTCGGCGCGAATGGCGAGACTTCCGAGTCCAAGCGTCTCCTTGGCCGCCTGCAGCGACCCTTCATTCAAGCCGCAGATGGCGACGCGCGCGCCCTCTCGGTCGAATTCCTGCGCTGCAGCCAGCCCGATCCCGCTGTTGCCCCCGGTGATAAGGATATTCTTGTCCGCGAGCCTGCCCATTGTCGTCACTCCTTTAGATCTTTGAGAACTTGTTTTCATGATTTTCACTTTTATTGGCTTGATTCGTTGCTTACAGACGCAATGGGGATTCTTCCAAAGGGCCCTCACTTTCGCGGACGCCTTCGACATCCAAGATGGGTTGGATTTCCGTCTTCCAAATTGCATCCTCAAACCGAGGATCGGCCTTTGCCAACAAGAGCGCGTCGCTTAGGCTCTCAGCTCCCACTAGGTAGTAGGCACTGACGACCTCGGCATTGGGATCGAGGCGCGCTTCCTGAAACGCGCCCTTGAAGCCGCTCAAGGCGAAGCCGGTCATTTCGACAGCCTGGGCGACTTTGATTTGTCCGTTGGAAATCAACGACTCGATAAATTGTCGAACGTTGACGACATGCTGCTGCATCTGTTCGGGAGAAAGAGACGCCAAACGGTCTTTCCTGGTTTTAATTAAGAATAGAAAGTGTTTCATTTGTGATGAGACGACGAACGATTGTGAGCGTTCAGGATCACCCCCAATCGTCATCGGCTTTTCTTGCGGTCATGTTTTTCTCCTTTGTTGTCAGGCGAAGGCCTTCCGGTGCTTGGCGATGAACGCATCGAGCGTCGTCGGCTGGCGTCCGCCGATCTTCGTGACCACGTCGTTGGTGCCCGCGAGGATGCCGTTCTGGAGATCGATTACAGCCTCGCGCAAATGTTGGATGAGGAAGGAATCCCGTGTACGACCCTCGGGCTTCTTCGCGAACTCGCCGTACATGGCCCTGGCGTTATGCCCGACGGGAGGCTTCTGGCCGCCCGAGCCCATAATCTGAAGCCACGTCTCAAAGCTCACCTGCTTGTACCGGACGTCCTTGCCCAGCACCCTGCTCAGGACCCGCGCGATTTCCTTGTGGGTGAACTCTACAGGCCCATACAGCGCGTAGATCTTGCCAGGGTGAGAAGCGGAATCTTCGAGGATACCCACAATCACGCGGGCCTGGTCCTCGGCCGCAATCGGGGCGTGGCGGCCGGGGCCGAACGGCACGTGCAGCAGCCCGGCGCGGATCATCGGCGCGAGGTACAGCAGCCACTCGGCGAAGAGCGTCGGCCGCAGGTGGGCGACGGTGAGGCCGGACCAGTCGAAGACCCGCTCCGCCAACCAGTGATCGCACATAGCCTGGCTCTTTGCGTCCTCGCGGGCCGGCTTCTGCGACATGTTCACGACGCGTTCGAGGCCTGCCTCCTTAGCTGCCTGAGCGAAATAGGCTGTCGCTTGCAGAATGCCCGGGCGGATCGGATAACAGAAGTATGCGCCGCGAACTTTTCGCATCGCCGCGCGCACGTCGTTGAACTTCAGAAAGTCGCCGATAACCACTTCTGCGCCCATCTTTTCCAGCCGTTTCGAGCGGTCATCTTCGCGATGGGCCAGCGCCCGCACCGCGTGTCCTCGCTCCAGCAACTGCTCGACCGTGTAACCGCCCGTGTCGCCGGTCGCACCCGTGACTAGGAATCTGTTCTGCGTCATGATCCACCTTCCTGAAACGCGCCCTTGAAACCGCTCAAGGCGAAGCCGGTCATTTCGACAGTCTGGGCGACTTTGATTTGTCCGCTGGAAATCAACGACTCGATAAATTGCCGAACGTTGGCAACATGCTGCTGCATCTGTTCGGGAGAAAGAGACGCCAAACGGTCTTTCCTGGTTTTGATTAAAAATAGAAAGTGTTTCATTTCTGTGTTTGTCTTCATTTAGCTGTCAGTTGACATCTAAGCAATACATGCAATATTTGAATCGTCAAATGGAAAACAAGAAATTTACGGCGCTGGTTTGGAAGGGCGTCCTCCAATTGAGGGACCCTTCTTTAGCTGCCGCTGGACAGCTAATCGAAGTGCAGTACCCTTGGGGTCGTCGCGACAAATGAGCGGACCGTTGGCTCGAAGTCGGACCGGGTGTTTTGGAATAATTGTGTTATGAGAATGTCGAGAGAAGAAACAGCAAAGACGCGCAAGAGAATCGTGGATGCGGCTTCCGCCGAGTTTAGGAAGCAAGGAATTGCTGCGACGGGACTTGCCGAGATCATGGCGGCCGCGGGGATGACGCATGGTGGTTTCTACCGTCACTTTAAATCAAAGGGTGAACTCGTTGCTGAGACAACTGCAGCGGCCGCGGAAAAGCTCAAAAGAAAGTTACTCTCAGCGGCCTCTGAAGGAGGCATTAAATCTGTCGTGGGGACATACCTTTCCATTGCTCACCGGGACCATCCAGAGCAAGGCTGTCCTTTGGCTGCGCTTGGAAGCGAACTGGCGAGTGCCGACAAGAGAACGAGGCGTGCCGCGACGTGTGGCCTGAATACATTGATTGATGTCATCGCCGGACTAACTGCTGAAAGGAAGCCGGAAGTCGCTCGGGAGCGGGCGCTCGTGGCAGTAGCGACTATGGTGGGGGCGATGACCATTGCCCGCGTCGTTGACGATCCGCAGCTTTCGAAAGCGATTCTTCATAGCGCAGAAGCATCCATCACAAACTGACGGTCAATCGGACGAGGATATTAATTCGAGTACAAGCTAGGAGGAAATTACATGAGCGTAAACAATTCGAGCCCGGACCTGACACAACACGCGCCACGCAGCCCGAGGCTTCGCCTTGGGGGCTATGCTTTGCTGCCGCGAATCGTTGACAAGGGACGTGCCTCCCTGGCAGGGAAGCTTGGAGCGTATCACTATCGTGGTGTTGGAATGGATCGGCACTTTTTTAAATTCGTGGGTCTTGACCATGAATCTCTAAAACAAGAGCTTACTAAGGGTGGCGGTGATGGCGAGGTGCTGGCATGGGTTCAGGAGAACGCAAAATTCAAGCGTGAGCCGTGGGAGATTTTGGCCTGGAGCGAATGGGTCACAAAACGCACGCCGGACAGCGACGCGGAAACGATCTCAGAATTCGCCGAAATGGTCGCGAAGCTAAGCAAAACACGGGAGGACATCTATACTTGGTTTGATTTTCTCGACCTTGACGATTACTGCTCCTTTGGCGGCAGAGCATAACCTGCTCTAACCCGCACCAATTAAAAGAGGAAGAAAATTATGAGTGCAAACACCAACAAGAAGAGGCTGGTGGCCATTGTCACCGGCGCCTCAAGCGGCATGGGATTGGGCATAACCCGAGAGCTTCTTGAACGCGGCTATCGTGTCGTGGCCAATTCGCGCACGATCAGCCAATCAAGGGAATTAAGACCCTCTGCAGATCTGGTCCTGGTGGACGGTGACATTGGCAAAAAGGAGACGGCCGTTAAAGTGGTTGACGCGGCCTTGAAACACTTCGATCGCATCGATCTTCTCGTCAACAACGCCGGCTGACTCCCGCCGAAAAGGCCCGCCTACTGGTCTGGATCGACTGGACCCAGCAACGCCTAGCGCGCTCCAGAAAGGTCTCATTTCCCTGCCCAACGACATTGGACACTGACGACGTTGCGGGAGAAACTCATCAAGATTGGGGCGAAGGTCGTGCGCCATTCCCGGAAGATAATCTTCCAGATGGCGGAAGTGGCGGTGCCGCGAGAGTTGTTTCGGGCCATTCTGGAAGGGATTGGGCGGCTGAGATGGGCAACGGTCTTATCAGGATGAAGGAAGAGACTCAACAATCGCATGAAAACAACGCACGGAAGAGGTGTCTTCGCATCCGGGAGAAATTGGGCGTTGGGAACCAACAGTGGCATCTAAACAGCCCTGTGCCAGTGAATAACCGGAACGGACTGGAAAAAAGTTCTTGCCAATCTGTGGAGCAGGCAGAGATCACGAAAAAGGCCTACGCTGGTCGTGGGCAAGAAACCAAATGGGAAATGTCAGATCAACTCGTCTTCGGTTTCGAAATTAGGAAGACTCGCATGCTTGCGAGCTTTCCGTTCTCGATCGTGAAGATATCTTCGCCCAAAATGCGCTTCGGATCTTCTTTAGGTCCATAGTTCCAAATCGCGCAGCCGATTCCGTGGTTCAGCGTGACGGAGATCGGAGAGAAAACGAATCCGGCGTGTCCGCTTTGAACGTGATCGATAAAACTGGTAATACCCTCGAAACCGACTGAAGCCATGCTCGTGTCTGCGAAGTAGAACTCCTTCGAATAAATCTCTTCAAATCTTTTACGGCGTTCCGAACTATTGCGGTCGTTCATATTCCGAAAATGCTTTTGTATCAAAGTTTCGGCGAGTGCCTGTGCGCTTGGTGAGTCTTCGGCTTTCGTGATCACTTGCGCGCCCGCAAACGACGAACCAAACACGAGAGCGGAGAGAATCGTAATAATTTCGTTTTTCATTGTAAACTGATAGGAGATTGCTTTTCATGCGCTTTCATTTACTTGACGCTCCGCCGGCAGTGTCAGTTTGCTTTAAGTTTTGCCGCGATGCCCGCGACGTGCTTGCCCTGAAAACGGGCCATCGTCAGTTCCTTAGCGCTAGGCAGGCGAGAACCATTAGGAGCTGCAATTGTCCCAGCCCCGTAGGGACTGCCCCCACGCACTTCGCTAATATCCATCGTCTCGGGAATGGCGTAAGGCAGACCCACGTAAATCATGCCATGATGCAGCAAGGTGGGAATGAAGGTGAGAATTGTGGACTCATTCCCGCCGCCTGTGCCGGTGCTGGTAAAAACGCTGCCAACTTTTCCAATGAGGGCACCCTTGAGCCACAAGCTTCCTGTCTGGTCGAGAAAGTTCCGCATCTGTCCGGCCATGTTCCCAAATCTCGTGGGAGTGCCAAAGATGATGGCATCGTATTGCGGAAGTTCATCCGGCGTCGCAAATGGCGCCTCTTGCTCAAGCTTCGCCCCGTATTGCTTGGCCACTTCGGGCGACATGGTATCGGGAACGCGTTTTATCACCACATCGGCATTCGCAGAGCGAACGCCTTCGGCAACGGCCTTGGCCATGATTTCGATGTGGCCATACATTGAGTAATAGAGGACGAGTATTTTTGTCATTCTGTGTTTCCTTGCTCTTTGTTAGTCTTTCTGCACCAAATCTTTCACGCCGTTGGGAAACATTGCGCGTGCGACTTCCACGGTGTCGCAAAATTCCCGCAAGAGCTTTATCTTTCCGTTTTCTGCAATGAGCCGGCCCCCGTAAAGCTGCCGGTAGCGGCGGCCTGTTTTTTTAATTACGGCGTCCACCTCGTATTCACCTGAGACGTGATTTTCGTCTTCACCAGGGAAAATCTTGATGTTCCTAAACTTAAAATTCTCAGCGCCATCCAAGACGGGGGCAAAAAACCGCCTTAAAGCCTCCGGCCCCTGATAGCGGATCGGAAGGTTGACCGACCCGAAATAGGGAAATTCAATTCCACCATCGTCCGCGAATAACGCTATCGCCCTTTCCATCTCGCCCGCGGAAATGGCAGCGAGGTATGTTTCGAGCAGTTGCTTTGCTGTTTTCATATTTTTCAGATTTTCGGGTTGTGAGTGGATCTGGACACTGTGCTTAATGCGGCTTGGCGGTTCTTTTCCTCGAACGCTCATCGGTTTGCGGACGGGCTCAAGCTGACCGCCCCGCAGGCACTAAACGGTGTCAGCGTTGGGTCGAACGCTTTACGGCGGAAGCGAAGTCCGGCGGCACGCCCATTTGCTTCAGCATGATGTTGAGCGCAGGGTAGCAGTCGAACCGCTCGATCTTGCCATTCCTCATGTAGAAGAAATCCGCGCACGGAATGTCGACCTTTGCTCCTGTTGGCTGGATCACGCCGGCGGGCGTTTCCATCGGGCCGCGAAAGGTTCCTTGAATGGCCAGTTCAATGGCGACGACCTCGGCCATGACATTGACCCGGTAAAGTTCGCGGTGAACGTCGGGAAACATCTTGGCGAAGGTGATCATGACATCTTTTAGATGCTTGCCTCGATAGGACTCTTCGCCGCTGACGTTGTTAAACACGCCATCCTCGGTGAAGCTGCCGATCCATCCGGGGAGGTCCAGAACGTTTCCCTCGGCCGTATGTTAGGCGTTTCGGACGATTGCCTCGTTGTCGTAGGTCATTTGGGACTCCCTCCTCGTGATCGCTTCGTGGATGGCCGCCGCTTTATGCGCTTTTATAGTTCTGCTCATGTCTCTTTCTCCTTTAGTAGTTGATTCTTCATGCGGATGCGCCGCTTACCACTATGATTTATGCGGTTTACCGATTTTTTTCCGTTGCGAACATCGGATCGCTGCTCCCGTTCCTGCTTTGCCGTTTCCATCAGTTCCCTTTCTGCCTCGAACCAATGACGCTCGCGATCACCATGCCCGCAGCCGTTCTCAAGCCAGATGTGGTATGCACGCTCCTCAATCCTCCGGCGCAAGGCCGCATCCGGGATGTCACGGTTGTTTTCACTGGCATTGGCATTCGTTTTCATTTGGCACAACGTTTTTTTACATTTCGTCCAAACTGCGGACTTTTATAGCACCATTCATCAGGAGCCGCTTGGTGGCTAATGCCATGTTTTTGGTGTTGCTCATACTTTTGGTAATACCTAGGGTGAGCCTCGTGGAACTCCGTCATTTGAGATATTTTGCGGCCGTGGCCGCACACGGAAGTTTTAGCCGGGCGGCAAACCAGTTGCACCTGACGCAACCGGCATTGAGCCGCCAGGTCAAAAGCCTGGAAGACGAAATCGGCATCGCCCTCATCGTTCGCGGCCAAAATACCATTTCCCTGACTTCGGCAGGGGAAAACTTCTACGAAGAAACCAAGGATATTCTGGCTCGGGTGGACGTCGCGGTTCGAAGAATCAAAACACGCCTGCCGGGGGAGAAGCTACGCATTGGGTATGTTCATTCCCTCACTGCCGGAATCATGCCGCGGGTCGTTGAGCGCTTCCAGTTTTACAACAAGGATGTTTTTCTTGAGCTCTCCGATCTCACGACAGAGACGATGTGGCAAAGAGCCGCCGCCGAACAAATTGACATAGCGATCCTTCCCAAGAGTTTGGAAGCGCGTTTCAAAGGGTTTCAATGGGTGGAATTGCAACGGCTCGCGCCGGTGCTCGTGGTCGCGAAGAAAAACCCGCTCGCGAAATTGACCAGGATTCATCCCGAAAAGCTCCGCGACAAGATGCTACTCGGCTTGGGCGCTGACAAATATCCGGAATATGTTCCGCGACTTAAAGCCATTCTCGAACCGTTTGGTGTTAAGCCGCAATTGCGCAATCACACTTCAGAAGACATCGCCGCGCTGTTCATCGCCATTGAGGCACAGGCAGGCATGGCTGTCTTAACCGAAGGCGTTTTCCCCATGCTTCCCTCAACCCTCACAGTGATCCGGTTCTCGCCCGAACTAGCTCCGCTCCTGATTGCGGCGGGTACACCAACGCTCCGACCCAATCCGCATTCCGAGGCCTTCCTGAAAATCCTGTTGAAGGAAATAAATAAATCCTCCCGTCGCAAAAGATAGCCATGCTAAGTGTATCGACCAAAGGACCACGTCGTCGGCAATCCGCTGGATAAACGCGCGGTGGGTTGTCTCCGTTGACCCGCCTCGTTGATTCACGCCTCTTCGAGCGCATTCAAAGGACTACCGGAAGTCTTCCGCAAGATTTCGCAAAATTTCTCCCCGGCGGGTGTCACGTCACCCTTTGTGGCCCGGGCGATCCCTACGGACAGCACTTCCGTCGTTCCGGTGAGTGGGCGGTAGAGCAGGCGTTTGCCGGTCACGAGTTTGAGGACGGGGGTCGCCAGAGCAATTCCGCGTCCAGCCTCCACTTCGGTAATCAGTGAACTGGCACTGTCGCATTCCACCGCGATGGATGGTTTGGCGCCGAGGGAGGCGAAAAGGCGGTCGAGGTAGCGATCAGACTCGGGGTAGTCTTTTCGGCGCAAAACGACTAGCGGTTCGGCAGCCAACTTTTCCAGCGGGACGGATTTCATCCGAGCGAAGGGATGCATAGCCGTCATCGCGACGCACAACGGGTAGGTGCGCATCACTTCAAACTGGATGCCTGTGGTCAGGTCGCCGGCAGGTTGGACCATGATCGCGAGTTCCAACGTGCCGTTTTGTAGTCCGGCGATGAGTTCATCGCTGGCGAGGTCATGCAAAAGCACCTTCACGCGCGGCACGGCTTTTTGAAATGCTGCAAGCGCCGGCGGCAAGATTTCCACCGTGGGGGACGGCGCGTAACCAACATCCAGTTCACCATATTCGCCGCGAGCCAGGGCGCGGACCTTTTCCACTGATTCGTCCGCCCGCTTCAACAACTCGCGCACTTCATCCAGGAAAAGCTTTCCCTCCGCCGTGAGTGTGACGCCGCGTGGGCTGCGTTTCATCAAGTCCACGCCGATCTCATCTTCCAGATCAGTCATCTGCCGACTCAGGGCCGGTTGAGCAACTCGCAGCCGCGCCGACGCTTTCGTGAAGTTCAACGCTTCCGCCACTGCCACAAAATATCGCAGATGCCGCAGTTCCATTGATTGTAAGAGATGTTGTCAGAGCCTCGGATCAACTGGCTCGCTTTCCAGGGCGAGCACGCCAAAGACAGCTTCATGCACACGGCGCAACGGTTCTTTACGAACGAACCTCTCGAGTGATTCGATGCCGAGGGCAAATTCGCGGAGCGCCAGTGACCGTTTCGTGGAAAGGCCGCGTGCCCGAAGACGTTCGAGATTTTCGGCCGCCGTGTATTCCGGGCCGTAAATGATGCGGAGATATTCGCGCCCTCGACACTTCACGCCAGGCTGCACGAGTCCGCGCCGACTCTTGGCGATGAATTCCAGCGGCTTCACAACCATGCCTTCGCCGCCGCGTCCAGTAAGGTCTTCCCACCAACGGAGACCTTCGGCTTCGCTTTCAGGATTAGTCACATCAATGACGCGGAACGGCGTGGCGACGATGATGCCGCCCGCAAGACGAGCCAGCGTTTGCATGTGCCAGTCGTTTGGTTTGTCAGCGTGAACTGTTCCGCCGCTGGCGAGCAGGTGAAACGGCGCGAGCTTCAAATCATTCACCGAGTTTACAGGCCAGCAATAGCGACGATAAGCTTCGACGTAGTCGCTTACCATCTGGCGTCGCGTGGTCGTATGCGCTAACAACTCGCCCACGTCGAGGCTGCGGGCGGCGGCTTGCTCAAGTGCACCGACTTCAGCCGCGAGCGTTGCTTGCGCTGATGCGCCGACAGCGGCGTATTGCTGCTTCAACAACTCCTGCGCCTTCGCTGACCACGGCATCAATTCGCAGTCAAGGCAGAGCCAGTCGGTTTTGAATTCATCCCAGAACCCGGCTGCTGTGGCGGCGGCACGGACGCGCTCAAGGAATTCTGTTTCCAAAGTCGCGTTGTCGAAAAACCTTCGACCGGTGCGCGTATAGCAAATGCCAATGCCTTCGTCCGTCACGCCGAAAGTCTTCCGTGCGGTATCTTCGTCGCGGCAGATGATAACCACGGCACGAGAACCCATGTGCTTTTCTTCGCACACCACGCGCGGCACACCCGCATGGCGAAAATAAGCGAACGCTTCCGCCGGATGCTCCAGCAATCCGGGAGCTTGGCTCGTCTCGCACGGTGACATCGTGGGCGGCAGATAAATTAACCACTTGGGATTTGCGGCGAAACGGCTCATCACTTCCAGCGCGGCAATGGAGTTCTCCTCGCGAATCGTCACGTTGCCGTGCAGGCGCGTGCTGACGATGCGTTTGCCCGTCACGTCGGCGAGGTCGAGCAAGTCGTCGTGCTGCTGCTGTGCTGATAAGGTTGGCGCTTGGTTCTCCGGCGGCAGAAACGGTTTGCGCGACTCGGCGTATGTCTGCTTCGCCGGAATAGAAACGAGTTCCTTTTCAGGATAACGTAGCGCGGTGAGCTTTCCACCAAAGACGCAACCGGTATCAATATTGATGGTGCGATTCAACCACTCCGGTTCAGGCACAGGCGTGTGTCCGTACACAACCGCCGCCGCGCCGCGATACTCGGCGGCCCAGTTGTAGCGCACCGGCAAACCAAACTCGTCCGTCTCGCCAGTCGTTTCCCCGAACAACGCAAATTCGCGCACCGCGCCCGAACCGCGACCCTGCATCGTCTCTTTCATGCCCGCGTGGGCAACGACGAGTTTGCCACCATCAAGCAGGTAATGGCTCACAAGTTTATGAATGAAATCTGCGGCAATCCGGCTGAAGCCGCGATAGTGCTGTTCGTATGCCTCAAACTGCGCGAGCGAATCAGCCAAGCCGTGGGTAATCTGCACATCCTTGCCCCAGATTTTTCGCATGAACTTCATATCGTGATTTCCCGGCACACACAACGCACTGCCGAAGTTCACGCTATCCATCACGAGGCGGACGACCTCTGGAATCTTTGGCCCGCGATCCACGAGGTCGCCAACGAAGACCATCTTCCGACCTTCCGGATGATGCCACGCACCCGCGCTCTTTCCAGTTTCGTAACCGAGCTTGGTCAGCAACTCTATCAGTTCATCAAAACATCCGTGAACATCGCCAATGATGTCGAACGGCCCATGCTCCTGCTTCAAATTATTCCACAACGGCTGCCGCTCAATCACAGCGGATTCGATTTCTTGCAGCGATTTCAGCACATGCACGTGGCGGAAACCCTCGCGTTCCAGCCCGCGCAATGAGCGATGCAATTGTTGCGCTTGCTGGCGAATGACGTGAGGGCCAAAATCACGGTCGGGGCGCGTCTTGTTCCGGTCGTGTGCCACGCGCTCCGGCAAATCGAGCACGATGGCTACCGGCAGGCAGTGGAACTCGCGGGCGATTTCTATGAGAGGTTTGCGCGATTCCGGCTGCACGTTCGTTGCGTCAACCACGGTAAGCTTTCCCGCTGCGAGTCGCTTACGAGCGATGAAGTGAAGCACTTCAAAAGCATCCTTCGTCGCCGCTTGGCTGTTCTCGTCGTCGGACACCAACCCGCGACAATAATCGGAAGACAAAATCTCCGTCGGCTTAAAATGCTTCCGGGCAAACGTGCTTTTGCCCGAACCGGAAACCCCGATCAGCACAACGAAAGAAAGTTCGGGAATTGTTAATTTCATCGCGTGAATACGGCCATTTGTGTTGGCGAACCAACCACCAAATCTTCAGGGCCGACGGGCAGGAAGCGCACGTTGTAACCGAAGCGAGTGGCAACACCGCTTGCCCAAGTCTCAAACTCCGCCCGCGTCCACTCGAAACGATGGTCACGATGACGGAACTTGCCAGCAGGAAGCGTTTCCCATTTCACGTTGTATTCGCGGTTCGGCGTCGTGATAACGATGGACTTTGGCTTGGCACACTCGAACAGCACACGCTCAAATGCAGCCAAGCGAGCGGCGTCAAGGTGCTCAATGACTTCCACCACGGCAGCGGCATCGAAGCCAGCAAGACGTTGGTCACGGTAAATGAGCGAACCGTGCAGGAAGCGCAGACGCTCCTTTTGAATGGGCGGGAGGCGGTCGTAGTGCAATCGGTCATGGGCGATTTCGAGCGCGCGATACGACACGTCCATGCCGACGATTTCGGTGAATTGCTTTTCCTCCAGCAAAGCCTGGAGCAACCGCCCTTCGCCGCAGCCCAAGTCCAAGACGCGCGACGCGGCGGTGTTTTTCAACGCGGCCAGCACCGAGCCAAGACGTTGTTCATTGAGGCTGATATTGCGCTCGATGGCTTCTTCTTCCTGTGCGTGAATTTCTGCAACCGCATCTGGATTTGGTTCGCCTTCATCCGCGAGCTGCGCAAGCGCGTCGTCCACCAGGCTGCGTTGGTGTTTGAGATAGCGGCGTGTGATGGCTTCGCGTTCGGGATGCGATGCCAGCCAGCCCTCACCGTGACGCAGAAGTTTTTCTACCTCGTCATCGCTCACCCAATAGTGCTTGTCGTTGTCCAGCACCGGCACGAGGACGTAAAGATGTGATAGAAGCTGTTGCAACGGCTGTCGGGCA
The DNA here is from genome assembly GCA_035566435.1 of Candidatus Acidiferrum sp. Taxonomy (GTDB): domain Bacteria; phylum Verrucomicrobiota; class Verrucomicrobiia; order Limisphaerales; family UBA8199; genus DATMRF01. The sequence goes on from DATMRF010000008.1 coordinate 14,748, forward strand.
TCCAACTCAACTTGGAAATACGAGCTTTCTCCCCAGTCAGGAGATTTCTCATCAAGAGGCAATCGGCGCGCGGACACGGTGTAGCCAAGCGGCTCAAAAAGTTTCCTCAGAAACTCCTCGCCGCCTCGACACGGCAGAGCAGAAAACTTCACGCGAAACGGCAATGGCGTGTCCGTCAGTTCGGGACGCTCTTTACTTTTGCCAGAGAGGGCACTTCCAAAAACATCGGCGAGAGCAACACTCAAAAAAGATGAAGCGGCATAAGGCCGGTCATTGACGTATTGCTCCAATGCACCGCCTTCGCCCGATGGCCCGCGACGATTTCGCACGAGACCGATCGGATCAACTTCGACGAGCAACGCAACCGTGCATCGCTCCGCCGTGGCTTCGGGATAAAAGACGTGGGCCTTGCCGAACGAAAGACTGAATGACTGTGGACGCGCCGGATTCTTGCGGAGCAAGTAACCGAGGTCGGTGGCCGGACCGTGTGTCGTTGTTAAGGTCAGCAGCATTGCTGCGTTCCATTATGCCGGAAAAGCATGACAGGGCAACCAATGCAGTATTGGGCGGATTGAAGCAGATGCAGGACCATGGAGAAAGATGGTCACTGAGACCACGCAAATAGAAAAACGAAAGAATGAAAATGATTATGAAAGCGATACGAATTCATCAATACGGCGGACCAGAAGTCCTGGCGCAAGTGGAAATGCAGCGTCCCGCACCGGGTGCGAACGAAGTTCTCATCAAGGTTCACGCCGCCTCGGTCAATCCGGTCGACTGGAAAATGCGGGCCGGCTACATGAAGGATTTTCTTCCGCTCGCTTTGCCGGCCACGCTTGGGTCGGATGTTTCAGGAACGGTGGAAGGGGTTGGCCCCGGTGCGGCTCGATTCAAACGGGGCGACGAAGTGTACGCGAGCCTGGGGCTGGAAGGCGGCGGGTACGCGGAATACGCCGTGGCCAAGGAAACGATCATTGCCGGGAAACCCAGCACGTTGGATCACGTGCACGCCGCGGCCGTCCCGGTGGCGGGCCTGACGGCATGGCAGGCGCTGTTTGAAGTGGCTCAGTTACGCGCCGGTCAGAAGGTGTTGATTCATGGCGCGGCTGGCGGCGTTGGCAACTTTGCCGTGCAGTTCGCGAAAGAAAGAGGCGCCTATGTCATTGGAACCGCTTCGTCCAGGAACCATGCGTTTCTGCACGAGCTGGGGGCAGATAAGGCGGTCGATTATCAGCAGACGCGTTTTGAAGACGTCGTCCGCGATGCGGACGTGGTCCTGGATACAATTGGCGGCGACACGCTGGAGCGTTCGTTCAAAGCGCTAAAGAAAGGCGGCATCCTGGTGTCGATTGTACAACCCCCTTCGCAAGAACAGGCTGCGAAATACGGAGTTCGCGCGCTGTTCTATGGCGGACATCAGAGTTCATCCAACCTGGCTGAAATCGCAAGGTTGATCGACGCCGGGAAGGTAAAGACAGTGGTTGAAACGGTCCTTCCCCTGGCGGAAGCCCGACGCGCTCACGAATTGAGCCAAAGCGGTCATGCGCGCGGCAAGATCGTTTTGAAAGCCGCGTGATTTGGAGTTTTCACCCGAAACACACCAAAAAAAGGAAAATTCATATGAAAATCGCAACACTTATCGCTCGCAGTCTGCTCGGGCTGATCTTCGTCGTGTTCGGCTCGAACATGTTTCTGCACTTCATTCCGATGCCGCCTTCACCGGAAGGCCCGGCGCGTGAATTCATGACGGCCCTATTCTTGAGCCATTACTTATATGTCGTGGGTGCATTGCAAGTCGTGGGCGGCGTCCTCCTGTTCACCGGTCGGTGGACGCCACTTGGCCTCGCACTGGTCGGTCCGGTAATCGTGAACATCCTTTGCTTCCACGCTCTGATGGCACCGGCGGGATTGCCGATGGCGGTTGTGGTTTCGCTACTTGCCCTGTTCCTGCTCTGGCGCTACCGCGAACATTTCGCCGGTCTCGTGAAAAACGCCCCGACACCCTCGGCCTTGCCCCGTCAGGCAATTGCGACGGGAACCGCAACCGTCAATTTCTGATTCACAATTCGAGAAGGGATTTTGCAATGATTAAGCAACTGTTCACTTAACAACATCAAAATTATGAAAACAAAGAACAACGAGAAAGTAATCGCAGTGATCGGCGCAACGGGGCAGCAGGGAGGCGCGGTGGCCCGTGCTCTGCAAGCCAGCAGCCAATTCAAGGTGCGCGCTCTAAGCCGTAATCCGGGCAAGCATCACGAACTTGCCGACGAAGTCGTCGAAGCAGATTTAAACCGACCGGAAACCCTTAAATCTGCATTTGAAGGGGCACATGGGGTGTTTCTCGTCACCAATCCTCGGGAAAAAGGTGCCGATGAGCGTAAGCAGGCAACTGCGGCGGTACGCGGTGCCAAGGATGCCGGGGTCGAACACCTGATCTGGTCCACTCTGCCTGATGTAGAAGCGATCAGCGGCGGCAAGTTCGACGTTCCCCATTTTACCGGCAAGGCCAGGATTGATCCGGTCGTCAAGGCGGCCGGGTTTGCGTCGCACACGTTTGTCATCCCGCCTTTCTACTACCAGAACCTGGTGGGCGCTCTTGCGCCGCAAAAACAAGCAGACGGCTCGTTGGGCTGGGCTATTCCTCTTGATCCAGATGTGCGTTGCCTTCACATGGGCGACATTCGCGAACTTGGCAACATCGTTGCTGGAGCATTCGCGCACCCAGGTGAGGCAGGCAATGGCGAGTATCTGCCACTCGTCGGCGATTTCATGAGCTTCAACGAAATGGTCGAGACGCTAAATCAACAAGGACATGAATTTTCATTCAAACAAGTCCCAAAGGAGCTTTTCGCTACGTTCTTTCCCGGGGCCGCCGAGATAGCAGAGATGTTCAGCTACTTCCAAGCTCATACTTATTTAGGTTCGGATTCGTCGGACCGAATTGCGCTCGCAAACAAAATAGCCGGCAGGCAACCGACCAGGTTTTCGACGTGGGCTCGACTGAATGTCCCGGTCCAGAACCCCTGAATGGAACCATTCACTCAATGCGAATCGAGCTTATGGAAACGCTACTCGACCACGTCATCATAACCGTTAAAGATCTCGATCGAGCGATTGCCTTTTATGAGACGGCGCTCAAGCCGCTCGGCATCGTGCATGCCCTCGATTACGACGGCAAGAATGGTCCCGAGGGGCATCCCGACCTCAAGGGCTTCGGACGGGACGGCCGCGTATTCTTCTGGCTCAGACAGGGCGACGGCGACGCCAGGGCTGCGCATATCGGCTTTGTCGCCAAGAGCAAGGCCAAGGTGAACGCGTTCTACGAGGCAGCAATGGCGGCGGGCGCGACCGACGACGGCAAGCCCGGCGCGCGCCTGTACTATGATCCCCGTTATTACGCTGCGAACGTTTTCGATCCCGACGGTTACAGTCTCGAGGCGGTCTATAAGAGCTGGCAACACCGCCAATTATAAAGCATAGGCGCTGCGGTCATCATCAGAAACACGCTTGAACCACTCCGCCATCCACCCGGAGAGCGGCACCGTTGGTTGCGACGGAAAGCGGGCTGCACACGTAAGTCACCAGATTGGCCACCTCTCCAGGCATCGCGAATCGCTTCAGGAGTGAAGACGGACGGACGGTCTTGAAAAACTCTTGTTCAAATTCTGCAAAAGGCTTGCCACCGCTCAGCTGTCCTGCAAATTCTTCCACCCCGGCGGAATGGGTTGGACCGGGCAACACCGCATTTACCGTGACAGCGGTGCCGGCACACGATTGGGCCAGGCCGCGCGAAACCGCGAGCTGCGCGGTCTTCGTCATGCCGTAATGGATCATCTCGGCGGGGGTATTGATCGCGCTCTCGCTGCTGATGAAAACAATGCGCCCCCAGTTCCGCTGCTTCATACCGGGCAGATACGCGCGGCTCAAGCGCACGCCGCTGAGCACGTTGACCTCGAAGAACCGCCGCCAATCCTCATCGGAAATATCCTCGAACGGCTTTGGCTCGAATATGCCAAGGTTGTTCACGAGAATGTCCACGAACGGGAATCGCTGGAGCAGCGTCTCTGTCACCGCTTCCGTGGCGAGATCGCCCGCGAAGTTTTCAACCTTGGCGTCCGGCTCGGTCTGAAGAATTTGCTGCTTCGCCTCAGCGACCGCTTTCTCCGAACGACCGTTCACGATGACTCGTGCGCCTTCGCGGGCGAGCCCGGTGGCAATGGCAAAGCCAATGCCTTTGGTGGAGCCCGAGACGAGGGCAGTCTTGTCGGTTAATTTTAAGTCCATAAAATATGGCGGCACTGTGGCGAACGACGCCTGGCAGGTCAATCACCTTAAGAAAAGGTCATATTTTCAGCAAGCCCGCCGACTATGCTTTTCGACTCTGATGTTCCTGATGTTTACGTTAGGTCGCTTTCGCTCGCCTGGCTGCGGCAATGAAGTCGTCGGTTGGTGCTGGCGGCCAAAGACAAGACGTCGCCGGATGAGGGGAGTGATTTCCTCTGGGCGGGCATGTTGGTTTTGTTCCGCCCTTACAGGGCGGGGGCAGAACTGTTTGGGCTCGTTTCCCGAGCCTTCGCTGCGCTCCGGCCCGGGCTATCACATTACGGGCCTTCGGCCCTGGTTGGCCTGCTCTGGCTTTATTAATACAAACCCTCTTCCACTAAGAAGACCTCTCTCCGTCGCTACGCTAGAGTTTCCCCGTGATTGATTTTGGGCATCAATTGCCTGGCGCGGCGGGGCCCATTGAAATTGCCGGACGCGCTCTCGGGTCTCGGGTTAAAGCGGCAGGGGACTGCCGCACTCCAAAATCCGTCGGGCGTACGGCGCGTCCACTGTGCACGCTTGCGTATTGGAGCGCGGCCGTCCTGTGCCGCTTTTTGGTCCGATTCGCAGGTCCGCAGGACGCCCGGTCCCGGGTTCCGAGGCTCCGTCCAGTAGCCCTTTGGTCCCTTGGTCCGTCCTTTGCACCGGTTTGCACTACTTTGCACCACTTTGCACTGGTTTTTGAAAGGTCACCAGCCCGGATATCTCACATCGTTGCCGGTAGCGCAGGTTTCCGAACCTGCGGGTACCAATGCAATCACGACACTCTGCCGACTTGGAAGTCGGCGATACGGCAGGTTTGGAAACCTGCGCTACTACCGCTGCCGCGGCGGCACAGTCGTGGGTGTGAAATTTGCGGGCTAGCCCCCGGCGGTTCACTCCGGCGGCCACCTTGATGAAGCGGGGTGTTAATGAGAAAATGGGAAAGGTAAGACCGTAGATGAGGTTGCGCGCGGGGTCAGGGGGAACGGAACGAATAGGAGGGGTGGGCAAACAAGGGATTGGTCGAGCAAGTCGTCGCTTTTTTCCAGCGATTGCACGTCTCGCGGCTTCTGCTAGCCTCGCGGCCATGGCTTTTGATTCCTTCCGCGAATTTCTGAATCGGCTTGAAGCGGCGGGCGAACTGAAACGGATTTCGTCGCCGGTGGCCACCGAGCTGGAGATCACGGAACTGGCGGACCGCGAGATGAAGCAGTCGGGCGGCGGCCAGGCGTTGTTGTTCGAAAAGCCAACGGTCAACGGGCAGGTCTCGCCGTTTCCGCTGGCGATCAACACGATGGGCTCCTGGAAGCGGATGGCCTTGAGCCTTAATGCCGGGACGGTGGATGAGGTTGCCGCGGAGCTAGGGTCGCTGATGAAGGCACGTCCGCCCACCGGTTTTCGCGAGGCGCTGAAACTGCTGAGCACGGCCCTGGACCTGCGCCACGCGAAACCCAAGCTCGTCAGCACGGGGCCCTGCAAAGAAGTCGTGCATCGGTTTGACGAGAATCCGGGGTCGAGGGTCGAGAGCTGGCCGAAAGCTCCTGATTGGCGCCAGCCTTCGACCTTCGACCCTCGACCCCCGACCCTCTTAGACCTGCCCGTGCAGAAATGCTGGCCGCTGGACGGCGGGCGCTTCATCACCCTGCCGGGCGTGGTCACGAAAGACCCGGACACCGGCGAACGGAACGTCGGCATGTACCGCATGCAGATTTACGACGAGCGGACGGCGGGCATGCACTGGCAACTGCAGAAGGTCGGGGCGCGCCACGGGCGGCGGTATTACGAAACCGGCACGCGGATGCCGGTGGCGGTGTATCTGGGCGGCGACCCGGTGTACACGTTCTGCGCGACGGCGCCGCTGCCGGACGGGTTGGATGAGTTTTTGCTGGCCGGCTATCTCCGGAAGAAATCGATCGAACTCGTCAAGTGCGAGACGAACGAGCTGGAAGTGCCGGCAAACGCGGATTTCATCCTCGAAGGCTACGTGGACCCGAAAGAGCCATTGCGGGAAGAAGGCCCGTTCGGAGACCACACCGGCTACTATACTCTACCAGAGCCCTATCCCGTGTTTCACCTGACGGCGATCACGCATCGGAAGGACGCGGTCTATCCCGCGACGATTGTGGGCCGGCCGCCGATGGAAGATTTCTACCTCGGGAGCGCGTCGGTGAAGCTGTTCCTGCCGGTGTTCAAAATGAACTTTCCGGAGCTGGTGGACATGGCGCTACCGGCGGAGGGTGTGTTCCACAACCTCGTGTTTGTGAGCATGAAGAAGAGTTACCCGATGCAGGCCTACAAGCTCATGCACGGGCTTTGGGGCATGGGCCAGATGATGTTCACCAAGTACATCGTGGTGGTGGACGAGGACGTGGATGTGCACAACACCAGCGAGGTGCTGTTCCGGCTCTGCGCCAATACCGATCCGCAGCGGGATTCCATTTTCACGAAAGGCCCCGCCGATGTGCTGGACCACGCGACCAGCGAAATCGCCATGGGCACGAAGCTGGGGATCGACGCGACGCACAAACTCCCTGGCGAGGGCTACAAGCGTCCGTGGCCGCCGTTGATCAAGATGGACCCGGCGGTGAAACAAAGGCTGGGACAGCGGTAAGGGCGAGGGGCGGGGAGGTCAACGCAAGGGCGCGAAGAAGCAAAGGCGCAACCAAATCCACCGCACGGATAAACCGCAGAGACGCGATGACCGCAGAGAAACCAAAGACTTACGGTTCGAAAAATCCTGCTCAAATTGCTTGATCTTCCGAGACAGCACTGCGAAGAGACAAAGGCGCAAAGATGGGCTCCCGATTGGGAGAGCCTTTCGGCAAGAACTGCGACGGCCTCGCGGTCCCGCAGGGGCCGAAGGAAGCGCGCTACCAACTCGCGACCGACAAGGGCCCTCGCGTGATGATGCTCGTAAAACAGGCAAAGATGGCCCCTGAAACACATCTGTTAGCGAGTTGGGTCATCGCAGCCCTGGCAACGGATAACCCGCGCGACTGCCGGCTCGTGACGCTGGCGGGCATTCTGCCGGACGCAGACGGTCTCGGGCTCCTGGTCGATGCCGCAACTGGCGCCTGGGGCCATCACGCCACCCACTATTACGTCCAGTATCACCACTACCTGCTGCACGGCGCGTTCGGTGGCGCCGTCATTGCCGCACTGGTCACCTGCTTCGCCCGGCGGCGCTGGCGGGTCGCGCTGCTCGCCCTGGTTGTCTTTCATTTGCATATCCTCTGCGACCTGGCCGGATCCCGCGGGCCGTCACCCGAGGATTTGTGGCCGATTTTTTACTTTGGCCCGTTCACCAAAGACCCGATGTGGATTTGGAAGGGTCAGTGGCGGCTGGACGCGTGGCCGAATCGGTTTCTCTCCGCGGCGCTGTTTATCTGGGCGCTGTTCCTGGCGGTGCCCCGCGGCTACTCCTTTGTGGGCGTATTCAATCGACGGGTGGACGAGATATTCGTGGGCGTGTTGCGCAAATGGCACGCGGCCTGGAAACGACGGCTCGGGCGAGACGGATAGGACGCGCATCGGGCCCTGAAGCGGGGCGGGGATGGCCACGTCCCTGCCGAGAACCTGTTGACGAGAAGTTCCGGGGACGTGGCCGTCCCCTCCCCGGTTCAGGGAAAGAGGAATTTTGGGAGCGACGGCTCAGAAATTCAGATGCACTCTTAGAGCCTCTTTTGAAAATGTAGGAGACGACGTGAGGAGTCTCAAATCCGATGTAAAATCTACGATCTGATAGGAGATCAGAGACTCCTCACGTCGTCTCCTACAGAAAACGGGGATTTCCAAATACGCTCTTAGCCCGCCGAAACTCGAAATAGTGCTTGGAAGGGTGCAGCGCCCCATTAAACTTTCCACCATACCAAGCATGCCATGAAGAAATCCGAACTTGCCCACCGGTATCGCATCGACGCCGGGAAAAAATTCCGCCTAGCGGATTTCGACCCCGCCGACACCTGGAAGCTCGAGTCAAAGGAGCATGCGCAGCAATGGCTCGAGGAAGGCGTCGCGCGGCTGAGTGAATTGCAGGATTTGCTCTATGCCCAGAACCAGTGGTCGGTGCTGTTGATTTTCCAAGCCATGGATGCCGCCGGGAAGGATGGCACGATTAAGCACGTGATGTCCGGGGTGAACCCCCAGGGTTGCCAGGTGTTCTCGTTCAAAGTCCCTTCGGACGAGGACCTCAATCACGATTTCCTGTGGCGCACCACCAAGTGCCTGCCGGAACGAGGCCGCATCGGCATCTTCAACCGGTCCTACTATGAGGAGGTGCTGGTGGTGCGGGTGCATCCCGAATGGCTGCGGCGCCAGAAACTCCCGCCGGCGCTAGTGACCAAAAATATCTGGGAAGAGCGTTTCGCGAGCATTAATTGCCTGGAACGGCACCTCGCGCGGAATGGCGTGGTCATCCTCAAGTTCTTTCTGCACGTGTCAAAAGAGGAACAGCGGAACCGGTTCCTAAGCCGGCTCCAGGACCCGTCCAAACATTGGAAATTTTCCGCGGCCGATATGCGCGAACGCCAGCGGTGGGGCGATTACCAACGCGCGTACGAGGACGTGATCCGCCACACGGCCAGCGCCCACGCGCCGTGGCACATCGTGCCCGCCGACCATAAGTGGTTCACGCGCCTGGTGGTCGCCGAAGCGATTGTGGAGGCCCTGAAGTCATTGAAGCTTTCGTACCCGAAACTCGATAAGGCGAAGCAGAAGGAACTGAAGGATATTCGCCGTGAGTTGCTGGCGAAGAAGGGGAGGTAGGGTGTGATGTGCACAAGCCAGCGGAGCCGGAACCAAACTGCTTGTGGAATCAGTTGCAAGTTGAAGGTTGAAAGTTGCAAGTTGCGAAACCGCAAAAATCTGAGCAGAAGGACGGCATTTCTGGATGTTGTCATTCAACGCGCTGCACGCAACGCAGTTCAACGACGGTCTGGTTGTAGATCCAGGCCGCTGGTTGAGGACAACCAGCCCTACCTGCCAGTTCTGGCCGCGGCCGCCGACGCCCTTGGTCCCTTTGAAGCGATGAGCCGGGCCGATGCGTTCGAATCGATGGGCGGCCGGTTGAGGACAACCGGCCCTACCGGTTAGTTCTGGCCGCGGCCGCCGACGCCCTTGGTGCCTTTGGCGATGAGCCGGGCGGATTCTTTGGGACGCAGCGCGCGCACGGCTTTGCCGGCCTGCCACATTTCGGAATTGCCGATGGCGTTGAGCTCTTTGGTCAATTGGACCTGGTAATTGGGCTTGCCGCAGGCGGAGAGCACGCGGGCGCATTCCTTGCCGGTCTTGACGCGCCGGTAAAGTTTTCTGAACACCGGCAGCACCGCTTTCTTGAAGCGCGGCTTCCAATCGAGCGCGCCGCGCTGGGCCGTCGCCGAACAGTTCGCATACATCCAGTCCATGCCGTTTTCGTCCACGAGGCGAATGAGGCTTTGAGTGAGTTCCTCGACGGTTTCGTTGAAAGCTTCGCTCGGGGAATGACCGTGGGAGCGGAGCACATCGTATTGCGCTTCCATGATGCCGGCCAGCGCGCCCATGAGCACGCCGCGCTCGCCCGTGAGGTCGCTGAAGACTTCGTGCTGGAACGTGGTCGGGAAGAGATAGCCGGAGCCGATGCCGATGCCGACGGCCAGGCAGCGTTCCTCGGCGTGGCCGGTCGCGTCCTGCCCGATCGCAAAGCTCGAATTGATCCCGGCGCCGGTCAGGAAATTGCGCCGGACCGAGGTGCCCGAGCCTTTGGGCGCCACCATGATCACGTCTACATCCCTGGGAGCGATGACCCCGGTTTGTTTCTTGTAGGCGATGGAAAAGCCATGCGAGAAATAGAGCGCGGCGCCGGGCTTGAGATTCTTTTTGACAAGCGGCCAGATGGCGCGTTGAGCGGCATCCGACACCAGCATCTGGATAATCGTGCCACGCCGCACGGCTTCATCGATCTCGAACAGGGTCTTGCCCGGCACCCAGCCGTCTTTAATCGCCCGGTCCCAGTCGCGTTTGAAGGCGCTGGCCTGGCCGATGATGACCTTGAAGCCGTTGTCGCGCAGGTTCAACGATTGGGCCGGCCCCTGGACGCCGTAGCCGATGACGGCGATCACTTCTTTTTTCAACACCTGGCGGGCTCGAGCCATCGGGAATTCCTTCCGCGTGATGACTTTTTCCTTAGTCCCGCCAAAATTAATAATTGCCATAATTTTTTCTTTGTTTGAACTTGTTGTTTATCCTACTTGTCCTTCCGTGGCAGCGCGACTTTGCCGGTACGGGTCAAGTCGAGCACGCCGAAGCTCTTCATCAAATCGAGGAACTTCCCCACCTTGCTCTCGTTGCCGGTGACTTCGATCGTCAGGCTCTTAGGCTGGACATCCACGATCTTGGACCGGAAAATGTCCGTGATCTGCATCACTTCGGCGCGGGTTTTGGAATCGACGGCGACTTTCACCAGCACCAGCTCGCGATCGACGTATTCGCCATCGCGAAAGTCGATCACCTTCATCACCTCGACCAATTTGTTGAGCTGCTTGACGATCTGCTCCAGGGTGGCGTCGTCCCCGCGCGTGATAATAGTCATCCGCGAGGCGGTCGGGTCCTGCGTCGGCGCGACATTGAGCGTGTCGATGTTATAACCGCGGCCGCTGAACAGCCCGGCGATACGCGTCAACACGCCGAATTTGTTTTCCACTAACACTGAGATGGTGTGTCGCATAAAATCCCGCGTCGAACGGGACGCGAAAGCTAACAACCGAGGTGGGACGGGTCAACAGGGTTTTTGGATTACTCAGAAGAAGGGGTTATGGGCTTTCTCCTCCGCGACAGTCGTCAGCGGCCCATGACCGGGACAAATCAGCGTCTCGGGCGGCAGGGAAAAGATTTGCTCGCGGACTTTTTGGCGGGCGAGGTCCCAGGACTGATTGCCGCGGCCGATGGAGCCGGCGAACACAGCGTCGCCCACGAGCGCAACGTGCGAGGCGTCCTCCGGCCAGGTGCCGACGATATAAGTCGTCCCATCTTCCGCGTGACCCGGCGTATCGCGGTGGGTGATGCGGAGGCTGCCCAGGTGGATGAAATCATTGGGACGATTCCGCTGGTCCACCGGCGCGTTCTTGGCGCTGAAGTGGAGACGGGCTTTTGGAAACTGCTCGCGTACCGCTGCGAGGGCGGCCACATGGTCTTCATGGCCATGCGTGATGAAGATATGGCGAAGCTGGAGCTGGTTGTCCGTGACCAAACTGAGGATCGGCTCCACCTCCCAGCCGGTGTCGAACAAGGCGGCCTCGCGGGAGCCTTCGTCCCAGGCCAGGTAGCAATTGACCGCCATGCCCCCGGCGGCCGTGGTGAGGCAGCGCAGCTCGCGCCAGAGGCTCAAATCTTTTTCGGAGGGCAACCAGCCGTTGGCGACCGCTTCCAGCTTGGTGCCATTCAATCCCAACACTGCGCCCAAGGCCGCGAAATCCGGCCGCCTGACAATTTGGCCGGAGGCTTCCAACTCTCCCAACTCCGCTTCGGTCAGGCCCGCCGCTTTCGCCGCGTCGGCGACGGAGACCTTTGACATCCCGCGCGCTTTGCGAATGATGTCACCGATGTGATCTTCCAGGCTCATGGGCCAGACTGTACCACTCGGGCGCGAACTTACAAGACGCTGTCCTTCGCGCGGTTTGGTTGCGGCGCGTTGGGGACAACGCGCCCTACCTATGCGAGGTGTCGCCGCTGCGGTGCTCGCTTGATTAGAGCCGTTGAGCCACCACCGTTGCCAGCTCTGCGAGCCAACGACCCGGCTCGGCTTTGGCCTTTTCGAGACGGGTGATCTCGGTGAGGGCATGGGTCTGAATGAACACGCGCCGTTTGGAAGCACTGGCGGAGAGCACGCCGGCCAGCCCGATGCAACCAATCCCGAGCTGCCGGCAATGCCGCGCGATTTGGCCTACGCCCTTGCCCATGAAGCTTGAATCATCGAGAGCACCTTCGCCGGTGATAACCAAGTCCACCGAGCGCAAACGGCGCGTGAGGCCGGCCTGGCGGGCGAATAAATCAAAGCCGGGTTCAAGTTTTCCATGCGCAAACGCGAGCAGCCCGAAGCCCAGTCCGCCGGCAGCGCCGGCGCCCGGAACGACCGAAAAATCACGCCGGGGTTCCCGCTTCAAGGTAGTTGCGAGGCGGCGCAGACAGCGTTCGGCGAGCGGAAAGTCACGCGGGCGCAAGCCTTTTTGTGGCCCGTAAACGCGGGTGGCGCCGCGCGGCCCCAGCAGGAGGTTCTGCACATCGACTGCCACCAGCAACTCCTCGAACCAGGGTTGCGGTTCGGGTCGCCAGACAGCCGCGAGCCGCGCCAGTCCAAGCCATTGGTCGATGCGCTGTCCCAAGCGGTCCAGGAATTGCCACCCCAAAGCGCGCGCCAGGCCAAAGCCGCCATCATTTGTCGCGCTGCCGCCGATGCCGACCAGGCAACGTCTTGCGCCTTTGGCGAGCGCGCTATGGAACACGGCCCCCAGCCCGAAAGTGTCGAGGTGAAACGGATGGAACCGGCCTGGCCGCAACATCACCAGCCCGATAACCGCCGCCGATTCAATCACCGCAGTTTTGGTCTTCGGCTCCCACCACCAGCGGGCGCAGCACGGCTGATGTGCCGCGTCCACGGTTTCGACCGTTTGCGCGCGGGCGCCCAGCAAGCGGCCCATTACCTCGCCGAAACCATCGCCGCCGTCGGTGATCGGCAGCAGGGTCAACGCGTCTTGCGGCCGCGCCCGTCGCCATCCGCGGGCAATGGCGGCCGCCGCCGCTCCGGCAGAGAGCGTGCCCTTAAACTTGTCGGGAGCAATCAGGACCTTCAGCCGCACAGGTGTGGCAGCAAGTTAAAGGCTGAAGGCTGAAGGCTAAAGGCTAAAGTCCGCTGTTGCAGAGAAGCGGCCCCGATTCGGATTCGAGACCGCTTCGGTGGCTTCCTGTGATCCGCCGGCAGGTGCCTTAGAGAGTGTTTGGAAATCCATATTCAATGTAGGAGCCGACGTGAGGAGGCCCAAATTCTTAGCCGATTCAGCGAGGATCAGAGCCTCCTTACGTCGGCTCCTACAATTTTAAAACACGCTCTTAGAGCGGCAACAGGTGAGTGTCCGGCCGCCGCTGGCACGTTGGCCGCACATCCACGGTCGTGACGGTGTAACTGTCGGCAAAACTTTGACCGCCTGACGGACAGACCACTGAGTTTCGCAGGTAATCTTTGATGTCCCCGTAGGTCACCGCCTGGCCTGAGTCTTTCTTCAACTCCAGCGCCCAGGACTGGATGGCGCCGTCGATTTGTCGCAGGTTATTGAGGCACCCCTTCTGGTAAGCCTGTTCCCGGGACTTCACGAAGTTGGGAATCGCGAGCGTTGCCAGCATGCCGATGATGGCGACGACGATCATGATTTCCACCAGGGTGAAACCCGCCGGAATTGAGGTTTTTGTTTTCATTTTCAGCCTTTCTGTTCGTTGTGGCAGCGTGAACAGGGCAGCGGGCGGGTTATAATAATGACTGCATTTGTTCACTTATTGCCCGTCGCCAACCGCCAATTGTTGAAACAGCGGGAAGTGAAATTGGTTGCGCGAGAAAGGGTTTTTCTCCCGGGCGTAGTCGTTCTCGTCGTCCTCCTCCGCTTTCTCTTGCTCCTCAAGACCGAGCAAGAGGAAGAGAAAGAGGACCAGGACCGGTAAGAAACTCCCCACCTTTGGATGGTAGGGCGGGTTGTCCTCAACCAACCACGAGAGTTTGCCGCCAGCCGGATTATTAACTCTCGCCGGACTGTGAGCCGTTTCCGGCGCGTTGGGGACAACGCGCCCTACGCCTCGAACTACGCCACAACCGCTTCGCCCCGGGTGATCCAGTCGTAGCCCTTTTCTTCGAGGTCGAGGGCGAGCTGCTTGCCGCCGGTCCGCACGATGCGTCCATCGACCAGCACGTGGACAAAATCCGGCACTATATAGTTGAGCAGCCGCTGGTAATGGGTGATGACCAATTGCGCGTTGTCGTCGCGACGCAGTTTGTTGACGCCACTCGAGACGATTTTGAGCGCGTCGATGTCCAGCCCGGAATCGGTTTCGTCGAGCACGGCCAGCTTCGGCTCCAGCACGGCCATTTGGAAGATTTCGTTGCGCTTCTTTTCACCGCCGGAAAACCCTTCATTGACCGAGCGCCGCAGCAAGTCGTCGCTCAGTTCGAGCAATTTCATTTTGTCCTTTACGAGCGTCAGGAACTCGATCGCGTCCAGCTCACTTTGGCCTTTGTGCTTGCGAATTTCATTCAAAGCGGATTTCAGGAAGTAAGTGCTGTTCACCCCGGGGATTTCCACCGGGTATTGGAACGCCAGGAACAAGCCTTCGCGCGCGCGCTCCTCGGGATCCATTTCGAGCAGGTCCTGGCCGTTATAGAGCACTTTCCCCGCCGTGACGTCGTAGCCCTCGCGCCCCGCGAGGATCGCCGCCAGCGTGCTCTTACCACTGCCATTCGGCCCCATGATCGCGTGCACCTCGCCGTCGTTAATCGTCAGGTTGATGCCCTTTAGAATTTGCTTCCCCTCAACACCCGCGTTGAGGTCTTTAACTTCCAATATCGGTTGTTTCATTATGCTCAAATCATCCAAAACGAAGGCCCGGCATCATTGCAAGGCTGCTGGGCGCCGTTGAGTGTCATGTGACGAGTGTCGGGTGTCGGGTGCCGCGCTTCACGCTCAGCCCACGCTTCCCTCGAGACTCACGCCCAGCAGCTTTTGAGCCTCGACGGCAAATTCCATCGGCAGCTCGCGGAAGACTTCCTTGCAGAACCCGTTGACAATCATGTTGACCGCGTCCTGGGTCGCAAGCCCGCGCTGATTGCAGTAAAAAATCTGGTCCTCGCCGATTTTTGAAGTGGAGGCTTCGTGCTCGACGCGGGCCGACGTGTTCTTGACCTCGATGTACGGGAACGTGTGCGCGCCGCATTTGTTGCCCAGGAGCAGTGAATCGCATTGCGAGAAGTTCCGCGCGTTGGCGGCGCTCTTCTGAATTTTGACCTGCCCGCGGTAGCTGTTCTGGCCGTGGCCGGCGGAAATGCCCTTGGAGACGATAGTGCTGCGCGTGTTCCTGCCGATGTGCACCATCTTCGTCCCGGTGTCGGCCTGCTGGTAGTTATTCGTCACCGCCACCGAGTAGAATTCACCCACGGAATTCTCTCCCTGCAAAATGCAGCTCGGATATTTCCAAGTGATGGCGGAACCGGTTTCCACCTGGGTCCAGGAAATCTTCGAGTTACGGCCTTTGCACAAGCCGCGCTTGGTCACGAAATTGTAGATGCCGCCGCGGCCCTGGGCGTCGCCCGGGTACCAGTTCTGCACCGTCGAGTATTTGATCTGCGCGCGGTCCAGCGCGATCAGCTCCACGACCGCCGCGTGCAACTGGTGCTCGTCGCGCATCGGCGCGGTGCAGCCTTCCAGGTAGCTGACCGACGCCCCCTCTTCCGCGACGATGAGCGTGCGCTCGAACTGGCCAGTATTGGCCGCGTTGATGCGGAAGTAGGTGGACAACTCCATCGGGCACTTGACCCCTTTCGGAATAAAACAGAACGAGCCGTCGCTGAACACCGCCGAGTTCAACGCCGCGAAAAAGTTGTCCGTGTAGGGCACCACCATCCCCAGGTATTTCTTCACCAGGTCCGGATGATTATGGACCGCTTCGGTAAACGAGCAGAAAATAATGCCCCGCTCCGCCAGCTTTTCCTTGAAGGTGGTGCCGACCGAAACGCTGTCGAACACCGCATCGACGGCTACTCCCGCCAGGCGCTCGCGTTCCTTGAGCGGAATACCCAGCTTCTCATAGGTTTCCAGCAGCTTCGGGTCAACCTCTTCGAGGCTCTTCGGCCCGTCGCCTTTTTTTCTGGGCGCCGAATAATACACCGCTTTCTGGTACTCGATGGGCGGGTACTTCACGTGCGGCCACGTGGGTTCCTGCATCGTCAGCCAGTGACGGTAGGCCTTCAGCCGCCATTGGAGCATGAAATCCGGCTCGTCTTTCTTCGCCGAGATCAGCCGGATCGTATCTTCATTCAGCCCCGGCGGCGCCGAATCGGCTTCGACGTCGGTGTAGAAGCCGTACTTATACTCCTGCTTGACTAAGCCTTCAATGGTCTCGGTTGCTGTGCTCATTCGTGCAAAATCGTTAAACCGCTAAACGGTTAAAATGTTGTTGAGCCTGGCTTATCCGGTCACATTCGCGCAGGCCGGGCAGCGGCCGTGAATCGTCACATCGTACCGTTCGGCGCGGAAACCCTTCGGCAGCGGCACTCCGCTGTCCCGCGGCAGCGGAATATCAAAAACGCTTTCGCAGCCGTCGCAATAAAAATGGCAATGCTCCTGCATGTTCGGGCAGAACCGGGCGGCTCCCCGCTCCACCGTCACCTGTCGCGCCAACCCGCATTTCACCAACGCGTCGAGGCAGTTATAGACTGTCGCCATCGAAATATCGGGCATCTCGCCCTTGACCCGCAGGAAGACTTCCTCGGCAGTCGGGTGGTCGCGCCTCTGCAAGAGCACACCATACACGTGCTCGCGCTGCGGCGTAAAACGAAAACCGCCGGTGGTCAGCCGCGCGCTCAACTGCTGGTTGATTGTGGTTTTGCCGGGGCTACTCATGGCCGTGGGTAAGTTAGTTGAAAACGGAGTGTTGTCAATATTTGGAATAATTCCAAGTTACGCTCCAACTCTCACGACTAACCGTTTTGGACCGGAACCACCACAAAAATTGCTCAGCCTAACGGTCAACGGTCCGAGCCATCACAATGCGCTCGAACGTTGACAGCTACCTGGTTAAGCGGTTGCTAATTTCGTCCCGGTCAAAGGTCGTCCAAAAACAGCTAAGAGAATGACAATTCATGGTTAGCCCGGCGTGATGCGGCCTGCCAGGTTAACGCGCGTGCATGCGGACAGATCATCCGAACACAGCTTTTGCTGGCCGGCGCAGGACCGAGTCAGAGCTAAAACCCCCCTTTTGGCTCCTCGTACATCCCCAGTCTTCACGGCCAGCGTTTCTTTAAAATGCGGATGGGGTTGGCGTGGGAAATCCCGCCGAACGCTGCATCGGTCGGAGTTGTGGCCGGCCGTCTTCGAGCGACCTGGGTGCGCCGGCAGGAATGCCGGCGCGTCCAGGCTCGTGCCCATGAGTCCTGACTGGCGGGTCGTGGGCGAGCAGGACGAATAGCCCATCTAAGCGGAACCGGTCAGTTCCTTCAGGTCGGCCCGAACGTTTTGGTACGTCGTTGCGAAGGCCAGCACCTTGGGGTCGGGTTCGACGTCCCAACGCCGGCAGGCCTGGCGGTACAGCTCCGGCCACCAGTTCCGGTGCTGGGTCCGACCTTCCTGCCGCCAGTTCTCCCAGTTCATCAGCACCTTGGACCAGCATTCGTCGCCGTACCGAACTGCCTGCTGAGCATCTTTGAACTCCTTCAGGTACCAGTCCCGGCCGATGCGGGCGTGCAGCACTTCATCGGCCCAATCGTAATCCTGGAACAGCGCCGCCAGCGGATTCTTTGACGCTCGTCCCACCTCCCACTCGAACCGTTTGCCGTTCTTCGGCATGAGGCCCTGCTCGATAAAATACAGGACCGCGTGGCGTTCGATGGGCTTGAGCTGCGTGTTCAGCGCCAGCGACCAGGTGAAGTTGATCATTACCTGCTTCGGCCAATCGATCCCCAGGTTGGCAAAACCGACCTCGCCCATCATGGCATGCCGCGCTTCATCCCAAAGCTGGCGCGTCATGTCCCGGTAGTAACCCCAGGGCTTGTCCGCCGTTTCGGTGATGATGCTGGCCATCATCTCCGGCACATCCACCTCCCGCAGCCGCTTGTAAAACATCATCAGCGTTTTAGGTTCGGGCGGGAATTGCTCATTGTAGAGAAACACTTCGGCGTTCACCCCCATGTTGTAAGGGTCGGGGAAGCGCTCGTCGCGTTTCGGCACAGGGTCGTACTGGTAAGGTTGCGCCGAGTGTTGCCGAACTACGTGGGCTCCGCTGGGTTTTTGGGTCCCATCGAGACCGCCGGCCGCTGCCAGGCAATTCTCGAGCTGCGAGAACCACCCAGCCAGGCGCCCGCGGCACGACGCATCGACCAGCGCCGTGACGCATTTCGCGCCAAATTGAAGCATGTCCTCCAGTTCGAGCAACGCGAAGCGGCAGACGCGGACGCTCGGTTGGTCCACGAGCTTATTGGTGTCGCGCAGATGCCGTTGCAGTGCGGCTTGCAGCGCCGGCAACGCTTGCTCATACAGCCCCGCCACCAACTCTTGAGTTGTCGGTGCCGCCAGAATTTCGTCAAAGAAGATTGCCAGGTTCGCGTCCGGCACCGCCTCGAGGCCCAGCGGCGGTTCCCGCATTTCGCCCACCCGCTTGCGCAGGGCGGTCACGTGCTCGGCGCAAAGGTGCGCGTGCAGGCTGAAGCCCATCTTGAGCTCATAAAGCGGCTCCGCCGTAATGCGCGCGGTGAAAACCTGGTGCAGGCGCTTGAAAGCGTAGTGATACCGCTTCAACCGGCGGACGCATTCCTCGACCGACAGGCCGGGCTTCATAGCGTCGGATAATGAGGCCAGGCCAGCCAACGGGGGCAGTCCGCGATGCGATGCGATTGTGTTCATATCGAAAGCTTGTGCTGTGAAAAACCTAACATGATTTGGCATGGCTGCATCGGGAAAATTCAGGATTCAGAGCACAGGGGCGGGGACGGCAACGTTCCGGCTTGCGTTATCTGTTGGAGAAAAACGGGGACGTGGCCGTCCCCGCCCCGGTGTGAATTCGCGATGCCAGGCTGCTGCACTTACTTTCCAGGTTGCGCCACTTCTGCTGTCGCCTTATTGTTTTCGGCACTAGAACCAACCTGGCGCCCACCGAAGAGGGAAGCTGTTTTGGCATGAAACGAAAGAAATCGCGCTCTGCACAATCAAGGCAAGGAGCCATCCAATCATTGCCACCGGCGACAGGAGAGCCTGAAACGAGCCCAGTAGAAGCTGGTCCGGCTGCCACCTCTTCGGCGCTAGCAACCCCTTTGTCTCGTGTCCAGTCACCGGGGACCGAAGTGGTTCCACTCGACCCATCTCTTCGAATCCCTCCCATCCTCCTGGAAGGCGATGAACCAGCCCGCCCGCCACTCGCCGGGCCGGGAGAAAAGTACACTCTCGGTCCGACGGCGCCTTCGGGCCAACGCGATTCACCGGAACACGAGCTGCCCACAGCATATGGGACCGGCCGTTTGTTCCTGACCGCCAGGGACCCGCATTGCCTCTACGCCTGCTGGGACCTGACTGCGGAGCAGCAGCGTCTCTGCAACAGCCTCTCCAAGCACCATCACCTGGTCGTCCGGGTTCACCAGGGAACCGTGAGTGGCCAACCGGTTAACGAGATTCATGTCCATCCGGAGTCCCGGCATTGGTTTATACACGTCGAGCATGCCGGCCGGACTTACGTCGCGGAATTAGGCTACACTCAGGCGAACGGCCAATTTCGAACAACCGCTGTCTCCGACCCCGTCACAACGCCGACCGGGACCGTCGCCGAAGAGCGAGCTGTCGAGCTCGCCTCCATCACCTTCGAGACTGCGGACCGATCAATCGCGGTGCCGACACGGGATGCGCCGCCAGCCCCTCTCGGCTTCTCGAAACCCCAACCGTCCTCGCCCAGTCCGACGCGGGGCGCGGGATTCCAATCCCGCGGGCCTGCCTCCGCTGAGGTGCTCCCGGAACGCGAGCCAAACCTCGCGGAGCCACCCCCGCACTCTGTTCTTGACTGGACTCCGGAACAGGAACAGGCGCTGGCGGAAATCATCGGCAGTACTCTCTTGGAACGGCAATCGCCGTGCTCTGCGGAAATTGCAGCGCTCCTTTTAGGCGCGGGTCAACGCCCCGGCGCTGCTCCCGAAGCGATCCAATTCGCCTTGCCCATGCCTCTCGGCCCGGAAGTCTCAAGTCCGCCAGGTGGGGAATTCCCCGAGCAACAAGGGTTCTGGTTCAACGTCAATGCGGAGCTCATCATTTACGGCGCAACGGAACCCGGTGCGCTGGTCACCATCGGCGGCAGTCCGATCCGGCTACGGCCCGATGGCTCGTTCAGTTGCCGGTTTGCGTTGCCGGACGGATATTATCACTTGCCGCTTTCAGCGGTCTCCGCGCAAGGCGACGCCCGGCACGCAAAACTCGAATTCTATCGGGGCACACGTTATGGCGGAGAAGTCGGCGCTCACCCGCAGGACCCGGCGCTTAAAACGCCGCACGCCGAGAATGTGGATTGAACCGGAAGTTGCATGCCGGGCTACTTCTCGCTTGTTCTGCATGCCCACTTGCCATTCGTGCGGCATCCCGAGCACGAGCAGTTCCTTGAAGAAAGCTGGCTCTTCGAGGCGATCACCGAAAGCTACGTTCCCCTGCTGCAGCTCCTGGAGCGCTGGCAAAACGACGGCGTCCGGGCGCGGCTCACACTGACGCTGACGCCCACGTTGTGCGCGATGCTGCAGGACCCGCTGCTTCAATCCCGCTATGCACGCCACCTCGATGAACGGCTCGAACTGGCCGAACAGGAAGTCCATCGCACCCTTTGGGAGAAACCATTTCACGCGCTGGCACGGTTCTATCATGAGCGGTTCCTGGCCGTCCGGGAATTCTACCGGGCCCGGGGCGGGGATTTAGTGGTAGCCTTTCGCAAGCTGCAGGACGCGGGCCAGGTGGAAATCATTACCAGCGCCGCCACACACGCGCTGCTGCCGCTGCTCACCGGGCATCCGCCTTCCCTTCGCGCCCAAATCCTGGTCGCCCGCGACCATTACCGGAGCTGTTTCGGCCGCGACCCGCGCGGCATTTGGCTGCCCGAGTGCGGCTACGCGGAGGCTGTCGAGCCGGTCTTGAAAGAGGCGAACCTCCGCTGGTTCATCACCGACACTCATGGCCTGTTACACGCGCGTCCCCGCCCCCGCTGCGGGGTGTTCGCGCCCATTATCACGCCGGCCGGACTCGCCGCCTTCGGCCGTGATCACGACTCCGCCAAACAAGTCTGGAGCCGCGATGAGGGCTATCCCGGCGACCCGCGGTACCGGGATTTCTATCGCGACATCGGTTTCGACCTGGACCTGGATTACCTGCAACCCTACCTGCCGGCGCCCGGGCAACGCACTTTCACCGGCATCAAATACCACCGCATCACGGGCGGCGCCGGGTCGAAAGCCGTCTATGACCGCGCCGCCGCCGCCCGCGCGGCCGATGAACACGCCGCCCATTTCCTGGCCGCCCGCAGACTGCAGATCGAGCGTCTCGCCGGGCTCCTGCCGTGCCCGCCTTTGGTCCTGTCGCCGTACGACGCGGAGTTATTCGGCCATTGGTGGTACGAAGGACCTGAATTCCTCGATTTCTTCGTACGCAAGGCCTTCTACGATCAGAAGGACTTTACGTTGGTGACCCCGGAAGATTACCTGGGGCAGCATCCCACTCAACAGGCCGCCACGCCCGGCGCTTCGAGTTGGGGTGAAGGCGGCTATTGGCGCGCCTGGCTCAACGAAACGAACCATTGGATTTACCCCCACCTTCAGGTTGCCCAGCAACGCATGACCGAACTGGTTTGCGACTCACCCCCTGACGCCACCGGCTCCGCTCCCGGCGCCGCGTCTCCGCCGGGAACCCTGCGGGCTCGCGCGCTTAAGCAGGCCGCACGCGAACTCCTGCTCGCCCAGGCCAGCGATTGGTCGTTCATCCTCCGCACCGGCACCAGTCCCGAGTACGCCGCTGACCGCGTCAAGGGCCACCTCGTCCGGTTCACCCGCCTCTACGACCAAATTCGCTCTTCCACCGTCGACGAACCCTGGCTGGCCTCCCTCGAAGCCGCCGACAACCTCTTCCCGGACGTCGATTACCGGTACTGGGCGTAGCGGCCACTCGAGCTTCCTACCCTGCATTTGACACCTAACGCCCGCGAGCTGTTTCTATGGAATCCCGGGAAGGGCGAGCGCCCCCACAAGCCAGGCTTCGTCCTGTTGGACTCTTCGGCATCGCATCGTTCCCAACAACAGACTTTGGACCTTGGAGCTTGGACCTAGTACTTGAGACTTGAAACTCCCTACTGCTGACTGTGCACTGTTCGCCCGCTTAATCCGCCGTCAGCACCTGTTTGACCTTCAGAAGGAGGTCCTGCGCGGTGAAGGGTTTCTGCAGGTAAGCCTCCTCCTCTTCCTGTTCGGCGGGCCGCACGTAGCCGCTGGTGCAGAGGATGCGGGTCGCCGGAGCCAGCCGCTGGACGTGTTCCACCAATTCGCGTCCGCCCATCGTCGGCATTACCAAGTCGGTGATCACCAGGTCAACTCCGGCGTTCTTTTTGGAAAGAATTTCCAAGGCCTTCTGCCCGCTGTTGGCCGTTAGCACTTTGTAGCCGAAGGTCGAAAGGATTTTCTGCCCCATGGTCAGCAGCAGTTCTTCATCGTCAACCACCAGGATCGTTTGCGTGCCCCGCAGGTTTCCGGCAACCCCGCCGTTATCCTTCACGAGCCGTTTTTCCGCCGGCAGGTAAACCCGCACCGAGGTGCCCGCGCCGGGCTGGCTCGAAACCGCCACCCCGCCGCCATGATTGGTCACAATCCCGTACACGTACGCCAGCCCGACTCCGCGATGGGAGCCTTTCTTGGTGGTGAAGAAGGGCTCAAAGATCCGCGGCAACACCGCCGGCGGGATCCCGCAGCCATTATCGGAGATCTCCGCGAACACGTAAGCCCCCGGCGCCAGCTTCACATTCAGGTCCTGCGATCGGTCGGCTAGCTCGACATTGCGCGTCTGGAGCGTGATCCGGCCGAAGCCGGCGAACGACTCGACCGCGTTTTCCACAATCTTCATTAGCGCCTGCTGCATCTTGGCCTCGTCGAATCTCGCTGCGAACAGCTTCCGTTCGAGCAGCAGTTTCCAATCGACCGGCGACGCCCCACCGTGTTGTTGAAAATATTCCACCGTACGCTCCACCAGCAGGTTCAAGTTGCCCGCCGCCTGGCTCCGCGCCTCTTTTTCCTGCCGGCTGAACGTGCCGAGGTCGTTCGCGATTTCAGCGGCCCGCGCGGCGGACTTTTCCACTTCCAGTAGCGAAGGCCGGAAGGCGTCATTCGTCTCCATTTGGCTCAATACCAGCGACGTGTGGCCGAGGATGCTGGTCAGCGCATTATTAAAATCCAGCGCGACGGTGCGTGCCAGTTGCAGGGCGCAGTCCAGCTTTTGCTTGTGCGCCAAGCCGGAATCGCCGCCGGTCGCCTCCCCCTTCGGCGTCGCCTGGGCAGGCTCGGGCAGGAGTTGAATCACGAAGTATTTCTGGCCATCTCTGGCGGTGCTGCACAGCGAAGCCAGATACGCGAAGGTGTTTCCGCTCTTGCCGCGGAACTTGAGCGGCACCGTCGGTGCGGGCGACCTTTCCCATTGGGGAAGAAACTGGTCGGCGCCGACGCTGTTCTCGGGCGACCATAACGCCGAAAGCTTGGCGGAGCCGCCCTCGAGTGCCGCGCCAAAGAGCTTCATCGCCATCGTGTTGGCCCGGCAAATCGTGCCGCCGCCATCGATCAGGAGCGCCGGCCAGCCGGCATTCTCCAGCGCAAAAACCACATCAGGCTTCATTCACTGAATCTTCCGCTTGGCAGACTGGCAAACTCGCGCGCTTTTCTCAACCGGAATCTATGGGGACTCCGCCCCAAATGACAAAACTGTCATTTGCCGTTCACGCCGAATTCATTCTGAACTTATTTGCTCACGCGCATGGACCTCATAGACTGTCCCGGTGGACGGCGAGGCGCGAAGCGCCCTCCCGGCCGGAACAGGCCGTGAGTCCGATTGAACCAAAAAACAAAAACATCATGAAGATTCGAAACCTAATCTGTTCGGTCATAGTCATCGGGTTGTTTGCAGGTTGCGCCAGCGAAAAAAATGAGCGCAAGGAAAGCCAGGCCAAGCTCCAGGCGGAAGCCAGGATCAGCCGCGCCGACGCGGAGAAGGTCGCATTGACCAAAGCCCCGAACGGCACAATAAAAGAAGCAGAGCTCGAACGGGAGAAAGGCAAACTGATCTGGTCCTTTGACATTGCCACGCCCGGCACCCAGGACATCACCGAGGTCGCCGTGGATGCCATCACCGGCCAGGTAGTGGCGGTGGAAAATGAGACGCCCGCGCAGCAGGAAAAAGAAAAGAAGGCGGACGCCAAGGAGAAAGACTGAGGAGGCGCACAGGAATCAGGTGAACCTGGGGGTTGGCGACGGGCGACGGTGAGCCGGTAAAGTGAAGCGAACGCAAACCGTCTGCGCCAGTTGCTGCTGAACCTCGCCGACAACGCGGTCAAATACAATCAACCCGGCGGCTCGGTTACCATGTCCTTGCGGCGCGAAGGCCACGCGGCCGAATTTACCATCACCAATACAGGCCCGGGCATTTCCCCGGTGGCCTTGTCGCGCGTTTTCGCCCGTTTTTTCCGATGCGATCCGGCCCACGGCCACGTCGTGGACGGCTGCGGACTCGGGTTGAGCATTGCGCAATGGATTGTTTCCGTGCATAACGGCACGATTCAGGTTCAATCCGTGCCAACGAAACTGACAACTGTGACCGTGCGTCTGCCGCTGCTGACGAAATGAAGGCAGAAGGCAGATGGCGAACGGCCGAGGCGCGAAGCAGCAGGACTCAGCCGCAAAGGTCGAGTGTCGAGTGTGGAGTGTCGAACGCTTCCACCCCCGTCACCCATCGAGTCCTGCCACCCGTCACCTGCTATTCGTCACGCGCCCGTCGTTCCTCCGCTCTCGCGCTCCATTGCCTGCTCGGGGCCTTCCTTCTGTTGCCTGGGTGCGCGCGGTTCCATTCGCAACCCTTGTCGCCGGGTGAGAACGCGGAGCGGCTGGAAAGCCGGTCATTGACCAACGCCGATTTGAAACTGTTTCTCGAGAAGAATCTGCACCGCGAACTTGCTTCCTGGCCGGCGGAGACATGGGACTTTGACATGCTCACCCTGGCGGCGTTCTACTACCAACCGAGCCTGGAGGTCGCGCGCGCGCAGTGGGCGGTGGCGCGGGGCGGAGAAACCACAGCCGCCCAGCGGCCGAACCCGTCGCTGAATGTCACGCCTGGATATGACACGACCACCTCCATACCCTCGCCCTGGTTCCCTCTGGCCACGCTCGATATTCCCATCGAAACAGCCGGCAAACGCCGCCTGCGACGCGCCCAGGCGGCGCACCTTTCAGAGGCCGCTCGGTTGAACATTGCCACCGTGGCCTGGCAAGTGCGGAGCAACCTTCGGTCAAGCTTGCTCGACTTCGGCGCGGCCGGACAGCGCGCGGCGCTGCTCGAACAGCAGGTTTCCTTGCAGGAGCAAGGCATCAAGCTCCTGGACCAACAGGTGCAGGCGGGCGCTCTGGCCGATTCTGCGGCGGCGCCGTTTCGCATCGCCCTGGTCAAGACGCGGCTTGATTTGGCGGACGCACAACAACTCCGGACTCAAGCCCGCGCCCGTGTCGCCGAAGCCATCGGTGTGCCTATTTCCGCTCTCGAATTAGCGAAGCTCCCATCCGACCCGCTCAAAGCGCCCGGGTCCGGCGCTGAATTGGCCTCGGCTGAGGTGCAGCGCGCGGCGCTTCAAAGTCGGCCGGATATCCTGGGCGGGCTGGCCGAATACGCCGCGGCGCAATCGGCCCTTCAACTGGAAATCGCCAAACAGTATCCGGACGTTCATGTCGGGCCCGGCTACCAATACGATTTAGGCGACAATAAATGGTCGCTGGGCATCACGCTGGATCTGCCTATTCTCAACCAAAATCAGGGACCCATCGCCGAGGCCACGGCGCGTCGCCGGGAAGCGGCCGCCCGCTTCAACGACCTGCAGGCCCGGGTGCTCGCGGAAATCGGCCGCGCGGTGCAAACGCTTCAAATCGTCGAAAAGAGCGCCGTTGGCTTTCACGCGCTGGCCGATGAGCAAGCCAAACGGCGCGATTCCACTGAGGCCCAATTCCAGGCCGGCGCAGTCGAGCGCCTCGACTTGCTTAACGCCCAAACCGAGTTCGCCGCCGCTGAGCTGCTGCAACTGGAGGGCCAGATTAAACTCAAACAAGCCCTCGGCGCTCTCGAAGATGCTGTGCAACGCCCGCTCTTCGGCAGCGCGGCAGCGGCTCCCTCGTCCGATTCGGAGCTGCTCCAGAATCAGCCGACGGCGGCGAAATGAAACCATGAAAGCAAACAGATCTGCCCAGACTGCATGGGTTGTGCTAACGATAGCGATTCTGTGTTTTTGCGCGAACCCTTATGCCGCTGAACAAGCCGCCAAGACGACCGCCGAGCCGGCAGCGGCGGGCGCATCGGCGGAAAAAAGGAGCGACGCCGAGTCGCGCGTCAAGAAGGGACCGAACGGCGAAACGATTCTCACGCTGGATGCGGCCATCCAAAAGGCGATGGGCCTCCAGACCGCCGCGCTTGCAGCAGCCCAGTTGAATCCCGAGATGAAAGCCTACGGCCGGGTGCTCGATATCTCACCGCTCGCATCGCTCGTGGCCGAACTCATCACCGCCCAGGCAGCCAATGATGCTTCGCAAGCTGAACTCAAGCGGCTGAAGACGCTCGCGGTTCAGAACAACGCCTCGGAGCGCGCGGTGCAAGCCGCCGAAGCTGCCGCGGTCCGGGACCAGACCCAAGTCGAGTCCGCCCGGCTGCGTTTGGTGACGACCTGGGGCAGCGGCATCTCCGAGCGCAAGGATTTGCCGGCTTTCGTGCAATCCCTGGGCTCGCTGGCGAGCGCCCTGGTGGAGCTGGATGTTCCGGCTGGTCAATCGCTCGCCACAACGCCTACGGGGGCGAGGCTCCTGACTCTGAGCGACCAGGCCAACCCGCTCGCGGCGGAGGTGATTGGTCTGGCGCCGATGGTGGACCCGCAACTCCAGGGTCGTGGGTTTCTCCTTCTGGTTTCGCCCAACCCCTCACGGCTTACTCCGGGCGCGGCCGTAAGCGGTTTTCTTTTGCTTTCCGGGGAGCCGGCCTCGGGCGTGGCCCTGCCACGCAACGCCATCGTCCGGTTTAACGGCAGGACCTGGGTCTATCTCCAAACCGGAGAGGAGACCTTTCAGCGTACTGAGGTCAATCTTGTCTCTCCGCTCGTCCAGGGCTGGTTTGTGCGCGAGGGGGTCAAGCCGCAGGACAAGGTCGTGACGGTCGGCGCGCAGCAAATGCTTTCCGAGGAGTTGAAAGGACAGGCAGGAGAATGAACGAAACGAGCATGGACGATAGCGATTAACAGAGGGGACAACCACGGAGAATGATCTATCTATCTTTCATCGTCCGTTCTCGTCTTAACTGACTCTCGATGCTGCAAGCCCTCGTTCATTTCTCACTCAAGTACCGCGGGGTTGTCGTTGCGCTCGCGTGCGTCCTGCTCAGCTACGGGCTGTATGTGGTGGAGAGCGCCAAACTGGACGTTTTTCCCAATTTTGTTCAACCGCAGGTGGTGATTCAAGCCGAGTGTCCGGGGCTGGCGCCCGAACAGGTCGAATTGCTTGTCACGGTGCCCATTGAAAGCATGGTCAACGGGCTCGGCGACATGGAGTCATTGCGGTCGGAGTCGATCGAGGGCCTCTCAATCATCACCGCGGTATTCAAGGAAGGGACTGACGTTTTCCGGGCCCGCCAAACGCTGGCCGAGAAGCTCGCCGAAACCGCGGGGGAATTGCCGAGTACGGTCAAGACGCCCCGCATGACCCCGCTGACCTCATCGACGATGGACCTGCTGAAGATCGGTCTGGTATCGGACGGGCTCACGCCGATGCAGTTGCGGACGTTCGCCGACTGGACACTCAAGCCGCGCCTGCTGTCGGTGCCGGGTGTGGCCAAGTGCAGTAGTTTTGGCGGCGAGGTGCGGCAGCTCCAAATCCAGGTTCTCCCCGAGCGGTTGCTGGCCTATCATCTTTCGCTTTCGGATGTATTGGCGGCGGCGCGCGTTTCCACCGGCGTCATGGGCGCGGGGTTCATCGAGACCAGCAACCAGCGTATTACGCTCCAGACGGAAGGCCAGGCGCTGACCGCCGACCTGCTGGGTGAGGTGGCGGTCGCCGGCACGAATGGCTTCAGCGTGCGGCTCAAAGATGTCGCGCGGGTGGTCGAGGGGGCGGAGCCTAAATTCGGCGATTGCCTGATCCAGGGCCGTTGGGGTGTGTTGATGACGATGTCCAGCCAGTACGGCGCGAACACGATGGAGGTGACCAAAGCTTTGGAGGCGGCCCTCGAGGAAATGAACCCGGTGTTCGAAAAGGAGGGCATCAAGGTTTATCGCCGCCTGCATCGGCCCGCGACTTTTATCGAAGTGGCCCTTGGCAACATGAAGCATTCGCTGGCGCTGGGCGGCATCCTCGTTGCCGTGGTCCTGTTCCTGTTGTTGGGCAGCGTGCGGACCGCCTGCATTTCGTTAGTAGCCATTCCGCTCTCCCTGCTCACGGCGGTCATTGTGCTCGAGAAGTTCGGCATCACCCTCAACACCATCACCCTCGGTGGACTGGCCATCGCGCTGGGCGAAGTCGTGGATGACTCTATCATCGACGTGGAGAACATTTACCGGCGGCTCCGGGAGCACCGGGCAAAACGCAAACCGGAGGCGGGCCCTTCCACTCCCCGGGAGATCTTCGAGGTGGTTCTGGGCGCCTCGCTCGAAGTGCGGCGAGCGGTGGTGTTTGCGACGTTCACCGTCGCGCTCATCTTCCTGCCGGTGCTGACTTTGACCGGGCTGCAAGGCAGCTTTTTTGCGCCCCTGGCCTTGAGTTATATCCTGGCCATCCTGGCCTCGCTGCTGGTGGCTCTGACGGTGACGCCGGCGCTTTCGTTCCTGTTTTTCGGCAGGGGCGCTCCCAAGTCGGATGAGCCCCGCCTGCAACGCTGGTTGAAGGGAGGGTACGCCAAGGTGCTCAGGTTTATCGCCCGCTGGCCTAGAGTCGTCATCGTTGCCGCGGTGGTCATGGTGGCGGGGGCCTTGACCCGTTTGCCTACCGGCGAAGGCGATCTGCTCCCGCAATTTCGCGAAGGCCACTTCGTGCTGCAGGTCTTTGCAGCGCCAGGTACCTCGCTGCCGGAAATGCTGCGGATCGGCGGGGAGATATCGCAGGAACTGCTCAAAAACAAGAACATCGACACGGTGGAGCAACAGGTGGGCCGGGCGGAACTGGGCGAGGATCCGTGGGGCCCGCACCGTAGCGAATTCCACGTCGAGCTCAAGCCCTTGTCCGGCCAGGAACAAAAGCAGGTGCAGGAGGACATTCGCGAGTTGCTGTCTCGCGTGCCTGGCGCGCAGTTCGAGGTCACCACGTTCCTCGGAGATCGCATTAGCGAGACCCTCACCGGCGAAGTCGAGCCCGTAGTCGTGAACATCTTCGGCGATGATCTGGATGTGCTGGATGCCAAGGCGCAGGAGGTCGCCAACGTCCTCAGCACCGTGGCCGGCCATGCCGATGTGAAGGTCAAATCCCCTCCAGGGGCCCCACGCCTGATGATCCGCCTGCGCCCGGACCGGCTGACTCAATTCGCCTTTCACCCGGTCGATGTGTTGGAGGCGATTCAGACCGCTTACCAGGGAACCGTAGTCGCGCAGACGCATCGCGGCAACCAAACGGTCGATGTGGCCGTGATTCTCGACCCCGCAGACCGGCAGGACCCGGAGGCGCTCGGCTCGCTGCTGTTGAGCAGTCCGCAGGGCCTGCGGTTGCCCTTGGGCGAGTTGGCGGAGATTTACCCCACCAGCGGCCGGCCATCGATTCTGCACGAAGGCGCGCGGCGCCGGCAAACCGTGACCTGCGGCACGACTGGCCGGGACGTGACCTCTTTCGTCGACGAAGCCCGGAGGCAAGTCGCCAGCAAAGTGAATTTCCCTGCCGGGAGCTATGCCGTCTTCAGCGGGGCGGCGGAGGCGAAAGCGCAAGCCCAGCGTGAGCTGTTGCTGCATTCGGCGATCGCGGCGGTGGGCATTTTATTGCTGCTGTCGGTAGTGTTTCACAACTGGCGCAACCTGTTGCTCGTCCTGGTCAATGTTCCGTTTGCGCTCGTGGGCGGGGTGCTGGCGGTCTGGCTGACCAGTGTGCTCCAGCATGGAGAAAGTTCGCTAACCATTGGCTCGTTGGTCGGCTTTGTGACACTGTTTGGCATCACGACGCGCAATTCGATCATGATGATCTCGCATTTCGAACACCTGGTGGAATCGGAAGGGATGGCTTGGGGCTCGGAAGCCGTGTTGCGCGGCGCCTCTGAGCGGTTGATGCCGATTTTAATGACGGCAACGGTCACGGGACTGGGCTTGCTGCCTCTGGCCTTGGGCTCGGGTGAGGCCGGCCGCGAAATCGAGGGCCCGATGGCCATCGTCATCCTTGGCGGCCTGATCACTTCGACCACCCTTAACCTGCTGGTGCTCCCGACACTCGCGCTGAGGTACGGGAAGTTTGCCACCAAAGAAGTTGACGCATCCTGAGTTGCAGCGGAGAGTTGAGTTGAAACCCCGTTGAAGATGCGTGCCCATGAATCTCAAGCGCAGCCTAACTCTCACGGAAACTGCCGCCATCAGCGCGTGCGCGGCCGTTTTGGCTCTCCTTGGCTACTTCGGTTATCGATGGGTTGAACCCAAAATTGTCGAGGCACGGGCCCGGGCTTTACTGCCGCAAATCTGCACCGGCATTCGTGAGCAACGCGCTGTCCTCGTCAGCGCGATTGAAGCTTACAAGGCCGGATTCGGCACCTATCCGCCCGACGTCGTCGTCAGCCGGCAGCCGCTGGTAGTGGACCCCGTCAACAATGCGCTCGCCTATGAACTTGCAGGCGTGGTCTATGATTCTACCAACAAAATGTTCCAGCTCGGGCCCTCTGAACCTGCGGAGGCGGCTTACGTAACCAATTTTTTTCATTGCCTGGGCTTCCGGAACAGCGCCCAGAGCCCTGCCGAGCTAAAACACTTCCTGCCGGCGGACAAACTGACGGTGCGATTGCTCCATGACGATCCGGATGTGCTCGCCCTGGGCTATGAGCCGACTTGGGGGGGCCTGGATGCAAACGTGCTGGCCCTGCTGGAATTCAGTACCTGGCGCTATGTGGCTTCCGTTCCCACAAACAATCCGGGCCGGTTCGATCTATGGATTGACATCCGAGTCGGAGGAAAAAAGCTGGTCCTCGGGAATTGGCGGGCCGTGGAGTAAAAAGCCGAACAGATGCTAAATCTGTCCGGATGGCAGGTTCGCCTCCAATCGGCTTTTCGCCAGATGCATGACCGTCTTCACCGCAAGCTCAGTGGGCAAAACCGGTTTGGCAATGAGATCTTCTCCACCGGGAAGGGCGCCCTTCGCGGAGCTTTCAAAATCGACCAGGGCGGTCACATAGATAACGGGTGTGTTCTTGTGGCCAGGCAGGGCCCGCAGCCGCTGGTAGAACTCGAATCCGTCGATACCAGGCAGGCCGATGTCCAGCAGCACCAGGTCGTAACGGCTTTCCTGGAGCCACTGCAAGCCAGTGAGCGGATCTTGCGTGCTGCGCGCTTCCAGGTGTGCTTGGCGCAAAGCAGCAACCACCAGCCGGTTTGAGAGCGCATCGTCGTCCACGACCAGGACCTGCGCGGGAGACAGCGGACCGGCTTGGGCATCCGCGCCCGGCTGGAGCAGGCGTTCCAGAAACTCGACCGCCAGTCTGGTCGTGCGCATCACCGAGGGAGTTAAACGCTCGGGTTTGTCCATCATCTGGAAGAGCATGGCCTCGAATGCGCTGGACACCTGGGCCAGCAGAAGGCATCCCGCCATGCCCGCGGTCGCCACCAGGAAATGGAGCTTGCGATAGAGGGCTTCGAGCCGAAGCGCCCGCTCCTTTTCGTTTCGGGCCTCGCTGAAGCTCTGGAACAACTGTCGAATCGCCGTGCGCGTCTCAGCCGCGTGATGGAAAAAATCCGCGCGGGCATTGTCCTTGAAAGCTGTGTCCGCAGCGCCGGTCGGCGTTGAGGGCAGGGCGGTGGCAAGGGCATGGGCCGGGGTTGGGGCCGTTGGCTCTTTAGGTCTCGTCGCGGGGGGCGCGGGAGTTGGCGTTGCGACGAGCGGCGAAGGCTTGGAACTGGAGGCCGCGTCCTCGACCACTTCGCGGAGGCATGCCGCCAGCAGTGCGGGCTTGCACTCCACCTTGATGAGCGCCTTCTGCGCGCCGATAGCCGCGGCCTCGCGGGCCAGGTCATCCATGTACGCGTTCGAGAGAACCACCACGGGCAGGTGCTCCAGGTCCGCTTGCCCCCGGATGAATTTCAGCACCTCGACGCCCGAAAAGTTAGGCATCATCAGATCCAGCACCACCACGTCGGGTCTCGCCTGGCGGAGCGCCTTGACGGCAGCAAGCCCGCCCCCAGCGAGCATCACTTCCATACCGTGTTGCGTCAGTCCACGCTGGTAAATCCGCAACACGAACGGATCATCGTCCACCAATAATACCTTCATCATCGTAGCCTCATCTCCCACCGACGCGGCGGCGTCTCGACTCTCACGCCTCCACTTTGATTCCGAGCCACGGCCCTGTCAACCCGGGCCTCACCGCGCATCCCGGGTTTCCGCCAAAACCTTGTGGATGAGTGAAGGCGGCAGGGGTGGTTCAGCAGAAAACTCGAACGCGGACGCGATGGCGGCTCGAGCGGATTCTGCTCTTTCCGTGTCGCCGGCATGAACCCGGGCAAATACCGAGCCTTTCCCCACCGCCTCACCTGGTTTGGCCAACTCGTCCACCCCGGTATCATAATCGAGGATAGACTCCCTCGTCAGGCGCCCGCCGCCCAATTCGCGAATTGACTGGCCGATAAGCCGCGCGTCACACCGCGACACATACCCCGCCCCCGAGGCTCTCAGTTCGAGTACCGCCGGCGCCGTGTGGTCGAGAGTCAACTTGCGGTCGAACGCCTCGAGGTCGGCGCCTTGGGCAATCAGCATCTCGTCCCACTTCCGGCGCGGCTCGCCCGAGGCCAGGCATTCCGCGGCGGCCTGGCGGGCCGCATCCAGGGTTCCGGTCTTGCCGGTTTGAACGAGCAGATGCGCGGCGCAGACGAGGACCAGTTCGAGAACGTCACCGGTTGCAGGGGCGGGAGAAGAAGGCCGGCGGAGCGACGTTGGAGAGAGGCATGCGACCGCTTCCTTGACTTCGAGCCAGTTGCCGGCGGCGCGCCCGAGCGGGGCGTCCATGCGCGTGATCAGCGCCCGCGTGTTTACGCCGCAATCATTTCCGAGGCTCACCATGGCTTGGGCCAGCTCGATGGCTTTCTCAGGTGTCGGCATGAACGCGGCCGCGCCGAATTTAACATCGAGCACCAATGCGCTCAGGCCTTCGGCCAGCTTTTTCGAGAGGATCGAGGCGACGATCAACGGGAGGCTTGGCACCGTGCCGGTGACATCACGCAAGGCGTAGAGCGTTCTGTCGGCCGGGACCATTCGTTCCGTCTGGCCGCAGATGACACAGCCGACCTCCTGCACAATCTCAATGGTGCGTTCAGTTGGCAGCAAGGTTTTGAAGCCGGGAATGGAATCGAGCTTGTCGAGCGTGCCGCCGGTGATTCCCAGGCCGCGGCCCGAGATCATTGGGACGCGAAAACCGAGGCATGCCAACAGTGGCGCGAGAGGAAGCGACACTTTGTCACCAACGCCGCCAGTCGAATGTTTGTCGGCGAGGGGCCGCGGGTCGGCCGGAAACCTCAACACCTCACCGGAATCCCGCATGGCCAATGTAAGCGCGGCGGTTTCCGCCGGGGTGAGGCCTCGGAAATAAACCGCCATGAGCAGCGCCGCGATTTGATAATCGGGAATTTGGCCGGACGTGCATGCGCGAACGATCTCCCGCAGTTGGGCGGCCGTGAGCGCCTGCCCATCGCGTTTGGCCTCAAGGAGCGAGAGGAAGTTCATGCTTGAAAGGTGAAACGGGATGCGTGAGACGCGAACCGGGATGTGAACCCCTCGCGCGTGGTTCACGTTTTACGTTTCACGCAAGCGGTCCCACGCCTCACCCCACAAACTTCTTGGCTACGATGCTGGCGTTGTGGCCGC
Organism: Candidatus Acidiferrum sp.; assembly: GCA_035566435.1. GTDB lineage: Bacteria > Verrucomicrobiota > Verrucomicrobiia > Limisphaerales > UBA8199 > DATMRF01. Next base: position 49,093 of record DATMRF010000008.1, read on the forward strand.
CGAACCCGAACGAGTTGTTCACGATGGAGTTGACCTGCATCTTGCGCGCGGTGTTGGGCACGTAATCCAGGTCGCACTCCGGGTCGGGCACGTCGTAATTGATGGTCGGCGGCACCGTGTCGGTTTCGATGGCTTTAGCGCAGACGATCATCTCAACCGCACCGGCCGCGCCGAGCATGTGCCCGGTGGCGCCCTTGGTGGAGCTGACCGCCAGTTTGCGCGCGTTCTCGCCGAACACCGTCTTGATCGCCTCGGTCTCGGCAATGTCGCCCTGCGGCGTCGAGGTTCCATGGGCGTTGATGTAGGAAACATCCTCCGGGTTCAGTCCGGCGTTGCGCAGGCCCATGCGCATGCAGCGTGTGGCCCCTTCGCCACCGGGGGAGGGAGCGGTCAAGTGGTGGGCGTCAGCGGTATTGCCGTAGCCGGCCAGCTCGCAGTAAATGCGCGCGCCGCGCGCTTTGGCGTGTTCGAGTTCCTCAAGCACCAGAACGCCTGATCCTTCGCCCATGACGAAGCCGTCGCGTTCTTTGTCAAAGGGACGCGAGGCGCGCCGGGGCTCAGCGTTGCGGGTGCTCATGGCCTTCATGGCACAGAAGCCGCCGATGCCGATGGGCACGATGGTTGCCTCGGCCCCGCCGGCCAGCATCGCGGAGGCGTCGCCCATCTTGATCGTGCGCCAGGCCTCGCCGAGCGCGTGGTTTGCCGTGGCGCAAGCGGAACAGGTCGCGAAATTCGGGCCGCGCAGGTGGAGGTACATTGAAACCAGACCCGAGGCCATGTTGGAAATGAGCATCGGGATCATGAACGGCGAAAGCCGGCCGGGACCGCGTTCAAGCAGGATGGTGTGTTGCGCGGTGACCGTCTCCAGCCCGCCAATGCCCGAGCCGATGAAAACCCCGACTTCGTCGCGATTCACCCGGTTGAGGTCCAGGCCGGAGTCCCGAAGGGCTTGCCAGGCCGCATAGACCCCGAACTGCGAATACCGGTCCGTGCGCCGGATCTCCTTCGGGGAGGGGAAGGCGGGCGCGGGGTTGAAGTTTTTCACTTCGCCGGCAATCTGTGTGTCGTACGCGGACGGGTCAAAAGACGTAATGCGGTCAATGCCGCACTCGCCGGCGATGAGACGGCTCCAGAAAGACTCCAGGTCGTTGCCCAGCGCGGAAACCACTCCCATGCCGGTGACGACTACCCTGCGTTCCATCCAGTTGCTCGCCATAAAAAAACGGGCAGCTCAAGCCCCGACCCGTCGGGAGCCAAGCTGCCCCGAAAGTCTTCAGTTACCCATTACTTCTGTTGCTGGTCTTCTATATACTTGATTACGTCGCCTACGCTTTGGAGTTTCTCCGCCTGTTCGTCAGGAATCTCATGGCCGAATTCCTCTTCCAGTGCCATGACCAATTCCACGGTGTCGAGCGAGTCGGCGCCCAAATCCTCGATGAATTTGGCGTCCGGCGTCACCTGGTCCGCATTCACGCCCAGTTGCTCGACGATGATGTCCTTAACTCGTTGCTCAATAGATTTCTCAGCCATGGTTTACTCCGGTTCTAACTAAGTTTGCGTGTTGTCTATGCTACGTCAGGGGCAGCCGTCAAGCCCCGAAATGCACTTTCTTCCAAATGGGGTGCCGGAGTGTTTCAGTCAGCGAGCGTTGTGTATCCGGGGCCGATCCCCTCGATACTCCAATATTCCAACACCCCGCCGTTCCATTTCCCTACATGACCATCCCGCCGTCCACCGTCAGGACCTGGCCCGTCACATAACAGCCCGATGGACCGGCCAAGAACAGGGCCGCCTGGGCGATATCCTCAGGTTGTCCGAACCGGCCCAAAGGTATGCTCTTAAGCACTTCGCTTCGCAATTGTTCGTTCAGCGCCGCCGTCATATCGGTCTCGATAAAGCCCGGCGCGAGCGCGTTGGCCGTGATGCCCCGCGAGGCCAGTTCGCGCGCGATCGACTTCGTAAAACCCAGCAGGGCGGCTTTGCTCGCCGCATAATTGCTCTGCCCGGCATTGCCAATCAACCCAACCACCGAAGCGACGTTAATGATGCGCCCGGAACGCTGCTTGACGAACGCGCGCGTAAAAGCCCGCGTGAACAAAAAAGCCCCTTTGAGGTTCGTGTTCAGGACCGTGTCCCAATCCGCCTCGCTCATGCGCATCAGCAATCCATCGCGCGTGACGCCGGCGTTGTTGACCAGGATGTCCACGCGGCCCGTGTCGGCGAGGATCTTCTCGGTGGCGGAGGTCACGGCCGTCGCGTCGGCCACATCCACTGCGTGCGCCCAGGCTCGCCGGCCTAGCGCGCGCACCTCCTCCGCGGCCTTTTCCGCGTTCGCAGGCGTTCGCGAAACACAGATGATATCCGCGCCCTCCGCGGCGAACTTCAGCGCAATGGCGCGCCCGATGCCGCGTCCTGCGCCTGTAACCACCGCGATTTGGCTGCCCAATTGGCTCATGCGGGGGAGGTAATACGTAATGCGCGAAAGCTGAGCAAGCTCTTAAAGGTGTGAGAGAGCCTCGGCCGTGCTCGCCAGACTCGCTACGTCCGACACGTTCAGCACCCGGGCCTCCTTGTCGATGCGCTTCATGAAGCCGCTCAAAGCGGTCCCCGGCCCCAGTTCGATGAACCGGGTGAAGCCCTGCGACAAAAGGTAACGCACGGACTCCTCCCATCGAACCGGCGAAGTGACCTGTTCGACTAGCCGGGTGCGGATGGATTCCGGTTCATCGTGCGGCTGAGCCGTCACGTTCGAGATGACAGTGATACTGGGCGATTTCACAGTTAGGCGCGCCAATTCCGCTTGCAGCTTCGGTTGCGCGCTTGCCATCAGTGGCGAATGATACGCACCCGCGACCGGCAGCGGGAGCGCGCGCCGGGCTCCTCGCGCCTTAGCCAGATCGCAGGCCCGCCCGATTTTGTCGGCTTCGCCAGAAATGACCAGTTGTCCCGGGCAATTCAGGTTTGCCAGCACTACTCCCGCTTGCTCGCAGACTTCCCGCGTGCGGGTCTCATCCAAACCGATCACTGCAGCCATGCCCCCCCGGGTCGCCTCGCAGGCCTCCTGCATGAACCGGCCACGCTGGCGCACAACCCGCAAGCCGTCCTCGAAACTCATTGCGTCTGCGGCGGCAAGCGCGGTGAATTCGCCCAACGACAAGCCGGCCGTCGCTTGAAAACTCAGCGCTGGCGTGCGTTCCTTGAGCAACTGAAAGGCGATCCAGCTTACCAGGAAAATACCCGGCTGCGCGTTTTCCGTCCTGGTTAATTCGGCCTCCGGCCCGTGAAAACAGACCGCCGCCAGATCGTACTCCAACGCGGCGTTCGCGCGCTCAAACCAAACCTTCGCCAAAGGAAAGTTTTCGGCGAGGTCTTTGCCCATGCCGACAACCTGGGCGCCCTGTCCGGCGAATAGCAGTGCTGTTTTGCTCATCATGCCCGCGCACTAAACACCAAACCGCGCCGGGAGGGAAGCGGTTGCGCAGTCAAGCGGAGTGCTGCGGCGCGGTTTGGAGCGCCCGCGAGCGCCGGAACAGTGCCCGGGCGAGAATCACCAGGACAACGGCGATCAAAGCTACGACCGCCACCGGCGCCAGGAGGGCCATCAGGGACGTAATGACTGCTCCGGCCAGCTCCAGCGTGGCGACCAGCGGGTTGCCCAGGCCACCAGTGGCGGCGGTGGATGCCCCGCGCGTGACCACCGTTGTTCCCTGAACCAGTCCGGCTGCGCCTCCGCCGGCGATGACGGCGAGCGTCCATTTCAAGAACGGACTCATATCGGTCACCATGGAAGCAGTAACGATCGTGCCCGCGATAACGGCGGCCGGGGTCGCCATCGTGTCCAGCAGGTGGTCCACCCAGGGGATATAATAACCCGCAATCTCTAGGCAGGTTGCGACTGAGAAGGCGATGGTCGCGGGGTAGGACCCCAGCCACTGAAACCCAGGCGCGAGGTGAAGATGGCCCGAAAGCACCGCGAGATTCATCACGAGCAGCGGGACAAAAACCCGAAAACCGCAAGCGGCGCTCAAGCCGACTCCCACCAGAATGCTGAGAATGGTCGTTTCCATGTTCACTGTCGTTTGTAGGTTCCCATTAACTTGCCCTGGGCGAGAATATGCTCTTCCATCGCGCGCTCAACCTCCTTTTTCGTGGCGCCCGGCTTCAGATCCAGCAGCGTGTCCAACGCGTACAACTTGAAAAAATAGCGATGTGGCTTGCCGGCAGGTGGACAAGGTCCGCCATAGCCGAGCCGCTTGAAGTCGTTCAGCCCTTGTTTCGCCCCGCCTGGGAGGTACTGGCTCTTCGGCGCATCCTCCGGGAGTTCGCTGGCACTGATGGGCAGATCATAAAGCACCCAGTGCACCCACGTGCCGACGGGCGCGTCGGGGTCATCGGCAATCAAAACCAGGCTTTTGGCCTCGCTCGGCAAGCCGCTCCATTTAAGAGCGGGAGAAGCATCGCTGCCGTCACAAGTGAATCGTGCGGGAATGGGCCCGCCCTCGTTGAAAGCCGTGCTGGCTAGTCGCATAACGTTTCCCCTGGGTTTTTCTGCCGCAACACCGTCCGACAGAAGCGGAACCGAGAGGAACGAGAGTAATACCGCGATGCCGATCGTGGGCCGCATCGCATTCATGCCGGACGATAAACCACCGCCGCCCCGTTCACAAGCGCTTCTCGTCAGGGCTCGGGCCAGAGTTCGAATCCGGCCAGCTCGAAATGGCCGTCGAAGCCGAAGACGACCTGGATGCCGTTACGGCGCATCAGCGTAAAGGACAGATAGTCGGTGAAACTCAACTGTTGGTCCCCAAACTTATCCAACCAGCGTAGGGAGTCCTGCCAATCCTCCGGGCTGGAGCTCAGCCACGTGATTTCCTGCGAGGCGAGGTGCTCGCGTGCCCAACGAGCAGGCTAGCCGGCGCTGGCATGCCGCGCCAGCAACGAGATCGATTCGTCGAGCACGTGCTCGCTCGAGAACAGGTGCGTATTCACTTGTTCCAGGATTCCCCATCCCTTGAGGCTGGCGGAGTGATATTGGTCGCGTGGCAACACCCGGGCGACCAGTCCTCCCGTGTCAACGAAGAGCCGGTTCATCCGGGTTCGGATTCCGAGTGGCTGCCGTAAAGATAGTCGTCGTGGCGCGCGACAACATCCTCCGCCGCGCTGCGTTTGACCGGCGGCAGACGATCCATTAGCCGAAATACTGGGTCCGGGCGGCGGCGCTTCAGAGCGTCGGCACCGCGGGCATACTGCGGCAGCTTTTCCGCGATGGCCTGGCGTACAAAATCGGCGAAGGAGATCTTGAGGCGCTGCGCTTCCGCCATAGCACGTCGCTTCGCCTCGGGCGACAGCATTATGGTCGTCCGTGTCATAATGGCATGACTTCAGGGATCAGAGGGCCTTCGTCAAGTGCGAACCCGAGCGAGACGACACCAAGCTCACGCACTTGTTGAACCGGCTCCAAACGCCGGTGCCTCCCAGGGCAGGTTGTGGGCCTCGGCGACGGCCTTCTGGGTGAGCTTACCGTGCATGACGTTGATGCCACCCAGCAGTGCGGGCTGGCGCTGGCAGGCTTCGGCGAGGCCCAAATCGGCCAGCATCTCGATATAGCGATAGGTCACGTTGGTGAGCGCCTGGGTCGCGGTCCGAGCATATGCGCCCGGCATATTGGCGACGCAGTAATGAGTGACCCCTTCCTCGACGAAGACGGGATGGTCGTGCGTCGTCGGACGCGAAGTCTCGGCGCATCCGCCTTGGTCGATGGCGATATCGACCAGCACACTGCCGGGCCGCATCCGACGCAGCATGTCGCGGCGGATGAGCCGGGGCGCCCGGGCGCCAGGGAGCAGCACTGCGCCGATTAGCAAATCGACCGAAGGCAACAATTCAAGCAGGTGCGCTTCATTTGAATAAAGCGTGTGCGCCGTGTGCAGAGTAATGTCCAGGAAGCGCATCCGTTCAAGATCGACTTCGAGAATAGTCACGTCAGCCCCCAGCCCCTGGGCCATCCGGGCCGCGTTGATCCCTGAAGTGCCGCCGCCCAACACCACGACCCGGCCAGGCAACACACCGGGCACGCCTCCGAGCAGCACCCCGCTGCCGCCAATATGTTTGGCCAGGAAGTAGCCCCCCACCAAGATGGACATGCGCCCGGCGATCTCGCTCATCGGTTCGAGCAGTGGCAACCGGTGATTGACCTCAATTGTCTCGTAGGCCAACCCGATCACGCCGGATTTTAACAGCGCTTCGGTCAGCGCGCGGTCCGCCGCCAGGTGCAGATAAGTGAAAAGGATTTGACCGGGCCGCAGCAGGCCGTATTCAGCCGGCAACGGTTCCTTCACTTTGACCACCAGGTCCGCCTGCTGAAAGACCGCGGAGTGATCATTCACCAGAGTTACCCCGGCTTGCCCATAGTCGTTATCTGGATAACCCGCCCCTGCTCCGGCGTTGCGCTCGACGACGACCTTGTGGCCGCGTTTAATGAGTTGATAAGCCGCCGATGGCAGCAGGGCGACTCGATATTCCTGTTCCTTTATCTCTTTAGGGACGCCAATGATCATGGGGAAGTGGAGCGGTCGGTTGGATTCAGGATTTGCGATTTACGATTAACGCGATTGTTTCCCCACACCGCGGCTTCGTCAATCTTCAATCCCTGGGTTTATCCTCACTCCAGCGCCCTGGCCTCGCGGGCTTCGATCTGGGGTTGAGCGCGCTGGACCAGCGCCAGCATGCTGACCGAGGAAGCTGCTAGCCGCTCCGCTTCCTGAATCCGCTGGAACTCGCCATAGACCTCCGCGCGGCCGGGCTCGTCGCGGGTGGATAATTCCTGGCCCTGGCTGGCGCGCATGGCCTGGAGCATATCGTGGCAAGTGATCCTTTCCATCGGCCGGGCGGGCAAGTAAGCGGACTCCGCACCGGCAGTTTCGACGACCAGCCGTGCTCCGGAGAGCGTCTGCATGATGTGGCGGACCAGGCGCGTGGGCACGGCCAACTGCTCGCCCATCTCGGCTACACTGGCCGGGGGCAAGCCCTCAACATAGCGCTGCCCAATGAGGGTCATCAGCCGTAGCGCGATGAATTCGCGGCCTCGCTGGTTGATGTTTTCGACCTGCCTTTCTTCGAGGTAAGCCGCCCGGTTTTGATAGGCATAAGCAACCTGCGCGCCGAACAGCAGGAGCAGCCACGAGAAATAGAGACCGATCATGAACACCGGGACCAGGCCAAGGCTGCCATAGATCTTGCTGTTGGACACCACGCGCGACACGTAGAGAACGCTCACCAGGTTGTTGAGGTGAAACAGAATCCCGCCCACCAAGCCGCCCACCAGGGCCGCGCGCCAATGCACGCGCGTGTTGGGCATCAGCATGTAAAATGCTCCGAAGCTGAGACACAACATCAGGACCGGCAGGAGTTGCAAACCGAAATTAATCACAAAACTGCCGATGAAAGGCAACGACGCCAAAAACCTCCTGGTGGCCTCCAGGTGCGGTCCGGTCGCCAGCCCCACTGCGACAACCAACAGGATGGGCGCAAGGCTAAGCACGCCCCAGTACAGCACGATGCGCATGAACCAGGAGCGCCCGCGCGCCACACCCCAGATGTCATTGAACGTCGTTTCGATACGGCTTAGCATCGAAATGGCCACAAAGATGAGCACCAGGCTCCCGGTCACCCCCAACGCGCTGCTGCGCGTGTTCTGGACGAACTCGTTGATGCGTCGCGCGACGGCCTTGCGCGCAGCGATGGTTTTGTCGTCCTCGGACGGGGCAACCCCCGCGGAATTGGCCGGCTCGGTGCTGGCGGTGGCCTGATGGTCGACAGAGGCGCTAGGACTGTTGGCAACGGCATTGGTCGAGCCCGGGGCCGCCCCCTCATCGTCCGGGTCGGAGACGCCGCCCATGACGTTGGTGCTCAAGGTGGCAGGCGGAGTCACGCTCGCGACCAGCTTGACGATGAATTTTTCGATGCCCGCCTCGCCCTGTTGTTTCAAGAGGCCGCTGGTGATGCTCATAACCACCGCCAGCATCGGGATCAGAGCCAGCAGCGTCGCGTACGCCAGCGCGGACGCCCGCACGGGACAACGATTGCGCACAAAGCTGCGCCAGACGAGCAACCAGAAATGGATGAACCGGTGCCACTTCGACTCCCGGTCGCCCGGGTTCAAACCGCGCTCCTTGAGCAGGTCGCGTGCGGCGGCGAGCATCTGTTGGGTTCTGGAGGTTTTGTCTGCCATGCTGACTGTCCCAACGCTAACAGAGCCGAATTCCAAGTCAATTGCCGCACATGCGCACTACAAACCCGCAGTCGCTGTGTAATTGCCGGGCCGGGGCCGGGTTGCGATAGTAACCCCAATCGAACAGGATCATTTATGAAACGGATCGACAAAGCAGAACTTTATCGGCACTTGAGCGGATTTCTGAAAGCCAAGGGAATCGAGCTCACAGAGGGCAGCTACGCGGTCGGTATTAAGAAGAGCTGCTCGTTCCTGGCGGATGCAATTAACCTGAGTCAACAGGGTCTCGAGCGGGCGCGGACTCAAGTCGATAAAAACGTGGATAAACTGCGGCAGGTCATCCATGAGAAGACCGCTCCCCAGCCCACCGCGGCAAGAGCGCCGGCTCCGGCACCAACAGCGGCACCCGCCGAGACTTCTGCGACGAAAGCCAAAGTGACAGCGAGCAGACCGCGCCCCCGAAGTAAAGGGCAGAACGGCAAACGGCGCGGTTAAACGCTGATTTAGAGCCGGAACGGCCGGGGCAGCAGTTCGCGCACCGAGAACTCCCGGACGATCCCCAACGCGCGGCTATCCGCCACCCAAACCCTCGCTTTGGGGGCATACTCCGCCAGCAATTGGCGGCACGCACCGCAGGGCATCGGGCCGCCCCGCACTCGTGCCACAACCGCAAGGCGGACGAAATTCCTTTCGCCCCGGGTCAAGGCCGCGAACAACGCCACCCGCTCGGCGCAGCAAGTCAGCCCATAACTCGCGCTTTCAACATTCGCGCCCGTAATGACCTCCCCCGCCGCCGTCAACACCGCTGCGCCGACCTTGAATTTCGAATAGGGCGCCACCGCGCCACGGCGCGCTTGAGCGGCAGCCTGGACCAACCGCCGCCCAAGCCGGGGAAACACCGCTCTCCGTCCGGGTTTACTTTTTCCGGCCATAAAGTTTCGCGAAATTCTCCAGCAACCGTGCCGCCTGGCGTTTTACGCGCTCCGCCGTTTCGAGCACTTCGCCGTGGGAAAGCGCTTGCCGGCCCCGGCCGGCCGCCAGATTTGTGATGCACGAAAGAGCAGCGACCTTGAGGCCGCATTGCCGGGCGACGATAACCTCCGGCACGGTGCTCATACCCACCGCGTCGGCGCCCAGCCGGCCAAAGGTCCGAATCTCCGCGGGCGTCTCGTAGCTCGGCCCGGCGACCGCCAGGTAAACTCCCGACCGCAACTTCATACGGCAGAGCCGGCCTGCCCGGTGCAACAGCAAGCCCAAGCCGGCGTCATAAGCGCGGGTCAAATCCACGAAGCGCGGCCGGCCCGCCTGGACCGGGCCGCGCAGCGGGTTGGCCCCCATAAGGTTAATGTGGTCGGTAAGGACCATGAAGTCCCCGGGCCGAAAGCGGGTATTGATTCCACCGGCGGCGTTGGTCACCAGCAAGTCACGAATACCGTAAGCCGCTAGCGCCCGGACCGGGAACGTGACCAGGCTCAGCGGGTGCCCTTCATAAAAATGAGCCCTGCCGCTGAGCACGATCACTGGGGTGCCGCCCAGTCGTCCCAGGATCAACTCGCCCGCGTGACCACTGACGCCCACCGGAGGAAAGCCGGGGAGTTTGCCGTATGCGACGCGGGTTTCCACGTCGAGCGCGCTCGCGACGTGATGAAAGCCGGTGCCCAGAATGAGCGCCAGGGTCGGGCGCACCCGGGAGAGTCTCCGGAGCCGTGCGGCGGCCAGTTCGGCTTCGGAAAAGTTCATATGAGTTTCCTCCCGCGGCGTTGCCTGACGCGGATTCCTGATTTACTGTTTCGCTGGTTGTGCAACTGAATGACGAACAACGGCGCCGTTACTCGCGGCATTTGATTCTGCCCGAAGTCGGGATCGAGGGCCAAACCAAAATTTGTTCTGCCAGCGTCCTGTGCATCGGCGCCGGCGGCCTGGGCTCGCCCATCGCTCTCTACCTGGCCGCCGCCGGCGTCGGCAAACTCGGCCTGGTCGATTTTGACGCGGTCGAGCTCTCGAATCTCCAACGACAGATCATTCACGGCACGCCCGACGTCGGCCGCCCCAAAACCGAATCCGCCCGCGATACGCTCCGCCGTATCAATCCCAACGTTGAGGTCAGGCTGCACGAGGGCCGGTTGACCAGCCGGAACGCACTCGAGGTAATGCGTCCTTACGATATCGTCGTCGATGGAACAGATAATTTCCCCACGCGTTACCTGACCAACGACGCTTGCGTTTTGCTGAAAAAGCCAAACGTGTACGGCTCCATTTTCCGGTTCGAAGGCCAGGCCAGCGTCTTCGCTCCCCACCTGGGTGGGCCGTGCTACCGCTGCCTCTACCCCGAGCCGCCGCCGCCGGGGCTGGTTCCCAGCTGCGCCGAAGGGGGCGTCCTCGGCGTGCTGCCCGGCATCATGGGCCTCATCCAGGCCACCGAGATTCTAAAGCTGATTCTGGGCGCCGGCGTCACGCTCCTCAATCGCCTGCTGTTGTACGACGCGCTCGAGATGAAATTCCGCGAGCTGAAGCTCCGGCGCGACCCCGAATGCCCCCTCTGCGGCGAACACCCGACCATTACCGGGCTCATCGATTACGAAGGTTTTTGCGGCCTCACCCCGCAGGCTGAGAAAAATGCTATGCATCCCGACGAAGTCACCGTTCAGGAAATGAAAGCGGCCCTCGAGGATCCCAAGCTCGGCATCAAGGTACTCGACGTCCGCGAGCCGAACGAGCAGCAGATCGCTCGTGTCGCAGGCGTGCCGTTGCTGCCGTTGAGCCAATTGGCCCAGCGGTTCACCGAACTGGACCCCGGCCAGACCTATTACCTCCATTGCAAGGCCGGCGGCCGGTCCCTGCAAGCGGTTCAATTCCTCCGCCAGCAAGGCTTCAAACATCTCAAAAGCGTCAAGGGCGGCATCACCGCCTGGTCCGAGCAGATCGATCCCGGCGTGCCGAAGTACTGACCGGGTTAAATCTTCACCTTGAACTCCTCGCCCTGCTTGAGCGAGGCGGCGAAGGCGGCGAACAGCTCGGGAATCTGTTCCAGATCCTTCAAGCTCACCACTTCCACCGGCGAATGCATATATCGGTTCGGCAGGCTGACCAGCGCGCTGGCAATGCCGCCGCGCGTCCAGAAGATTGCGTCGGTATCGGTGCCGCTCGTCGAGGACATCGCCTCGTGTTGCACGGAGATTTTCCTGGCCTTGGCGACCTGTTCAAGGCGGGCGACCACCTCGGGATGATTGCAGCCGCCGTGGGTGAGGGTCGGACCCGCGCCCACTTTTACATCGCCGTGCTGCGGCTTGTTGACCGTTGGGTAATCGGTTGCGTGGGTCACGTCCACCACCAGCGCAACGTCGGGCTTCAGCGAATAGGCGATTTGGCGCGCGCCGAGCAACCCGACCTCCTCCTGCACGTTTGAGACCGCGCAGACTTCCGCCTGCAGCTTCGCCCGGGACTCCTTCAGCAGGCGCAAAGCCTCCGCCACGGCGAAGGTGCCGATGCGATTGTCGAACGCCCGGGCCACCGCCAGATCATTTCGCAGCAGCTCAAATTCATCCACCAGGGTAATGGGGTCGCCGGTCCGCACCAGCTTCTCCGCGTCCTTGCGGCTGCTGACGCCGAGGTCAATGAAGAGGTCGTGAATTTTCGGCGGCTTGGGATCCTTCTCCTCTTTCATCAGGTGCGGCGCGACGTTTCCGACAACCCCCTTGACGGGGCCGCCGCGCGTGTGAATCACCACCCGCTGAGCTTTCGTGATCGCTGCGTCCACGCCTCCCATCTTGCGGACATATACGAAGCCGTCGTCGCTGATATAGTTCACCGCCATCGCGATTTCATCCGCATGGCCGGACATCATCAGCCGCGGCGAGCCGCCTTTGTTGAGAACAGCGACACAGTTGCCGTAGGCATCCGAGAAGGTCTCATCGGCAAACTGGCGGGCATAGTCCATCCAGACGCGCTGCCCGCGCGCTTCATGTCCGACGGGACTGGGGGTATTGACGAGAGTTTTCAGGAAATGAACCGATTCTTCGCGCATGCCCGAAATCTAGACGTCCCGCTAGCGAGGTCAAGGGTGGCCGGGCACCGCCGTACTACCGGTTGTCGCCCGGTTGGCCACTCGTCGATGCCGAGATTTACTCGTGGGGGTGGTCGCGATTTGCGACCACCTCGTATGTCTCCATTTGCGTGAGTTGAAAGCAAAAATCGATCGGGAACCGACCGGCCTTACTCTTGCCACACTGGTCATTGTCAAATTCTGCTGTAAATTTCGTAAAATTACTTGCGGCGGGTGCGAACCGCAGCATATTGCGGTATGACCGTGCGTGGCTTCACGCGGCCCAGCACGAGTCCGGGAATCTGAGGTGTTGTTTGAATGAAAGTTCGTAAAAGCGGGTCGCGAGTGCTGTGGTATGAGTGTTTTGGGTTTGGTCTGATTCTGTTGCTTTGCTGGGTGAACAAGGTGGTGGACTTGCCGCACTTGATCGTCGGGGGTGAAGCTCATGCGTCCAGGTGGCGAGACAGTGCCATGGAGACCATGCTCATCCTCCTGATTTGGGCGTTTGTCCTGTCGTTGACCAAGCGCCTGGTCGAGCGCCTCCATTACCTCGAAGGGCTGTTGCGCATATGCGCCTGGTGCCGCAAGGTTGGCCATGGCGACCGCTGGATGCGCCTCGAAGAGTATTTTGCCGAAGGGTTCCACATTTGCACTACCCACGGCGTCTGCCCCGATTGTCTGAAGAAAATGGAGGAGGACACGCGCCAGTATTACCGCTTACAAGTGCAGTCCCCGCCCACGCCACTGCCCCAACCCAAAGCCGAACCGGAGCGTCCCAGCTTGGCCGCTTAACCCGCTGGATCATAGGTCTATCGCAAGGACCCGGCACGGCTGAACCGCGACCAAATCTACGTCACACAAAAACCGCCGCGGCGCCATCGCCCGCGGAGTCTGCGAGGCGTGGCGGCTCTCCATTTACGGCACGGCTGATTCATCTGAGCTCTACTGGATCGCAGCTGCTCGGGTGGGAGTAAGAAATGACTGGACTTTCGTGCCGCCAACCCAGAAGCTCACTGCATGGTTTTGGCCAATGAACGGACCGAGAGCGATGTTTTGGAACGGGTCAGTCTTCGCCTAGTGCGGGAGGAGGAACGGGGCCAGTTCAACTACTATTTACAGGAGGAGCACTATCTTGAGAGCAGCAGGCTGGTCGGCGAGTGGCTGAGGTATGTGGCCGAAGTGGACGGCCAGTGGGTTGCGCTGCTGACTTTCAGCGCAGCAGCGCTACACCTCAAAGCGCGTGAGCGCTGGATTGGCTGGAGTCCACGCCAGCGAGCTCGACGGCTTGGACTCGTGGTTAACAACAGCCGTTTTTTGGTTCTGCCGGAACGCCAACGCTATCCCAATCTGGCTTCGCGAGTGTTGGGTATGGCTTTGCGGCGTCTGAGCGCCGACTGGCAGGAACGCTGGGGCCATCCGGTGCTGGTCGTGGAAAGCTTCGTGGATGAGTCACAGTACCGGGGGACTTGTTACCGAGCCTGCGGTTTCGAAGCCGTCGGGGCCACCGAGGGCTTCAGCCGATGCAGCCGCGACTTCTATCAAGAGCATGGCCAGCCCAAGCAGCTTTACCTGCGCGAGTTGCGCCCGCACACCCGCAAGCGCTTGCGCCAAGCTCGCTTGCCGCAGGAACTGGCAGCTTACGAAGCCGACTTGGCTGGCCCATGCCCGTTCCGCGCACCCGCTTTGGAAAGCCTGTTGGATCGCTTGAGCGCCTTGCCGGATTCACGGTATGGCCATGGGTTGCGTCATCGTCAGCGCTTTGTGTTGGCCTGTGCGGCGCTCTGCACATTGATGGGAGCCTGCGGTTATCGCGCCTTTGAGAACACCTGCAAAAAATTCACTCAACGCCAACTCCGCGCTTTGGGCTGCACGCCCGATGAGCAGGACGGGCGTTATTATCCTCCGAGCGATTCGACTTTCCAGCGGGTGCTTAACCGGACCGATGCGGTTGCCGCAGCCAGCATTATCGGAACGTGGCTGGCCGAGCAGGAGATTGGAGCCCTGGCCCAACTAGCCGTCGATGGCAAGGTGCTGCGCGGCAGCGGCCGTCATGACGGCAAGCCGCTGCAGTTGCTCTCGGCGGTGACGCATCACCTGCGCTTAACGCTGGACCAGATCGCCATCGAAGAAAAGAGCAACGAAATCCCCGCGCTCAAGCCCTTGCTCAAGAAGTTAAACCTACCGCCCGGCGCCTTGGTCACGGCTGATGCCATGCACTGTCAACAAGAGAGCGCCCGGTTCATCACGCAGGAGCTCGGCGGAGATTATCTTTTCGGGCTCAAAGGCAACCAAAGCGGCATTCTGGAAAAAGCCCAACGCCTGCTCACTCAGCAGGGCTTTTCCCCCTCCGGGCAGCTGGGAGAAAGAACACGGACGATTTGATCGCCGACGTCTTGCGCGAGTCGCTGTCAGCCCGCAGGAGATCGGCTTGTGCGGCTGCTGGCAAGTCATTGCCGTCGAGCGTTATTCCCAGGATCAGAACGAACCGAAAGAATCGGCCTCAGTTGAAATCAGCTGCTACGCGACGAGCCTGACGATCAAAGAACAGGACGATGCCACGATGATGGCTCTCATCCGGGGCCATTGGTCGGCCATTGAAAACGGCACCCACTATCGGCGCGATGTCTCTTTCGGTGAGGACGCCTGCCGGACGGCCAGTCGGAGCGGCGCGGCGGTGTTGGCTAGCTTCCGGAATCTGGCCAACGGCATCTACGAACTGCAGAAAGAGCGAAAAACCACCAAGGCCGACTCGCTCAAATCTTGGTGCCAGCAGCAAACCTTCACCACGGTCTGGCCGATTTTGAACGGTTGAACAGATTGTCCGTAGCTCAGAATGATTTACGGGTGTGGCGGACCCGATCAGTCACGCCACACCCGAAGCAACGGACCCCATAGGACCCGCGAGAGTGTCGGGCGCCCGAAAGGAATTGCTAACTCGTGGCACGCCGACTCTCGGGTCGGGTTAAGTTAGAGCCCGCGCCAACGCAGGCTACGACACCCTCTCCCAAAAACCAGATGAATCACCCGTG
>DATMRF010000009.1:0-30000 GCA_035566435.1 Candidatus Acidiferrum sp.
AACCGGCGCTTCGGCGGCAACGTAGTCTTCCAAACACGGCGGCAGTAGCTGAGTCTGGGAACGATCCGGGCCCTTGCGGTAGTTCATGTCAAACCGACATTGAACCCTCCGCAGCGTTCAAAAGTTTTCACACAGCCTCCAGGGCGCGGAGGGGGGCGGGTATTCGAGAGATGAATCCCTCCGATTACAATTGCTGTTGACACCACACATTTAAACGGTTAAATATTCACCATGAACTCCACTCTGGGCACGGCCACTGCTCCGTTTGGCCTTCGCCTTCCGCTGGCAGTTCCCCTCCTCTCAACCCAGTAACGCCCATCCAAAACCCAGTATGAACCTCAATCGTACTCTGAACGAGTTGTTCCAGGGCGCGCCCTGCGTCAGCCGTGCCTCCCTGCTCACCGCCGCCGCGGCCCTGGCCCTCACCGGCGCCGCCTCCGCGCAGGTGGTGCCGCAAATCGGCATGAAAGTCGGGCTCAACGGCAACGGCGGTCTCCAAAACGGCGCCGCCGGAGCTCTGCTCTCGGCCGATCTGGCCGGCCAGGCCAGTTACGCCCAGACCAATTGGAACAACGGCGGCTCCTTTGGCGCCAATGCGGCCGCTTTTGACAGCAGCGGCGCGGCCACCACCGTGACTTTCAGTTGGGATTCGGCCGGCCTCTGGAGCCAGGCCGGCGGCGGCACTCCGAACATTGAGACTGTGCCGGACTTAAAGTTGATGAACGGCTATTGCGATTCCAACGCGAGTGTCACGAATTTTCTGGACTATACCCAGCCGGTGGACGGGTATGCCGGCACGAACGTTAATTGCAAACCCTGGGTGTACGTCCAGGGGCTGAATGCGTGGATGACGGCAAACCATGTGTCGCAGTACGACGTGGTTATTTATTCCGGCGGCGACAACAACGGCGGTCGCGGGGGCGAGTACTGGATCCAAAACGCAACCGGGCCCTGGACTGCGCCCGGCATGACGCTCGGCAGCGACGTCACGACTCACAGCTTTATCTGTGTTAACACCGTGTTTGTAACGGGAGACCAAACTTACTACGTGGTTCCCCAGACGGTGCTAAGTGGCCGGCAGTCACAAGCAGGCAATTGGCAGGGCAATGTCCTGGCGTTCAACAGCCTGACGAACGACTCGTTCCTGCTGCGAAAAAACACGTACAACTTCCGCGCCCCGATCAATGCCATCCAAATCGTTCCCCGCGCGGCCCCCCTGCCCGCCACCATCGACCCGCTGCTGCCTGCCGCTGTTTATACCGGCGGCACGGCGGCCTTCAACGCCAACGTGGCGGGAATCGTGCCGATGTCTTTCCACTGGTATAAAGGCGCGACCGCCCTGAGCGATGGAGGTAAGGTTTCCGGCTCGGCAACCCCCAGCCTGAAGATCACCGGGGTTAGCGCCGCAGATGTGGCCAGCTATTCGCTGGTGGTCTCGAATGTGATGGGGATGGTCACCAGCTCCGTCGCGCCGCTCACGGTCAGCTCGCCGACGCCGGGCAGTTACGCGGAAAAGATCTTCACCAATACCCCGGTGGCTTACTGGCGGCTGGACGACACCGGCGATCCCTCAACCAATTACACCGTGGCCAATGAGAGTGTGGGCGGCTTCAACGGCACCTACGAATCGGCCGCTTTCAATGCCTATGGCGGCGCCCTCGGACCGCAACCCCCCGCGTTCCCCGGCTTTGTGGCCAACAGCGGCGCCCTCCAAACCTCGGTGAATCCCCATACCTGGGTGATCGCGCCGCCTTTGAACCTCAGCAACAATACCGTCACCATTGCCGCGTGGATTTTCCCTACCGCCTTCAATGAGCCGGGCTCGGCCGGGCTCGTCTGGTCCCGCAACGGCGGCGACGTGAGCGGCCTGGGCTATCAAAACGCAAACCAGCTTGGCTACACCTGGAATAACGCCGCGGCGACGTATAACTTCGCATCCGGCCTGGTCGTGCCGTCTAACATTTGGTCGCTTGTGGCCGTGACGGTCACCCCCACCAATGCCACCCTCTATCTTTTCAACGCCATCACCATTGCCACCGCGGTCAATTCCGCGACCACAAACGCCATTGCCGGCTTTTCGGGGCCGACCACCATTGGGGTCGATCCCGCCTCGGCGGGCGCGCCCGACGGCCGGGCTTTCGTTGGCAAAATCGCCCAGGCCGCCGTTTTCAATTACGACGTGGCGCCCATCGAACTCTATAATATGTACAAAAAGGCCCTCGGCCTGGCGATTATCCCCGCGACCATCAGCAGCCAACCACAGTCCCTGGTGGTCTATGCGGGGCGGCCGGCGGTGTTCAACGTCACGGGCTCGGGTGATACCCCGCTCACCTATCAATGGCGCACTAATGGCGTCAATCTGCCCAACGGCGGCAGGATCTCCGGCGCCACCTCCGCCAAGCTTACCGTCGCCGGCGCTACCCCGGGCGATATGGGCACCTACGACGTCGTCGTCAACAACGTCGCCAACGTGCCCGCCACCAGCCTCCCCGTCACCTTGACCGTCGTGGCCTCCAATAGCGCTCCCGTCTCCTATGAAGCCGCCGTCGAGGCCGCCGGACCCATTGCCTACTGGCGCCTCAACGAAACCAACGGCAGCCCCTTCGCCTACGATTACTGGGGCGGCAACATCGCCACCAACGGAAACGTCAATGTCGGCGTCCCGGGCCCTCAACCTCCCGATTTCCCGGGCTTCGAAACCACCAACTCGGCCAATTCCTACGATGGCCTCAGCGCCTTCACCGATACGCAAGAACCCATTCTGAACAACCTCGCCCAGTTCTCGCTCGTAGGGTGGTTCAACACCTCCGTGGCGGCTGAACTGAACGGAGTCGGCCTCTTCGGCCAGGCCGGCGGTGTGCAGGTGGGCTTTTACCCGGCCCTGGGCGTCTCCACTCCCAACGCCGGCACCCTCACCATCCCGGGCACCACCAACCTCACCTCGGGACAATGGTACATGGTCGCCGCCATCGGCGACGGTCATACCCTGAGTGTCTATCTCGTTTCGACCGGCCTCCTCATGCAAACCAGCGCCACGATCACTACCACCAACTATGGCCGGTCGCCTTCCTCCTTCGTCATTGGCGCCCTCAGCCAGTCCGCCAATTTCTTTGCCGGCCAGGTCGATGAAGTGGCCGCCTTCAATCATGCCCTTTCTCTGCCCCAATTCTCCGCCATCGTCGGCGCCGCTTTGAACAATGGTCCTTTCCCGCCGACGATTATTAGTCAGCCGCAATCCCAGACCCTCTACGCCGGCCGGACCGCCCTGCTCAGCGCCAGCGCCCTGGCCACCGCCCCCGTCACCTACCAGTGGCGCGAGTACGGCACCAACATCACCGATTCCGGCAACCTCTCCGGTTCCGCCACCACCACCCTGAAGCTCACCAACCTGGCGGTGGCTAACGACGGCCCTTATGAGCTCGTGATCACCAACCCCGCAGGAGCCGTCACCAGCAGCGTCGCCCAGGTGACCGCGGTCATACCGGTTCCGGATTCCTACGAATCCAAGATCATCGCCTATAACCCCTTGGCCTATTGGCGCTTGAACGAGACCAACGGCAGTACCATCGCCTATGATTACTTCGGAGGGCTTAACGGCACCTACGGTGCCACCTCGGCGGCCGGAGTTCCCGGACCCGACAATCCCCCGTTCGCCGGCTTCACTGCCACGAATACCGGCGTGGGCATCAGCAACTCAATCGCCGGCACCTACGTGTCGGTGCCCTTCGGCACCTTGGGCACCAACAATGCCTCCATCGTCGCCTGGCTCTACCCGGTCGGGCTCCAAAACGCCTGGTCCGGCATCCTCGTGACCCGCGGTGGCGGCGGCATCGAAGGTGGGTTCAACTACAACGACCAGCAAATGCTCGCTTATACCTGGAATAATAACAACCAGAACACCTGGGGTTACATCTCCAGCCTGGTCGTGCCCAGCAACACGTGGTCCTTTGCCGCCTTGGTCGTCTATCCCGACAAGGGCATCCTCTACCTCGGCACCACCAATTCCCTCCGCAGCGCCACCAACGCTATCCCTCATACGCCGGATGTCTTCGGCGATAATTGGCACATCGGCAATGATGGAATCGGGGACCCGGGCCGCACCTTCAACGGCGCTGTCGATGAAGTCGCCGTCTTCAATTACTCCCTGTCGCCGGCCCAGATCCAGCAACTCTTCGGTGCCGCCAACATCGGTCCCAACGTCACCCTCACCATCCAGGCATCCGGTGGCAAAGTCACCCTCACCTGGGCTCAGGGCACTCTCTACCAGGCCTCCTCCGCCAACGGGCCGTGGTCCGCTGTCAACGGAAACCCCAGCTCGCCTTACCAGTTCACCCCCACTGGAGCCGCCACCTTCTTCCGCGTCAAGCTCCAGTAGCCCCAATGAATGGATAATCCGATTGCACGAGGTTGAGACGTTGAACGGCCGGGGTGCAGTGCCCCGGCCGTCTTGCCTGCGGGGCGCGGGATCCCAAGCTTGCGTTCCTGTTCCAAAACACCCTGAGTCCTCGAACTTATGACCCCCACTCAAATGCCCCGCCCCCGCTCTTCTACCAAGTGCCCCCTGCTCAAAACCCTGCTCCTCGCCATCGCTTTGTTCGCCGGACTTTGCTGCGCCCCTGCGCAGGTCAATGTCCTGACTTATCACAACGATTTTGCGCGCACGGGCCAGAACACTAACGAAACCGCCCTCACCCCGGCCAACGTCAACTCCAACACCTTCGGCCTCCTCTTCACCTACCCCGTCGATGGCCAGGTCTATGCCGAGCCACTCTACATCTCCAACCTCTCTATCCCGGGCCAGGGCACTCACAACGTCGTCTTCATCGCGACCCAGCACGATAGCGTCTATGCTTTCGATGCCGACTCCATCACCGGCGCCACCGGCGGGCTGCTCTGGCACACCAACCTCGGCGTATCTGCTGCGACCCCTAACAATGACTTCGGCAACCGCTACGGTGCTTACCACGATATCGACCCGGAGGTCGGCATCACGAGTACCCCGGTCATCAACCTCGCCTCCGGTACCCTCTATCTCGATGCGTTCACCCATGACGGCCCTGGCCTCTACCATCACCGCATCCATGCCTTGAATATCACCAACGGCCAGGAACGCCCCTTCAGCCCTGTCATCGTTACCGCTTCCGTCCCCGGCGTTGGCGTGGACAGCTCCAATGGCGTCGTGAACTTCACCGCCATTCAACAACTCCAGCGCCCTGCCCTCACCCTCGCCGCCGGGAAGCTCTACGTCTGCTATTCCGGCTTCGCCGACACCGATCCCTACCACGGCTGGGTCATCGGTTTCAATGCCGCCACTCTCCAGCAATTGACCAATTACGTCTTCAACACCACCCCCAATGCCACCACCGCAGCTTTTGGCTCCACCGCCGCCGAAGGCGGCATCTGGATGAGCGGCAACGGCCTCGCTGTGGACGCGTCCGGCAATCTCTTCTTCGAAGTAGGCAACGGCAGTTTCACTCTCACCAATGTCGCCGGCACCGAATACGGCGACAGTTTCATTAAGCTCTCCGCCACTAGCGGACTGGCCGTCGCCGACTTCTTCACCCCTTACAACCAGGCCGCCCTCTCAGCCGGCGATACCGACGTCGGCTCAGGCGGACTCTTGCTGCTGCCTGACTCGGTCGGAAGCGTCAGTCACCCGCATCTGCTCGTCGGTTGCGGCAAGGAAGGGAAGATCTACCTCCTCGACCGCGACAACCTCGGGCATTTCAATTCTTTCGCCGATACCAACATCGTCCAGGAGCTGCCCGGTGCCGTCGGCGGCACGTGGAGCTCCGGCGCCTATTTCAACGGCCACATCTATTATCAGGGTTCGGGCGACGTCCTCAAAGCCTTTCAGATTTCCAGCGGGCTGCTCGGCACCTCGCCTTCCTCCCAATCTGCGACCGCCTTCGGCTGGCCGGGCGCCACCCCCGCCATTTCTGCCAACGGAATCAACAACGCCATCGCCTGGGTCATCCAGGCCGACGGCTACCCCGGCAACCCCGCCATTCTCCACGCCTACGACGCCAACAACCTCGCCCTCGAACTCTACAACAGCTCCCAGGCCGGCGGCCGCGATACCATGGCCAATACCGTCAAATTCGCCGTCCCGACTGTCGCCAACGGCAAAGTCTATGCCGGCGCTGAAAAATCCGTCGCCGTCTTTGGCCTCGGAGCGTTCCTCGCTGTCCCGGTAATCAGTCCTGCCGGCGGCGTCTTCACTAACTCCGTCATGGTCACCCTCAGTGAAGCGACGCCGGGCGCCTCGCTTTATTACACCCTCGATGGTTCGGTTCCTTCCACCAACTCCACCCTCTACTCCGGCCCGTTTCTTCTGAACGACACCGCGCTCATTAGCGTGCAAGCCTTCAAGGCGACGTATTCGCCCAGCCGGGTCGCTACCGCCGTGTTTCTTAACAGCGCTTCGCTAAGCCTTGCCCCGGGGTTCCTTAAGCAGGAGTTTTATTCCGGCGCCACCCGGGCCAATCTCGAAGACCCAACCTTCACCAACCCGCCCACTTTCATCAACTACCTTTCCTCCTTCGAGACCCCTTCGGGCCAGGGCATTAACTATGCCGAGCGGGTGAGCGGCTACTTCATCGCGCCGGTCACCACCAATTACGTCTTCTTCGTCTGTTCCGATGACGATTCCGACCTTTTTTTGAGCACTGACTCGTCTCCCGCGAACAAGCAACTCATCGCCTCCGAAACCGTCTGGTCCAATACTCGCCAATGGCTGAGTTCCTCGGGCGGCAGCGTCGTTGCCTCCAAACGCTCGGACCAATTCACCGGCACGACCTGGCCCGGCGGCAATACCATCTCTCTTACCGCCGGCACCGTTTACTATATCGAAGGTGACCATCACCAGGGCGGAGGAGGCGACGACTTCGCGGCGACGTTCAAATTCGCCGGCGTACCCGACCCGGCCAATGGCACTCCGCCTGCGCTCCTCGGCAATTCCATTTCGACCTACGCTTACAACAATACCTTCATCACGCTCAATGCGCAGCCCGCCAATGTGGTTGCTGTCCAGGGCACCGTTGCTGCCTTCACTGTCAACGCCGCCTCCGGCTACCTGGGCGGCAGCGCCACCGGTCCGGCCCCCTCCATTCTCTACCAATGGCAATCCGCGCCCGCCGGCTCGGGAGCTTTTACCAATACCCCCGGCCCCGCCGGCAACACTTATACAACGCCACTCCTGAAACTCAGCGACAACGGCGCTCAGTTCCGGGCCGTATTGACCACGGCCGGTGCCGCTGCCACCAGTGCCGTCGCCACCGTAACGGTCGTGCCCAATGCCACACCTCCCGTCCCCGTCCGCGTCCTCTCGGTCAACCAGGCCGGTACCGCTGTGACGCTCGATTTCTCCCAGCCACTGGACGCCGCCTCCGCCCAAACTTCCGCCAACTACCACTTAACTCCGGGTAATTTGATGCCAACCAGTGCGCTCCTCGACGCCTCCGGAACGAACTTGACCCTCACCACCGGCAGTCCGTTGCTGCAGAACACCACGATTACGTTGTCCATCTCCAACGTCCGCAGTGTCTCAGGAACCGCAGTTCTCCCCGGCACTACGATTTCTTTCTCTTTCTTCGCCGCCACCTCGGGCGGCTATGCGACGACCGTCCTGGCCGACAATCCGCTCGGCTATTGGCGGCTGAACGAGGCCGTCGGGCCGATCGCTGTAGATGCAGTTGGCGCTCACAACGGCACCTACGCCAGTGCCGCCACTCCCAATGTAACCGGGCCACGTCCGCCGGCATTTTCCGGCTTCGAAAACACCAACACCGCCGTCCAAACCTTTGTCAGCACCCTCAATTCCTACGTCGCGGTCCCCTTCGGTTCCCTGAGCACAAACACCGTGACCTTCACCGCCTGGCTCTACCCGCTCGGCGCCCAGGAAAGCTGGTCGGGCTTGCTCGTTACGCGCGGTAACGGCGTCTCGGGCGGGATGAACTACAACAGCCAGCAAATGCTGGGTTACACCTGGAACAACAACAGCGGCCTCACCTATAACTTCGTCTCCGGCCTGGTCATCCCCACCAACCAATGGTCCCTCGTCGCGATGGTCATCTACCCCGATAAGGCCATCCTTTACCTCGGCAGCACCGGCACGCTCCGCTCCGCCACCAACGTCCTGGCTCATACCTCGGATGTCTTCGGTAACAATTGGCAAATCGGCCACGACAACAGTGGTGGCAACGCCACCCGCACCTTCAATGGTTTGCTCGACGAAGTCGCGGTCTTCACCCAAAGCCTTTCGCCCGCTCGCATCTCAGCCTACTACCAGGCCGCCCTTCAGGGTGGAGTGCTCCTCACCAACCTGAGCGTGACGCCCAACGCACTCCAGTTCACCGAGATCAATGCGGTTTCCGGCCAGGTTGTCCTCCAATGGCTGGGCACCGGAACGCTCCAGGAATCCACCAACCTCCTCGGCCCCTGGACCCTCTCTCCCTTCCAGAATAACCCTGCCATCGCTCCGATGTCGGGAATTCGCTTTTATCGCCTGCATCAATGACGCGTCACCACCAGTTCCCGGCGGCGGCAGTATGCTTCCTCAAAAAAAAGGCGCAGTCAGCGGAGACTGCGCCACAGAAAGGTTAGCTAAATAACTACGAAACCATAGCACTGCCCCCATCATCACTTCAACCCGGGCTGGCTCTGGAAGTAAGACCGGGGAACCACCGGGGTTGGGGGCGGGGACGGCCACGTCCCCGTGCGCTCCCTGTCCCCCCTGCGATGCACGAGCACCTTGCATTCTCCGCCCCTCAGTCCCCTCCCCGCGGCAGGTCCGCCGCCGCCGCGTGGTTCGGGTCGCGTTGGAGCACTCGCGCGAGCAGCTTTCGGGCCCTTGCCTTCCCGCCGAGCCCAAGATAAGCCTGGGCCTGCAGGAAGAGCGCAGTCGTCTCCTGCCGGAATTGCAGGTCGTCGTCAAAGAGCAGCATCGCTGGCAGCGAGGTAGCGAAGTAGTCGATTTTCGCCGGCGCTTTCTGCAGCCGTTTCGCGTAGGCAAGCAAGTCGCGCAACAACCGCCTCGCTTTCTTTGATTGCCCGAGCTTCTGCCAGGAGAGCGCTGAGTAATAAGTCATCTCGCTGAACTGGCGGACGCTCATCGTTTGGAAGTCGCCTTTAAACTTCGCAGCGGTCAGCCACTGGCTTCGAGCGTCGGCCTGTTGGCCGAGCGCGGCCAGCGCCTCGCCGAGCCAGTAGTGAATGTCGCTTTGATTGGCCAGCAGATGTTTCGCCTCACCGAGGTTCAACGGCGCCTGCAGCGCCGCCTCGAAGTGCGTGCGAGCCTGCGCCGCATTTCCGCTGGCGAGCGCCGCCCGCCCCAGTGCCAGGTGCGCGCGCGCATGCTGGCCGAGCGGCCCGCCTTCGCCCCCTTCCCAGGGTTGAAAGCGGCGCGAGCCGAGCAGTTCCAGCGCCTTTGCGTGCCGGCCGGTTTGGTTGTAAAGCGCGCACAACTCCACGCTCAAATCATCGCGCTGGCGCACGGTCGCCGGATGCTTCTCCAGTTCGCGGAGGCGTTTCTGCGGTTTCTCCCGGAGTCGTTTCCAGAGTTGATCGCGCTCGAACAACACGCGCGCGGAGCCAGGGTCGAGGCGGATTGCTTTTTCGTAGGCGGCGCGGGCGCGGCCCGGCTCATGCGCGATGTTGAAGTAGCCGAGGCCCAGGTTGCGCCAGACGATCGGGAACTTTGGCTCAAGCCTCGTGCTGCGTTCCCACAACTTGATCGCCTCCTCATGGCGGCGCCGATCGTAAAGCAGGTTCCCCAGGTAATACGGCGCTCGGGCGTCGCGAGGGTCCGCGCGCATCGCCGCCTGGAGCACGGCGATTTCCTCCAGCCGCGCGGGAAAGCAATAATCAGGAGTGGTCGCCGCTGCGCGGCGGCGGCTGGTCTGCGCGGCACTGCGATGGCCGGCCCGTTCGTGCAGCCAGCCCAACGTGTAATAAACCAGCGGAGGCGCGCCCCAGCTCTGGTCCGGCAAATCTCGCCTCTCCGGAACCGCTTGTTCCAATATTTCGATCCCTTCAGCGCAAAACCCTGCGCGGGCGCAGTCATGAGCCAGGTCGAGGCGCGCCTGCAAATCGCAAAACAGTGGCCGGCCGGCCAGATGTCGCGCCCACCAGTCCAGCGGATCAAGTGCCAGGGTGTCGTGCAGGAGCGCCTCCGCTTCGGCTGCCCGATTCAGCTTGTGCAACACGAGAACCTTCAGATTCCGGGCTCGGGTGTTGTCGGTGTTGAATCGCAGCGAGGTTTCGACGTGCTCGAGAGCGCGTTGCCAATCAGCTCGGCGGCAGTCCATTTCCGCGAGCGCGTGGCAGCCAGCGGCCTGCCAGGCCTGGTTCCATGTCGATTTGTACAACGCAGCGTAAGCAGCTTCGAAGGCCGACGCTTGCACGTCGGGATTCGGGGCAGCGTCCAATTGAAAGCGCAGGCACAGACCGAGGTTGTAGAAAGCCTCGCCGTCATACGGATTGCTGTTGCGCTGCGTCAACCGCGCTACCGCGTTGCGGAAATGCGTTTCGCCCGAATTGAATTCCCCACGGCGCAGATGCCAGAGCCCCATGGCATTATTGCAGCGTGCATCGAGCGGGTCCCGGCGCAAAGCTTCGCGCCAGTACGGCGTCGGACAGCGCGTCGCGTGGCGATACTGTTCGAGGTGCAAGCCGGTGAGATAAAGCTCATCGGCGCTGGCCACTTCGCGCGGCGCGGGCGGCTCGGTGGCCGCCGGCGGCAATGTGCCTGTGAGGCGCGGCCGCTGCCGGTAGGCGATGATTTCACGACCGTCCGGATCGGTCACGCGAAGCATCAGACCGGTTGCCTTCCAGGCGCGCGGGAGCCCGACCTCGCGCACGAACGGGCGCCCGGGCGCAAGGTCGCCCACGCGGTTCAGAAAAGTCTGCCTCTGATTGAAAACCATGACCCGAGCGTTCTTGAGAGGTTTGGTCACCGAGACGCCGGCGCGGAGCGTGTCCCCTTCGGCTTTCAAGCTGGCGGCAGCTTCAAGGTTGGCCTGCTGCGCCGGCCCGATTTGCTGGATCGGATACCAGAACTGGCTCCAGGTTTTAGTCTCGCCGGGTTGCAGAAAGCTGAAGTCGGGTTGGTTGTCGCTGTAAACCCCGGCCATGATTTCGATGTAAGGCCCGTATTCGCCGCGGCCGTCCTTCTCCGTGAGATTGCGATCCCAGGCATAGCCGAAGTCGTGATTGCCCCACGTCCACTGTTTCTTTCCCGGCGAAATATGCGGGTCGGCAACGTGAACGATGCCCGCCTTTGCGAAGTAATCGTAGCCGCCGAAAAAGCCTTCCTTGCTGCCGACACACATGTAACTGCACGGCGTGGGAATGTTGGCATAGAAAGAAAGATCGTTCGGCTCGTAATCGGGCACGCGCGAGAAGTGAACGGAATGAGGGCCGTTCTTAAGGCAGTGCGGCGGCATGAACTGCGCCGGGACCTCATCCGGCGGAATACCGCGTCGGCCGCGCTCGCCGTAGTTCACGCCGTAGTACCAACCTTGCGCCAGCGGATATTCGCTCATCGAGCGGCGCGCATGGTCGGCAACGCAATAAACGTCCGGCGGAAAGAAACTCTGGTAGGCCTCGTGGACGCGCGTGGCGACGTTGGCCCACCAAAGAAAAGTCTGTGTGAATGGCGTGCGGTTGTACACGCGCGCTTTGACCTCGACCAACGCTCGCCCCGGATGCACGCAGACGCCGTGCATGCCTTTCATGCGTGCCATCGGCTCATGTTCGCTGCACCAAATCGTCTTCGAACCGTCGCGGTGCTCCTCGATCTCAAAGTCCACGGGCAGGAACGTCCCCGGTCGGTGATGCTGCGGCCAGTTGAACTCGATGCCGCCGCTGAGCCACGGCCCCGCCAGGCCGACCAGAGCGGGTTTGATGACCGGTTGGTTGTAAACCAGGTCGTAACCGTTGGTCTTGTCGAGAATGGCGTGGATTCGTCCGCCGATCTCCGGCAGAACCAGCACGCGGAGAAACTCATTTTCGAGCCAAACCGCTTTCCATTTGCGCACCATCGCTTGCTCGGCAATCCGGTCGGTGGACGGCAGCGGATAAACCTTGCCGCGGCTGCCCTGGTAGACGCGCTTTTCGAAAAACATTGGATGACGCTCCGGCGCCGCGGGCAGATAGGTCGGCAACGCCAGTTCATCCGACCAGGCTCGCACGGGCGCCGGTTTGGTGGAACTTCCTCGCAGCGCCGCCGCGGAGTTCTTCTGCTTGTTGGCCATCGCCAATGGATCGCAAAAACCCGCGCCGGGGGGAAGCCGCAATTCACGGCGAACGGAAATGAGTGTGATTCTCGGCGCTCTGCGCGGCTTTGCATCCCGTCACCTTGGCGTTAAGATTCGGGAAATTATGGCAAACGATACAAACAAGAAGGAATCAAAGTTTACGGCGGCGCAGGCATTCCCAGCCGCGACCCTGGTGGATTATCAACCCGGCTCGATTGTCAGCCGGGAGATCCTCAACAAATCGACCGGCAAGGTAACCCTGTTTGCTTTTGACGCGGACGAAGGTTTGAGCGAACACACCTCTCCCTATGATGCGCTGGTCCAGGTGCTGGAAGGGGAAGTGGAAATCACCATCGCGGGCAATCGTCATCGCGTAGCGGCGGGGGAGTTGATTTTGATGCCGGCGAATCAGCCGCATGCGCTCAGGGCGCTGAAGCGATTCAAGATGATTCTGACAATGATTCGGTCCTGATCGGCCGAAAGGTCCCCGTCACAGGTAAGGCGTCAGCAGACGGGCGGAGCCATCGCGCAACCGCTCCGGCAGCCTCCGGCTGTCGATCTCCGCGAGGGTGATTTCTTTGGCGCCGGCCAGTTTCTGGCGGAGCAGCACCTCGAGGCGGAGCGCCAATTCGCGGTCGTAACACTCGAGGTTGAATTCGAAGTTGAGCCGCAAGCTGCGCGCGTCCCAGTTGGCCGACCCAACGAGGGCCCATTGGCCATCGACAACCATCAGCTTGGAATGATCGAAGGGCGGCGGCGTCAGCCAGATGCGACAACCGCGCCGCAGCACTTGCCACCACATGGCGCGCGAAGCCCAGTGGACAAAGGGAAGATTGCTCAGGGCGGGGAGAATGATATCGACCCGCACCCCGCGCAAGGCGGCGACATTCAACGCCGAAACGATCGCCGGGTCAGGGAGGAAGTACGGCGTGAGGATTTGGACAGAGGTTTCTGCGCACGCCAGCGCGCCGAGGATCGTCAGGCGCAGTTTTTCAAAATCTTCGTCCGGTCCGTCGGGAATCGCGCGAGCGATGACGGTCCCGACCGGTGACAGGCTGGGAAACCAGCTTTCTCCGCTCAAGGTTTCGTTTGTGGCGAAGGCCCAATCGCCGACGAAGATTTCCTGCAACTGGGCTACGGCTGGCCCTTCCAAACGGAAATGCAGGTCCTGCACCGGGCTGCGCGGATGCTCGGCGACCAGGTTGCCTTCGCGCAGGTTCATTCCGCCGGTGAAGCCGACCCGGCCATCCACCACCATGATCTTTCGATGGTTGCGCAGGTTCATCGTCATCAGCCGCCACGGCGCCAGCGTCGGCAAAAACCGCGCCACCGGGACCCGCGCGTGCCGCAGTGGATGAACGATCGAAGGCAGCGAATAACGCGCGCCGGCGTCGTCAATCAGCACCCGGACCTGGACCCCGCGCCTGACCGCTTCGCCGAGCGCATCGACGAACCGGCGGCCGCTGCGATCGTTGTCAAAAATGTAGGTGACCAGCGAGATGGAACGTTCAGCCGATTTGATTGCGGCCAGCATCGCAGGATAAGCCGCGTCCCCGTTTACCAGCGGCTCGATTTTATTCCCGCGAATCAGGGGACGCCCCACGACCCGGCCAACGAGCTGTGCCAGCGTCCGGAGATGCGTTGCCTCCGGGGGCAGCACCTCCGCTGCGCCGAGGGAGAAATTGCCCGCCGCGTCCGGCACCGCAGCGGAGCGCTCTGCGGCCCCGCGGATCGCGACGGCCCGGCGGCGGATCCGGTTGATGCCGAACGACAGATAAAGCACCGCACCCAGCAAGGGCACGAACCAAATGAACAGGACCCAGAGCGCGGCGGCCCGTGAATCGCGTTTGTGGAGGAGGGCATGGCCGGACGTCAGCGCCGCGATAAACAAGGTCAGAGACCCCACGACGTGAGGCCAGAAATCGACGAGGCGGTCGAGCCATGTCATGCGCCGCCACTGTGACAGAATCGGGTTCCAAGGTCACCACAAAGTCGGGCTTCCTCGCAAAGCGCAATCTGGCACCGGGAAGACCGCAACGTTACGATAGCTGCGCCCCGCTCAGGCCGAGCGACAGCGAGACGAGCCACCCCGGGCGGCGGTTTTGTTTAAGCTCTTCTTGTAATCCTTCTGCATATCCCGTTTCTTGTTCGGGCCGGTTCCACAACCAGTTTGGTTCCGGCTACGCCGCCTTGTGGACAGCACGCCCTGCCTCCGGTCAGCGGGCATCTGCCGGCACAAGTCGGACCGCCTGGCCGCCGTTGGGAGCGAGGTCGGCGTGCAGGATGGTTGTCACATCGACGGTTTGCGATTGAACCGACACTTCCGTTGGCGAGGAGCCGTCCGGCTGGCCGTCGCGGCAGATCGTCGCGGTGTAATTGCGTCCCGGGGTGAGGAACAACAAGGGGATGTCCAGCTGCCGGCGTTGAACGGCGTTCATGGTGCCGACATACCACTCGTCGCCTTTGCGGCGGGCGGTGGTGATATATTGGCCGATGGTGCCGTGCAGCACGCGGGTATCGTCCCAAACGGTCGGGAGGTGTTTCCAGAATTCCAGTTCCGGTTCCCCCCGGCATTGCGCCGGCTTGTCGTACCAAAACAGGAATTGCAGCGGGCTGAAATAGGCGACCGAGGCGGCGAGCTGATGCGCGTGGGTGGTCTTGATGCGTTTGTCGTACCAGCAGAAGGTGCAATCGGCCGGGCCGCACAGGAAGCGGGTGAAGGGCAGGATGAAATTATGTTCGGCGGGCGGCATCTCTTCATTCCCGCGGACGCCTTCTTGAGTCAGGAGGTTGGGATAGGTGCGTGACCAGCAGGTGGGCCGGTATTCGTCGTGAATGTCCACGACGAGGTGGTATTGCGCGCATTTGCGCACGGCGTCGTGCAGCCACGCCGTCCACGTCTGCGGACCGACGTTGACGAAACCGAACTTGAGCCCCTTCACGCCCCATTGCTGGTAAAGGGGCAGGAGCTCATCGAGCTGCCGCTCCAAGGCCTTCTGGTTCACGTAGAGCAACACGCCAATGCCGCGCCCGTTCGCGTAACGGATGACCTGTTGCAAATCGAGGCCGCCTTGTGGGCGGTTTGTTTTCACATTCACGAAACGGGCGTCCGAGGCGTCGGAACCTTCGGGGCCGTACCAGCCGGCGTCGAACTCGACATATTGCAAGCCCGCCTTGACCGGGAAGTCGACACAGGCGCGGCCGCCAGTGGTGCTCAAGGTCGTCTCGCGAATCACCGTGCCGGGCTTGATCCAGGAGGTGTCTGCCAGGGCACACGGGTCGTTCAGGTTAAGCACGAAGAAGTTCCGCTCGACCAACTGGCGCGGTGAATCGCCCTTCATCACGAAACGCCACGGCGTGGTGAAGGGAGTGGAGCCGGTTACCGGCCCGGCCAGGTCAGGGAGCAGGGTGAACGGTTGGCCGGGCGCGTTCTTGAGGCGCATCCGGGCGTAGTCCACCAAACGCGCCTCGCCAACCGCGACCGTCGGGCCATTCGTGAGCTCGACGACCAGCGGTCGCTCGCAGTTGGCGCCGACCCGGGAAAGCGGCTTGTTGGTGTAGATGCCTTGCGCCCAATAGACCGGCCAGCATGGATGGTCTCCGGTGAACCGGAACTCGGTGGCTTCGCCGGCCAGGGTGAAGGCTTTGAGTCCTTCCTGTTCCGGCAGCGTGTAACAAACCGCGACGCCCTCATCGTACGCGCGGAAGGTGCGGCGCAGTTTGCGAGGCGGGGCCTGGCTCGCTCCGAGGTCCACGACGAGTTGGTTGTAATGGTTGCGCACCTCGCCGCGTTCGGCGGCGACGGGCCTCCAGGTGTCGTCGTGGCTGGTGAGGGTTGAGTTGGCGAGCGCGAAGCCCTGGTCGAGCGAAGCGCTGTTCGTGAGCTGGAGACCAAGGCGGGACTCCGCGAGAACGGGTTGGCCGCGATACGAGACCCGCCATCGCGGCTGGCCGGCGGGAGTGAGGCTGAAGACGAGCACGGCGTCGCCGTTGGGCGATTTGAGGGTGATGGGTTCCGCCGGGAGGGAAAGCGTGGTGGCGGCCAGCAGCGTCAACGCCAGCAGCGGGAGAAGTTCGGGCCAGGCCGCGGTGTGGCACAAGGCCAGCCGGCGGCGGCGGCACGCTGGTGCCTGGTTGGTCTCGTAAGCAGAAACGAAATCCAGCAGTCCCATGGCAGAGGATTGTCGGTGAGAAAGGAATTTCTGGCAACGATGATGGAAGGAATTGATGGCGTGAGAAAGCATCCCAATTCCTGAGCGCGATGTTCCCCTGGCCTTCAGCCTTGAGCCTTTCCGTGCGTTCGCCCCCCCGCGCCGCGCGATTAAAGATTTTCAATCTGCAGTTCTCAATTCCTCCCACCCCTCCATCACTCCATCAATCCACGCCGCCCTCGTCCTCGTAATCGATCCGCCGCCTGGCCTAATTGCAGGAGACGACGTTAGGAGTCTCTAATCGAAATCCCGGCGTTCAAGGTTCGAGGTCGGGGTCACAACGTAACCGTTAGGACCGGATGGACCTGGCGCGGCCCGCGCCGCAACCACAGGATTTGCGGCGGGAAGCGACGCGCCACGACGCTTTGGAAGGAAGGGCCGCGCTCGGAAAGCGGTGTCCCCCCGCAGGTGCGGGGTCGCCACAGCACTCCCAATCCTTGTCGTCCGGGCGCGAAGTTGTGGGGTTGTAGTACGGATTTCCTGCCGGAGATCGCACCGGCCGCCCCCCCCACTTTATAGCTTTATCCGGTTTGAACCGGTTGGAACCGGTGTGAACCGGTCGGAGCCAGTTGAACCGGCTCGCGGCGCGGTTCCGTGCCGCGCGGGTTTTGGCTGGAGGTCAAGCCGTCGGTCTGGGTTCCAGCGGCCAACTTGAGCACAGAGGGCAGGCGTACAGGGAACTGAGAACACGGAGGGCGGGAGGTGGCGGGCGAGGTTTTCATATGGGTTCGGTGGTTCTATTTTTAGATCGTTGCTGTCACACTATATAGGGCCACAAAACGTGTTACGGGAACGCGCCCCGCCCAGGGCAGCGTCGCGAAGCGTGTCCCTCCGCGAGCTCCCTCCCGCCGTCGCTCCTCGTAATCGATCACCAACGGCTTCACGATTGAATTTCGCAGCCAAGCAGAACTCGATAAGACGGAACGTGAACTCAAGAAACTTATTCGTTAGACCATCGGCGAACAAGATCACTGGAGCGAATGCGGGCGGGCCATGCCAGTTGCCAATTCGGACGCGCTGGGCCGCCCACACCGCTCAGTGCTGTCGTTAAGCACTTCGGACACAATGCCGTTTCCAGATCGAAACTTAGCAAACGGGCGAGGGGAAGACCAAAATGATCTTGTCCGAGCGACGGAACGGATTTAACAGGTGACGGTATGTTCGGGTTTGAGCACTTTGTACATTTGTCAAAGGATACGTGGGTCCGGCTCTTTGCGGGACAGGCAACTCCGTTTGAAGTGCGATGCTGCAGCGGCAGTTTTGCTTTGATGCCGGTTTTGTTAGCGGTGTTAGTCCACTTTGGTCCCCTTTGGTTTCCGTTGTTTGTGGCAGGTTTTCTCTTCGTAGGCTATTGCTGGATCAGATTTATTCCAGCCAAAGTATCCTGGGTGCTCGGTGCGGTCTTTTGGTTGCTTGTACTGTGGTTGGCTCTCACCGGCAGGAATTAAGACGTTCGATTGTGCGCGACTTTTCCGGCATGGAGGGCGGGCGTCAGTTCCATGTTGTGACCGCCACCCGGAATACGTCTTGCGCGGTAGAAAACGTCTTTATGTGCATTGTGGCGCAATGCCATGCGCCGCCGAGTCGGACCAGCTCCTCAGGTTTGAAAGGCCCAGTGTTTAGACCATGTCGAACAAGATCGGTAGAGCGAATGCGGGCGGGCCAGCTCGGTTGCCGATGCGAACGCCTTGGGCTGCCCGCATCGCTTAGTTCTGTTGTTAGGCCGTACGAGCCTCGCATGAAAGCATTCATCCGGAACCTGTCGGTTTCGGCGGAGTTCTTTTTCATCTTTCGGCTCTGGCCGGGAGCAGGGATTGCAACCGGCAGCGTGGCGATTGTCAGGCAGATATGAAAAAGAAACCGTCGAGCTTCGTTTGTTCACCATCGCCTAAGAGGGTGTTTCCAAATTGCAGGAGACGACGTAACAAGTCTCAAACCTGCGCCGCAGATTACGGGCTGACGGGAGATCGGCGACTCTTTACGTCGTCTCCTACAGAAAAAGGGGACTCCCAACCAGGCGCTACGAGAATCCGGACCCATTGGCGGCGGCTTTGCTCGATCATTGGCGAGCGCCGTGCCGGCGGTGCCGGCG
This sequence comes from Candidatus Acidiferrum sp., assembly GCA_035566435.1. Lineage (GTDB taxonomy): Bacteria > Verrucomicrobiota > Verrucomicrobiia > Limisphaerales > UBA8199 > DATMRF01. Next base: position 18,561 of record DATMRF010000009.1, read on the forward strand.
ACCAAGCCGCGGCGGATTACATCCTCGAGCAGTTTCGCTTGGCTGGCCTGCAGAACGTTCACGCGGAGCCGTTCCCCTGCGTTTCGGTGGCCAAGGCCCACGCCGAAATTGCAATCGGGACCAGGCAGGCGATGCGCCGGGTTCCCGCGCGAGTCCTGGCGGGCTCACCGGGCACGCCTGGTTCCGGCGCCGTTGAAGGCGACCTGGCGTGGATAGAAATGCCGGAGCAGGCTGACCGTTTGTTTCAACCTTCGCTGCGCGGGAAAATTGCAGTGTTGTTCGGTCCGATGCCCACACGGGCTGATCTCCATCAGCGTCTCGTAAAGTGCGCTCCGGCCGCCGTGATCCACGTGGATGATCGGCTGCCATTTGACTGGGTGAAGGACGACGGGGTTTACCCGGTTTGGGCGGCAAAATATGGCATGCCGCCCACGGTAACGATTCCGTACCGCGCCGCCTGGGCTTTCCGAATGCAGGGCGCAGACCGGGCCAGGGTTCGCGCGGTTGTCCGTCTGCGGGACACCACGTCGAATAACCTGGTCGCGGAGCTCCGGGGCCGGCGCCCCGACCTTCCGTTGGTGCTCTTGAGCGCGCATCACGACACGCAGTGCAATAACACCGGCGCGGATGACAACGGGTCCGGGGTCGTCGCCTTGCTTGAAGTGACAGAACTGTTGAAGGCGCTGCGCCCTTTGCGCACGATTCGATTGGTTTCGTTTGGGGCGGAAGAACAGCTCTCGGTTGGCTCAGCGCGGTACGTGATGGCGCACCGGCGGGAAATGTCCGGGATTGGGGTGGTGTTCAACCTGGACAGCATTGCCTCACCGCTAGGGCATCACTGGATTTTCCGAGCTGGAACGGCGCGGTTCGGCTCCTGGCTGACGCGGTCCCTGGCGAAGAGAGGACTGGACGTGGTCGAAAAGACCGCGGCGATGCCGTTCGCGGACCAGTTTCCGTTTTCCGTATTCGGGGTGCCCGCGGTGACCTTTATGCGGCCCAACATGGACAGCGGCATGCGGTGGCAGCACCACAGCGCGCACGACGACCTGCGCAATGTTTCAGTGGAGGAACTCGCGCGGGTGGTCGAGGCGGTAGGCGCAACGGCCTCCGAACTGGCGCGGATGGAGCAATGGCCGTTCACCGGAGGACTGGCGCCCGAACAACGTGCGGAAACGGCGCGCATGGGCAGGGAATTGTTTGGTTTTGAGAACGAGCGGTTAGCCTCTTAAGTCACAAAGCGGAGCGCTGTGAGCGGTTCAGTTAGTTATTGATTAATGCCTTACGGAATGAAATACCTTGTCCCCAGCAACCTTGGTTATTTATGAAAACACTCTTACGTATCCTTTCGGTAGCGGGCATTGGACTGTTGACCGGCAACGCTCGCGCCCAAAATTCCGAGACGCCCTACAGGGTGCTGGACACCACGCAGGTCATGGGCAGCGGGGGCATCGATTATGTCTTCGCGGATAACGACGACCGCCGCGTCTATGTACCGCGCGGCGGACAAACGTTGGTTTTCGATTTGGACAGCCACAAGTTGATCGGCTCGATCACCAATATCAGCGGACACGGCGTGGCGATCGACCACCAATCGCATCACGGTTTCAGCAGCAGCAAACCCCTCGGCATGTTTGATACGCAGACGCTTCAAAAAGTCAAAAGCATTGACGTTGACGGCAGGCCCGACGGCATTCTTTTCGAACCGTTGACACAACGCATTTACGTCTTCAGCCACCAAGCACCCAGCATCACGGTGATTGATCCCAAGGACGGGTCTATTGTGGGAACGATTGATGTCGGAGGAGCGATGGAGCAAGCCCAAAGCGATGGCCAAGGAAAACTATACGTGGATGTTGAAGACGAGAAAAAAGTCGCGGTGATTGATGTGAAAACGCTCAAGGTGATCACCAAATACGATTTGGGAGACAAAGCCGGCGAACCCGGTGGCCTTGGTCTCGACGTGAAAAATCACGTTCTTTTTGCCATGTGCGCAAATCCGTCCGTCTGCGTAGTTCTCGATGCCGAAAAGGGAACACTTCTGACCACGCTTCCCATCGGCAACGGCACAGACAGCGGTGGTTTTAACCCCAACACGATGGAAGCGTTCAGTTCGCAACGCGACGGCACGCTGACCATCATCAAGGAGAACAGTCCCACGAGCTTTGCGGTTCAACAAACCGTGCAGACCAAACCCGGCTGCAAAACGTGCTCGCTGGACTCAAAGAACAACCGGATCGTGTTGATCTGCACCGAACGAGCGCCGCAAGCGGCGTCCGGAACCCCAACCGTTGCCACGAACGCGCCAGGCGGTGGCCGGCGCGGCGGCGGCGGTCCAGGTTATCTGGATGTTTTGTTCGTGGGCCGCTGAGCGTCCACGACTCGATCAAACTGACAGGAATTTGCTTTTTGGCGCTCGACCTGTACTCGACGCTGCGCGGGTGCGCACAGCGACATTGGTTGGGAGCAGTCCGCTGTGCGCGTGGTCGACTCACAGCTTTTTGTCGGCATTGCAGCAAGAGCTAGAGATCTGGTTCGACGAGTTGGCGGCCCGGGGGCCGAAATCTCCCGCCGCGCGCTCCTAAGTAGCCGTTCACCCGCCTGACCACAATATTTGCGAAGACTCCGCCAAGAAAGGGTGAGAACCTGCACGAACTCAAGAAGTAATCTGGGCTTATGCAGAATGAGCTGTCCCAGTGCAATGGGCACGCCCCCGGCGGAGCCGCCGGACCCTCGGGCGTCCACGAGCCGGCCACCGACCAGCGCAACACTGTCCTGACTGCGTTCGGGCGGCCGCGCAATCCACTCGACAACCAGTTCGTTTACGCGGTGATTTCCCAGCGCGCGCATGGATTGTCCATCGGGGTCAATCTGAACCCTGACAAGCGCTGCAACTTCGGCTGCGTCTATTGCGAGGTTAACCGGGACCAGCCCGGCCAGGAATCCAAGGTCGATATCGGGGTCATGTCCGCGGAACTGGCACGGTTGCTGGGCCTGGTGCGGGAAAACAAGCTGCGGGATTTGGCGTGGTTCCGCCATTTGCCACCCGAGCTGTTGGCGCTGAAGGAGGTCGCGCTTAGCGGCGACGGCGAGCCCACGCTATGTCCGAATTTTCACGAAGTCGTCCGCGAGGTCGTTTACGTTCGGTCGCGCGGCATGATTCCGTTTTTCAAAATCGTGCTGATTACAAATGGCACCGGGCTCGATTCGCCCGACACCATGCGCGGCCTCGGGTTGCTGGCCGCGGAGGACGAGGTTTGGGTCAAGCTTGACGCCGGCACCCAGGAACATATGGAACAGGTGAACTGCGCCGATGTCCCGTTATGGAAGATCCTGGGTAATATTCTGCTCATCGGCCGGCAACGCCCCATCATCATTCAAGGCCTCTTCCCGCTCGTAAATGGCAAACAGCCGTCCCCGGACGACATCGAGCAGTACGTCCAACGGTTGCAGGAGTTGAAAGATGCCGGGGCCCAGATCGACCTGGTCCAGGTGTACTCCGCCCATCGCCCGCCGCACCGCCCGGATTGCGAACACCTCCCGCTAAAAGCCTTGTCTCACATCGCCCGCCGCGTCCGCGAGAAGACCGGACTGAAAGCTCAGGTCTTCTAAGAGCGTGTCTTGGTGCGCTGTGGAAAGGCGCGCCAGAACACGCTCTAAGCAACAGGAACAGGTCGCAAACGGTCGCAAATGGGGCCGGCGCACAACGGGTCCCTGCGCGCTCGAAAGGGTCCTTGCTCCCTGGTCCGCCCATGTCGTGGGGAAATCCCTCGACTGCGCCGCGTGAATCCGCTTCCATCCTCGAATGCGCCGTCTTCTCATTTCCATTGCCACATTTGCGTGTGTGCTCATGCTGTTACCAGTTCGTAACCTGGCCGCTGAGCCGGCCAAAGTCCTCGAGCTTTGGAGCGGCGCCGCTCCGGGCGAACAGGGTGATATCGGCCAGGAGCGGGATGTCACGAAGCCGGCTGATAACCTGGTCGCCGGCAAGCGCGTGATTCGGCTGGGAAATGTGTCCAAGCCGACCATCGCGCTCTACCGGCCACCGGCGGACAAAAACACCGGTGCGGCAGTCGTGGTGTGTCCCGGTGGGGGCTACAGTATCCTGGCGATGGACCTGGAAGGAACGGAGGTTTGCGATTGGCTTAATTCGCTGGGGATCACCGGCGTGCTGCTGAAATACCGCGTGCCCAAACGAGCCGGGCTGGAAAAAGACACCGCCGCCTTGCAGGATGCACAACGGGCGCTGGGTGTGGTGCGTTACCAGGCCAGGGAGTGGGGCATCGATCCAAAGCGCATCGGCGTTTTGGGGTTCTCCGCCGGCGGTCATCTTGCTGCCGCAGTCAGCAATAATTACGAACAGCGCACCTACCCGAAGGTGGATGATGCGGATGCCACCAGTTGCCGCCCGGATTTCACTCTGCTCATCTATCCCGCCTACCTGACTGTGAAGGAGCAGCACGACACGATTGCGCCGGATTTAACTATTACCTCGAACACGCCGCCGACCTTTGTCGCCATGGCGGAGGACGATCCGATTCGCGTCGAAACGGCGCTGTTTTATGCTCTGGCGCTGCGAAAGGCGCAGGTTCCATTCGAACTCCATGTGTATCCCAGGGGCGGGCACGGATATGGCTTGAGACCGACGAAGGACCTGGTCACGACGTGGCCGCAAAGGGCGGCCGAATGGATGAGCCTCCTGCCGGTGAATTGAGTTAACTGGGTGCAAGCAAAAAGGAATTTTTCCTCACCAACGCGTACCCTTCCCGGGAACAGCTCCTCTTCAGCAGGATATGCTGGAAAGCTTTGCCGGACGCCAGCCTCGAACTGAATTCCCCTGCACAAGGACTGGGGCGGGGACGGCCACGTCCCCGGAACTGCCCGGCAACTGGTTCTCTACCGGGGCATGGCCGTCCCCGCCCCGGCTCAGGGCTCCAAAGCGCGAAATTTTTGGAATGTCGTGCTCAGGAAATAGAATGCTCTCCCTTGCTCCATCGGCGCACATCAGCGCAAATTGCCGCTTGGTTTACCGCAACTTTTCGGTAAATTTCAGGTTTAAGTAAAAGAAGCTACGGTTTATGCCTCAGTTCTCGTACAAAGCCCGCCGGCGTTCCGGCGAAGTCGTCGAGGGAGTGCTCGATGTGGCGGACCGCTCAGCGGCTCTGCTCCAAGTCGAGCGCCTGGGCCTGTTCCCCGTCGCGGTCGATGCCGCCAAAGGCGGCGTGGTCGCTGTCAGTGACCGGATCGCCCGCCAGAAAACCGATTGGAAGGCGCTGCTTCCGCCCGCAGTGCGCACTGCCCTCACCCAGAAACGCAAACCCAAGCTGCAGGAACTGGCCACTTTCACCCAGCAGTTGGCCAACCTCATTAACTCGGGGATGCCTCTCACCGTCGCCCTCAACAGCATGACCCACCTGGAAACCAAGGGCATCTCCGCCGAGGTTAGCCGCGAGCTGCGCCAGGACGTCATGGAGGGGCGCAGCCTCTCCGACTCGATGGCCAAGCAGCCGCGCATCTTTTCGGACCTCTACATCAACATGGTCCGCGCCGGCGAATCCAGCGGCGCCCTGGTGGATGTTTTACGGCGCATGGCCGACCATTTCGAGCGCTTCGCCCAGGTCCAGGCCAAGTTTACCTCCGCGCTCATCTATCCCGCCTTCGTATCGGCGGTCGGCATTGGCATCATGATCTTCTTCATGACCTACATGCTTCCAAAGTTCCTCACCATCTTCCAGGGCATCAATGTCCCGTTGCCGATGATGACTCAGATTCTAATCGGCATCAGTCATGCGTTCGCCAAATACTGGTGGCTGATGATACTGCTCCTTGTCGTCGTCGTTATCCTCTTCAAGCGCTTCCAGGCCAGTCCGGAGGGACGCCGCCGGCTCGACCAATGGAAAATGAGCGCTCCCATTTTCGGCAAAGTCATTAAGCTGAACCTCTTCGGCCAGTTCGCCCGCACGCTGTCCACCCTGCTCGAAAACGGCGTCCCCGTCCTCACCGCGCTCAAAATCACTGAGCAAATCATCTCTAACTCCATCGTCCGCGAGGCCATCTCCAAGACTCGTGAGGAAGTCACCGACGGCAAGACGATCGCCCAGCCGCTGGCCCGCAGCAAAGTGTTCCCGCAGCTCATGGTGGATCTCGTCAAAATCGGCGAGGATACCGGCGACGTGCCGGGCGCGTTGAAAAATGTCGCTGACACTTACGAAAACGAGTTGAATATCGCGTTGCGGGTCATGACCAACATGATCGAGCCGGTCATGATCATCGTCATGGCCGCAGGTGTTGGCTTCCTCCTGCTCTCGGTCCTCTCGGCCATGTTTGCGATCACGGCGAATATTGCAAGGTGATGAATCGGGCACAGTCCACCCTCCACGATGCACGGTCTCTCCGTGTTGGGCGTGTCGAGTGTTGGGCGTCGAGCGCCGGCCAGCCCGGTTCACGCATCACGCATCACGCATCACGCATCGCGCATCAGGCCTGCCGCTATCGACTCCCTTCCCCCGCCTTCACGCTCATGGAGATCATGATCGTGGTCGGCATCATGGGGATCATCCTGACGATGAGCGTGCCGATCGTCTGGAAGATCTGGCACAGGCCCCCCATGAACAAGGCCATCGCCGATATCATCAAAGTCTGCAGTAACGCCCGCGCCTTCGCCATCCTGCAGGGCCGGGAAGTGGATTTGATCATTCATCCCCGCGACGGACGATTTGATTTGAGTGCTACCGCGCCGCCGCCGGCCCAGAATCAGAACGCGGCGGGTAATCCTGCGCCGTTCGCGCCCCAACCCGCACCCCAGCCTGTACCCCAACCCGCGCCGTTCTCGATGTCCGGTTCCGGCCTCTCCGCTCAACTGGATCGTGTGATTATCGAAGACCTCGACATCAACAAGATCCCCGGCGGCTTCCGCGACGCCGAGCAAGCCCGGGTCCGCTTTTTCCCCAACGGCACTGCGGACGAAATGTCCCTGTTCCTCCTCTCGGATACGGGCCAGCGCTGCGAAATTCTGCTCGAAGTCACTACCGGTCTCGCCAACGTTGAATGGGAAGTGAGGAGGTTCCGGTGAGACCAGCGAATCCACAGTCCACAGTTCGCAGTCCACGGTCAGGTCACGCATCACGCATCCGGTTCCGCCGTTCCGGGCTGGCCTTCACCCTCCTCGAGGTCATGATCGCCACCGGTATCTTTTTCATGGCGACGTTCGCCATCCTCGCACTTGTCGCCGGCACGCTTCGAAATGCCCGCAATCTTCAACGCGGCGACGTCGATGCCGGCATGGCCGCCGCTCAGATCGTCCAACTCCTCAAGACCAACAAGCAGGCCGAAATCACCGGCTCCGGCGATTTCGGGGACGCTTATCGCGACTTCTCTTACGAATTCCAGAGTGAAGAAGTCCAAACCAACGGCCTATTAAGGGTGGATATCATCGTCAATCGCCGCGGTGCCCAAAAACCTGTGGACACCTTGTCTATCTGGCTCTACGCGCCGGACGCGAAATCAGGTTACGGCACGCGTCTATGACGACCACCCCCTCATTTTGCAGCCGCCGAACGCGTTTCACGCTCCACGCACCACGCATCGCTCTCGGCCGCTCCCGCCGCGCCTTCACTCTCGTCGAAATCCTCATCGCCATCGGCATCTTTTCCATGGTCCTGGCGGCTATCTACTCGAGCTGGAGTGCGATCCTTCGCGGCAGCAAAGTCGGCCTGGATGCCGCCGCTGCCGTCCAGCGCGCCCGCATCGCCGGACGCACGATCGAAGAATGCCTGGGCTCCGTTCAATCCTTCGTGGCCAACCAGCCCTATTATTCTTTCCTCTCCGAGAACGGCAGCGACGCCTCGCTGAGCTTTGTCACCCGTCTTTCACCCTCCTTCCCCCGTAGCGGCAAATTCGGCGACCTGACCATCCGGCGGGTCACCTTCTCCGTCGAGAACGGCAAAGATGGCACGCGTGACCTGGTCCTGCGCCAGAACCCCTTGATGATGGAGCTTGATACCGACGAGAAAAACTACCCGCTGATCCTGGCCAAAAACGTCAAGGAACTCAAAACCGAGTTCTGGGACACCCGCCTTCAGGATTGGACCGACGAATGGAAACAAACCAACCAGCTGCCCGTGATGGTCAAGGTGACTCTCAAGATGGCGGCTAACGAGTTTTCGTCCCAGGTGCGCGAGCAACTCACCCGCATCGTCTGCCTGCCCTCGGTGGCCGTCCAGCCCGGCTGGCAGATTCCCAGAGTTCAGGGCCTCCAGCCTAATCAGCAACTGGTCCCGGGCCAACAGCCCGTCCCCGGTCAGCAGCCCGGTCAACAACTCTATCCCGGCCAGCAATACTACCCGGGCCAGCAAGCCCCTCCGGGCCAGTCGTTCCCTGTGCCCCGATAGTTTCCAATGCGAACAGTCGCTTCAATATCTCACTATTGTGCTTCGCGTCCCGGCAGCTTCGGTACGCGTTCGCGCATCACGCGTTTGTTTGACGAAGCGCCGGCGAAGGCGCATTACGCATCACGTCCCGCCCTTCCGGCTATCAACCATCAACTCTCCGCCATCGACTCTCGCCGCACTGGCGAACGCGCCATTGCCCTCATCATTGTGATGATTTCGATCTTCGTGCTTACCATCCTGGCGGGAGGATTTGCCTATTCGATGAAGGTCGAAACGAAGCTCGCGCGAAATGCCAATAGCGAGGTCGAATTGGAATGGCTCGGCCGTTCGGCAGTCGAATGCGCCCGCTGGGAGCTGGCTCAACAGTTCATGATCCAGCAGGAACCGTACGACGGCCTCGACCAAAAGTGGGCCGGCGGCGAAGGCGGCATCGGAACTACCAACAGCGCCCTCCTCGATTTCCAGCACCTGATCGAGACCAAAGATGGGAACGCCACCTGGACCATTGTCGATCTGGAACGTAAAGCCAATATTAACGTCGCCAACGAAGCCATGCTCCAGCAGGCCCTCATGGTCATCGGCGTCGATGCCGGCCAAATGACCCCGATCGTCAACTCGATCCTCGACTGGATTGACCCTGACGACAACTCGCGGCTTCAAGGCGCCGAAAACGATTACTACCAGGGCCTCAACCCGCCCTATTTCGCCAAGAACGGACCGATCGACGACATCTCCGAGCTGCTGTTAATCAAAGGCGTCGCCCCGGAGCTTTACTACGGCCTTGCCTCCACAAATTACCAGCCGAACTATTTCACCGCGCACAACAGCCAATTTGGACCGTCTCCCGGCGGTGCGGCGGGGTTGACGGTCGGGCTGACCAACCTTTTCACGCCGCTTTCCGACGGCAAGATCAACCTCAATACCGCCTCGACAGAAGTCCTCCAGCTCATTCCCGGCGTTACCCGCGAGGCTGCCGAAGGGATCGTCGGCGCCCGCGCCGGCGAGGATGACGGCACCGGCCTGCTGGGGCCCTATCGCAGCGTCGCCCAGGTCCAGCGCGTGCCGCAGGTCACCCCCATCATGTCCCAGATGATACAGCAGGCCTGCGATATCCGCAGCCGCACCTTCGAGGTCCATGTCGATGCCCAGGTCAGCGGCTACCATCGCCATTTCGTCGGCGTCATCGGCCGCAACAACCCTCGCGACGTCCAGATCCTCAGCTTCTACTGGACCGATTGACCCCGTCAACCCAACCCCGGGTCATCTTCATTACCGGCACCGACACCGGTGTCGGCAAAACCGTCCTCACATCGTTGCTCCTGTGCTACTTGCGGCGCGCCGGATGCCGGGCCCTGGCGATGAAACCTTTCTGCTCGGGCAGCCGCGCCGATGCCAAGCTCCTGCATGCGCTCCAGGACGGCGAGCTGACCCTTGACGAGCTCAACCCTTTTTACTTTCCGGAGCCCGTCGCCCCGGTCGTCGCCGCCCGCAAAGATGGGCGCTCCATCCGTCTCCGCGACGTACTGGCTCGCATCCAGGCCGTCGCGTCTCGCGAGGTGGCCGGGCCCAAATCAAAAATCAACCAGAACGTCCTTATCATCGAAGGCTCCGGCGGCTTGCTCGTGCCCCTGGCCGAAGGCTTCGACGTGCGCGCTCTGATCAGGTCGCTACGCTGCGAAGTCCTCGTCGTCGCGCGTAATAGATTGGGCACCATCAATCACACCTTGCTCACGGTCCAGGCGCTACAAACCACGGCCCTCCACGCCGCTCACGTTCCGCAACGCGCGTCGCGCCCCCCCCCATCGCGACCCAAAGTCGTCCTCATGAACCCGCGGACCAGAGATTATTCATCATCCTCCAACGCCGCTATCCTCACAGAACTCCTCTCGCCTGTGCCGCTGTTGACCCTGCCCTTTCTTGGCCCAAGATGCTGCACCCCGACCGCGATCAAAAAGTCGGTGCCGCGAGCGAAAGAAACCTTGGAGCAAATCCTTTTCTGAGCTGCTTTCGCGTGCAAAGCGGCTCCTTGCCTCGGCCCGCTCGCTGTGCGGGATATTTGCTTTCTGGCCTCCCTCGATGCGTTTCGCGTAATCGGAAACAAAGCCAAACCCGCCGTCAACCTCTCCAAGCTATTGTGAATCAGTGTTTTACAATAGAAATACATTCTCATAAAAACCGCTTGCCGCAATTCTGAATTCAGGTATTGTCTGTGCCCTGTTCTTTGCGGACTCCGAATGCGAACCGGTCAGACGGTCAAAAAGAATTTGAGAAAAAAGAATAAAAAACTGTTGACCGCTGGTTCGAGCTTGATAGACTTCTCACGTTGCTAAGAGCAACACCGGCTGGAAAAAGTGAAAAGCACTGTTGACGGTCGGCGCAGCGAGCAGTAAACTTGCTGCGAAACTAATCCAGGTCTGAGAGGCCGAGTTGGGAAAGTGAAATCGGCCCTCGGATTTTTTGTCCCCCAAATGGGGACATGGAGCCCAAAGACTCAAGGGCAAAAACCGGCGGGATCTGAGCCGGTCCACCGTCGGTAGCGCGTTCAGGCGCGCTCATTCACGGTCTAAAGATTTTAGTTCCGCTCGGCGGGACGCTGCTCATTGAAAATTGAATTGTGCGATAAGTTAAGAGCCCCTTCAGAACTATCCTGTTAGTAGGATGGCCTGAAGAGTTTTAAAGATTAGAAGACCGTCCGGTTTCACGACCGGACATCAGTCGAATCAACTAACGTTTTTTTAACGGAGAGTTTGATTCTGGCTCAGAACGAACGCTGGCGGCGTGGATAAGACATGCAAGTCGAGCGCTGATTCCGGGGTAGCAATATTCCGGGGTCGGAGCGGCGCAAGGGTGCGTAACACGTGGGTAATCTGCCGTGAAGTTTGGGATAACTTGCTGAAAGGCGAGCTAATACCGGATGTGACCGCTGGGAGGCATCTCCTGGTGGTTAAAGTTGGGGACCGCAAGGCCTGACGCTTCATGATGAACCCGCGGCCTATCAGCTAGTTGGTGAGGTAACGGCCCACCAAGGCTAAGACGGGTAGCTGGTCTGAGAG
>DATMRF010000010.1:0-26463 GCA_035566435.1 Candidatus Acidiferrum sp.
GTTCCAAAACATCGCTCTCGGTCCGTTCATTGGCCAAAACCATGCAGTGAGCTTCTGGGTTGGCGGCACGAAAGTCCAGTCATTTCTTACTCCCACCCGAGCAGCTGCGATCCAGTAGAGCTCAGATGAATCAGCCGTGGCGCTGGCACCGATTTGCAATCGGCGTTAGGTGATCAGAGCCTTGCTGCACGCCGCGCCGGGCACGCACACGCTAAGAGCGTGTCTTCGGATTGCAGGAGACCACGTGAGGAGTCTCACTCTTCCGGTACAAGTCGCGATTTGGGGCGAGATCAGAGACTCCTCACGTCTTCTCCTACGAGGCACGCGGATTCCCAACCACGCTATAGTCCGATTACAAATCGGCGCTCCGGTCGCGGGGTTCCGGCAGCGGTCTACTCGCGGGGTTGCCGGTGTGGCGGATGTCCTCGGCTTCGCAAAGATAAACCACTTCCTCGGCAACGTTTTTGGCGTGATCGGCGATGCGTTCGAGGCTCTTGGCGGCGACCATGAGGTGCAGGCATCGGGTGACGGTTTCCGGGTCCCGGATCATCTGCTCGGCAAGCTGCTGATGGATCTCCTTGTTCAGGGAATCGACCTGCTTGTCCTGCGGGATGAGAGCGCGGGCGGCGACGGGATCCTTGTTCACAAAAGCGTCGAGCGAGCTTTTGAGCATAGGCAGCACCATGTCCGCCATTTGCGGAATAGCCACTGGGAGTTTAAGTGGCGGCTCCTGGCTGAGGTCGCGCGCCCGGTTGGCAATTTTGGTGGCTTCGTCCCCTACCCTTTCGAGGTTCTGCGAGATCTTCATCGTCACCGCGATGAGCCTGAGGTCGCTGGCCAATGGAGCTTGGGACAGCAGCCGAATGGCCATTTCATCCACCTCCACCTCGAACCGGTCAATCACGGCGTCATCGGCGCGGACGCGCAGGGCCAGGTCGTAATCGCGGCGCATCAACGCCTCGACCGCTTGCCGCATCGCCGCTTCGGCGTGGCTGGCCATGGTCAGCAGCAGGTCCTTAAGCTCGGCAAGATCCTGATCGAAGTGAACCATAACGTCGTGAACAGTAATCAGTAACCGGTAATCAGTTATTGGTAATCGGTAATTGGTTACCAGGTCGTTGTGAAAGGGTGAAACGAGTTTCCATTTTAGGGTCAGCCGAAGCGCCCGGTGACGTAGTCTTCCGTCTGTTTCTTCGCCGGGCTGGTGAAGATTTTAGAGGTGGGTCCATATTCGACCAATTCGCCAAGGTAAAAGAACGCGGTGTTGTCCGAGATGCGGGCCGCCTGTTGCATATTGTGAGTCACAATGATAATGGTGTAGTCCTTTTGCAATTCCAGGATCAAGTCTTCAATTTTGGCAGTCGCCAGCGGGTCCAGCGCGGAGGCCGGTTCGTCCATTAGCAGCACTTCCGGCTGGACGGCCAGCGCGCGGGCGATGCACAAGCGCTGCTGCTGGCCGCCAGAAAGACTCACCGCCGGCGCGCCGAGGCGGTCTTTCACCTCGTCCCAGAGCGCGGCCATTACCAGTGACTGTTCCATGCGCTCAGCCAGGACGGAACGATTCCGCATGCCGTTGAGGCGCAGGCCGACGGTGGCATTGTCGGCAATCGACATGGTCGGAAAAGGATTGGATTTTTGGAAGACCATGCCGACGCGCCGCCGGACCAGGACGGGTTCGACATCCCGCGCATAAATATCCTGGCCGAAGAGGAGAATCCGGCCTTCCATGCGGGCGGTGGGGACCAGCTCATGCATGCGATTGAGCGAGCGCAGAAAAGTGGACTTGCCGCAGCCGCTGGGGCCGATGATAGCGGTCACGGCTCGCGCCGGAATGTCCAGAGACACGCGTTTGAGAACATGGTTGCTGCCAAAGAAGATCGAGAGTTCCTGGGCGCTGACAGCCGGTGTCGAGAGTCCTGGCGCAGCGGGCCCCTGCTCGGAAGCCGGGGCAGGTAGGGGCGGCGACAACCGCGCCGGGGGTCTGGGGTCTTTTGGCTCTGTGGTCATCGGCATATTCCCTAACTCCGCTTTGCGAACCGGTCGCGCGTCAACACGCGCACGCTGACGTTGACGATGGCGACAAAGAGCAACAGGACCAACGCGCCGGCCCAGGCCTGCCGATGCCAGTCCTCGTAAGGTGAAATGGCGTAGTCGAAGATTTGCCGCGGTACCGCGGCAATGGGGTCGGATAGGTGATGGTTCCAGAACCGGTTTCCGAACGCGGTGAACAGCAACGGGGCGGTTTCCCCCGCCACGCGCGCGAGCGCCAAAAGGATGCCGGTGATGATGCCCTTGAGCGCGGTCCGGATCACGATCTGAAGTACCGTGCGCCATTGGGCGATGCCTAAGGCCAGCGCCGCTTCCCGGTAACCATTAGGCACCAGCAGCAGGACCTCCTCGGTCGTCCGCATGATGAGCGGCACCATCATCATCCCCAGCACAATCCCGCCGGCCCAGGCGGAGAAGCCTTTCATCGGGACGACCACGAGCGCGTACACCACCATGCCCCAGATGATGGAGGGAACGCCGTTGAGCACATCCGCGGCGAAGCGAACGGTCCAATTCAGCCGCAGCGAGCCGTATTCGGACAGGAAGACGCCGCCGAGCACGCCGAGCGGCACGCCCAGCAGGGCCGCCAAGCCGAGCAACTCGAACGTGCCACCGATGGCGTTGGCCATGCCGCCGCCGGCTTCCCCCACCGGCTTGGGCAATTGGGTGAAGAAAGCCCAGTTGACCGAGCTGAAGCCGGACTTGAGCACATGGTAAAAAATCAGGCCGAGCGGCACAACGACCAGCAACGCGCACAGGCACGTCACCGCTTGCATCGAGGCATTCTTGAACTTGCGCCAATGGTGGCGGGCGGGTTGCATCACTGGTCAGTTTTGGGGTTTAACGCTGCGGCCGGCGAAGGTTTTTAACAGGAGTTGCGCCAGGGCGTTGACAAGCACGGTCACGCCCAACAGGACCAAACCGAGTTCGAACAACGCACTGAGATAAACATCCGTAGTGGCCTCGGTGAATTCGTTGGCGATAGCGCTCGCCATCGTGTAGCCCGGCGACAACAGCGACGCGCCGATTTGCGGCGTGTTGCCGATGACCATTGTGACCGCCATGGTTTCGCCGAGTGCGCGGCCCAGGCCGAGAATCACCGCTCCGAACAAACCTTTCTTCGCATAGCTCAACACGGCGATGCGCGTGACTTCCCATCGGGTCGCCCCGAGCGCGAAAGCGGCCTCGCGCTGCAAGCCTGGCACCGAGCGCAGGATTTCGCGCGACACCGAAGTGATAATCGGCACCACCATGATGGCCAGGATAATACCGCCGGACAGCATGCACGGGCCATAGCTCGGGCCTCGGAATAAGGGCAGGAAACCGAGCAGTTTTTGCAGGTGCGGAAACACATTGGCACTCAGAAACGGCACCATGATATACATCCCCCAAAACCCCAGAATCACGCTCGGCACAGCCGCCAGCAGTTCGATGAATAAGGTCAGCACCTGGCGAAGCCAGTGCGGAGCAATCTCGGTCAGATAGACCGCGGTGGCGATGCTCAGGGGCACCGCAATCGCCAGCGCAAGGCCCGAGGAGACCAGAGTTCCGAAGATAAAGGGAAGCGCGCCGTACTGCTCATTGACCGGGTCCCAGTTCGAGCTGGTGAGGAACCGCCAACCGAATTTACGCAAGGCGAGGTGAGAGCCGTGCGCCAGCTCGTAGCCGATCAGAATGATCAGCACGAACACCGAAACCGCCATCACGAGCGTCAGCCACTGAAACACCCGGTCCCCCACCGCACGCCGCGCGAGGTTACCGCTCGCGCGGCGTAGCGGGTGGCTAGATACAAGCTGGCCGTCCATGGGTTAAGCAAGCGGACGAAGGGCGGCCGGACTGGCGCCCTTCGTCCGCAAGGCAAACTGATTTTACTCAAAAAACAATCCGCGTCAGTATTTGATCGTTTTGATCCGCGCGAGGACGCGTTCCTTCAAGCTCGGTGGCACTGGCGCGTAATCCAGGGACGCCGCCAAATCCTCTCCCTTGGTCATGGACCAATTCAGGAATTCCACCAGCTTTTGGCCCTTGGCGGGGTCCTTCTGTTGCTCATAGACCAAAAGCCAGGTTACGCCGGCGATCGGATAGGCCTTGTCTCCCGGCGCATTCACCATCGAGAACCGGAAATCCTCCGGAATTTTCGCTGTCGCGAGCGCCTCGGTCACTGATTCCAACGAAGCGGTGACAAAAATGCCGGCGGCATTTTTGAGTTCGGCAAACGGCAGCTTGTTCTGATGCGCGTACGCCAACTCCACGTAACCGATGCTGCCAGGAAGGTTTTTCACCTGGCCGGCGACGCCTTCATTCCCTTTGGCACCCAGCCCGGTCGGCCATTTTACCGATGCATTGCGGCCGACGGTCGCCTCCCAATCTTTGCTCACCGTGCTAAGATAGTCTGTGAAGATGTAGCTCGTGCCGCTGCCGTCGGACCGGTGTACCACCACCAGATCGGCGTCCGGCAACTTCACGCCCGGATTAAGCCCGGCGATGCGCGCGTCGTTCCATTTGGTGATCTTGCCCAGGAAAATGTCCGCGACCACCGGTCCGTCGAGCTTCAGCTTCGGTTGACCAAGCAGGTTATAAGTAACCACGACCGCGCCCGCGACGGTCGGGATATGTAGAATTTTGCCCGGCGCCTTGGCCAGGTTATCGTCGCTCATCGGGCCGTCCGACGCCCCAAAATCCACCGTTTGGGCAAGGATTTGCTTCTGCCCGCCGCCGGACCCGATGGATTGATAGTTAAAGCGAACGGAAGCGTCAACTTTTGCGTACTGGTCGAACCATTTCGAATATAGGGGGTATGGAAACGTAGCCCCCGCGCCGTTGATGAGCATTTGGCCCACAGCAACGTGCTGCGCCAGCAAACATCCGCCCGCAACCAAGCCAACTATCATTCTTTTCATCATCATATTTGACCCATACTTAGTTTCACGTTTTAACCTTTTTACGAGCCTCGCCGCGTGACATTCCGGTTACATTCAGAATCGCCAGGTCACGTCCAGTTGTACGAGGTGGTACTGCTTGATCGGGTTCAGGATGGGCATATCCAGGTTGCTGCCGCCGGTGCCAAGTCCCTTGTTAATCCGGTTGGCATAGCCGTAACGGATGGTGCCAATGATCCCGTCCGTAAAACTATAAGCAAACGCAGAATACACGCCTTCGAGATTGGCCCGACCTTCAAAGAAGTCCGAGTCGATGAGGTTCACATCGACGGCGTATTGTTCGATGTGCTGCCAGTAGGCCCGGGCCTCCCAGGTATGCTTCTTCGCAGTTTGGCCATAGACCAGGCCGAGGTTGCCGAAGCCAGCGCCGACCTGGTACGCCTTGTCCTGGCCCGTGAAAGCGCGCGGGAGGATGGTGGGGCCGGCGGCGGCGGCCGCGGCGCGGGCACGGTCATCACCCTGGAAGTTATAGGCGAAATCGCCGAAGACCCGCGCGTTATAGTTGGCGATCTTGAAATTCAACTCAGCCGGCACTTCCAGCACGAGCAGGTCGTTGATGCCATTCTGGTTGAAATGGAGGGCGTTGGCGTAGTTGGTGTTGACGCCGACGTTGACCCCATTGACGCCTTCACCGACGAACCGCTGGTCGAGCAGCGAGGCTGCGCCGTTCTGGCCGAAGCCGGTGTAGTTGTAGATAACCGGGGCGACTTTGAGGTTGATGTCCTTGGTCAGCTTCACCGTCGCGCCGAGCTGCCAGGCGAGCATGAAGGTGTCGCTCGAGGGGAAGGCGGTAGCCGGGTTCACGTTCTGGTACAGGAACTGGCCGAAATTGGCGAAGAGGTCAGCGTTGCCTAGCGAGAATTTAAGCTTCTCGACCGCACCCTCCGGGTTGATGTCGGAGTCCCAAATCATGGGCGTGATGTAGAGCGGCATGGGCATCTTCCCAACGGTCATTTCGTACCAATCGGTCGGCCGCCAGCCGAGATAGGCCTGCCCGATGTTAATTCCGTCGCTGTGCTTGTCGGAGGGAGTCGGATTGGAATCGTCCCCGAACGTCACCCAAGGTGAGCGCGGATTTGTGGAGGTCTCCAACCGCAACCCATAATAGAAGTTATCGAACAAATCGCCTTTGATGCCGATGCGAATCGCGTAACGAAAACGTTCGCGAACGTAGTCATCCTTGGTTGAGCCAGTGCCGGGGGCATTATCGGCACCACGATATTCGTAGCGAAACCGCACATCACCGAAGAGTTGGATATTCTTGATGGCGTCGTTGATCTTCCATTTGGAAGCGCTGGCCTGATTGGTTTGGACGGTCTCGGACATGAGGTCTTTGGCTTCCTTGTCCGTCAGGATGCCTTTTTGAACCAGTTTGTTGACCAGGGCATCGGCCGATTGCGCGCGGGCGGGTGCCGGGGCCGCGCAGATTCCGCAGGACAGAACAGCAAGCGCGAGTAGTTTGCAGGTGGTTTGTCTTTTCATTGAGTTAGTCGTTCGTGTTGCCTGAACGAGCATACTTTTGGGCACGGCTGTTACAGCCTCATGGCGGTTGTGTTACGATTGGGTGACGAGCCGGTCGGAATTTTCTTACTGCGCTTCCCGGCCAGATGTGTGACAAGTAGCGCACTATGTTTTCGCTTCAGAAGCTGTTGGGCAAAGAAGACAAGTTTTTCAGCCTCCTCGAGGCGAGCGCGGAGGAGGCGCGGACGAGCGTCCAGGCGCTGGTAAAGCTGAGCAAGGACCTCGACAAGCCGGTTGCGATGGACGAAATGACTTACTCGCGCCGGAAAGACAAGCAGATCACCAAGGAGATCAGCGAGGCGGTTTACACCACCTTCATAACCGCCCTGGAGCGCGAGGACATCGAGGAACTATCCAACGCGCTTTACAAGATCCCAAAGACGGTCGAGAAGTTTACCGAACGCGTGGTGCTGGCGCCGCAGCATGTGCGGGGGATCGATTTCTCGAAGCAAATCAGCCTGCTGGAGCGCGCGACCGACATCGTCCTGGAACTTGTCAAATCCCTGCGGGACGGGATGAATCTGGACAAAGTCAAAGACCTCAACGACAAGCTTCAGTTTCTGGAAGGTGAAGCCGACAAGCACATGGTGACCTTGTTCAAAGACCTGTTCAGCGGGAAGCACGAGCCGGTGCAGGTCATTCTGCTCAAGGACCTTTACGAACTGCTGGAAAAAATCATCGACCGCTGCCGGGACGCCGGCAATGTCATTGCCCAGATCGCGTTAAAGAACTCCTGACCCGCCATGACGCTCCTGCTGACGGTTATCGTCGTGGCGCTGGTCTTCGAGTTCATCAACGGCTTTCACGACACGGCCAACTCCATCGCCACGGTCGTCTCGACCAAGGTGCTGACCCCCCGCCAAGCGGTGATCCTGGCCGCAACGACCAATCTGCTCGGAGCGCTCTGGGGCACGGCGGTCGCCAAGACCATTTCCTCCGGCCTCGTGGATGCCAAATTGGTTTCGCTGAGCTCGGATGTTGTTATTTGCGCGCTGATCGGCGCGATCGTTTGGAACTTGATTACCTGGTGGGTGGGACTTCCCTCCAGTTCGAGCCACGCGCTGATTGGCGGCTTGTGCGGCGCGGCGGTGGCCGCCTCGGGCAATAATTGGAATGTGATCATCTGGGCACAGCCCAGCCACCAGCATTGGTGGCTGGGCAAAGGTTTGCTCTGGAAGGTCATTGTGCCGATGATCACCTCGCCGCTGGCAGGGCTGATGCTGGGGTTCTGCTTCATGGCGCTGCTTTATGTGCTGTTGAGGAATGCGCGGCCCGTCAGGGTGAACCGGTTCTTCGGGGTGGCCCAGATGTTCAGCGCGGGCGCGATGGGAGTGATGCACGGTACCAATGACGCGCAGAAGACCATGGGCATCATCGCCCTGACCTTGGTGGCGGCGACGCAGGCCGGCCAATTATCGAACCTGCCGGGATGGCTTTCGTTTCTGCATACCCCGGCCCCGGCTCCGGCCAAGGACATGGAAATTGCGGTGTGGATAAAGGTGGTGTGTGCGCTAACGATGGCAGGCGGCACGGCCGTGGGCGGCTGGCGCATCATCAGGACACTCGGACACAAGATGGTGAAGCTGCATCCGATCAATGGCTTTGCCGCCGAAGCCAGCTCCGCCACCGTCATTTTCGCGGCGAGCCAACTGGGCATCCCTGTCTCGACGACGCACAACATCTCCGCCGCCATCATGGGCGTCGGCTCGGCCCGGCGGCTTAACGCCATCAAATGGACAGTGGTCGAACGGATGGTCTGGGCCTGGATTTTGACCATCCCGGTGACGGGGGGCATCGCCTACGGACTGGTGCGCGTTCTGACGGTTTTGGGTCTTCGGATTTCCTGAGAGCGGTTCTAGCAAACGCCAACGGGGCGGGGATGGCCACGTACCCGAGGCGGTCCTCCTCAACAGCTTGTGCACGGGGACGTGGCCGTCCCCGCCCCGAGTCAAGGGCTGAATGGGTGCTCCAAGGGACGTGGAGACCTCGCAACCGTGATTAAATGATTGTATTCCTGTCGAACTCCTGAGGCTTCCGTCTTTATCCGGGAGCCATAAAGAAACAATGCGAAAGCCCATACCAACGACAACGGCCCGTCCAGATCCTCAGCCGGTCGAACCGGTTAGCGCTGAATCCTCGGCCCCGGAAATTCTCGAAAGACTCGTTCACCAGGCGGAGCGCGCGGAAGCCAGCGATATTCACGTGCAGATGCGCGAAGGTTCGGCGGCGGTTTCTTTTCGGCTCGATGGGGTGATGACTCCCACTTCGGAGCTTGCGGCAGCCGTCGCCGATCGGGTGCTGGGCCGCATCAAGTTCCTCGCCCGCCTGAAGACTTACCAAGAGTCGCTTCCCCAGGATGGCCGCATCGACAAAGAAAGCCTCAATGCGCAAAGCGATATCCGGGTCTCCACTTACCCGACCGTCACCGGTGAAAAGGTCGTGCTGCGATTGTTCAATGGGACGCAGGTTCGGGCGCTGGACGAGTTGGATTTCACGTTGGATGCCCGGTTGGAAGTCGAGCGCTTCATGCGCCAGACGGCGGGCCTGATGCTCCTCACCGGCCCGGCGGGCAGCGGTAAAACCACCACAATCTACGCCTGCCTCCGCCGACTGGCAGAAAGCGGCGGGCGGCACATCATCACTGTGGAGGACCCGGCGGAGCAAATCGTGCCCGGCATCATGCAAACGGAGGTCAACGAGGCCATCGGTCTCGACTTTGCCAAGGCAGCCCGCCACCTGTTACGTCAGGACCCGCAGGTCCTGGTCATCGGCGAGATCCGGGACGAGGAAACTGCAAATATCGCGGTGCGCGCGTCCCTCACAGGCCACCTGGTTATCTCAACCCTCCATGCGGGCTCGTGCAAAGGGGTTTTCGAGCGGCTGCTCGTGCTCTGCCGAGACCCGTCGGCGGTCGCTTCGTCGGTCGAACTCGTCTTGAACCAACGCCTGCTGCGCCGCCTATGCGCTAAGTGCTCAGGAAAGGGCTGCTCGGATTGCCTGGGAACCCACTATCGGGGACGGTTCCCGTTGGTCGAATCGTTGCGCCTTTCTGACACCCTCCGCGACCACGTTTTGAGTCGCGACCTGGAACCGCTCACCGCCCAGCCTGCCCTGGCCGACAAAGCACATGACCTGGTGCAGTCAGGCCTGACCGACGAGGCGGAGGTACGCCGCGTCCTCGGCGGATGAAACCGGCAAATTCTGGCAAAATCATGGAATGACAAAATCATAAGTGAACAGAATCATGGGAGCACGACCGACGACACTCCTGCCGGATTTCCAATGATTTTGCCCCTGATGATGTTGCCTCCGATGATTTAGTTAAAAGCGCGTGACGCCCGTGCCTCTGTCCGGTCGAACCATTAGCGAACGTTCTTTTGAAGGCCGACCATGAATTACGACGAATTTGCCTTTTTCAACCAGCAGCTCGCCTCGATGCTGCGGGAGGGAATCCCGCTTGAGGGCGCCCTGAAGCAATTGTGCGAGGGGATGCGCCAGCGGCCGTTGCGCGCCGAGCTCGAGCAACTGGGAGCCGACCTGGCACGCGGCACGCCTCTCAAGGAGGCCCTGTCCGGCCGGAAACTGCCTGATTTCTATCGCCGCATGGTGGAGATAGGCGCACGCAGTAACGACCTGCCCGGTGTGCTGACTTTGCTGGCCGACCATTACCACCGGGCAAACGCGCTGTGGACGCGGCTCAAGGGTGTCATGGTTTATCCCCTGCTCGTGGTCGCGGTCTCGTTGGCTCTTACCACGCTTTTGTCGATCGCCTTCAGTCACTTCCTGTCGGGTCTTTTCGAACAGATGCCGCGCCCGGCGATGGCGGTGGTTGGCATGTGGATTCCGCCGATCGTACTGGGCACACTCGTGTTACTGGGCCTGGTCGCCGTAGCCCTGCCTAAATGCCGGGCCCGCCTGCGTTGGCGGCTGCCGGCCTTCCGCGAAGCCAGCCTCGCTCAGCTCGCCTCCGCCATGGCGCTGATGCTACGCAAAGGCACTACTCTGGCTGAAGCGCTGGCCCTCTCCGAAGGACTTGAATCCGCTTCGCCCGCCGGCGCCGCCCTCGCCAAATGGCGGCAGCAAGTCGAGACCGGCCAGGGAAAGCCAGCACAATGGACCGCCACCCGCCCCTTCCCGCCGCTGTTCGTATGGCTGGTGCAGAAGGGCGGCGAAGATGCGGCCAGCGGATTCCAAAAAGCGGCCGAGGTCTATTCGACCCGCGCCTCATACCGGATCGAGCTGCTGCTCTATGGCGCATTGCCTATCTCGATCCTGTTCCTGGGCCAGATGGTCTTTTGGCAAATCGCGCCGCTGTTCCAGGCGATGACCTATATGATGAACATGCTGGGCGGCATGGGAAGCTGAACTGACATGAGCGAGATCTTGGGCCGACTGTCTGAACCTTTCTCCCTGGAGAACACGGGCTTGCTGTTGTTGAGTTTCATCCTCTACGTGGTGCTGGGCCTCGTGCCGCTGGTCACGGTCCTTTACGTGCTCTATTTTCTGCTCACCTTGCCCATGCGCCGAAACGAGCGCGCGCGGATGTTTATCGACTTGCTCGAAATGGGTTTGAAAGACGGACGCCAGCCGGAAGCGGCCATCCTGGACGCCGCAGCCACCCATGACCGGTCGCTCGGGGTGCGTTTCCACCTGCTGGCCGCTCACCTCGAACAAGGCCTGCGTCTCAGCCAGGCGCTTGAACGCGTGCCCCGCCTTCTGCCGCTCCAGGTTCAGGCGGTGCTCCGCGCCGGCGAACGGCTCGGCGACCTGGCCAAAGTGCTGCCGGCGTGCCGGCTGCTCTTAAGAGACAGTGTGTCCCAGGTGCGCGGCGCTCTCAATTACGTGATCCTGGTTTCTTTTACGGTGACTCCCTTCACGATCCTCGTTCCGATGCTCCTCAAAGTAAAAGTCCTGCCGGCCTTTAAGATGGTGTTCGAGGGCATGATGGAGGGAGCGCAGTTGCCGGAATTCACGCGCCTGGTGTTTGCCACGGATTCATTCGTGATCGCCTTGCAATGCGGGATTCTGGGACTGGTCTGGGTCGCGACCCTGGCCTACCTGGGCGGCCAGCGACTGCGCAGGTGGGTTGCGTGGGTGCTGCCGGGTGGGGAAGGTTCGCTCGACTGGCTGCAGCTCCGGTTGCCATGGCGGCGCAAGCGTCTCCAGCGTGATTTCTCGGCCATGCTCGCCGTCCTGCTCGAGGCCGGTGTGCCGGAAGCGGAGGCGCTCCACCTGGCTGGCGAGGCCACAGCCAACACTGTGATGCGCCGCCGCGCCGAGGCGGCGGTGTTGCTGCTGAAACAGGGAATCAAGTTGCCGGACGCGGTGCGCGTGTTGGACGATTCGGGCGAGTGGCGGTGGCGGCTGGCAAATGGGCTCGGGCGCGCCGGAGGCTTCGTGCGCGCGCTGGCCGGCTGGCACGACGCGCTCGACGCCAAGGCCTTCCAACTCGAACAAACCGCCGCCCAGGTCACCACCACCGTGCTCGTGCTTTTCAACGGCTTCATCGTCGCCAGCATTGTCATCGGAATGTTCCTCGCGCTCATCTCGCTGCTCAACCGCGCAACCTTATGGTAACCCGATTTGCTCATCGCTCGGCTCGCCAGAGCGGCTCGCTGATGATTGAATTGCTGGCCGCCATCATGCTGTTGACGGCCGCGCTGCTTCCGCTCGCCTACTCCGTCAGTTCGGAGAAGCGCCTGGCCCGGGGCATGTATCAGCGCGCCATTGCCATGGAAACTGTGGATGGGGAAATCGAAGTGCTGGCAGCGGGCGGCTGGCGCGCGTTCACGAACGGCGTGAGCGTGTATCACGTGCCGGCCGCCGCCGCCACCAACCTGCCGCCCGGTCGGTTCATCGTCTCGGTGACGCCCCCCAAGGTGCGGCTCGAATGGCGCCCGGAGGTCAACGGCCACGGTGGCCCGGTCGTTAGGGAAGTGAGGGTGAAATGAACGTCGGCCCACAGTCTCAAGGTTCAAGTCTCAGGTCTCAAGTCCCGGGCCGCGAGCGTGCCTATCTGCTCACAGAAGCGCTGGTTTATATCGGCGTGGTGTTTGTGATTCTGGGTATCGGCTACATGGCGATGTACCAGTGCATCGACAACTGCATCGTCCTACGCCGCAATGCCGATGACATCGTCCGCACGCTGCACGCCGGCGAACGCTGGCGCGCCGACGTTCGGGCAGCGGGTCCGCGCGCGCGCCTGGAGGGTTCGGCGGAAGAACAAATCCTGCATCTGCAGGGAACACCCAACCCGGTTGATTACAGGTTCGCCGAGGGGGTCGTTTACCGCCGCTCCGGCCCGGGAGCGTGGGTACGCGTCCTGGACCGCGTGAAATTCTGCTCGTTTGAGTCCGACTTGCGTCAAAACGTATCCGCCTGGCGCTGGGAGTTGGAGCTCGAACCGCGGCTCAAAGGCGCCATGAAACCGGGCCGCGTTCGCCCGTTGTTCACTTTCCTGGCTGTTCCCCACGCCGCCGCCACGCCATGAAAATCTCCCGTCAATTTCAAACGTCTGGCTCGGCCGGTGCCCGCGCCGGGCGCGCCGAGCATGGCATGGCCATCATCGTTGTGTTGGTGCTGCTAAGCATCATCCTCCTTTACCTCACGGCGAGCGCGCGGACCCTGCATCTTCTGGGCCGTGACCTGAAACTGATCGAACAGCAGCAGATTCACCGACTCGTCTCCCCCAGCCACGGTACCAACGGATTGACCGCCACCAACAGGCTCACGTCTTTCAACGGGACGAACGCTCATGGACCGGATATCAGCCATTGAAAAATCGTTGACCGTTTTCGTTTGCGGGCTCATCGGCTTCCTGCCGGTGGTGGGCCTGCTCCCGGCCGTGCATGCGTTGGTGTGCTCGGTCCGCGTGCGCTCCCAATACGGCGGCCAATGGAATCCAGCTTCGGCGTACCTGCGGGCTGGTACGGCGCTGGCAACGTTCGGTGTGCTCAGCTCCATCCTCGTTATAGCAGTCGTCAGCCTCGCTATCGCCAACGCGTTCTAAAAAAGCCTTTTGTCGTCGGGCCGAGGCATCGACGAGGCTCCCTGCTGTGATGGTCTGCCGGCCGCGCTCGGGGCCGGCGGTTAAAAGCGGCAGAGGACTGCACGCACTCCAAAACGCAAGCGAGTTCTCGGCGGCTGTAGTGCGTCCGCCAGGTCTTGGAGTGCGGTACTCCTCTGCCGCTTTGGCTTCGCGCCGCCCCATTCCTGTCCGACACCGCTATCCAAACCCCTGCGCCTCCGGCAGCGAGTTTCAACCCGTGACAAAACCGCGCGCCAAAAAAACACTCAAAAAAACTTTCCTAAAAACTTTCTCTCACATCGGTTGAGAATTCTCAAGAACGCGTTACGTTTAATCCTGCCGAAGAGGACTTCAGGGTCGGCACAACACAAAACAAACGAAAGGTTCAATATGCAAACGACTATGAATCGGGTTCACGATCCTGCCAGAGCCAGGGCCTACTTTGAAGACAAACTGGCGTTTACCACTGGGCCGGTCGAATTGGACAGGTGGATAAAGTCAGGCGAAGACAATCTCGTCGTCGTGGATGTGCGCGCGGCGGAAGATTTCGCCAAAGGCCACATTCCCGGGGCCATCAACATCCCCAAAGAGCAATGGGACCGTCCGCAGGGACTCGCCAACGACAAGACCAACGTCGTCTATTGCTACTCGCAGCAGTGTCATCTGGCCGCCAACGCCTGCGTGCGGTTCGCCGCCAGCGGCTACCCCGTCATGGAACTCGAGGGCGGCTTCGACGGCTGGAAAGACCACCAACTCGAAATCGAGGAAGAGCCGACTCACCGCTACAAGGGCAGCAACCAAATGCTCGCCAACAAGCGCTGAGAGCCTGCACCGAACTCAGCAAGATTGGGTTCCGAAAACAACTCAATCCGACCCCGCCGGAGTGCGCCCGCGAACGGGCGCACCCGTGTCGCAACCGCCGGCAACATCGGACTCATCGCAGTCTGCAGGATTCTATCCCTGCCAGTTAGAGGAAGGGAAACCAATTCACATGTAGCTTGGCGCTCAAAACTTGCAACCGTCCGCGGCAGGCGCGAGCAGCCCATCAGGAGCTCGAGCACCCAACAAACCTGCGGTTTCACCCGCAGCTACCTGGCAGAGAATAGTTCGTTCGTCTCTCCGGCCAGTAGTGGGTTTTCTGAAATACACCCGGACTGAACCAATCGCTTCGTGCGCTCGCGCGTGGTGGAATGCGAACCGCACATCACGGCGAGAGTACGCGGTAGAAACGGCCGGGAAAATTCGCCCATGCGGGATCGCCAAAATAGGAGAAACCATCGGTGAGCGTGTTCGTCCCCACCGGAGACCAGATGGGATGAGCCAGTTCCGTGCAGGCTTGCACTACGATGACAAGGTTGCTGGACCCAGTGATGACGAACCCGAATTGATTCGTCCGCACGCCGACGGCGGTAATCTGCAGCGACGGACTCAACTGTTTGGTTGGTTGACCGCCAAACGCCGGAGCCCAGCCCGTGGTCCCCGGCAAGTAATAGACCGTCACACTGTTGGCACCGTAGAATATAGACGAGCCAATACTGGGTACGTTCCCCTGGAAATAGACTCCTTTCAACCCCGTGCAGGAAGAAAACGCGTAGTCCCCGATGTTCGTAACGCTGTGGCCGACAGTGACGCTGGTCAGGCTGGAACAGAATGAGAAGGCCGAGCCTCCGATGCTCGTGACGCTGCGGGGGATCGTGAGGCTGCTCAGGCTCGTGCAGGAATCGAAAGCACCATCCCCGATACCGGTAACGCCGTCGGGGATCGTCAAGCTGGCCAGGTTGACGCAGCTATAAAACGCGTACCTTCCAATGCTGATGACGCTGTTGGGAATCGTGACGCTCGCCAGGCTGACGCAGGAAGCAAACGCAAAGCTTCCGATGTTGGTGACGCTGTTGGGAATCGTGACGCCGGTTAGCCTAGTGCAGGAAGAGAACGCGTCGCTTCCGATGCTGGTGACCCTGTTGCCGATGGTGACGTTAGTGAGACTGGCGCACCATTGAAAGGCAGAGTTTCCGAGGCTGACGACGCCGTTGCCGATCGTGGCGCTGGTCAGGTTGGTGCAGTTGTTGAACGCCAAGTCCCCGAGGCTCGTCACGCTGTCGGGGATATTGATGCTGGTCAGGCTGCTGCAGTTGATGAACGCATCGCTTCCGATGCTAGTGACTCCGCTGGCGATCGCGACACTCGCCAAGCCGCTGCAAGAGGAGAACGCTTGGGTGCCGATGCTGATGACGCTGTTGGGGATCGTGACCCCAGTCAGCCTGGTACAGCCGGAAAACGCAAAGCTCCCGATGGTGCTGACGTAATGGCCCATTGTGACACCGGTCAGGTTGGTGCAGCCAGAGAAAGCTGACGGTCCGATGTTGGTTACGCTGTTGGGAATCGTGACGCTGGCCAGGCTCGTGCAATTCTGTACCACCCCGTTCTCGAGGCCGGCAACGCCACCGAGGATGGTGATGTTGGTCAGGCTCGTGCAGGAAGAGAATGCAAAACTTCCCATGCTCCTGACGCTGCTAGGGATGGTGACACCCGTCAGGTTGCTGCATGAGGAAAACGCGAAGCTTCCGATGCTCGTGACGCTGTCCGGAATGGTGACGTTCGTTAGGCTGCCGCTGCTTGAGAACGCAGAGTCCCCGATGCCGGCCACGGGCCAGCCAGTGATGGTGCCGGGGATGATCACTGAACCGCCGGATCCGGTGTATCCCGTAATGGTGACATTGGTCGTCCCGCTGTTGGTATTGATCGTGTAATTGAATTGAGCCTGGCCCACGGCAGGAAAGGTCAATAACGGCAGCAGGAGAATCCACGAGAGGGAAATAAGCCACCGGGGGCGCCGTTTGATGGGAATGGACGGACGGCACATCGGTCCCCGACGCGCTGCATCGGAGGCGCTGAATGTTTTCGTGCTCATCTCCGTAGTGATTGCCGAAGCATTTGTGGTATCTAGCGAATACGAGCGCTAAGTCAATTCCATGCTTGTCACAAGCCCGAGACAAATCTGCAACAAACCTGCAACGAACCTTGGAAAACAGCAGTGAAGAACACTCGGGATGAAAACTCCACCGGCTTCTCCAGCGAAGTTTGCTGTTGGAACAAACGCCGTCCTGCCTCTTAAGTTCTTCACAAGTTCTTCACAGGTTCTTCACTGGTTCTACACATGAGGAGTCCAGCATGCGCGCGTGATGACCAAGCGTTTACGGCAGTCGGCCGGTCAGTTCCTCAAAAGATTTGCACCTCTTGCCGGACTTTTGGCCGGCCTGGCCTTGGTGTTGGAAACTGGCGGCTGTGCCTCAGGTCGTCCAGCCCGGCTGCGGGTCGAACATCAGGTTACAGCCGCGCCTACGGGCGACCCGGCCACCTGGCTGAGCTTAAAGGTGGTGACCTACAACGTTTGGGGCTTGCCCTCCTGGATGTCCGGAGCGCGGTCGGGACGCTACCCGAGAATCGCCCGTGAATTGGAGCGGCTCGATCCGGATGTTATTTTGCTTCAGGAAGCTTGGACTGCGAACGCCCGGAAATCAGCGCCCGTGAACGGGCGCTGGTCGATCGCTCGGGCTGTGGGACAACACACGTTCTTTCAACAAAGCGGTTTGGTAACGCTGTCCAGGCTGCCGATCATCGGCGGTGAGTTTTATCCGTTCTCTCGGGCTGCCTTTCCCGATCGATTTGTGAACAAAGGCGTGCTCAAAGTCACCGTCCGGTTGCCGGGCGGGCAGGTGCTGAACATCTGGAACGTACATCTGCAGGATGGGGGCTCGCCGGAAATTCGGTACTCGCAAATCCGCGAGGTGGAATCCCATGTGCTGGCGGCGGAGGACGGCCAAATTGCCGATCTGGTCGGTGGGGATTTCAACTGTACGCCCGAGAGCCCTTTTTGCCGGGAACTTGCCGATTGCGTAGGGCCAAGCGTCCAGCAACTCGGCGGGGGCGAGCCCTTCGTGACCTGGGACGGTTTGTCGGCAAACGCCGGCGCGGGCCAAACGCTCGATTACATTTTCATCAGGGGACGCAACACACTGCAAAACCTGCGGGCCGCCTCGCGCGTGGCCTTTGCGGCCGCAAGCCTGCAGCAGCGGCTTTCTGATCATCTTGGGATTGAAGCAGACATGAGTTTGGACCTGCGTCCGATCCTGGCGGGGACGATCGGCGGCCCGCTGCTCAAGGAGACTCGATTAAATGCCCTGACCGCCACTCAGTCTGCCTATGCAGGCAGTGACAGCGGGAATTGAAAGGTTTTCCTATGAGAGCTCTTGCTGGTTGCGTTTTTTGGTTCGTTGGACTTTCGGTGTCTCTGCTCGTCCAGGCCGAGGAGCCCGACGACAGCCGAATCATCGAACACATTCTGCAAACGCGTCAAGCTCTCCTCGAAACCGCGCCCGGCACTAATTTGGCCACATCCGCCGTTTTTCTCGCCGTTTGGGATTTCGATGGGACAATCCTCAAAGGGGATTGCTCAGAAGGTCTGACCATCGCCGGGCAAACCGTCTATCGCGGTCTGGTCGAGGTCGCCATAGAAAGCGGCCTGTCCGAGCTCTACCCACGTGATGGCTTCGGGAGGTTTTGGACCGATTACACGAACATGGACACTCGGATAGGCCACTGGCTGGCCTATCCTTTTGTACCACAGATGCTCCGGGGAGCGAGAGCCGGGGAGGTGTTGCGCCTCAGCCAATCGCATTTTGCCAGCACCTTAAGCAACTACCTGATGGCCTCCTCGGTGAAAATTATCCACGCGCTCGAACGCGGTGGCGTCGAATCTCACATCCTCTCAGCCAGTGCCGATCTTTTCGTTAAGGGCGCGGCCCAAAGTCTAGGCGTTCCTGCCAACCATATCCACGGGATCGAAGTGAGGACTCGCGATGGTCGGCTCACCGAGGAGCTGGTCTATCCGATCACTTGGAACGCCGGCAAGCGGGATCGCCTCATGCAGATTATTGAGGAAATCGAATGTCAGCCCGGCGGCCGGAAGGCCTTTGTCCTGGCGGGCTTTGGCGACAGCTACAACACCGATGGACCGTTTCTCAAATTCATCGCGACGCGAAGCCTTCCGGCGGGAAAGCCAATCGCGGTCTTTTATGACGGCAAAGCCGCCCCCCCCGAGTACCGGGGTCTTTTTTACCAGGCCCGCCACAGGGCCACCATCGGCGACCATTTGAAATAAGCCCTTATGAAAATGAATAGTTTTCCATGCGTCCAGGGACTCCGGGAGGGACAACTGTGGAAACTCAAACACCGCTATGTTTATATCGTCGCGTTGATGGGATCGAGCCTTCGGTTCAAGTTAATGGACTCTCCAAACGAACCAGGAGAAAGAACGCTGACGAGCGGTGTTGATACGTTCTGGCGCTATTTGCTCTCCAGAAAAGGAAGGCTGGCAGCCGCGACTGGCCGCGCCGCTGGGACCAGACAGACCACCTGAGGATGTTCCCTCAGACCTGCTCGGGCACTGTGAACGGCGCGCGATAATTTCGTGACACGAGCGTGTTGGCGGACGCGTTATCCAGGAACCGCTCCGCTTTGGGATCGAACTTCAGCGGCAGTCCGAGCTGAACGTTGTCCTTGGCCATATCGACGCCGTTGGCCTCCAGGTGCCCGGCCATGCGGTCGAAACCCTCTGCGAGGGTTTTGTTGTCCTGGAGAGCCTCTTTGATTTCGCCCGGTTGCTTTCGCGCACCGAGCCGGTAGGAAATGTTGCCGGTGTGGACCAATCCCGCCGAAAGCACGCCCTCCCGGATCTCGGCATTCAAATGTTTCGGGTCGCGGCTGCGGACCGCCGCAATCCAGTTGCCTTGGTGCCCGCCGGACTCGGCCGACAGCCCGGTCGGCGTTTTCACATCGGCAGCGGCGTCGCCCTTTTTTTTGCCGTTGAATCGGGTCATTTCTTTGCCCGCCTTATCGTAAACGATCGCCTCCGTGTAGTCGGGCACGACCACGTAGCCGTTTTCGCAGTCGATGACGTTGCCGACGCTGACGCCCCGGTAGCGGTCCATCTTCCATCCGCTGGCCTGGCTTTCCTTGCTTTGTGGCAGGCCGCGCACTTCAAACAGCATTGGAACCTGATATCCCTGATACACGATCAGCGTGTTCGGCGTTTCGGCGGAATCTTTGTAGCCCAACCGCCCGCCAATGGCCATCGCGAACGGAGCGATCGAATCGTCGCCGAGGAACCACCGGCAGATATCGACCTGATGGGGGCCCTGGTTGCCGTAGTCACCGTTGCCGTAGGCCCAGAACCAATGCCAGTCATAATGGACCGGACCGAAGCTGCCGTTGCGCCGCGGCGGGTCCTTCGGCGCGGGGCCGCACCAGATGTCATAATCGATATAGTCGGGCACCTTTTGCGGGCCATCAACGAGTCCGATGCTTTTGCGGGCCTTGTAGCAAAAACCGCGCGCAACGAGGATCTTCCCAAGATGCCCTTCACGGACATATTGCACGCCCTCCTGAATACCCACCGCGGATCGGCATTGCGTGCCGCACTGCACAATCCGCCCATACTTCCGGGCCGCCTCGATCATCTTTTGCCCCTCGAAAATATTGTGGCAGGCCGGCTTCTCGACATAAACGTCTTTGCCCGCCTGGCAGGCCCAAACGGTGGCCAGCGCATGCCAGTGGTTGGGCACGGCGATGGACACCGCATCCACTTCTTTATTCTCCAGCAGCTTCCGGATGTCGCCGTAGGTCTCAATACCGCCGCCAATCTCCTTCGCTTTGCCCTCCAGGACATGCCGGTCCACGTCGCACAAGGCGACGAGGCGCACCCCCTTCATTTTCCGCAACGTGCTGATGTGGCCTGCGCCCTGGCTGCGGAAGCCGATTTGGGCGACGCGGATATCGTTGTTCGCGCCCGCTACCTGGCTCCAGGACCGAGCACTAAAGCCCAGGGCGGCTGCGCCGAGGGCGGTGGTTTTGAGAAAGTCGCGGCGGGTGAAGATTTTCATAGTTCGCTGCATCAATTGAGGATCAATTAGGGAAAAACCTCCCCGCCTTCAACTCCTTTCTTTGGACAGGAGCGCCGATTTGTAATCAGCTTTGCGCATCCCCACCCGCGCCAGCGTCGATTTGTAATCGGCTTGACCGTGACCGCGGCCGTCTTTTGCTATTCACCGGGAGGGCGAGCGTCCGCGCGAGCCCCGCGCTCACAAAATTTGGGCTCGTGCGGACGCTCGCCCTCCCGGCATGGCTTACTGCGCCGTCTCCGTGGCCAGGCCGACCTTGGTGATGTCGGCTTGCTGCAACACGTCCAACACGCTGATGACCTTCTGATAATCCACGTCCGCCGCGCCCCGGACCACGACGCTCGTATCCGGGTCGCCTGTCTTCATCGCGACGAGCGTTTGTTTGAGAGCGGCCAGTTCGACAGGCTGTTCGTTGAACACGATGCGGCCGGAGGTTTCGACCAGGATGCGATTGACCTTCGGCGGCGGCGCAGGCGTGTTGTTCTTTTTCGGAGAAGGCAAATTCATCTCCAGGTCGTTCGACAACTGTGGCGTGGTGATGATAAAGATCACCAGCATCACAAACGCCAGGTCGAGCAACGGCGTGATGTTCAGCTCGTTGAGCGAGCTGTGGTGGCCGTGGGAAAACTTTTTCACCGGCTGCTCAAATGCATGACGTCTTCCGTTCGCTCGCTCTCGACGTCAAAGCGCGTAACGAAGGTCGGCGGAAAGCCCTTGGGGGGCGGCCGGCTGATGACCGGTGTCGCGGCCAGTGCTTCCTTGACGGTCTTGTCCCAACGCGCGTTGCCGGACCCTTTCAACCAGCGCGAACTCGTCACCTTTCCCTCCGCATCGATGCTCAACGACACCTCCGCCACGAAACTGGCGTCATCCATGTCGTCGGGCCGGTTCCAACGCGCGCGCAAAGCATGCTCCACGATCCCCTTGTACACGGCGTTCGGGTCCGACGCGCTTTGGACCGCCTTGGCGCCGTCGTTAAACTCAAAAGCGGCCAAACTCACCGCCGCTGGGGCCACAGATGCCGGCGTTTCCGCCGGCGGCGGCGCGGCGGCCGTTTCGACCCTGGGTGGCGGCGCAACCGCAGCCAGCTTGGGTGTCTCCACCGGCTTTGGCGGTTCGACCTTGGGTTCGGGCGGCTTTGGGGGCTCAGGCTTCTTTTCCTTTGGCGCCATCGTCACCGTAATCTCTTTAAGCTTCTTCCCAAGAATGCCCTGCCGGGCCGCAAAGAAAAACAGGACCACCACCAGCCCGATGTGAAACACGAGCGAGAGCGTCAGATTGAGTTTCGACGAATTGCGTTTTTTGCGTTGATTCATGTTCTACTCCTTTTTGGCCGAGGCGTCCGGAAACGCCTCAGTAGCCAGGTTCACTTTGCCGACGTTCGCCTGTTGCAGCATGTCCATGACGCCGACGATG
Organism: Candidatus Acidiferrum sp.; assembly: GCA_035566435.1. Taxonomy (GTDB): domain Bacteria; phylum Verrucomicrobiota; class Verrucomicrobiia; order Limisphaerales; family UBA8199; genus DATMRF01. The sequence continues at coordinate 21,912 of DATMRF010000010.1, forward strand.
CGCTGATACTTCGTCCGCCCGGAACCCCGAATCACGATGTTCAAATCAGGCGTATCCATGCGCATCCCCGCGACCTTCTCCTGCAAGGCCGCCAGATCGACGGGATCTTTGTTCAAGTACATTCTGCCGTCGCTCTCGACTGTCACGTAATTGATCTTCGGCTTGGGATCCTTCGGGCGTTTGGCGGCGGACGGCAAATCGACATCGAGATCGTTGACCACGGGAGTCGTGGTAATGATGAAAATGACCAGCAGCACGAACGCCAGGTCCAGCAGCGGTGTGATGTTCAACTCCGCCAGCGCATGGTGATTGCTCTTGGAACATTTCTTCATCTCTCCCTCAACTTGAAAACGCAGGCTCCTGGAGATTCTCAGGGGTAACCGGAACCGGCGTGGGCAACGGCGGCGGCAGAGCCGGCGAAGCAGCCGCGAGCCGGTTCCCAGTGCCTAGCGCCTCGCGAAGTTCATCCGCCAGCGACCGGTTATCCACATACTTGTGTTCCAGCGCTGTCGCGTACTCGGAGGCGAACCCGTCCAGTTCCTGGGTAATGCCGCGAATCGTAGTGACCATATAGTTGTAGGCAAACATCGCCGGAATGGCGACGGAAAGGCCGGCGACCGTCGCCAGCAGGGCCGCCGCCACGCCCGGCGCCATGGCCGTCAGACTCGCTGCGCCCGCGCGCCCGATGCCCGAAAAAGTCTCCATCACGCCCCAAACCGTGCCGAACAGCCCGATGAACGGTCCGCCAGCCACCGCCGTGGAAAGAATGATCATCCCCTTCTCCAGCGAAAGCGCCTGCGTCGAGGCCGCCCGCTCGAGCGACACCTGAACGGATTCGAAGGAAGGGCGGCTGACTTTGATCGAAATGGACCGCGCCAGCACATCGGTCTCCCCGAAGTTTTCCCCGTTGCCGCCGCTTGGGACAACGCTCTTGACCTGAACGATTCGAATGGGGTTGTTCTTCAAGTGGTATGCCATTTCCTCCGCGCCAGTCACATAAAGTTCAAAGGCTGGAGCGCCGTCGAATTCCTTCTTCTGCCGAAAGAGTTCCATCGGGTCGCGAGTGGATCGGTACTCTTCGAAGAATTTCTTGCCCGCCTTGCGCGCGCGAATCAGTTGCCGCGCCTTGGTGATGATCACCATCCAACTGAAGATTGAGACAACCAGCAGGGCCAGGATAGTGCAAAAGCCCTCCTTGGTAAGGTGTTCCCACGCGAAACCGATCGCGTTGGACGGCACACCGGCTGCAAACAAAGGCGATACAACGTTCATAGAATATCAATCCACTTAGAATGTGAGCGACCCGGGGCGCGAACGAAAGCAACGTAGTGTGAATTGTAAACGGCGGTTCTGTGACGAACGTGTGACAACCCGTCACGCCATGTCCGAATCCTGTAACACGAAATCCAGGTAGGGACTGGTAGGGACGCTGTCCCCAGCGTCCCCATCGCTTCGCAGATTTCACGCATACCACAAAAGAGATCCGTGTTATCCGTGCAATCCGTGGTTGGCTCCTCCTGATTAAATTTTCTGTCCGCGCTTTCTTCTCGGTCACGCCTTTGTGCTCTTTGCGTTCTTTCGTGGCAATTCCGAAGTCCTCCAAGGAAGCAGCCGGCTCTGCCCGCCGGTGCGGGATGCTTTCCGGCGCCAGCTCGATGGCGTCAGGCCAAAGCGCCGTTTGAATAACGAGTTGAATAAACTCAGGCTCCGGTAGCCGCTGTCCATAGCCACCTGAATGATCTTGGCATCCGTCGTTCCCAGCAACTCACGCGCCTTGAGCAGGCGCAGTTCCGTCTGGCGCGACCGCGGCGAATCGCCGAATCGTTCGTGAAAGAGCCGATTGAAGTGCCTCGGACTGCACCCGCACAGGCCGGCAAGCCGTTCAGGCGTGTGCAGGAGAAGCTCGCTATCCGGCATTTGGCAAACAATCTCCTGAAACCGGCGCTGCGCCGAAACTCCGCGCCCCACCGGCGCCGGGTGCCGGGACAAATCGTCGATGAAAAACGCGGAGGCGAGCCCGAGCACTTCGGCGCGCTGGACCAGGTCTCGGCTGCCAGACGCCCGCGCCGCCAGGTCGCCAAACCGCCGGGCCAGCGGATGCGTCGAAGGCAGAAACTGCACTCGCTCAACCCCGCACGCCCCGCCGCTCTCAAAGTAGTGCCGCTCCTCCAACGTGAAAAACCCGCAGAGCAACCCCGGCGCGAAACCGAACCCGTGCAGTACTACCTCCCCCAGTTGACTCGCCCGAACCACCGCCTTGACCGACGGCGCCAGAACCAGCAGCTCACCTTCGGACAATGACCGGGGCCGCGCCGGTTCCATCCAATAGGCTGCCCCGCTGCTCACGCGCACAAAGCGCCACGCCTCAGTCGCGTCACTCCATTCGCGGCCAGGTGCCAGCCGGATCTCTTCAATGCGCAAATGCCCCGGAATCTTCATCCCGATTAGTTCTGGCTGGTACGTTTGCCAGACGAGTGTTACGAACGAGTGGCGGCCGTGAAACAAGCGGATGACAACTGCAGGAATTCGTGCGCGATTCGGCCATACGCCCCCCTTTTGGCGCCGGATAATTCATGCCCCGCATGAAATGCCAACCGCCCGGAGCGCCGGCATGTTGCCGGCTTGGGCTCTTCACGGCATGACCCCTGGGTCGAAGCCGTTTCCCATTAACACCCCGCTTCAGCGGGGGTTTCAACAGGTTTCTCGCACCTGGTGGAAGCAGTTGGGCCGCTTCGCCGCTCGCGGAACCAACTTGCAGCCTTCAACTTGCACCTTGGAACCGCAAACATCTGCCTGGAAAACCGACCTTCCCTGATATGGTCATTCAGCGCGCGGCGAAAACGCACCTGGCATGCCCTCGCGGCGCGCCGCGCGCCGATCCAAACCATTAAGCTGGCCCCAGTAAACCGTCGCCACCTGCGCCTCGAGCTGTAAAGCCGTGTCTACCCGCTCCTCGAACAGACAAGGGAACACCAGCCACGGAACAGCGCTGTCGCAGGCGATCTCACTGGCCGACTTGGCTTCGCGAATTACCAGCGCGTGCAACTCGGAACTCTCGATTCTATCGAGTCGATTCAGCAGCAGTCGCCACCTGAGCAATTCGAAACTCCGTTCCATTCCCCCCGATTCTCCCCGAGCAGCATGGCAAACGGCAGGCGCCCAGGTTAAGATCGCGCAACCAGCAACCTACGGCGCAGTGTCCGCGCTGCCGCCGGCCTGGTATGCTCGGCTCGGCGAAACGTTCCCGGCATTCAAAACCCTTTGCCTGGAATCCGCCCCCGGTTCACCATCACAATTCCCTGCCCCAGAAACCGCGGCTGCTGCACCGGATCATCCCGCGACACGACCGCACCGGCGCGATTGCCTGCTGCTGCCGCAATCCGCCGATCTCGGCCTTCGTCTCACGTCCGAGACCAGCACACCCAGGGCGCATTGGGACAGGATGGAGGCCCCCACCCGGTTCTGCGGGCTTTCGCAGATAATATAACAGGCCTATCCACTTGACTCCACTAACCGCTACCGGTGGTGGCTGCCACGAACGGCTGGTTCCATTTGTTGGGCTCGGTGGAGTGAAGTGGATAGGCCTGTAATATGAATAGGCACGTTTTAGTTCCGCCGGCCCGTTACTCCGGGCACGGGTGCCGATATGGGAGGGCGGGCATGGCCGGCTGCTTCACCTATGAGCGCCCAAGCGGCGTATTCTGGAAGCAGCGACATGGCCTGCGAAAAAAAATTAGTGTTAAGCAGTGTTAAGGCCGCGATAGCGGCCTCGCGATAGCGGCCTTAATGTGGACGAGGACGGCGGCGAGGAACGGGGCTTTCATATTTGCGTGTATGGTTGTCTGTTATCCGGCCAGTCGCAATTGGCGACGGTGGCCTCTACTATGTATGGCGCGACGGATGTTGTCTGACGGCGGACAAGCGAGTGAGGTGCCGCAAAACCCTTTGGGGTTGACCGCATTTCGGGGGGTGCGTACCCAGACAGCTCGTTCCTCGCTGCTGGGCTGAGTAATGCAATCCTTTTGGGATTGTCGGATTGGCCTCCCGGCAAACGAGCGCGCTGCGGTCGAGCAAGTCGCGTACTGGTTCCAAAACAAAAGCAACAGCGGACTCAGAATCTCCTGGCCTTCCGGCGGCACCTGCCAGCAGTTCGCCGCTAAGGATCTCCTCCCCTCCGTCCAGGCCGTCCTTGCCAGATATCAGCGCCGGTCGTTTTAATCCACGGCACCTTTCCTGATGTCCGCGAACCCCACCTCCCATTTTCCACTCTGCACTCCGCAGTCTGCATTCCGCGCTTCTTCGCCCGCCGCGTGCGTTGGTCCGTGCGCTCATAACCTGAAAACCAAACCACAAAAAATGCGCCGGCTCTTCGAGCGCATCTTGACACTACCACCATAATCGAGGCGTGAAACGGTTCCTCATCCGGAAACATGAACCTTAACCCGTAGAAAGGAATATGAATTCGGATAAAGCAGCAGCTCGGTCTTTACGAGATATCGAATTGGAAGTGTTGGAGGAAGGACGCGAATGGACGCGGCGGCGGTTGGAGCAG
>DATMRF010000011.1:0-96539 GCA_035566435.1 Candidatus Acidiferrum sp.
GCGCCGGCGTATCCGCACCATGTGCGCCTTTACCACCCGCAGCAGTTGTGAACGTATCCTCTACAGCGTCTTTGATCGCATGAACAAACATTGGTCCCGTCACCCGCTCCCAGCTTTTACACACTACTCTTGACGCCAGCCGTACTCGGCGCTCCATTAGCAGCGCGCCCTTTCGTGCGTGTTTCCCTTCATTGACAGGCCCGGGGCGTAACAGCATCCTGCCGCGATGAATTGCCCTGACATCCGGGTCTTCCTTTCCCCCACCGCAAGAGCGCGATTTCTAACGGGTTTCTTTCTGCTGGTCTTTGGCTGCTCGGGGGCGCGGGCCGATTGGCCGGAGTGGCGCGGGCCATGGGGCGACGGCCATGTCTCGGCTCCGGGCGACACTCGGCCGATTGGCCTTCCGCTCCACTGGAGCGAGACGGAAAACGTCAAGTGGAAGACGGAAATCCCTGAACGCGGCTGGTCCACGCCGGCGGTCATGGGTGGCCAGGTTTGGGTGACGACAGCGACGGTGGATGGGCATGACTTTTTCGTGCTCTGCGTGGACGCTGAAACCGGCCGGGTGCGACTCAATGAGAAACTATTTCACTGCGACACCCCCGAGCCGCTGGGTAATAACATGAATGGTTACGCTACGCCTTCTCCGATGGTGGAGCCGGGGCGGGTGTACGTCCATTTCGGCAGCTACGGCACGGCTTGCCTGGACGCGACGACGGGCAAGGTTCTTTGGCAGCGGCAGGACCTGCCGTGCCGGCATTATCGAGGTCCGTCATCGTCCCCGATCATTTTCGAGGGCCTATTAATCCTGACGATGGATGGGGTGGACCTGCAGTACCTGGTCGCGCTCGACAAACAAACCGGCAAGACGGTCTGGAAGACGGCACGTTCGGTGGCCTGGAACGACGAAAATGTTCCGGGACAAATGGCCCGTGACGGCGATTTGCGCAAGGCGCACAGCACACCCCTCCTTGTGAACGTTGGCGGCAAGTTCCAGATGGTTAGTGCCGGGGCAAAGGCGGCCTATGCCTATGAACCGAAGACGGGGCGCGAGTTGTGGCGTGTCCGTTATGATGCTTGGTCAGCCGCCCCCAGGCCGGTTTACGACCAGGGTCTGGCTTTTATCATCAGCGGATTTGGCGGCAAGACTGAACTATTGGCGGTCCGCGTGGACGGGCAGGGGGATGTGACCGACTCGCATGTGGCATGGCGATTCGACACAATGGTCTCCAAGACCGCCTCGCCGGTGCTGGTGGATGGGCTGCTCTATATGGTGAGCGATGACGGCCTGGTGACTTGTCTCGAAACGGCGACCGGGAACCGGGTCTGGCGGGAGCGTTTGGGCGGAAAATATGCTGCGTCGCCCATTTACGGCGACGGGCGGCTTTATTTTTTCAGCCAGGAAGGCAAGACCACCGTGCTCAAGCCCGGTCGCACTTGCGAGTTCCTGGCGACCAACAGTTTGGCGAGCGGATTCATGGCATCTCCGGCCGTGGCCGGCAAGGCCCTTTTCCTCAGAACCAAAACATACTTGAGCCGGGTCGAGGCTACGGCGGCTGAAGGCAAATAGAAGGGCAGCGGGACAGACGGCGCTCGACGCTCTCCCTCAGCCGGGGCGCGGACGGCCGCGTCCTGGTAGAAACCCTTTTACTGAGGGGGCGGGGACGTGTCCGTCCCCGGCCCGGCTCAGGGTGCTAATGCACGCCCAATTCTGGATTGGACGCTATCCACAAACAAAAAGGCCGGATTTTACTCCGGCCTTTTCGACACACTCTACAAAGAGAACTTAAATTCTTTTCAGCAGCCCCGCCAAGGACCACCGTCAACACGTGATCACATTACCCGATCCCCCGGTTGGTGCCAGTCACCAGTTCTGGGGACAAGGGGGCACGGGATTATATCTTTGACAACCCCATTTAGTTACAGGAGACTGGCGGTGAAATATTTACAAAATTTGGGCGTTCCGTGGAGCCCCCCAAGACGAAAAGTGACAATCGGAATCGGTCTAATTTGCGACAGCGGGATGATTCTGGCCAGCGATAGCCAGACGACTCGCGGAGCTGCAAAGATTCAAACCCAAAAAATTAACGTGGTGGACTTTGCCGATTCCCAAGTGCTGATCGCGCAAGCTGGATTAGCGGATTTATCCGAGGGCACTATTGACAAGATGCGTCAAAAAGCTAAGGCGGAGAGAATCGAAAGTCCAGAAACCGTCATGCAGATTGCGCAAGAGGCAGTTCGCGGGACCTACAAGCATTTCTGGGATTTGGATCATTTGGACAGACTGTCCCATGATGATGTTTGGGACTATTTTCAACAAAGAGAGTTTACCCTTTTGATAGGCTTTTACCATAACCGCAAACCCCATCTTTTCACAATTTCCCTCGGTAGTTGCTATCCGAGGCCAGTGAAAAATCACTTTGAAGTAATCGGTATTGGCTCTCCACTGGCTGGCTACCTTCTTTCTGAATATGCGCAAGAAGGAATCGCTTTTGAGGACGGATACCCCCTTTCGGTTTATGTGGTGGAAAAGGTGATCGATAGTGTCGAAGGCTGTGGCCGTCCTACGTGGGCCGGAATCACTTTTCCAACCGATGAGCATGAATTGAAAATGCTGAAAGTAGCAGCAAGTCAATCAAGGCTCAGGAAGGATCGTCCGATTTATGAATCACAAGCAATTATTTTGAGGAAGGATGACGTAGCTCTCGTGGCCTCGGAGTTGAGAGATGGGGAATCCAAGGCAAAAGAACCTCACCGCAATTACATTCGAGAGGTGATGCGGAGCGTCACAAAAAAGCGATTGGACAAAATTGCCAGCGAGTATCAAGGGTCTGCGGGCTCTATGCCTTTAGAAGATTAACGGCGCTTGCCTTTGGCTTTGCGCAGTTTTGGGGTCTGCATAAACGCCCGTACGGCATCCTCGAATTTTATCCCGCGCAGAGAAAGCCGCTTTGACTTGCTTGCCTTTTGGGTTTTCGGCATATCTTGAATAAAGGCCGAAAGCCCGATTTAATCAAGTTTTACCGCTCAGTCTGGGGTTAGCGCGAGCGCCCCGCCTTAATCGGGTTTTCGAGACTGGGCGGGTTTTTTATGCCAAAATTACATCGGGTTCATTGTGCGGAATTCGACTCTGATCGCCTGGATGGAAAAAGTCTCAAATGGTTCTTCAACGAAGATGCGGCAGACTGCTGGTTGCGGGTTGAGGATGTTCAGCGTGACGGTTCTTTTGTGCTTTTTGCTTGCGGTGTAAATGTATTAGCGCATCCGCCAACAGAAGCAGAGCGAGGACACATTTCCCAGTGGGCAGAATCACTGGATCAAGCCACCGTTGATAAAATCGAAGACGCTTCGCAATTCTCTTTTCTAGAGGCTGCGGATTTTGTGATTTTTCAAGAGTCGCCAAAATCTCGCGGACTGCACGAGAAGAAAAATCAATGACGTAACCACCGGGCAAATTAAGAAGCCGCAAGTGCTTAATTGCCCAAGGTCCGGTAAAGGGGTTTTTCCTCCATTTGAACAGGCGATACCAGACAAAATCTTTTACGCTCGCTGCGGGGTGACGCGCTTCAAAATCATCGTGGGCGACGGGTGCCATAGCGCCACTTTACAGCGCTACGCAAGCCGATCAAGAGCTTTCTTAATCGCTTCGTTGTCGTTGCGTCGGATCGCCCGTTGCAATCTCCCTCATCTGCCCAGTCAGACAACTTGCTTGTAAGTCAGCCGCTTTCCATCGCTGGCCTGAATCGCCGCGACTGTGCGCTTGCCATCGCTGACTCTCCGATGCGTCCAGCGAAAGGCAAATTCATCCGCGTATTTCGGCAGATGTTCCCGGCTCACATGATGCCAGGAACCCACCACGCCCCGCTTGAGCAGGCTAAAGAAGCTCTCTGCGGTGTTGACGTGCGCGACCGATCCGTCCGCCAGAGCCCGCGCGTACTGCAGCTTGGAATGATTGACCACATTATGCCCCGAGAACGCCTTAAGCGCTTGCGGGTAAACCGCGCTTTCGTCGGTATTGACCACCGCCTCAGGGCTGACGTGCGTCGTAATGACGTTCTTGAGGTTCTTCTGTGTGACGTTGGACACAACCCGCGTATGGGCCGCGCCGTCGCGCTCAATCAGAGCCACAACAGGCGTTTTTCGGCTGAGCTTGGTCCGTATATCCCCCTTGCCGCCTACAAACGTTTCGTCAATCTCGACCGTGCCCTTGAGCTTGCCCAATGGCAGCTTTGGCCCCAGGGCGTACCGTATTCGATGCGCCATGAACCACGCGCTCTTGTAGGTGATTTTCAGCATCCGGTGCAACTGATGCGCACTCACGCTCTTTTTGCTCGCGCACAGAATGAAGAACGCCATCAGCCATTTGCTGATCGGAATGTGCGAATCCTCAAGGATCGTTCCGACTGTCACCGTGAAATGCTGCCGACAGGCCGCGCACTTGTACACCCCAGGCCGCGTCGGCCTCTTGCTGCCAGCTCTGGCCTCGATCTTGTAAACGCCCTTTTCCTTCGACGTGTTCTTGCAATGCGGGCACACTGGGCCGCGAGGCCAGAGGATACTTTCGAGCAACGCCCGCGCCTTTGGTTCGTCGGAATATTCCTGCGCGAGCGTGATAAGGTTCAGCTCCCCGGCTTCAAATTCGTTTTCCATGCCGCCGACTCTCGCACAAACGGCTTGGGTTGTAAAGTATATAATCCCGAGGGGGCAGGCTGAGCTTTACTTCGAATACTGCATGAGCTTCTGCGTCAGCTCGGTCGCGGTCGGCGCGGGCTGGACTTTATGCTCGAGAAGGATTTCCCGCATGGTGAGGTATTGGCCGTAGTAAGCGATGTCGGCGTCGGTATCGGGGGAGATGGCGTCGCCTTTCACGGCGGCGCCGCCATAAAGGCCCTCGCGGTCGGTATAGACCAGCATGAGGGGTTCGGCGTTCGAGACCGTGCCCTCGACTCCGCCGCCGGCGCTGCCGGCGGTGCCTGAGGCCTCGCCGCCGAATTTGAAAGTTCCCTCGGCGAAGCTCTGAACGGCATTGGTATTCATGAGCAGGATGACGACAAACGACTGCTGGCCTCCGATTTGAAAACCGAAGCTCGCCTCATTGGCGCGCAGGAAGGCGGGCGCTCCCCACTGCCCGGTGCGGGGATCTTTGGCCAACGCGATGCCGCTGCCGCCCTGGTAGGCGAAGATGAACCCCGCTTTGGTGCGGTCGAGCAGGACGATGCCTTGCGCCTTGCTCAGGGACTCCGCCGGGATGCGCTTATCCGGCTTGGCCTGGAGGGCATCGAGTTTGATGGCGAGTTTGCGAATGCGATAGTCCAACTCGGCTTTGTCCACGGCCATGGCCGAGCAGACGAAGCCGGTCAACAACCAACTGGCGATTAGAACTCTCATGCCAATAAAATGGCCCGGGGCGGGACTCCGCGCAAGCGGAAGAACCGCCGGCGTGCACTGCCGCAATGAAAGCGGCCCCGGGCGCACGATGCCGATCGTGCGGATGTTCTTCCGGGTCAGACGCGCGATCGGAATCGTCCGTCCCTTGGTCGCCTAGACTTCCGGCTTGGCAACGCCGCCGTTACGCACGATAGTTTAAGTTTCGAAGTATGGCAGAAACCAGCAAACACGTTTACGACGAGAGCAAAATCAAAACGCTCTCCTCGCTCGAGCACATCCGCCTGCGCACCGGCATGTATATCGGGCGCATCGGCGACGGTTCCCACTACGATGACGGCTGCTATATCCTGCTTAAAGAGGTGATCGATAACGCGATCGACGAGTTTATCATGGGCGCCGGCAAAGAGGTGCAGGTCGCGATCGAAGACAAGTCAGTCACCATTCGCGATTTCGGCCGCGGCATTCCCCTGGGCAAAGTGGTCGATTGCGTGTCACAGATCAACACCGGTGCCAAATACAACGACGATGTGTTCCAATTCAGCGTTGGATTGAACGGGGTCGGCACCAAGGCCGTCAACGCGCTTTCGAAAGAATTCCTGGTGCGCAGCTTCCGCGAAGGCCAGTTCGTCGAGGCCTTCTTCAAGCAGGGCAAGCTCAAGAAAGAGAACAAGGGGAAAACCAAGGAGCCGGATGGAACGCTAATTCGTTTCGAGCCGGACCCGGAGATTTTCAAGGAGGTCGAGTTTCGCCCCGAACACGTCGAGCACCGGCTGCGCCATTACAGCTATCTCAACTCTGGCCTGAAGCTGCACTATAACGGCAAGGTGTTCCAGTCACGCAACGGGCTGCTCGACCTGGTCATGGAAGATCTGCAAGCGGACGGCAGCGAGCCCATCTATCCGCCGCTCCATTACGCCGAGAAAACCCTCGAGTTCTGCTTTACGCACAGCAACAGCCGGTATGGCGAAACCTTTTATGCATTCGTCAACGGCCAGTACACAACCGACGGCGGCACGCACTTGAGCGCGTTTCGCGAAGGGCTGCTCAAGGCCGTCAATGAATACGGTCACGAGAAGTTCGAAGGTGATGACGTGCGGGAGAGCATGGTGGGCGCGGTCGCCATCCGGCTGAAAGACCCGGTGTTCGAGTCCCAAACGAAGAACAAGCTCGGCAACACGGAGATCCGCACCGACCTCGTAAACCGGGTTCGCGAAGAGTTGCTCCATTTCTTCAACCGCAACAAGGAAATCGCAGAGAAGATCATCGCGAAAGTCCAGGACACGCGCCAACTCCGCAAGGAATTGCAGGAGGTCAAGAAGCTGGCGCGCGAGCGGGCCAAGGCCATCACCATCCGCATCCCTCAGCTCAAAGACTGCCGGGACCATTTCAATAAAGCCAAGGGCAAAGGAAAAGGGACGATGGTCTTCCTCACGGAAGGACAATCGGCTGCCGGCTCGATCGTGAGCTGTCGCGACGTGGAGACCCAGGCCATCTTCGTCCTGAAAGGCAAGCCCCTGAACGTCTGGGACCTCAAGCGCGACATCGTCTATAAGAACGACGAGATGTACAACCTGATGCGCGGCCTCGATATCGAGGACAACCTCGAAGGTTTGCGGTACGAGAAAGTCATCCTGGCCACCGACGCCGATGTGGACGGTCTCCACATTCGCAATCTCCTGATTACTTATTTCTTTCGCTTCTTCGATCAGCTCGTCCACGACGGACACCTGTTCGTCCTTGAGACTCCGCTGTTCCGCGTCCGCAACAAAGAGCAGACCATTTACTGCTACTCGGAGGGCGAGCGGGACGCGGCGGCCCAAAAACTCGGCAAGAGCTGCGAGATTACACGGTTCAAGGGCCTGGGTGAGATCTCGCCAGGGGAATTCAAGCAATTCGTCGGCAAAGAAATGCGCTTGAGCCAGGTCGAATACGCTCCCAAACAGGACGCCTCGGGCATCCTCAGTTTCTACATGGGAAAGAACACTCCGGAGCGCAAAGACTACATCATGGAGAATCTCGTCGTACCGGCAGAGGAATAGCGCTTCATGTCACGCAAACGCAAAAAGAATCTGGACCAGCCCGAGCTGCCGATCGAAGAAGTTCTTCAGCCCAACGTTGAGGGCGTGCAATCCGCGCCGCCGAAGAAGGGTCACGGCGAGGCAGCCAAACCCAAGCCCGTCAAAGGTGACAACGGCGACACCAATGGCAACGGCCAAACTCACGTCCTTGCCGAAGCGGTCGCCCCGGTGGCTGCCGCCCGCCCGTTCGTCCCCGGCAAGATCGAATGGCCGCTGCACCGGCGGGTGAACCGGAGTTTCCTGGATTACGCCTCCTACGTCATCCGCGACCGCGCCATCCCGAACCTGGCCGACGGACTGAAACCGGTGCAGCGCCGGATCCTTTGGGCATTACACCAGATGGATGATGGCCGGTTCATGAAAGTGGCCAATGTGACCGGCCAGACCATGAAGTACCACCCCCACGGCAACGCGTCGATCGACGATGCTCTGGTGGTCTTGACAAACAAAAGGTATCTCATCGAGGGCCAGGGGAACTTCGGGAATATTTTCACGGGCGATCCGGCAGCGGCGCCTCGTTACATCGAATGCCGGCTCACCCAGCTCGCCCGGGAAGAGCTGTTTAACGATGAAATCACCGAGTTCGTCCCCAGCTACGATGGCCGGAACCAGGAACCGGTCACGCTCCCCAGCAAACTGCCGCTGTTGCTGATGCTGGGGACGGAGGGCATCGCCGTCGGCATGGCCTCGCGCATCCTGCCGCACAACTTCCCGGAGCTAATCGAAGCCCAAATCGCCATCCTCAAGAAACAGCCGTTCAAATGCCTGCCCGATTTCCAAACTGGCGGCCTCATGGACGCCCGCGGCTACAAGGACGGCGCGGGCGAAATCAAGGTCCGCGCGAAGATCAAAGTCAAGGACGAATCGACGGTCCTGATCAAAGAGCTTCCGCCGACGACCACCACAGAATCGCTGACCGACTCAATCGAAGACGCCTCGCGCAAAGGCAAGATCAAGGTCAAGAGCATCAACGATTTCACGTCCGAGGAGGTGGAGATCGAGGTCAAAGCCCCGAGCGGCGTGAGCGCCCAACAATTGGTCGATGCCCTCTACGCGTTCACCGATTGCGAGGTCACGATCGCCAGCCGCATTGTCGTCATCAGGAACAACCGGCCGGTGGAAATGACCGTTTCCGAAGTACTGCGTGAGAACACGGACCAACTCGTCGAGATTCTCAAACGCGAGCTCGAACTCAAGCAAAGCAAGCTGCAGGACGAGCTCCATTTCCGCACACTCGAGCGTATCTTCATCGAGGAACGGATCTACAAGCGGATCGAACACTGCAAGACCAATGAGGCCGTCCAGGCCGCGGTCGTTGAAGGCTTCAAGCCGTTCCGCAAGCAAATGCATCGCGAATTGGCCGCGGCGGACGTCGAGCGCCTGCTGCAGGTGCGCATCCGCCGCATCTCGCTGTTCGACATCAACCAGCATCGCGAGGAGATGGAGAAGGTCAAGGCGGAGCTCGAAGAAACGCGCCGCAACCTGAAGAACCTTACCAAGTACGTCATCGCCCACCTCGATGCGCTCCTCGCAAAATACGGTCCGGTGTATCCGCGGCAGACCAAATCCAGCCGTTACGATGAAGTGGACGCGAAGGAGGTGGCATTTAAGTCGTTCAAGGTCGCGTATGACCGCGACTCCGGCTACGTCGGACACAAAGTCTCCGGCGAGGAGTTCAAGGTGGACTGCACGAAGTTCGACAAATTGATCATGGTTTTCCGGGACGGGCATTACCAGGTCGTCGAGTTGCCGGAGAAGTTGTTTGTCGGCCCGGACGTGTTTTATGCGGGCCTGCCCGAGCGCGACCGTGTCTTCACCTGCGCCTACACCAACCGTGAAGCGACCTATCTCAAGCGCTTTACCTTTGGCGGCACCATCCTAAACAAGATCTACCACTGCATTCCGCCTAAATCCAAGGTGCTGTTCTTTGAGCCGGACACTCCCGCGGAGCTCTTCATCAAGTATAAGCCGGCCCCCTATCAAAAAATCAACCAGCAGACTTGCGCTCCCTCTCAGGTCGAGGTGAAGGGGCCCAAAACTCGCGGCCGGCAGATCTCGATCAAAGACGTCTCGTCCATCAACAGCAAACCATCGCGCGGCTGGGATCCCGAAGCGCTTACCACCAAGCTCGAGTTCGTCTGATCCTCGAATATCCAGCGTTCCGCCGCCGTCTCCTTTGTGGCAAACGGGCTTGTCCCGGCCGAGAGTGTTGTTTAAATTAACTCAGATACGACGAAAACGATGAAAACACTTCGAAATGACTGGCGGCGGCTGGCGGACGGCGCGTCGCTCGTTCCAATCCTTTTCAGCCTCATGATGGCGCCGAACCTTCGCGCCGCGGACGAGTCTAAAGACAAGCCGGCCGGGGCTTCCGGAGACATGGTTCCGCTGGTTTTGAAGCTGCCGGACCCGGCTTTCAAAGGCACGCCCAAGGACATCCCGCTCGGCCCGAACATCGAGCCAATGTCCGATAAGCCGCGTCCGCCGATGATGGTGCCGGCCGGGCTCAAGAACATTGCGCCGGGTTCCAAGCTCACTTCGAGTGACAAGAACGCCACCGCTGATACATTGGCCAAGCTCACCGACGGGGACAAGGAGGCGTCGGAGCAGAGCATTATTTACCTGCGCAAGGGCAGCCAGTGGGTGCAGATGGATTTCGGCGGACCGCAGGAAATTTTCGCGATTGTCATTTGGCACGCGCATAATTCCGCGAAGGTCTACCGCGACGTTATCGTACAGGCCTCCGACGACCCGGATTTTGTTAATAACGTCCAGGTCCTCTTTAACAACGACTACGACAACACGTCAGGCCTTGGCGCCGGCACCGACCGCGAATACTTCGAAACGCGCGAAGGCAAGTTGATCAATGCCAAAGGCATCAAGGCCCGCTATCTCCGCTTCTACTGCAAAGGCAGCACGGAGAGCGCCCTCAACGAGTACACCGAAATCGAAGTTTACGGCAGGCCGGCCAAATAGCCATCGAGGGCGGCCCCAGGCCCGGTTGGCAGGTGCTGAGGGAAACAACTTCTACATTTTCAGGGCATGACCCGCGCCCTTACGGTGGTGCTCTTGCTGGCGCTGGGCGCGGCGTTCGTTCTCCGCGGGCTCAAGCTTGGCGAGCGCCCGATGCACAATGACGAGGCCGTCAACGCCATCAAATTTCGCGAACTTTGGGAGCGCGGCACCTTCAGATACGACCCCAACGAGCACCACGGCCCGTCCCTCTTCTACGCCACCCGGGCCATAGGCCGCCTGACCGGTGCGCCCGATTTTCAGGAGTACACGGAAGCGCGGCTTCGTTGGGTGACGGTGTTATTCGGGCTCGGACTCGTCGCACTGCTGCCGCTGGTCGTCGATGGGTTGGGGCGCAGGGGCACCGCGTGGGCGGCCCTGTTTACTTCCGTCTCTCCTGCGTTTGTATTCTACAGTCGCTATTTCATCCATGAAACCCTGCTGGTGTTCTTTACGTTCCTCGCCTTCGTGGCCGCGTGGAGATACTGGCGCACTCGGCGATTGGGCTGGGCTGTGCTTTCCGGGGTTGGGTTGGGCCTGATGAGCGCCACCAAGGAAACCTTCGTGCTCACATTGGCGGCAGCGGCTTTGGCTCTCGCGCTGAATCTCCTGTGGACCCGGTTCATCGATGCCAGTGGCCTGCCACTCAAGGCACAGCGCGTGAGCCTGCGGCACCTGGCCGCGGCGTTGGTCGTATGGCTGGCGGTCGTGGTGGTCCTCTTTACCTCCTTCTTCACCAATCCCAGCGGCCTGCTCGATTCCGTGCGGACCTACGAGCCGTGGCTTCACCGGGCCGAAGGGGCGTCGCCGCACATCCACGCCTGGTATTTCTATCTTCATCGGCTGCTAATTTTTCACCCCGATAATGGTCCTGTCTGGACCGAGGCGCTGCTCCTGGTCCTCGGTCTCGTCGCCGCCTGGGCCGGTTTTGCTCGCAAACGGCTCGACGGAGCGAGTGCGGGGCTCGTTCGGTTTCTCACCCTATACACGTTATTGCTCACAGCGATTTACAGCCTGGTGGCTTATAAGACACCATGGTGCCTGCTGAATTTCTGGCACGGGATGCTTCTGTTGGCCGGCGTTGGCGCGGCCGTGCTGCTGCGCGGTATCCGACAGCGGTCGGTCTATTGGTGCGTCAGCCTCCTGCTGGCGGCCGGCGCCGGCCATCTCACCTGGCAGGCCTGGCAACTCGACACCACCTACGCTGCCGACCAGCGCAATCCGTATGTCTACGCCCAAACCTCGCCGGACGTTTTGGATCTCCTCTCGCTAGTCGAAAAACTGGCCGCCCTGTCGCCAGAAGGCGACCGCATGCTCATCCAGGTAGCCGCTGCGGACGGCGACTACTGGCCGCTGCCATGGTATCTTCGCCGTTTCCAACAGGTCGGCTGGTGGGAGCACCTGCCGGCTGACACCCGCGCGTGCGTCCTGATTGTTTCGCCCGGATTTTCGGCCGGCATGGACCCGGCACAAGCTCACCAAATGGGAATCTTCGGACTTCGTCCCCGAGTCTTCCTCGAGCTCTACGTGCGGGATGAACTGTGGCAGCGGTGGATGGACCGGAACCGCTCCAACCGTTCGCCATGAGCCGAGTGACCGCCACTCGGGACAATCTTGCTCACATCTTCCCCGCTGGGCCTTGTTGCAGGCTGACATCACGCGGCGTCACCGCCAGAGTTCCCAACGCGGCCAGCAGGGGACTATTCTCATCGCGCTGGGCTTTGACTTCGACTCGGTAGTTTCCGAGCGGCAGCGCGCGCATGAACTGTGGGTCCTGCCCAAAACACAGGAGCGAACCGTCGTCGCTCTCAACCCGCCATTGCTGGACGACCAGCGGCGAGCCCGTGCCGCTCTTCCAGCGGACCGATAGCACCACGTCCACCTGATTCTTGGGCACCGGGCGGGAACCGCGCCTGGCGTCCATCGCCAGCGGACTGGCCGGTCGGACTGCGGGCGAGGGCTTGAGTGTTTCTTTGAAGGCTGTGCGCGCCACTCCGGCCTCGCCCGCGGGGGAACCTTTGGCCGGCAGGTCAATCTGGACGGTATTGGTCACGGGCTGGTTTACCCAGTTCGTCTTGAAGACCAGCACCGTGCTCCAGTTCGTCAGGTTCAGAGTTGTCCAATTGGTCCGGTATGCCAGGACGAAGTTGGTGCGCGGAACATCCGCCCACACCGCATTTGTGTGAGTGCGGGTTACGGCGACGAAATTGGTGGCAAATATGTTGACGACGTTTGTTCGGAGCAGCTCAACCCAGTTGGTGCGGTACTCGGTCACAAACCGGTTCGCCGGCATGCGGACCTCGACCAGGTTCGTAATCCACCGCTCCACCAGGTTTGTTCGGGTAACATTTATCTGCGCGGGCGCCGCGTGAGCGGTGCCGGCACCAAAGAGTGCCGCCAGGGCCAAAACATGGCTCACCCGCGGTAATAGTAATCGTGTCAACATGACCAGCCTCAGCAAGAGCAGGGTGAATGCCACGGGCCCCCGATTTCGGTGAAAGTCGCGAGGTTGCGTGCGGTGCAAATCGGCGTCAATCCGGTTGAGTGGGCGGAAAGCGGCAGGAGACAACCCTGCTCCAAGACGCAAGCGTTTGCTGGCGCATCCTCTTGTCCTCGCAAGGTCTGGGAGGGCTCTCCCTCGCTGAAAAAAGGAGGCCCCCGCCAGGGAGATCAGCGGTGTCGCGACACGCGGATTTCGCAACACTTACGCTTTCCCCGACGGGGGACCTTTATTCTATGGTTTCCCGGCACCTCGACCAAAAGGCGGGGGGCCGGACCATATTGTCTTCCGGTTTGGAAAACAAATTCCACTACCAGCCGGCTGCACCGGGCCTTCGGATCTAACTCGGATTTCCAGCTTGAAACTCTTCCAGAGTTTCATGCC
Organism: Candidatus Acidiferrum sp.; assembly: GCA_035566435.1. GTDB lineage: Bacteria > Verrucomicrobiota > Verrucomicrobiia > Limisphaerales > UBA8199 > DATMRF01. Next base: position 13,363 of record DATMRF010000011.1, read on the forward strand.
CTTTAACCGTCAGGGAAAATCCTGGTGTGTCCTGGGAGCCCAGTGGCGGGCGCGCGGCGGCGAACAGCTCAAGGGTCAGGCCCCCGGCGATCAGCGCCAAAATGCTAAGCGCGACGTCTGTCATTGGTTCGGAGGGTAGCAATCGAGGTGCCAAGACAGACTCCAAGCTGGCCCATCAATACAGGGTCGGAGCACATGGTCGAGTTTCGAAATCCTGAGTTGGAAATCCGGGACAAACCGCAGCCAGAAATCATTAATGCTTAAGACCTTTCCAAAGTCCGCTCCGTTCCTATTCGAAGATTTGTTTGCACGTGATTTATTTAGGATTCCGACCTCCGGGTTTCTGGTTTTTCACAGTGCAATGTCCCATTTTGTGACACCCATGGACGGCCGGGACAAACGTCCCGTTTCATTTTGACCGTGGATACCCGGTTTGTTTAGCTGAGCTTCCATGTCTGTGATTTTAGTCAGTCTGTGCCTGGCGGTAGTCATCGGTCTGTATTTCTACAATAACCCGCTGAAGCACAGCCGCTGGTACATGATTCGCCGGTTCATCAACTGGTTTCCACTCGGGATGACCTACGCCTTCCTGTACATGGGCCGGTACAACTTGAACGTGTCCAAAAACGCGCTCGGAACGTTGATGTCGAAGGAAGATTTCGGGCTGATTTTTGCGGTCGGCACATGGACGTATGCCATGTCGTTCCTCGTGAACGGACCGCTGGTGGACAAGATCGGCGGCAAGAAGGGCATCATCATTGCCGCGCTCGGCGCGTCCGCGGCAAACATTGCATTGGGGGTGCTGACCTACCTCGTGGTGACGAACCAACTGAAGATGAAACTCGTCGTCGCGTTCTCCATCATTTACGCGGTAAACATGTATTTCCAAAGTTACGGTGCGGTTTCCATCATCAAGGTCAAGGCCTACTGGTTCCACGTGCGGGAACGGGGCGTGTTCGGCGCGATTTTCGGCACGCTCATCTCATTCGGCGTGTATTTCGCGTTCGATTGGGGACAGGCGATCGTGGACATGACGCGGGTGCGGCCGGAGGGTGAGGTTGGCTGGTTTGCTCAACTGCTCAGGAACATTTTTGCGCTTAAAGGCCAGGCCATCGACCCGACCTGGGCGGTTTTTTTCATCCCGGCCGCAATCATGATTTTCTGGGCGCTCATCGATTGGTGGCTGATTCGGGACACGCCTGAGGAAGCCGGTTTTGCGCCATTGGAAACCCATGATGCCTCGACCGGCCAGATGCACATCGAGCTGACCACGCTGGACTTGTTGAAGAAGGTCTTTGGGAGTCCGTTGATGCTGACGTTTGCCGCCATCGAGTTGACAGCAGGGGTCTTGCGCAACGGCACGATGCAATGGTACACGATTTTCGCAAAAGAGGTGAAGCAGACCGGCGCGGAATACATTCCGCAGCACTGGGGTTTGCTCGTCTGCATGTTCGGGATTGTCGGCGGGTTCGCCGGCGGGCTCATTTCGGACAAATTCTTCCAGTCGCGGCGGGGGCCGCCGGCGGCGTTTCTCTGCGGGTTCATGTTCCTGTTGGCGGGGACGATGGCGGTGTTTCTGTTCCGTGCGCCATGGATTGTCGGCTCGGCGGCGCTCTTCATTTCCATGGCCGTCATTGGGGTCCACTCCCTGATGTCCGGCACTGCGGCGGCGGACTTTGGCGGGCGAAAGGCCACGGCGACCTGCTCGGGCATCGTCGATGGTTTTGTTTATCTGGGCAGCGGGCTGCAATCCATCAGCCTTGGCTACCTGACCACCCGAAGCTGGCGCTGGTGGCCGCTGTTCCTCATGCCCTTTGCGCTGCTGGGAGGATTCCTGGCGCTCCGCATCTGGCACCAACTGCCCGTGGCTACGCGGAAATACATCGACGAGGTGGAGCAAAAGGCCGCGCTGTGCGGGAGCGAAGCGACGCCGGACCTCATTCGGAAAACCTGACGCCCTCGCGCGCGAGCAACCCCCGCTTCCAGTTCAACTACCTCAGCGGTGTATAAAGGCGGCGATCAGACCCAGGAGGATCGCGAACAGAACCACCGCGAGGGCGATAAAGCGGTTGCGCGCGACCCGTTTTTCGTACCGCAACGGCCGGAGCCCCTGGATGCCACCGGCGGCGAGATAGCTCACCAGCTTTGGGTTGGTGGTCGCCGGGCCGCGAAAGTGGTTGCGGAATCGCCGAAGCAGCGCGGGGAGGTCATATTTGCGCACGCCCAGTTCGTTGTAATGTTGCGGCGTCGTCGGGGTTTCCGCTTGCCCTTGGAGCCGATCGCGGTGGACCTCTTCGAAGATGGGTTCGTGAACGGCAAGTGGCGCGGGCGCCGCAGGCTCGGGCGCCTCGGCGTGGCCGATGCTCGCGCCGCGCGGCACGGCGGCGGGGCGCAAGCGCGGTTGGACCTGGTCGCGCTGCACCTCGGCGTCGAGCCGGCTGATCTGCACCTCCAGCGCGGCGATTTCGTCTGTGAGCACGCGCGCGCGGTCGGAAATCGGATCTGGCTTTTTTCTAAACCATGCCATGACGGCGAACGGGTCAGCGGCGTAACAGGAGCGTCACCAGCAGGCCGATGGCCGCCAAACCCACCACCAGCAGCGGCCAGGTGAGCGCGAAGCCCAGGCGGCAGAGTTCGCCGAAACTATGGGTCCCGAACGGAGGCGCGAGGCTGACCCCGCCCGCCGGTGGAGTTGCGGCCACCGGCTCGGGCTGGGGCGCGCACAATACCGGGAATTTCAGGCGCGCGGTATTCCACTCCATTCGCCCGTTTTCGAGGGTCGTTAGCGCGCGGGTGAGTTCGACGCTGAAATTGTCTTTGGTCCAGGCCTCTTCGTGAACGGCCTCAATTTTCGCCAGCGCGTCGTGCAAGTCCGCCACCGCCTTCGCCAGCTGCTCAGCGTCGCGCCGCGCGCTGAACTCGGCTTCCTCCAGCAGGCCCAGCCCCCGGGTGAGGTTCTGGAGCATCTCCTGCCGGCCGGTTTGGAATTCCATCTGGCGCCGTCGCGTTTCCTCCAGCGCGGCGCGTTCCCGTTCCAACCCCTCCTGCGCCCGCTTCAACTCAGAGAGCCGCTGCTGCGCCTCCGCCACTTTGCCGTCCACCTCTTCGCGGGACGGCGCGCGCTGGCCCAGGCCGGCGCCGGATAAAGGGGCGGATTGCGGCGATCGATGCGCCTCAAAATCGCCGTCAATGAACTCCGTCGCGTCGTAATCCGAACCCATGGAGCGAGTCTAGTCCCGGCGCGCGGGAGTGTAAAGCGGTGTGTTGCTGGCCCTGTGATCCCGCCTGCGATCCCTCTTGACCCCCGGGCAGTGTTTGCTTTAAATCCGCTTATGCAATTCGAAAGTCTCAAGGCATTTTGCGATCTGGCGGAGAGTGAAAGTTTCACCAAAGCCGCGCAGGTCAACAAGGTCACCCAGTCGGCCGTGAGCCAGACCATCAGCGCGCTCGAGCGGCAGTTCAAGTCGCTGCTCATCGAGCGGAGCAAGAAGAACTTCCGGCTCACCCCGGAAGGGGAGGTGCTGTACGATTACAGCAAGAAGATCCTGCAAAACTACGACGCCATCCAAAGCAAGATGCAGGAGCTCAAGAACGAGGTGTCGGGCGACGTGCGGGTGGCCGCCGTCTATAGCATCGCCCTCCACGACCTGCCGCCTTACGTCAAGCGCTTCCTCAAGGAGCACCCCACGGTCAACCTGAACATCCAGCTCCGGCGCGAGGACAACGTTTACCAGGACGTGGTCGGCAACGTGGTCGATTTGGGCTTGCTGGTGTATCCCTGGCATGACTCGAAGATCGAAGTCGTCCCGCTGCGCAAAGATCCCCTGGTGCTCGCCTGCCACCCGAACAATCCGCTGGCCAAACAGAAAGTCGTCAAAATCAAATCCCTGGACGGCCTCAAGCTCGTGAGCTTCGAGGCGGATATGCCGACTCGCAAGGCGGTGGACAAAATCCTGAAAGACCACGGCGTCTCGGTGCGGCATGTGATGCAGTTCGACAACATCGAGACGATTAAACGCGCGGTCGAGATCGATTCCGGCGTCGCCATCCTCGCCGAGGAAACCATGCGGCAGGAGTTGGCCAATCATACGCTGGCGGCCGTCCGCCTGGAAGGCAACCCGATGCGCCAGATCGGCGCGATTTACAAGAAGGGCAAGGTCCTCTCGCCCGCGATGAAGCTGTTCATCGAGCTGCTGAAAAAGAGCCTCTAACAAAGGAAATGGTTATGAAACGTGCAAGCGAACTTCAGAAGTTTCCTGTGCGCCTGGCGCTGCTGGGCGTGGTCGCCAGCCTGCTGCTGCTGGCGGGTTGCGCCTCAGCGCCGCCCCAGCAAACCACCGACCAGTATAACTACAATAACACAACCGGTTACCCCGCGGTCGGCCTCCGACCCTGGAACCTCTAGCTCGGGGCGGGGACGGCCACGTCCCCGTAGAGAGTCGTTAAACTGGGGCAGGGACAGCCACGTCCCCGCAGAAACTTTGTTGTTCAGGAGCGCCGGGCACGTCGCCATTCCCTTCCCGCCAAACCTCCGTTACGAGGGCTTGGGCGCCGTCCCGGAACGCCAGATGGCGGCAAGAGCGGCGAGTCCGCCCAGCAACAGGAGACTGACAGCCACCGCGCCGCTATTCGGGTACCGCGGCAGGAATTGGAGCGCGGCCGCTCCCGCGGCGGGGCCCGCGAAGTTGCCCAGACCAATTGCGGCCTCATGAAACCCACCGTGTTCGCCTTTTGTTTCGCCAACGTCCATCGAATAGAAAAGTGAGGAATAGTAAATCAACCCCACCGCGCCACCGAACACCAGTTGGGCAGCCAGCAGCACGGTCAGGTTGGGCGCCAGCAGGATACTGCTGAAGGCACCGACCAGGGCGAGGTAAGCCAGCAGCAGCCAGCGAAAGCGGTAGTGCCAGCCGTTCCACAGCCACAGCAGGAGGAACGCGCCGAACCGCGCAAAACACCAAACCGAGCAACAGAACCCGGCCAGCATCGTCGAGAGTCCCAACCGGTGCGCCACGCCGGGGAAGGCCGCGATCAGTGTGTTAATGCCGATGTAAGCGCAGGGATTGGCCAGCCAGGCCAGGCGCAGAAATGTTTTGGCCCGGCCCGGCGCGGGCGGTCCGCCGGCCGAATCGCCTGGCGGCACAGGCCCCGGAGCCGGGGCCGGCCGGGGCGACGGTGGGCCCGCTTTGGACTCCAGCCACAGAGTCACGCCAAGCTGCGTCGCCTGGATGGCCATGGGAACGTAGAAAAGACTCTGCGGGCCGAGTTTATCGAGCATCGCGCCACCGGTGAAATTGGCAATCGAGGCGGTGGCGGCCCAGACGACGTTGTAAATGCCGACCATATGCTGCAAGCCCTCCCGGGGCTCGCCTTCGCTCACCAGCGCCTCGAGCGTTGGCCACGTAAAGCTCATCCCGAAAACCGTGCCAATCATGACCGCGATTTCTCCTCCCGCGGAGTGCACCAGCAGGCCGGCCGCGAGGGACATCATCATGAGCAGGAAACCGAGCTTGAGAGCGGTGAAATAGCCGAACCGCTGCGCGAACTTGCCGCACCACCAGGTAAAGAGCGCGTAGCTTGCTCCGTTCAGCGCCGCCAGCGCCAGATTGGCTTTGTTGTCAAAGCCAAACGTCTTCTGCATGAAGAAATAAAAATAATAGAAATAATAGACCGTCGCGAAAGAGTTCAACCCTTCGAGCAGCAGGTAACCGGTCTTGAGGCGGCGTGAGAACATGAGGGAACGTGATGCGTGAAACGTGGTGCGTGATTAACGATGGCTCCGCGCAGGGCAAAATTCTTCTCTGCCGCATAAATGCGGCGTTCCGGCCGGTTTCGGAACGCCGCATTCATGCGGCAGCAGCCCGCGCTTAAAGAAATCTGTTGTGCGCCCGCGCTTGGTCATTGGTGACTTTCTTGCTCAGCTCTCAACCGTCCTCGAGTCGTTTAGTCGTGGCATCGCCCTTCGCTTGTCGCCCCACTTCATCCTTCATCCTTTCCACCTCTTCCAACGCTTTGCGGCAGTACCACTTCACCGCCTTGTCCATCGGGGGCTGCAGGGCATCCAGGTCGTCCCCGGAACACCAGCGGATGTCATGATGCTCGGCGGGCGCCAGGGTGAGCTGGCCCTTCCGGGGGCGTGCCCAATAGATCATCCCGATATGGTCGTGGGTGTCGGAAATATAATGGATATCCAGGAACCGTGGCGCGATGAGGGCGCGGGTGCCGTTGCCCGTAGTGGGCGGGCGTTCGCCGATGAGTTCGATGTCGAACCCACTTTCCTCCCTGGCCTCGCGCAGGGCTGCCGTTTCCGGGTCTTCGTCGAGCTCGATGTGGCCGCCCACCGGCAGCCACTTGTTCAGGTTGCGATGGTGAATCAGCAGCACCCGGCCGTCCTCGACGATGAAGATCGCCACCGTGAAATCGATTTTGTCGTGGATATGGGCCATTGGTTTGGGCGTTGAAGCGTTAAAATGTTAAAACGTTAAAACGGCACGGCAATCGTTCGGCCGTTTTAACGTTTTAACCCTTTAGCGTTTTAGCGTTTTAACCTTTCAACCTTTTAACGTTCCAACGCTTCAACGTCTTACCAGCCCGGCTCAATAGTCATACAGGCCGCTGTCGTGGGCATACCCGCCACCGGCCCCGCCGCCTTCCTCGCCGCCCATGAAATCGCCCAGCAGATCGCCCATGTCCGCTTCAATCTTTTCCGGATCCTCGCCCGCTTCGAGGCGCTTGATGGCCACGTCCAGCTCCTTCGGCACGGCCCCGGGCGGCATCAGGTCTTTCATCTTGCGCATCATATGGGCCATGTGGCGTGGATTGTTCTCATCCATGTGCTCCATATCCCGTTCCAGCTCCATCATCGCGCGTTCCACGCGCGGATCGTCCAGGTCCGGTGTGGGCGGCTCGCCGCCTTCTGCATCCGGCCTGGCGGCCGGTTCCTTCAGGCCGCGTGACATGGCAAACCGGCTCATTTGCCTCGTCATCTTCTTGTTCCCGCACTTGGGACACGTTGGCAGCCGGTCAGGGTTGACCCGCTTCGACAGGAAGTTGAAAATCACCCGGCATTTCGGGCAGGCATATTCGTAAATCGGCATAGGCAATCTACCGCGGCTCGCGCCGCTGGCACCGATAATTTGCAAGGGTAGGATGCTAACGTCAAGGTCCACGGTCTCAAAGTCTCAGGTTTCAGGTCTCAATTCTTAAGCGCGGAGCCAGAGGTGGATGCTGCGCTGGCGGGGCGACTCTCGCCGTCGTCGTAATCGACCTGAAAAACGAACCAGGAATGACCGGCCGAGGAAGAGGATAAGCCCCTTCGCCTTTCTGCTGCCCCGTAGCCCTCGCCGGAGAATGATTTGATTCTTCTCGCTTGCCTCTTAGAATGACCCCATCAACATCAATATCCGGCCAGCTCATCCAACCGACCTTGCGGTCATCGCGGATTTTAACCTGCGATTGGCTGCCGAAACCGAAAATCTCCGGCTGGACCCCGACCGTGTGAGGACCGGCGTGGCTGCTTTGCTGAAGGATCCCGCCAAAGGCCTGTATTATGTCGCTGAGGTGGACGGCACAATCGCCGGCCAGGTGATGATCACCTATGAATGGAGCGATTGGCGTAACGGCAATATCTGGTGGCTGCAGAGCGTCTATGTGAAGCAGGAATTCCGGCGCCGGGGCGTCTTTGGCGCACTCTTCAAATACCTCGAAGATCTCGCCCGGCAGCGACCCGACGTTTGCGGTCTGCGACTTTATATGCACGCCGATAATGCCCGCGCCCGCCAGTCCTATGAGCGGCTCGGCATGAAACACACTCCATACGAAGTGTTCGAGCTGGCCGTCGGAGAGCCGATCGAGAGCTAAATCGAACAGGAGCGCCGGAAGGCCGTTTATGAAACCTTATTTTGCCGTTGCTTGTCTCGTCGCCATCTCTTGCCTGGCTGCACCTGCAACCGCCGCGCCGCCGCCTCCGGCCACCCGTGACCTGGTCCAGTCTTTCGTCCAGCAGGAATATCCGGGTTTGTTTGAGCTGTACAAACATTTGCACTCGCACCCCGAGCTGTCCCTTCAGGAAACGCAAAGCGCGGCCCGCGTCGCTGAAGAATTGCGTCAGGCCGGCTTTGAAGTCACCACTGGCATCGGCCGGCACGGCCTTGCCGCCGTCCTGCGCAATGGGCAGGGGCCCACAGTCCTGGTTCGCACGGACTTGGATGCGCTGCCCGTGAAGGAACAGACCGGCCTGCCCTATGCCAGCAGCGTGACCGCCAAAAACCCGGCCGGAGACGAAGTGCCCGTGATGCATGCGTGCGGTCATGATGTGCACATGACCTGCCTGGTCGGGACCGCGCGCGTGCTGTCGCACTTGAAAGACCAATGGCGCGGCACCCTGGTCCTCATCGGGCAACCGGCCGAAGAGCTCGGCGAGGGCGCGCGCGCCATGCTTGCCGACGGTCTGTTCCAGCGGTTCCCGCGTCCGGATTTCTGCCTGGCGTTGCATGATAACGCCGAGTATGCGGCCGGCACCGTCCTCTATACCCCGGGTTACACCTATGCCAATGTCGATTCCGTTGACCTCACCATCCATGGCGTCGGTGGTCATGGCGCTTATCCGCATAAAACCAAAGACCCCGTCGTGCTCGCGGCCCAAATCATTCTCGGCCTCCAAACCATCGTCAGCCGCGAACTCCGTCCGGGCGAACCGGCCGTCGTAACCGTCGGCTCCATCCACGGCGGGACCAAATACAATATCATTCCCGACGAGGTCCGCCTCCAATTGACCGTCCGCTCCTACACCGACGAAGCCCGGAACCAAACCCTCGAAGCCATCAAGCGCATCGCGCGCGGCCAGGCCCTCGCCGCCGGCCTCCCGGAAACTCTGATGCCCGAGGTCAAGCTCGCCGAAGGATTCACTCCCGCGACTTACAATAATCCGGAGCTAACAGAGCGATTGGCCGCCGTTTTCAAAACCTGGTTCGGCGACGGCAAAGTCATTTTGAAAAAACCTTCCATGGGCGGAGAAGATTTTGGCGAATTCGGCCGGACCCCCGACAAAATCCCCATCTGCATGTTTGAGGTCGGCGGGGTCGATCCGGAAGCCATCCGCGAAAGCGAACAGACCGGCAAACCGCTGCCCTCTCTCCACTCCTCTTTGTGGGCGCCCGTGCCCGAGCCCACCATCAAAACCGGCATCACTGCCATGTCCGCCGCCGTGCTCGAATTGCTGCCCAAGCGGGGTGATTGACCGCCGGATGCCCTCACCCGATGAATGTACCGTCGGCATGAAACGCATAGCGCCGAAGCTCACTTGGTTTCTGGTTGCCCTCCTCGGCGCGTGGGCCTACGCAACCCTGGCCTGGCGGCGCGGCGAGCCCCTCAACTCCGCGTATATCCTTATCGCCGCGCTGTGCAGCTACGCCATCGGCTACCGGTTCTACTCCAAATGGATTGCCTCGCGCGTGTTGCTCCTCAACGATTGCCGCGCGACGCCGTGCGAGGTGCACGACGACGGCAAGGACTTCGTCAAAACGAACAAATGGATTGTGTTCGGTCATCATTTCGCTGCCATCTCCGGTCCCGGCCCGCTCGTCGGCCCGGTCCTGGCCGCCCAGTTCGGCTATTTGCCCGGCACCCTCTGGATTTTAATCGGCGTCACCCTCGGCGGGGCCGTGCAGGACCTCGTCGTCCTGTTCTGTTCCCTCCGCCGGGACGGCAAATCGCTCGGCCAGATGGTCAAGGAGGAGTTGAACACCACGGCGGGTTTCATTGCGCTCGCTGCGATTCTCGCGATCCTCGTCATTCTGCTGGCCGTGCTGGCGCTGGTCGTGGTCAAAGCGCTGGCGGAGAGTCCCTGGGGCGTATTCACCGTTGGCGCGACCATTCCCCTCGCCATGTTGATGGGCGGCTATCTGCGGTTCTGGCGCGTGGGGAAGGTACTGGAGGCTTCGGCTTTCGGCGTGGTTTGCCTCCTTTTGGCGGTATGGGGTGGAAAGCTGGTTCATCAGAATCCGGATTTGGCCCGGTTGTTCAGCCTCCGGGACACCACCCTGGCGGGGGCGCTCATCGGCTACGGCCTGGCCGCGAGCGTGCTGCCGGTCTGGTTGCTGCTGGCGCCGCGCGATTACCTCAGCACCTTCATGAAACTCGGCACCATCTTCGCCCTGGCCCTGGGCATTTTCCTCGTGCTTCCGAACCTGCAAATGCCCGCCCTCAGCCGCTTTGTCGATGGCTCGGGCCCTATCGTCGCCGGAAAGATCTTTCCGTTCTGTTTTATTACCATTGCCTGCGGCGCCATCTCCGGGTTTCACACCCTCATTGCCAGCGGCACCACCCCCAAGCTGCTCACGCGCGAGTCCTATGCGCGCCCCGTCGGTTACGGAGCCATGTGCCTCGAATCCCTGGTGGCAATCATGGCTTTGATCGCCGCCTGCACCCTCGACCCGGGCGTTTATCTGTCCATGAACGTCAAAGGCGACCCGGCCGTCACCGTGACACACATGACCGCGCTCGGCTTTCCCGTGACCGTGCCGCAGATGGAACAACTGGCGAGCCAACTCGGCGAACACACTCTCTTCGGCCGCACCGGCGGCGCGGCTACCCTCGCTGTGGGCATGGCCCAAATCTTTTCCAAAGCCGTCAGCGGACGCGGGCTCGACCTGTGGTATCACTTCGCAATCATGTTCGAGGCCCTCTTTATCCTCACGACCATCGACGCCGGGACACGGGTCGGACGCTACCTGCTGCAGGATTTGCTCGGCCAGGTGTGGAGGCCGCTGGGCGCCACCCGGGCTCTCGGCGCCAACCTCGTCGCCAGTATCCTGATCGTGGGCGCCTGGGGTTATTTTCTCATCCAGGGAGTGGTCGACCCGCTCGGCGGCATCAACTCCCTCTGGCCCTTGTTCGGCATCGCCAACCAGATGCTCGCCGCCATCGCCCTTTGCCTCGGTACAACCATTATCTTGAAAATGCAACTCGGCGCCCGCGAGTCCACAGTCCACGATCCGGTGTCCGAACTCTCAAGTCCCAAGTCCCAAGCCTCAAGTCCAGATACCACGGACCACCGCCCACGCAACACGCAACACGCAACACGGACCCAAGCCGGGCGGCCGGCGTTGGCGTTGATCACGCTGCTTCCTCTTGCCTGGCTATTGGCCGCCACCATGACCGCCGGGGTGCAAAAGATTTGGGATGACGACTCGCGAATCGGGTTTTTGGCGCAAGCACGAGCACTGGACGGGAAATTGCCCGAGCTCCAACAGGTCCTTGCTGCCGCCAACGCCGGCGGAGAGGCGGCGGCAGTCGCGGCGGCCGAAAAGGCCCTGCACACCAACCGCATCCTCCGTTTCAACAACCTGCTGGATGCGGCTGTGGCCGCGGTTTTCCTGGTGCTCGTGGCGGCGATTGTTGTGCTCAGCGTCCGCGAATGGGTCTTGCTCCTGGCTCGCCGCAAGCTCGCCATGCTTCGGGAAACCGAACCGGTCTGGTTGCCGGCCCGCGCGGCGGCCGAAGGCAGGCCCATGCGTATGGCCGGTCTGGTCGCGCTGGGTTTCGCGCTGGCCAGAGAACTCTCCGACCAGGCCCACATGGAACGCGCGCAACAAGCCGCCGATTGCTGTTCCGGCGGCCCAACGGAGTCGGCGAACTCGAGCTCGAACCGCAATGTCCGGCCTCCGCCACAGAATCCTTATGTGCGAATGACCGAACACCGATTCAACGGCATCAGGCGATGCTGTTAACGAAATAGCACCCATGCAACGCATCGGCTTATTCGGCGGTTCCTTCGACCCGGTCCACCTCGGTCACCTGCTGGTCGCGCAGGCGGCTCGCGAGGAGCTTAACCTGGACCGCCTCTACTTCATCCCCGCCGCCCAGTCGCCGTTCAAACCGGAGCGCCGGCCCACCAACCCCGTCGACCGCTTGCGCCTGCTGAGGCTCGCGCTGGCCGGAAAGACCTGGTGCGAAATCGACGAACAGGAGCTCAAACGTGGCGGCATCTCCTATACCATCGACACCCTGCGCGATTACGTTGCGCGGTTTGCGGGAGCCCAGCTCTTTTATCTCGTCGGCGCGGACCATGTTCCCCAACTGCCCAAGTGGCGCGAAGCGGGAGAGCTGGCGCGTCTGGCGCAATTCGTCGTCATTCCCCGGCCAGGCAAGGTGGAAGCGCCCTTCCCGCCGCCCTTTCGGGGCCGCACCCTGACCGGTTTTCCGCTGGGCGTGTCCTCCTCGCAACTGCGGGCGCGCATCAAGGCCGGCCTGCCCATCGACCATTTGGTGCCCGACGCCGTGGCCGAGGCGATCCGCAATAATCGGCTTTATTTTTGACGTGTTCTAAGCCACTTTCCCGACAGATGGATTCAAGAAAACTGGCGCTGCGCTGCCGCGAACTGGCGGACAACAAAAAGGCGGAAAACATCGTGATCCTGGACGTGCGCGAGCTCTCGTCCGTCACCGACTATTTCCTGATCGCCTCGGGCACCAGTGAACCACACCTGCGCGCTATTGTGGATGAGATCACCGACAACCTGCGCGAGGAGAAACAGCTCCGTCCCCGGGCGATTGACGGTACGCTCCACGCGGCGTGGGTGGTCCTGGATTATTTCGACGTCATCGTCCACGTCATGCGCCAGGACCTGCGCGAACGTTACGACCTCGAGACGCTTTGGGGCGACGCCCCCCGGGTCAGGGCCAGAAAACGGCCCGCGGAAAGAAACTAACAAACTTAAGCGGCTTTCGCAGGCGTTTCCGCCGCGGCCCGGACCATGTCATCCAACAGCTTCTTGAAATCATCCAGGCCGGGCGCCGGGATAATGATCGTATCCCGCCGCCCCCCCACGTCCTCGGTAATCCGCAAAAAGCGGCCGCGCGGGTTCTCCTTTAGCGCAAACACAAAGGTTTTTCGCTCGATTTGCACCTTGTCGGACCGCAGGGTCTCTTCGTTGACCGGCGGCTTGGGAGCACCGTAGTGACGGTTGCCAAAAGGCGATGGACGATCGTTTGAAATCATACAACTTTCCCCGTTGCTGGAGTTCCACGGGCCGCCACACTTCTAATTCCATAAATAAGGTTGAATACATTCCGCCTTTGTCAACCCCGGAAATTGGAAGCGCTTACGAATCGGGTCGGGTCGGGCGGGTTCGCCACTCGCCACAGGTAAAGCAGCATGCCACCGATCAGGACCACCTCCAGCGCCGTGGACCCTTTATGCCATGCCTGGAAGGAGCGGTACGCGGCTTCGCTCAAGTCCGGTCGCGTAAACCGGAGCCGGTGCAATTGCTTGAGCTGTGGCTGCACGACAAACGTCTGGACCAGTCCCCCCAGGCACAACGCGAGCACCAGCGCCAGCCACCTTCGCTGCGGGTACCTGCCCAGATAGAGCCACTCCGCCACCAGGTGCAGCAGCGCCACCAGGCTGCAACCCAGATACCAATGCAGAAACCGGGGCGCCAGAAGCTGCTCAATCGCTACCGAGAAATACGGAAAATTCCTTGCGGAAAGCAGTTCCTGCATCTCTGTGGAAGTCGAGGCGGGAGCCGCAACCAGGATTAAGAAAACAGCGGCGCCCAACCACACTGCCACGTTGAGCAAACCCATGAATCGCAACAACCCAATCACGGGGGCACGGTAGGAAAAGCGGGGACGGATGCCAAGCCCGGACTCGGGAGAGCGTGATGCGTGAAACGTGAACCGTGCCGCGCGAAAGCGCCTGGCGGCGCCGCCACTTATTCCGCATCACGCTTCACGCACCGCGCCGTGTCACCTCGAATGACTCCGTTACAAAATGTTCGCCGCCAGCTCCGCCAGCTCCGACCGTTCTCCCTTTTGGAGTTCGATGTGCGCGGCGACCGGCTCGGTGCGGAAGCGGCTGACTACGTAATTGAAGCCGTTCGAGGAGGAATCCACGTAGGGATTATCGATTTGGTAGGGGTCGCCGGTGAGAATGATTTTGGTGCCGTGACCGACGCGGGTGATGATGGTTTTGGCCTCCAGCGGGGTAAGGTTTTGCGCCTCGTCAATAATCATGAACTGGCCGGCAATGCTGCGGCCCCGGATGTAGCTCAACGCCTCTACGACAATGCTGCCCGAACGCATCAGGTCGCCGCTGCGGCGATGCTCGTGGCCCATGTTCAGGTCGCTGAGCATTTCCAGCGCGTCGTGGATCGGTTGCATCCACGGCGCCAGCTTCTCTTCGAGCGAGCCAGGGAGAAAACCCAGCTCTTTCCCCATGGAAATGGTCGGCCGGGCCACCACCAGGCGCCGGAATTCCCGGTCCAGCACCGTCCGTTTCAGGCCGGCGGCCATCGCCAGCAGCGTCTTGCCCGTCCCCGCCTTGCCCATCAACGTGACGAGCTTGACCTGGTCGTCGAGCAGCGCGTCGAAAGCAAAATGCTGTTCGCGGTTGCGCGGGCGGATGCCCCAAACACCTTCGCGGCAGTCAATGATCGGCACCAGCCGCTTGCCCGTCGCGTCCACTTTGGCCAGCGCCGTGCGTTTCGGGTTGGTTTCGTCCACGAGCGTGCAAAACTCGTTGGGAAAATATTGTTGGCCGCCATTAAGCTCCAGTTCGCCGTTCGCGCGGAACGCGGCGATTCGCTCGGGACTGGCGCTCATCTCGATCATGCCCGTGTAAAGGTCCTTGAGCAGCACCCGGTCGTTCTCGTAATCCTCGGCCATCAGCCCGAGCGCGTCGGCCTTGATTCGGAGATTGATGTCTTTGCTGACCAGGATCGTGTGAGCCTTCGGCTGCGTTTTTTTGATGCTGAAGGCCAGCGACAGGATGCGGTTATCCACCGAGTCGGTGCCGAACACCGCATGCCCATTCCGAGCCGGACCCGCTTTCTGAAAGGCGATGCGCAAGTGGCCGCCATTGGGCAGCGGCACCCCCTCGCTCAACTGGCCCGCGCCGCGGAAGCCGTCCAGCATGCGCGAGACCATGCGGGCGTTTTGGCCGAGTTCGGTGGATTCGCGTTTAAAGCGATCAATCTCCTCGATGACCTCGATCGGCAGGAGGACATTGTTGTCCTCGAACTTGAGCAGGGAATTGGGGTCATGGAGCAGGACATTGGTATCAAGGATGTAATTCTTTTTCACGAGCAAACAGCTTCAATTGAACCTGCGCCATGCGGCGATGCCAATCTTTCAGCCGGGTATGTTTGGTCGGCAGCCGGTAACGCCCCGAATACAGGAAGTTGCCCAGCATGCCGTACAAATCGAAATCGACAAACCGCGGCCGGTCGTCCATCAGGAAGGGCCGGAACATCAGCATCTCCTCGAAAGGAATCAACCGCTGCTCCAGTTGCGCCAGCAGTTCTTTTTGCTTCCCCTTCCACTCATCGATGCAGCACCGTCCGAACTTCCGCTCCTTATGACGCAGGAAACGCAGCCGGTCCGAAGCGGGCACCATGTCGCGCCAGTGGACGTCATTGAGCCTGAAGCAAGGGCTCTCGATCTCGTTTTCGATATAGCGCCACAAAACAGATTGAACGCCTTCGAGTTCCCAGGGAAACAGGCCCAGTTTCAGTTTAGTGTCGAGATACTTCGCGATCACCTGCGAATCGTCACTGACCTCGAAGATCACCGTCTTGCCGTGCCGGATAATCGGCACGCCGTAATAACGTTGCCGGGTCACGCGCCAGACCAGGGAGCGGTCCCCATTGGGAATGTTGGTGATTTTGAAGTGGCTGCCTGAGAATTCCAGGATGCGGCGTTGGACAATGCAGAAAGGACTCCAGGGAAACTGAATCAGTTCAATCATGTCGCGAGTTGACTTTAGGATCGCCGGAGCGGACTGACAAGGGAAAATGCGAAATCAGGCCCAACTCGGCGCGCTCGACCCAGCCGCTTGCCCGGCTGGTGCGGATCAGCAAATAGTTGCCGCGGGTGCGCTCAAGACGCGCTGGCTCGCCGCCGGCAAGGCGAGTTACGTTTTGCGCTTCCTGCGTGGGCGTGAGGCGCAGAGGCGTATCCTTCCTCAACACAAAACCGATGCGGGATCGAGTGTCCACACCGATATGGGCCGGAACGCTCAGCAGGAAAACGGCGAAGCCAACGGCCGCGACCGCCTGGTGCCAGGCCCGTTTGCGCGCGCGAAAGATGCCGGGAAGCAGAACCAGGCCGACTGCCAGCCACAGGCTCGAGCCCGCCAGCCAGGCCCACCAGTTGACCGGCAGCCAGGTCGAGACCACTTCGTACCACGCCAGCTCCGGTGATTCAAGCTGAGCGGTTTTTCGCGCGTAGCGCAGATTCTCGCGGGCGTACGCGTTAAAGGGATCGAGCCACAGCGCCTGTTCCCAGGCGACCACCGCCGGCCCCGGGCGGCCAAGCTGCCATTCGGCGCTGCCCAGATTCTGCAATGTGCCGGAAGCCGGCCGGAGCTCCGCGGCCTGGCGAAACGCAGTGGCCGCTACTGGAAACTCGCCGGCGCGGTACGCCGCGGCGCCCGTTTGGAACAAGGCGCGGGCTGGTGAACCCTCTCCAGCACTTGCGAAGTGCAAAAAGAAGGTGAGCCAGAAAATCCGAAATCCGAAACCCGAATCTCCGCGGTTCACAAGCGGTCCTCCAAGTCCTGCAACACCGCCTCAAGGTCGGGTTGAAGTGCGAGCAGTTCGCCGGGGGCGAGTGGTTCGACAGAAAAACGCTCCGCATCGGTGACCGAAAAGAACCGGCGCACGACTTCGCCCGCGCGCCCGGCACGTTCGGATTCGGAGAGCAGCCCCAGCACGTCAGCGCCCACCAGCGCGCGCGGCTCGGCGGGATAATGTGGGGCGCACGCGATGCGCAGAGCGGACACGCCCAGGCCGGCAAAGCGGCCGGTGTCACCAGCGAGCGCGGCTGTTTCGAGAGCGCGCCGGGCGCGGTGCAAAGCGCGCCGGGCGCGCCTTCGCCGGACAACTTCAGGGTGCTGCTCGAGGAAGCGGCGGCGCCGGTCCCAGGACCACAAGCCGAGGAACGCGCCGGCCGGGGCGAGCTGGACCGCCGGGTACCAGGGTCGTAGCTGGAAGGGGGTCAGGCTGGCGGCGGCCGCACCGGGCCCCGCGGCGAGTCCGCTGAGCATCGGCTCCCGTTCGGGGGGAGGACTTACCGCGTTGGCCTGCGCCAGGGCCTTCAAGTCGCCCGGGGCGGCACCCGGCAATATCTGGATGGGGACCGGCTGGATCGTCAAATCATTGTAGGCGAGCGCGCTCGGATCAAAAAAGCTAAAGGGAATCGGCGGCGTGGCGAGGGTGGCTGGCGTAAGCGGAATCAAGGTGAACTCAAAGGTCGCGTAGCCCTGTGCTTGAACAATCTGAGGCGGCGTGCTGTCCGCGGGGGAATCAAAGACCTGCCAGTCACGGTTCCTCGGGGGGGGCGGGGCGACCAGGCGAGCGAGGTTGCCGTCGCCATGCACTTTCACCCTCAGCCTGACGGGGTCACCCACGCGAACCATGTTGGTGGCGAGCTCGGGAGTGTCTATGCTGAACGTGCCGATCGCCCCGGTAAACCCGGGTAACCGTCCGTCGCGAGGCAAGGGACGCACCTGGAGTTCGACGGGGTCGGAATCCAGCAGTGTGTAGGGGCTCCAGCTCCCATTGACCGCCCCGGCGCCATTGATGAAGAGTGAGGCTGACCCGCGCGTAATGAAAAATCCCTGGGCGAAGGCCGACAGTCGCCCCGCCCGGATCGGGGTAAGGATGGTTTCGTAACTTGGTACAGGAAGGTTGATGGCACTGGGATTCTGTAGTCTTGGTTCGAACCGCTGCCGAAACGCGCTCGGGTCAACAATAAAGCCGTCGCCGGCGATCTGCAGAGGTATCGTCCCTTGCGACACCAGGCCGGCCCCGGGGGGACACTCGATACGCACGCGGAGTGCCTGACCAACAAAGAGGTTGGTGGTCGCGGCTTGCAGGATCAACCGCGGCGCCGGCTGAACTGACGCCGACGAGGCGTCCACCACTTCGAGCAGCGCGGTGGGGACGGTAACGGACTTGCCGTAAACGGTGACGGCGAATTCGGGAATCGTGAACCGGCCCGGCTCGGAAGAACGAATGTGATAGTTGAAAGTGGTTCGAGGCTGGAGAGTGGCCCCGCCAAAGACGAGAATCTGCCCGTGCGCCCCTGCCCGGGTCTGGAGTTGAGGCGGCTCGGCGAATTTGCCCGGCCAATTAACCGATTCTTCGAGCGCGTTGAACGTCACGCGATACGTGGCGTCTTCGCCTGGCCTCACCACCGGAGGGTCGACGGACGCGGCGGCGAAAACCGTTGAGGAGACATCAATGGAAGGCTGAGACAGCATGAGAGACATCAACGGGTCGGGCATGGCCGGGGCGGGAGCCGGCTGGGGCTGGGCCAGCAGCGGCGAATCAACCGATAGAAGGAGGAGAACGAGGACGAGGAACACCCTGCCGGAGTTCGGTTGCGACTCTGCGGCGCATTGGCCGCAGCGTCGCCTGGCGGCCAGTCGTGCGTTTGCCTCTCGGGTTTCGTATATCGACTCTGAAAACATCTGTTCGCAGGATTGGACCTAATCACCAAGTCCGCCCCGAACGCTCTTTGGGCTCCGCTGAATCCTTCTGTCCCATGGGTAGCCGGCGCTCGCTGTCGAGTTTAAGACCTTCCAACAGCCACGCCGCTTGCTCCGGGGTGAGCGTATAGATTTCGTCGCCTTCTTTGGTGGGGCCTTCTTTCTGTCCTGGTTGCGGGCCGTTCGGCTGGTCCTCGTCGTCCTCATCGTCTCCCGCCCCGCCGGGCGGCATGTCGGTGGCGGGGATGCGGCCTTTGAGCTGTTTTAGCTTTTCACCCAGTTGATTGTTCTTTTCGCCCATCGACATCGCGGTTTGCTGGAGCTCGCGCAGGGTGTCGATGAGTCTCGCGATACAGCGATCGACTGTCTCGGCATTCTGTCGAGCGTCGGCGTCCGGCCGGTTCAGCTCGAAATCACTTTTGAAGTCACCGGCAGAACGCTGCCATTTGTTCAGCGCCGTCCCATGCGTTTCCAAGGCTCGTTGAACCACTTTCGTGGCCGCCTTCATTTCTTTGCGCACGCCGCGTCCGCGCAGGTAAGCCGCGACCATTTTTTGAACATCGTCCCCCGCCAACGCCTCATCCGCGGCGCGGTTGGCTTCGTCGGCCCGTGCCGCGGCCGCTCGGCCGCGCGCGGCCGTAGGCGCGGCGGCCGGCCCCTTTTTCAACTCCTCGATGCCCTGGCCGAACCGGACGTGGCCCAGGTTATAAAGCAAAGGCGGTTGCAGGCGCTCGCTTTGGCTGGCCAGGGCGCTCTCGAAAAATGCCTCCGCCTCCCGGAGCTTGCCCTCGCGCAGTTTCTGCGTGCCGGCGTTGAAAAAGTCGCGGGGCGTGGACGGCGCAGCGGGTTCCGGGGAAGACGGAGGAGAACTAGCCGCCACCACCAGCCCAGCGAGCACGAGACTACCGAGAGTGCGCCAGAGGCCACGGCCGGCTAAAAATTGGCAAATCGCCTTGATCATGGGGGAATTTCGCGCAAGTGACGGCGTGTGCCAACGAAAGATTCGACCACCAGCAGGAACAGCGCTGCTGCCACCGGCCAGTGGAAGCGGTCCACGCCCAATTTTCGCGCCGGGGCAGCTCCGGAGGTGTTGCTCAGGTCTTCGAGCGCCAGCCGGACTTTGGCCAGCCCTTCGCCGACTGGACCCAGGGGATAGTAGGCGCCATGCGTGGCCTGGGCAATGGCGCGCAAGGTAACCTCGTCCAGCCGACTGTGCACGACCTCGCCCTTGCTGTCGCGCAGCAATTCGGGCCGGCCATGCTCGTTGAGCATCTGGATCTCCGCCCCGGCGGGTGTGCCGACGCCAATGGTGAACACCACCACGCCCTGTTTAGCGAGAGGTTCAGCCACTCGGACCCCCCCTTTTTCCAAATCTTCGCCGTCCGTGAGCAGCACCAGGAGTTTCTGCCGTTCGTTCTTGTCAAGCGCGTGGGAGCCTTCGTTGAGCGCGCGGCCAACATCGGTCCCGAGGACCGGGATGGTTCGGTCATCGACCATCATGAGCGCGTCCTGAAAGGCGCCATAGTCAAACGTGAGCGGGCACTGGAGAAACGCCTGGCCGGCGAACGCAACGAGGCCGACCCGGCCATGGCCCTGGCGCTGGACAAAGTCAAGGATGGCAAGCTTGGCGCGTTGAAGCCGGTTAGGGCTGACATCACTTGCGAGCATGCTGCGCGAACAATCCAGCAGGAAAACGACATCCTGCCCGAACAGATGACTGGCTTCGGCTTGCTCCCCCCATTGCGGCCTGGCCAGAGCGAGGCCCATGCCCGCCAGGGTTGATACCAACAGCGCGTGCTTGAGCGCGCGGCGTGCGCGGCTGTGGGAGCGGGTCAACTGGGAAAGGAATTCCGGCGCGGCAAGTTGGGCGAGTTGCTGTCTTCGCTGCAAGGCCGAGTACTGCTGCAAAAGGAGCAGCACGACCGGCCCGAGGGCCGCCAGCCATAACCACTCAGGCTCGGCGAAGTGAGGATGAGATAAATTCACGGCACCCTCCTGAGCCGCGTGTTGGCAAGAACGGCCTCCAGCGCAAACAGCCCCACCGCCGCAAGCAGCGGCCATTGGAACAATGTCCGGTAGGTGGTAAAGCGCCGGAGTTTCACTTCGGTTTTCTCAAGCCGATCAATTTCGTTGTAAATTCTCTCCAATTCATTGCGGTTGGTGGCCCGATAGAATTTTCCCTTCGACAGGGCCGACATTCTGCCCAGCACATCGTAATTGGCGGGCTGGAGCATCATCCCAGGCCTGAGATTGCCCTGTTCATCAAGCTCGAGCTTGCCCGTGCCGGGGTCAAAGGCGTAGAGCGGGCAGGGCTGCTCGATACCAATACCGATGGTATAGACCTTTACCCCAAGCGCCGCGGCCAGTTGGGCGGCGGGCACAGGATCGATTTCTCCCTTATTGTTATCGCCGTCGGTCAACAGGATGATGATCCGGCTCTTGCTGTCTTTGAGGTCCTTGAGCCGTTTGGCGCCCGCTGCCGTGGCGTCGCCGATGGCGGTACCGAGGTCGCGAATCAGGCCAACGTGCAAGCGGTGCAGGTTATCGACGAGCCAGTCGTGGTTGAGCGTCAGCGGGCTGGCGAGGTACGGCACGGCGGAAAAGACAATCAGCCCGAGCCGGTCGCTGGGCCGTTTGCGAATGAAATCTTCGAGTACCTGGGACGCGATGTCGAAGCGGGAAACGCGTTCGCGAGGCGCTCCCATATCGAGGGCCATCATCGACCACGACAAGTCCAGCACGAGCATGATATCCACGCCGCTGGCCTGGGTTTCGGTGTGGTCATTGGCGAAGCGCGGTCCGGCCAGCGCGATGATGCACAGCGCGACGGTCAGGATTCTTAAAAAGACCAACAACCGGCCCGCGGCTGCCCGGGCCGCCGCGCCGGCAGCGCGAGCGATGTCCGCGCTAGGGAACCGCAGTGCCGAAATCTTCCCAATGCGTCCGCGCAGGAAGGAATATACCGGCAAAAGCGCCAGGAGGGCCAGCAGCCACGGATACTGAAATTGGAAATCACCGGTCATGGGCGCGAGGAGCGGGGGCGACGGGCGAGGGACCGGTTTGCGCGAGGGCTGTTAGGCTCTCTTCCGCTCGCTGAATCAGCTTTGCGGCAACCTCAACGGCGTCCAGCGGCGGCTGAGGAGGCACAGGCGCGAATTTCCGTTCATCGCATTCACGCAGAAAATCGCTGACCGTCGCTGAAAGTTCCGGGCTGACTTGTGGGAGGGCCACGAGGGTTGAGCAAAACTCGGAAGTGGTGCGCTCCGCGGGCGGGAGGCCAAGGCTGAGGCTGAAATAATGGCGGAGAATTCCGGAAACCCGGCTGAGCACAACGCCGCTTTCCGCCTGCCCGCGCAGGGATTGAAGCTCCTCCTGCGCCTGAATCGCTGGTGGTGTAATGACGGGAGGTCGCTTCGGACGCAGAAGTAACCAGACCGCCACCCCCGCCAGGACGAGGAGACCCAGCGCGCCAAAAACCACCCAGGAACCGTATTGCTCCCAGAACCCAGGCGCGATCTCACCCCGTGGAGGCACGAGCGGAGGGATTTCATCAACGGCGATCAAATTGGTAGCGGCATGGACAGGTGCGGCCAAGACATAGGACAAAACGGCCATAAGAGAACACAGAGACCATAGAGAGCCGGACCTTGAAGGATTTCTTTGTGGTCCCTGTGTTCTTTTGTGGCAATTCCGGTTGTTCGCCGTTGGTCTTCGGATGTTCAACCTCGTCTCCTCCCCCGGCGAGTCTCGAAAAACCGCTGCAGAGTTTGTGCGAAAGGTTCAGCTGTGCTGAAGCTCAACGTGTCCACCCCGGCCCGGCGAAAGGCGCGGTCCAGCTCGGCCAGACGTTCGGCGTTGGTGCGCGCAAAGCGGTCGCGGACCATGGCACGGCTGGAGTCGACTTCGAGCAATTCGCCGGTTTCGGCGTCTTCGAGCGTCAACAACCCGGCGGACGGCAACACGCTTTCGCGCGGGTCATGCAGGTGGACGCAGACCAGGTCGTGCCGCGCGTTAGTCAGGCCGATCTCCTGGAGGGTGTCGCGGCCTGAACGGGGCTGGGCGGCGGACGCTCCGAAGCTGTGAAGAAAATCCGTCAGCAGGAAGACGATCGAACGGCGGTGGAGCACATGATTGAGAAAGGCCAGGGCCGCCGGGATGTTCGTGCCGCGATGTTTCGGCTCGAAAAAAAGCATTTCGCGGATGAGGCGCAGGATGTGGCGGCGGCCTTTCCGCGGCGGCAGGAACAGCTCAACCTGGTCCGTAAACAGGAGCAGCGCCACTTTGTCGCTGCTCCGGGTGGCGGAAATGGCAAGCGTGCCCGCAATTTCCGCCGCGAAGTCGCGTTTCGACTGGCGCAGCGAACCAAACGCGCAGGATCCCGAGATATCCACCGCCAGCACCAGGGCAAGTTCGCGTTCCTCGCGGTAGCGTTTGATGAATGGCCGGCCCATCCGGAACGTGACATTCCAGTCGATGTCGCGAACCTCGTCCCCGGGGATGTACTCGCGCAGTTCTTCGAAGTCCATCCCTCGGCCTTTGAAATGGCTCAGGTAGGCCCCGACCATCATGTCATTGACCAGCCGATTGGTGCGGACCTCGATCCGGCGCACGGCCTCCAGTAATTGCGTAATTGTCATGGGGTGCTCGAGTCTCAGGTCTCAAGTCCCAAGTTCGAAGTCCCGACACACAGGACGCGGGACTTGAGACCTTGGGACTTGAGGCTTGAGACGGAGTTCACGGGACGGGGACGGTGTTGAAGATTTTTTTGATGATCGCGTCTGTTGTTACCGCCTGGGCTTCGGCCTCATACGTGAGAATAATGCGATGGCGCAGCACGTCCGGACCAATGCTCTTGACGTCCTCGGGCGTCACGTAAGTGCGGCTTTGCAGCAAGGCCCAGGCCTTCGCGGCGAGTGTAAGGTAGATCGTCGCTCGGGGCGAAGCGCCAAACTGGATGAAATGTTTCACATCGAGTTTGTATGGTTCCGGTTTACGTGTGGCGAAGACGAGGTGAACGATGTATTCGCGCACTTTTTCATCGACGTGAATCTGATCTACCAGTTTGCGAGTGCGCAGGATCTCCTCCAATTCGATCACCGGTTGCGTCCGGGTTTCCGGGGCGGTAAACGCCATGCGGTCGAGGATTTTTCGTTCTTCCTCGAACGACGGATAATCCAACAGCACTTTGAACATGAAGCGGTCCACCTGCGCTTCGGGCAGAGGGTAAGTGCCTTCCTGGTCGATGGGGTTTTCGGTGGCCAGCACCAGGAATGGCGAGGGCAGCGGCATGGTTTCGCCGCCCAGAGTGACCTGCCGCTCCTGCATGGTCTCCAGCAAAGCCGATTGCACCTTGGCCGGCGCGCGGTTGATCTCGTCCGCGAGCACAAAATTGGCGAACACCGGACCTTTGGTGGCGTGATACTTGCCGTCCTGGGGACTGTAGATGAGCGTGCCGACGATGTCGGCCGGGAGCAGGTCAGGCGTGAATTGAATGCGGTGGAACGAGGCCTGGATCGCGGCGGCCAGGGTGCGGACGGAGAGGGTTTTGGCGAGCCCGGGCACACCTTCGAGCAGGACGTGGCCGTTGGCGAGCAATCCCACGAGCAACCGGTCCACCAATTGCTCTTGCCCGACGATCACCCTGCCAATTTCGCCCCGCAGCCTGGAAATCCAGGTTGCCGCCGCCTTCACTTGCTCGTCCAACGGTGTGCTCATTTTCCGACGAATCTAGGCAACGAATGTCTGAGGCACAAGCGCAGGGAACGGCTTTTGGCCGCGGATAGCGCGGATGGCGCGGAAAGAAGAAAAGAACGAACAAGGAATTATTTAATCTCGCGGTGACGAGGCACGGCTTGCGTGATGAGTGTCCGCAAGTGCTGGTACCAATCGTGGGGAAGCTAGCCCCGGCGCCATGACCGGGCACCGACATTGTTTCGCCGCGAGCCTGGAACTGAAGCATCGGTCTTCGGAACGGACTCACTCCGGAGACCCTCAAGCGGGGAGCCGGAAGCCTCGGCAGCAGGCCGGCGAGCTTTTGGGTAGCGTCAGGCGTTTGCAGCATGCTGGCTAACTGCATCGCGGCCACCTGAGCCGGACCGGGCGGCCTGGCGATCACGCGCACTGTCAGGCCCAGTCGGTCTTTGCCTGAGGCTAGAATTAACCCCCGGTATGCGGCAACCCGGACCGCATCGACTCGTTCCGTGTCGAACAGCCGCCTATAGGCAGTGCGCGCCTTAGCGTTGACGCCCGCGGCGAGCCACTCGTCGGCGCACCGCAACTGGGCATCCACTACCGCCGAATGTACTGTGCCGCAACGCAATGTTTAGGCTTCGATTCGACCCAGGCGACCTCCAGGCTTGCCTTTGAGGTGCCGTTGTTTTACACCTTGCGTTGATGAGCGGTCAGATGGAACCGAGAATATCGAAGTGGCCCTTCTTATTGGGTGATGGGCTCCTGCTCGGCCTCGCCGGGTTCATCTATTACCAAAGCACTCTTCCTATGGGTCCCTGGCAGATCGGTTTCGTCGTCCTTTGCATTGCCGGTGGCGCCTGGCTTGCCATCATGCCATTCCTGCTGGAATACCGCGTGGTTGCCAAACTCGCCGAGGCCGACGCGCTCGCCACCGTGGTCGCCCAGCTTCAAAAACTCGAGACGGTCGCCGCGGAAATCGGCAATGCCACTGGCCAGTGGCAGACCATGCACGAAGAGGCCGCCAAAACCGCCGCTGCTGCCAAAGCAATCGCCGAGCGCATGGGCAAAGAAGTCCAGGGTTTCACGGAGTTCATGCAGCAGGCAAACGATGGCGAAAAGGCGACCTTGCGGCTGGAGGTGGAGAAGTTACGCCGGGCTGAGGCCGACTGGCTCCAGGTGCTGGTCCGGATGCTCGACCACGTGTACGCGCTCCACAATGGCGCCCTGCGCTCGGGCCAGCCGAACCTGATTGAAAACCTCAACAATTTCCAAAATGCCTGCCGTGATGCAGCTCGCCGCGTCGGGCTGATGCCCTTCCAGCCCACCCCGGCTGAGCGGTTTGATGCCCAGCGTCACCAGGTGGCGAATGGCGACGGACAGCCGTCTCCGGACGCGGTTGTCCGCGAAACGGTCGCCAGCGGCTATACCTTTCAGGGTCGCCTGCTGCGCCCCGCGATGGTCCGGCTGAGTGACCACGCGGCCGAGACGGTGCCGGAGCCTGCTCCTGCTCCCGGCCTAACCTCCGACGGGCGCGAAGGAAAAGCCGCAAGTCGCGGCGACGGCCAAAGCCAATTGCCGCTGGACCAAACAGGGGAGACTCTGGCTTAGCCCGGCGCTCCTGTGGTTTGGTTTAACCCAAGTTGGGCCTCGGCCAGGTCCGCTTCCAATCGCGCCATCTCCGCCGCCACCTGCGAGAGGGGCAGTTGATTGCTTTGAAGAGCGGAGAGGAGGCGTTTTTGCGCATCTTGAATCTTCGCAACTCGCTGCCTCAACACCTCCGAGCCCGCCATCTGAAGGGTATTTACAGGCGCCTGTTCGCTCGCCCCGACCGATCCGGATTTCTGAGCGTCGCTGAACATAATTAGGGCCTGTGATAGCAATAATCAGGCCAAATGCATGCGCCATTCAGCACCAGAGCCGCGGAGGAGTTGTTTTGGAACCCATTCGAGGAGGGGAAGAAAGATGGGCGGAAAGGCAAGTATTAATCATTCCGGCGGAAGACGTTACCTATATGCGGTTGTTCGCTAACGGCTATTGGCTATTCCGAGCAAGCACGACATAGGTGGCCCTCTCGCGCTGCAAGGAAATACAGCCAACCTTCAGCGACCCGCCGCTGATAGATCCTCTCCAGCGCCCCGGCATACAACCTGAGTTGTGGCTCATACAGCTTTACCTTGTCCAGCAATTCCTTGGGTGCCACCTCATCTGTCTTAAAATCCACCAGCCAAATCTTCTGTGGCAGGATCACCGCTAAGTCTGCGACTCCCTGAACCACCACGAACTCGCGCGCCAGGCTAGGGCTGGCGGGCTCGCCCGTGACCCGAGCCAGTTCTTCTGGCGAGAAGCGCGCTGTAAACGCCAATTCACGCCCGACGAACTGCGCCTGGGCACGAATCCTTGAGCCGAGATCTGAGCTCCAAAACGCACTCAGGCCGTCGAAATCGAGCAACATGGCCTCTTCGGCGCTCAAAACGCCTTGCTCCTCGAGGCGCCGTGCTTCTGATTTGAGCTGGGTGACGGTTTCCGTTTGTGTAATCGCAACTCGTTCCAAAAACACATGATGTGCGTTTCCCACGTCCACTGCCGACGCCTTCGCGGCCGGCTCGCCCACGCCGCCTTTGACCTGCGACCTGAGACGTTGGACGTTAGCCTTGAGGGTTGAAACCCGAGACCGTGGTCCGAGGGCTACAGACAACTCCTCCCTATCGTCGGCCACCGCCCTTCGCCGGAGGGCCGAGACCGAGGTCTTCGCGGGATGCCGCGTGGCAGCCCCAAACGCGTATTGCCAGGTCAGGCGTTCCTCCAATTCCTGCCACACTCGCGGTGTCGCTATGGGCTCGAGACCACCGGAACTTTCGTCGTTGATTGCGTTAAGCTCGAGCGTTGCCAACCTTGTTTCGTCGTGGATTGTCCACTTGAGCCCGGCGCTTTCCCCCTGTCTGGCACTCTCGGCCGCGGCGCCGGCCCGTTGTGAAAACCAGAGGCCCAGCCAGTCTGCGTAACTGCCGGCGGCCAAGAGTGCGTCGTTGGTCAGCTCGCCGTGCGGCTGCCACAGTTTTTCGAATTTGGACTCCGAAACCGCCCCGCTGAGCAACAGTAGGTCGCGCGCGCGGGTCATCGCCACGTACAAAAGCCGCAACTCTTCTCCCAGCAATTCCCGTTTCTGCCGCCTGCGCGCGAGCCAATATGGCAGGCTAGGGTAACGTTTGCCGGTATGCGGCGGCTTAATCTGCGGGCACAAGCCGTATTCCTCATCCAGAATAATCTCGGCGCGGAGGTCTGACAGGTTGAACGGTTTGCCTAAGTCCGCCACGACCACAACGGGGAATTCGAGCCCTTTGCTCTGATGAATGCTCATGAGGCGGACCGCGTTCTCCTCACCCGCCGCCGCCACTTCCGGCTCGCTCTCCGCCAGTTGCTGCGCGTCGATGAACCGCAGAAAGCGGAATAAGCCCTGGCGCTGGAATTGATCGAATTGCTCGGCCAGCCCAAGCAGGCGCCGGACGTTGGTCTGGCGCTGTTGGCCACGTGGCTGTGTCAACAACCAGTCCGTGTAGTGCGTATCCGTCAGCACGGCCTCTAAACAGCCAGAAAGCGACACTTGCCGCGCCAGCTGCCGCCACCGCGCGAACCGGTCCAAAAACGTGCCCACCTTGCTGAAGGCGGACTCTGGACTATCCGCTTTGGGCTTTGGACTATTGGCCTCGTGCCATCGGACCAGCGCTATCCAAAAGCGCGTCTTGAGCGCTGTGCGACGGATGGCGGCCAGTTCGTTGAGAGTTAGGCCGACCAGAGGCGAGTGGAGCACTGCCAGCGCCGGCAGGTCCTGCAGCGGGTTGTCCAGCAACTGCAGGAGACTCAGCAAATCAGAGATTTCCAGATTCCGGTAAAAGCCGCCGCGTGCCACCTGCAAAGGGACGTCGAGCCGGGAAAACTCCTTTGCATAGCTCTCGGCCTTGTGGGCCGGCGCACGCAGCAGGATGGCCATATCGCGCCACTCCACTGGCCGGAATTGGCCGGTGCCCTCATCCCAAACCGGGTGGAGGTCCGACTTCAACTCGCACAAGCGCATCGCCACCAGCCGCGCTTCCTTTGCCGCTTCTTCCAAATCCCTCGCCTCAGCCAACGCCTCAGCCATCTCCGGGTCGCCGCCCTCCGACTCCCCGGCGCTCTTGACCCGCAAATGCAGTTCGACGCAAGGCGTGGCATTGGCAGCGGCGCTAAAGGCCTGGCGGTCCTGAGCGGCGCCAAACCTCAAGCGGGCCGTTTCGTCGTAAGACACTCCCCCGAGCTCCCGGCGCATCGTACAGGCGAACACCGAATTGATGAAATCAAGAATTCCCTCACGGCTGCGGAAATTATCCGTCAGGGGAATGGCCCGGCCCCGGCCACCGCCCCACTTTTCCACATAGCCCTGGAAAATGCCCGGATTAGCCAGCCGGAATCGGTAAATGCTTTGCTTCACATCCCCAACCAGGAAGCGGTTTGCGTGCGCTCCCTCGCGGCTGAGTGCCTCGATGATCTTGTCCTGCGCCGCGTTAATGTCCTGGTACTCATCGACGAAGACAAAGCGCAGTTTTTCGCGCCATTGCTGCGCGATTTTCGTCGGCCGATTGTTGCCGACGTCCCACAACAGCCGGAGCGCTTGTTGCTCGAGGTCGTGGAAATCGACCACTCCCAGTTCGCGTTTCGCTTCGTTGAACGCCCCAGTGAATTCCTTGGCTAGTTCCAGCAGCGTGGCCATCTGCCCGCGCACCCAGGACCAGTCTTCCATCAAGGGGTCTGTGTCACCGGTCGCCGTATTCAGTGACTCGAGAAAACCGGCCTCGTCGAGAAACGCCTGGAGCGGTTTGAGTGATCCTGTTTTCGCTCCGCGAGGGCGATCCCTCGCCGCCGCCGAAATGGTTTCCAGGCAGGCGGCGGACTCTGGGCGGTTAGGTTGAAGCGAGAGGGCTTTCAGCGCGGCGGCGCATTTGACGGCCAGGTCATTTCTGGCCGCCTCTCGTTCCAACACCTGCAGCCAGCGGGCTCGCCAATCCGCCAGCGCCTGTAGCAGCCAGGGCTCCCACGCAGTGGGTTGGTTCGCTGCAAAGACGGCGGCCTGGCCGCGCAGCCAGCCTGCAGGGTCCGGCAGGGTCTGAGTGTAATGGTGAATCTTGAGCGCCAGGGTCCGAATCGCTTTGTCCCTTCCCCGTCCTTGCGTTTGGATGAGCTGCTGCACCGCCTCGGCGGCGCGGCCCCGGCCGGCATAATGCTTTTCCAATAGCCCGTCGAGTGTCTCCTCGGCCAGCAGTCGCCCCTCGTCCTCGGCCAGCACCGTGAATTGTGGGTCGAGGTCCAGCGCGTAAAAGTGCTGGCGCACGAGTTGGAGGCAAAAGCTGTGCAAGGTCCCGATGTGAGCGGTCTCGAACAATGCCAGTTGCTCCTGCCAGTGCGGTTCATGCGGCCGCCGCGCCAGCTCCTGTTCCAGGCGCGAGCGGATGCGCTGCCGCATTTCTGCGGCAGCCGCTTCGGTGAAGGTGACCATCAGGATCTGCTCCAGCGAGGCGCGCGGCTGCTCGTGCAGCAGGCAGCGCAGGCAACGTTCCACCAGCGTTCGGGTTTTGCCGGTGCCGGCGCCCGCCACTACCAGCACGTTGCCCCGTTCGTTAATCGCCTGCTGTTGGGCCGCGGTTAGATTCATCGGGAATTTGCGATTGCGATTTGCAATTTAGCATTTACAATTGAGTCGCGTGAACCGAGTTGATCGCCCGTCGCAGGTTGTGGCAGCGCGTACTTGGGCGCAACGATGAAATGGATGCTCGGGTCTGATGAAAATAAACTCGCTCATTCAAAAAATCGGTGCTCACGCCCCTTTCCTGGGAGGCAAAAGGCGGCATGCCATCGTGCCGCCCGCGTTGGGCGACCCGCTCCGGTTTCCCTATGGCCCCTTCCGCTTCCGCACGCGACTGGCAAAAGGCACTGAATACACCGTACTGGCCTCCCCGGACCTGCGCACCTGGAGTCCGACGTCGATGTCCGTCGCCAAAGAGGAAGTGGTCGAATATGTCGATTCCGAGGCCTTCAAGTTTACGTGCCGCTTTTACCGCATGCAGGTCCGGCAAGTGTTCTCGGCGAATGTCATCGGCTATGCTTCCGTGTCCCTGCCGCCCGGTTTTTCCATGATCGCCAATCCTTTCGATACACCCCAAACTGTGGGTGAAACCTTCAAGGGCTGGCCCCAGGGCACGACATTGAACCGATTCGACACGATGCTCTTTAAGCTCGTTGAGAACGATTTCAAAGACGGCAAATGGTCTAATCCTCACGAGAAACTCGTGCCGGGTGAAGGCGCGATTTTTTTTAATCCCACTTCTGATTACAAGTCGGCGAGCTTTGTCGGCGACGTCATTCAGGGAAGCCTCTCTGTCCCGATTCCGGCGGGCTTTTCGATCCGCAGCGCGCTGGTGCCACAGCCGGGCAACCTGGCCGACGACCTACGCTTCCCAATCAGCAACGGGGATGTCATCCACCTTTTCGACCGCGAGCGGCAGAAGTACGTCCTGCACCCCTACCAGGACGGCCGCTGGACGGCCGGTCCACCCATCATCGGTGTGGGCGAAGCCTTTTGGGTCGCGAAAACCGATCCCGGGAACTGGAGCTACAATCTGGAAATCGGCGAAGCAGCGAGTTGAAAACCCTGAGGGTTCGTCGCTCCATCACTCACTGAGTGGCGTGATTTACGCACTCGCCGGCCTTCTTCAGCGTTCGGTACTGATGCGTCCACGGCTCGATGCGGCAGATTGCCTGGTAAGCGCATTGGTCGCAGGCGACGGTCGTGCCTTTGCGGAAGGGCGCCACCTCGGCGGCGCCTTCGTAAATCCGCCGCCCCATCTGCTTCAAGTGCGCTTCGACGGAATCGAGCAACGCTTCGAATTCGGGCGTCGTCACGGCCTCGTGCGAGCTTTTGTTGATTCGCCCGTCCTTCGTGAGGCGATAATTAAACTGGTCGCCCTGCCGCGCCTCGGCCCGGCTGTCCAGTTGGCGCAATAACCGTGCATCGAACCGCCCAGTGTGGCGATAGGCCAATTGTCGGGCTTCGTCGGCATTTTCCAGCGCGTCGCGCCGGTTCGCTTCGCGTTCGTACTTGCCGCGCAGGTTGACATAGAACACGCCTGCCGGCGCGAGCCGCGCGACGCCGAATTGCTCGTGGGGATTCGGCCACCGGCGCAGCACATTCAAATAGGCCAGCAACTGCAACTGCAAGCCATGCTGCAGGAACACTGCATCCAGTTGCTTTTGACTCGATTTGTAATCCACCACCACGCAGGACGCCGCCTCCCCTTCTCGGCACAAATCGACCCGGTCGATCCGGCCGTGGAGGTGCAGTCGATGCACGCTGTCGAGCTCAAGACTCCAGGCAGGTGACGTGCCCGGATGCCCAAACGGCAGCTCCGCCGCCGTGGGGTCGAACCGGTACTGATGCCGCATCCAGCCGACCAGCGTTTCCACAAACTCCTCCAGCGACTCCGTCAGGATGCGGGCCATAAACCTTGTTTCCTCACTCGCTTCGAGCAAGCCGTCGCGGTAACTCGCCCTCAGGCCCCGCGAGAGTGCCGCGATACGTTCGCGCGCCTCCGCCGGCGTGATGTCGCGCCAGCGCTTCCCTTCTTTCCGCAACTGCTCATGGAACAGCGCCAGCACGTCGTGCTGAAATGTCCCTTGTTCCTTGAGGTCCAGCTCGAAGCGCCTTCGCTCCTCCGCTCGCAAACCCGAGTGGACAAAAAACTTGAATGGGCAGGCGGCAAACTGCTCCATTCGGCTGACCGAAGTCCCAAGGACGGGTCCATACAGGCTTTCCGCCATTTCGGGCGACAGCGACTCTTGCGGTCCCGGATTCTGAAAATGCCGCAATTGTTCGAGCACCGACGCCAGCGGCGGAATCGCGGCCAATCGCTCCCAGCTCGTGATGCGTGATGTGTGATGGGTGATGCCAGCATCCGCTGTCGTCACTGACTCTCCACTGCAAACCTCAACCTGCGGTCCGTGGTCCTTGGTCCGTGGTCTTGAGGCTTGGAACTTGATACCTGAGGCTTTAAGCGCCGGCCCGATCAGTTCCGTCACATGCTCGCTTTCCCGCCAGTCCAGCGCTTTGGACTCGGTGTCGAACTCGAGTGATGGGAAGAGCCGCCGGACGTGTGCCAGGAAGGGCGATGGGTTGAGCGGCGTGCCGTGCGCGTCGCGATGAGCGCACGTCAACACTAACCGGGCCCGCGCCCGGGTGCAGGCAATATACGCATAAAACCGTTCGCGGCCGAGTTGGTGGCGGGAGCTGGCCACGGCGGTGACGTTGTGTTTTTCCAATTCGATAAGGTCGGATTCCGTCAGGAGCACGCCAGGTTCGGGAGGCGCCGGAAAAACGGTCTCATTGAGGCCAAGCACCAGCGCCAACTTGATGTCCGGGTTGCGCGAGCGATCGATGGCGCCGACGAGCACCTGGTCCAACGCCGGCGGAATGACTCCGACGGTGAGACTGGCCAGCCCGGCCTCGAGAATCGGCAGCCAGTCGCGGACGGTCAGCGCCTCGGCGGGGAAAGCCAATTCCACATTCTCCAGCCAGGTATTCATCTGTTCCCAAACAGCGGTGTGCACCGAGTTGTCGATGGGCGATTCGGTGCTGGAGACGTCCGTGGCGGCCCACGCCTGGAGTTGCTGCTCGACTTCAAGGGCTTCCCAGAGCGCGCGCACCGCCGTTGCCAGTTGCGCGCCGGTCGGCTTATTTCGGCATTCGGCCATGGCCAGCGCGAGCCGCTGAAACGGCGGCATGATGCGCTCTTGCAGGCGGGCAACCCAATCGGTCAACTCGGGCTCGCCACTAATCACAATGGGTCTTTGCCACACCGCGCCCCGCCAGCCGCGGGCCAGCGCTTCGTTCTCCAGCCGGTCAATTTCGGCCTCCGCCACCCCGACCAGGCCGGTCTTCAGTACTGCGAACCAGTCATCCTGCTGCCATTGAAACGCGATGGTGCGCAGCGCGCTGCGCGCCAGTTCTGCCAACGGGTGGTGTGAAACCGACTTGCGCCGGTCCAGGAAAAACGGAATTCCATACCGTGAAAACACGCGTTGCAGGACCGAGTGGTACCCCTCCAGCTTCCGCACCATTACCGAAATCTCGCGATACCTTCCACCGGCGCGCACGTGTCGCAGGATTTCCCGCGCTGTCAATTTCGCTTCCTCCTCCGGCTCCACGCACACCGCGACGCGCAGGCTCTGCCCCGGCCCGGCCATCTCCCCGGGCGGCGTCTCCGCACCCTGGTAAGGCTGCGGCTCGCCCCAATGCCGCTCCAAGTGCTGCAACGCGCCTTTCTCGGGAAACCGGCTCTGGCTGGGAATTCGCGACAGGGTTTCGGTGACCACCTCCACGCCTGCCAAACCGCCAAGCCGCTTCCGGCATTGCTCCAGCGTTTTGCGGACCATCGACCAATGAGAAAGCCATGAGCTGTGTTTTCCCTCTACCCCCTCGACACAGAGTGCAACGGTCGCCCCATCGCAATACGGCATCAGCGTCGCCAGCAACCCCAGCTCCAGCTGCGAGAATTCAGCAAACCCATCGACCCAAAGATGCTCAATCCGAACTTCCGACTTTGGACTTCGGACACGGGCTTTGAGACCTGGGACTGTGGACCGCGGACGGTGGACCGCGGACGGTGGACCATGCTCCTGGGCCGCTAATCCCGCATTTCCAAGCGCCTCCGCCGCCGTGGCCAACAAACAATCCACATCCTGCAAATCATGGGTTGCCAGCCAGTCCAGATACTCCTGGAGTAAGGTCGCGAGGTCCTGAAGCTTATAAGAAAGGCCTTCGACGTCTCGCACCCGCTCGGCGAGCTGGTTCAGCACTGCCGGTGTAAGTTGGCTGAGTTGCAACTCCCGCAGCACGAGGCTGAGCTGCCGTGCAAAGCCGTTCAGCCGCGCGCTGGCGCGGAACAACTTCAATTCGTTGCCCTTGCGGGTCAGCAAGGAGCGAAGCACCATCAGCCGGCCCTCCTCGTGGAGCATCGCCGGCGGCGCTTGGTGCAGGCGCTCGAAAATGAAATGAGCCAGGCGTTCGAACGACAAGATGTGCAGCCGAGTATAACCAGGGATTTCGGGGTCTGCCAGGAATTGCCGCTCCAACTGGTAGGTCGCCTGTTTCGGCGCTACCAGCACCAGTGGCGGCCCTTCCGCCGACGTTCTCAGCGCAGCGCGAATTCCCGCCAGACAATGGTAAGTCTTGCCGCTGCCCGCCGGGCCCAATAACAAACTCACTTCCACGCGCCATTTTTGCGAAAGGCCGCTCCAGCGCAAAGCCTATTATTTCAGAGATGTGACACGTGAGACTTTAGGCGAGTCACACGTCCACCGTCTCTCCCGGCTTGGGTTGGAACACCTTTATGCGTGGGTGCCGGGCGTGAATCTGCCGCTCGAACCAGTTGCGGGAGTCCTCCTCGCCGTGGCCCAGCAGCACCGCACGCGGTTCGACCCGGCTGACAAAATCCAGCAGTTCCTCGCGGTTCGCATGGGCTGTCAGGTCGAATTCCTCCACCTGGCACCGTCGGGTCACTTCGCCGCCGCTCGCGCTGAACAGGAAGGTCTCGCCGTGCTTCGCGGCCCGGAGGCGGCCGCCCGGAGTGTCCGGGTCCGAGTAGCCGACAAAGAAGATGGACTGGCGTTCATCGCCGATCATGCGCAAGGCCAGGTTATGCGCGGCGGTATTCTCGCTCATCATTCCGGCGGTGATGACAAAAATGCGCCCGCCGGTCAGTTTCATTTTTTCAGCCTGTCCTTTTTCGAGCACGACGAGGTTCAAGGCCTCATGCAATTGCAGCGTGGGATGCTGTCGATGGGCGCGGTGCGATTCCAAATCGTAAATCTCAGTGAAGACCCGCCCCAGCCCGCCGATGTAAATCGGTTGTTGGCGGATTTTGCCTTCCGCCGTGAGCAACGCGAGCAGCGCGAGGATTTCCTGAGTCCGCCCGAGCGCAAAAGTGGGGATCAGGATCGACGCTTTGCGGTCCAGCGCGCGCTGGATCGCGTCCGTCAGCCGTTCGAGCTCCCCGGCGCGCGTGAACCCGGGCGGCACCTGCCGGTTGCCCCGCGTCGTCTCCATCACCAGCACCTCGGCCTTGACACCCTCAAACCGCGCCGACTTCAAAATCGTTTGGTCGTGGAAGCACACGTCGCCAGTGTAAAAGAGCGTCTCACGTCGCCCTCGGACCATCAGCCCGGCGGAGCCGAGCGCGTGGCCGGCATCGTAGAACTCGAGCGTCGGCGAGTGGAAACCCGCCCGGCTCTTTTTGAAAGCGGCCCAATCGATCTCGCGGGTGTATTTGAACCCCTGGAACCGCGGCTCGATGTCATCGACTTCGTCATGCGTAAAAAGCGGGTACTCCTTGATGCCCAGTTCGTCCCGTTGTCGCGTCATGACGTTGACGGAATTGTGCAGCACGCGTTCCACCAGGAAATAACTCAGCTCGCTCATAAGCACATGCGCCTGGGGAAAATAGCGCAACGCCACCGGCAGTGAGCCGACATGGTCGTGGTGGCAATGCGAGATCGCGATCGCGTCTAGTTCCTTGTTCTTGACCAGGTCGAAGAGCGGAAGGCCCTCGCGGCCTTCGCGTTTGGGATGAACACCGGCATCCATCAGCAGCCGGTGCCCGTCCAGTTCCACAAACCACCCGGACGCTCCGATGGCCGTGTCCGGGTTCAGATTGGTGATCCGCATAGCTGAAAATTGCCCGCGGGCAATTCTCAATCCGGGTTACTTTTTCTCCGCGCCTTCCGTCATCTTTTTCATTACCGCCTTCTGAAGCTCTATCTGGTTGGTGTATTGTGTAAAGTCGGCCGGCGGGTCGAACAGCTTCTCATCCGGCTTCGCTAACTTCACTTGCTTGAACCGCAGGAACGACGTATTCTCGTTGTCCTTGGTCTGGATCTGCACCGGAAAGTCTTTCAGATCGGTCGCGTTCCAGGTGGTGGCCTCAATCTTTTTGCCCTCCTGGTCCGTAAACACGTTCATGTGTTTAACACAAGGGTGACCGTCCACAGTTTCTTTGCCCAGCTCGGTCGTTTCGAGTTTTGGCGGCTTGTCCGCCGCCTCGGCATCCGCCTTGGGCAGGGGTTGGCTGAGCACGACCTTCATGTTTGGGTACATCGCATAAACCAGTTTTTTATCCGGGCGGATGATATTGACGAATTGCTCCATCCCCATTTGCTTGAGGCTGTCGGCCATGCCGGGCGGCATCTGCTTGTTCTTCATCTGCGTCAGGTCCATTTCCATGCGGGTTTTATTGTCCAGGAACGCGAACTCCACCGGGACACTGGCCAGTTCCTGCTGTGAGCTGTCCAGCACCTGCACATCGACCTTGGCGGTGAACGCTTTGGTCTCGCCGAACAAGCGGGTAAGAGCGGCGCCCATGCCGCCTGGGGCGCCGGCACCCGGCATCTGCCCGGAAACCGTCAAGCCGGCCAGCATTAATCCCGCGACTGCAGTGTTAAGCGTAGGCCTGATCAGGTTCGTTTTCATAAGTAACGATATTTACACGAAGATACCCGATTACCCCCCAAAAACCAAAGGAATTTCCAGGCGCCGGAAGAGGGCAGGGACAGGTCACGCTGGCCACGCGAACATTTTTAATCCAATACTTCCTACCCTGCCCTACGTTTAAGGTGGGGCGGCTCGGTGAACGCTGAGCCGCCCCACACGCGACCCGTTTTTTCGGCCAGCATGAAGGCCAGGTGGAAAGACGCGCCACTTCGGGCCTGGACCAGCCCCAAGCCCTACTTTCGTTCTATTCGTGGCCGCGCCGCGGGCTCATACAATTGTTGGACGAACGAGAATGTCCTTGGTTCCCACCGAGCCTAATTCTCTTTCTTTCCGCCGAATGGGATATCGATATAGGCCCCAAGCCACAGTTTCGAATCGGTATTCCGGCCATCAAACGTTTTGCGCGCGTGAAAGCCGTAGCGGACCTGGCGTTTCACAGTCCTGTAGCTGAACCCGGCTTCGATCGCATCGCTGACCTCCTTCACATCGGATTTGTACGATATTCCGTCATAGGGGACCTGGCTGCCCACCAGTATGATGTCTTCGCCGGAAGTGGCCTGCTGGTGCCGGTAGCCGGCATCCAATTCCCAGTGCCCGATCTCCTGGAAAAGGCCGATGGACGCCATGTACTGGTCGGTGCTGATGGTGTGATTCCACCGGTACCACGCGTCGCCCCAAACCCCTAAACCGCTCCAGCCAAAATGCTTCCGCAAAAGCAGCGAGGGCTCGATCGTCGCCGAATGGTTGCCAGGGGCAAATGGGATCGAGCGAGAGTAACTGCCCGGGAGGATCGCCCCGGCGCGAAACGTCAAGGTTGGGAGCCACGGCGACGGCTGTTGTTTCTCATTGAAAATCTGATAACGCACTCCGAAAGCCGTGTCCATGAGCCCAGTCGTTTTCTGGATGCCTCCGTTCGGGTCAAACGAGCGCCAGCCAACGGTCGTGGCGCCGAAGTTGATATCGGCCGCCCACTTTTCAGTCAGGCCATAGTCGAGCGTGAAATAGCCTTGGCGGATGTCGATGCCGTAGCTTTCCCCATCGGGCGTTTTGAGAGTTATATTGTGCCGCGTGTTGCCTGCCCAAATATAATAGGCTTCTGATTGTTCGTAGAAAGCGCCGGCAACCAGTTGGCCGGGCGGCGGCACGTCCGCCCACTGTGCGAACGGCCGGCGAGGCGCGTTTTCCGAGGCCAGCAATGCCGATGCTGCGGCCAGCAAGCATAGCAGGGCGGCAAGCGTGGTTCGGCCGCCGGTCCGGCCGGGAATTTCGGCCTCAACTTTTTTCAGCCCGAAAGGCAACTGCTTCATCTGACTCATAGCCATTTTCCCCTGCCCGCGGCTGCTGTTCCGCTGGATTCCGTCCGGCGAAAGCGCCAATACGAAATCGGCCAGCGGAAGACACCGTCCGGCGCGCAACCGCGAATGCACAGTGGCCGGTCGAACGGCAGCGACGGTTCAAGCCGCTGCGAGTCCAAGCTGCGCGCGCTCCACCTTTGCCAAAACCCCTGGAGAATGCAAGTCCCTGAAACAACGGCCCGGCATTCGCTGCGCTTCGCCGTTGCTGTCTTCTTTTTCTGACTGCTACTGCCCGTGTCCATCGGCTGCCCCAAGATCCTTCACCTGTGCGCTCTCGCTTTATTAGGGAAACGAGGGTTCCCGTGGGAGGGCGCTTTTTCCCGCACCCTGGAATTTCTTGCCAAGGCATTGACGCCGCACAATGATGGCCTCCAGTTGCCCGTTCGCCTTTGTTGAAACTGAAAATGAATCAGAGCATGAACACCCCCACCTCTCCTGAATCTGGCCGCACCACTCGTCGTGAATTTCTCAAAACCTCAGGCGCAGTGGTGGCTGGAGCTGCCTTGGCCGGCCCACTTGCCCGTCCCGGCTATGCCGCCGAGAATAACACGCTCAAGATTGCCCTGGTCGGCTGCGGCGGCCGCGGCAGCGGCGCGGCCGCCCAGGCGCTTTCGACTCAGGGACCGACAAAGCTGTGGGCAATGGCGGATGTGTTCGAGCATCGCCTTCAAGGCAGCCTTGCCAATATAAAGCAAGGCCATGAAAAACAGATGGAGATTCCGGCTGAGCGCCAGTTCATCGGCCTGGACTCGTTCAAGAAAGCGATCGATTCACTCGGGCAGGGCGACGTCGTGCTTCTGGCGACGCCGCCGGCGTTTCGACCCATTCATTTCGAATATGCAGTGCAGAAGGGCATTAATGTGTTCATGGAAAAATCTTTCGCCGTCGATGCGCCCGGCATCCGGCGCGTCCTGCGAGCCGGCGAAGAAGCGGCGAAGAGGAATCTGAAAGTGGCCGGCGGCCTCATGAGCCGCCACTACCTGCCGCTCGAACAGGCCATCCAGCAAATCCATGACGGCGTGATCGGCGAAGTGATTACCGAGTGGGCCTATCGCATGCATGGGCCGGTCGGCCTCACGCCGAAGCAGCCCGACATGAAGGAACTCGCCTACCAGATCACGAATTACAGCAATTTCACCTGGCTCAACGGCAGTTTCATCGTGGATTGGCTGATCCACAACATCGACGTTTGCTGCTGGGCCAAGAATGGCTGGCCGGTTTCGGTCCAGGGCATGGGCGGCCGCCAGGTCCGGCAGGACGCCGACCAGCTCTTCGACCATTACGGCGCGGAATATACGTTTGCCGATGGTACCCGGATGATGGCCCAGGCCCGGCATATTGCCGATTACTGGGACTTTTTCGGCGATGTCATCCAGGGCACCAAGGGCTCGGCCGTCCTGGGTGAAGGCCAGCCCAAGCCCCGGCTTTTCAAAGGCCACCAGCGAGGTTCGGGGGACGTGCTTTGGAGCTACAAAGGGCCGGAGTGCGACCACTACCAGCGCGAGCACGACCTCCTGTTCGATGCGATTCGCAACAACAAGCCTTACAATGAAACGGAGCGTTGCGCCAAATCCTGTCTCACCGCGATCATGGGTCGCATGGCGTGCGAATCGGGCAAGCTTATCACTTGGGAGGAAGCCATTAACTCGAAGCTCGAACTGGCGCCGGGCCTGGACAGCTACAGGTGGGATTCAAACCCGTCAGCGATACCCGACGCGAGCGGCAAATACCCCATCGCCATGCCCGGACAGACGCAGGTCTTCTAAAAATTCGAAACCCGAAATTCGAAATCTCCGAAAACGCGTGCTCCAACGGGCCGATGCGAGGAGGTTTCGGACCTTCGAGCTTCGGATTTTGGCGCCTGCCGGTCGCTCCGGCTTCAATGCCCCGGCGCGGAAACCCCTTCTGCCTCTGAACCCGTCTTGGCCTCTTTAGCCAGGACCCTGAGAGCTTCGTGTCGTTCCTTTTTCGGTTTTTTTGAAATGGCTTTGGCGGCGGCGTAATACTTTTCCAGGTCGCCTCCGTTTTGAGCGAGCAACCGGTCAAACCCTGGAACAAAGTCGTAATAAGCGGCGACTGAATTCAGGCCCGCATTATTCACCTGGTGGGCAAACCAGCCGTCGTATTCCGGGTCGCCGCCCCAGGCTGCTTTCAGCCGGGCGTATTCGTTTTTCATATCCTCAAGAACCGCTTGTTTTTGGCGCAGCAATTGAGCCGCAGACACATCGTGGTTCTTTGAGGTTGCTTTAACTCTGACGCCTTGCGAGACCGCGTCGCCGTAGACAGCTTCGAGCCGCACGCGCGTTGCGATAACCAGGTGCACGAACTGGTCATTGCGGCGGAGGTGCGCCGCGTACTGATCCAGTTCGGCCGCAGTTCCATTAGTCTTAAGCCAGCGGCGCGCTCCCTCTTCTCCGACACTGGTCGCGAAGGCCTCGTTGAAATCCGTGTCGCCGTGCGCGAAGAGGCGTTGGTGCGCCAGTTCGTGGAAAACCGTCTCCGCGAGCTCAGCCTCAGAGTCGAAGAGAAAGGTACTAAGGGCCGGGTCTTTGAACCAGCCCAGCGTGGAGTAGGCCGACACGCCTCCCACCGAAACGTCATAGCCCTTCCTTCTGAGGTAACCGGCGTAATTGGTCGCACCCCGAAGGGAGAAATAGCCGCGGTATTCGAGGCTGCCGACCAACGGGTACCACCACGTCCGCGCTTGCAGCGAGAATTGCGGGGCCGCCTCGACGTTCCATACCACGAACGGCCGGTGGACATCGACGTATTTGCGGTAATGATCATCGACCGGGAGTTTTAACTCCTGTGCAGCAAATGCCCGCAGTCGTTCGAGCAAGTCTAACCGTTGCTTGAGCCGCGGGGGTGTGTGAGGGTCGTTCGTGAGTTTCAGGATGGACTGCTCGTGAGCAACCAGTTGGTATTGGCCTTTAATAGCCTGGCCGTAAAACTGGAGCGTATGGCAGCCTGACAGGGCGCCCACCGCCGCGACCAGCACTGCGCCAATCAACACCTTCTTCAGGCGCCTGCTTTTGAGTGACATTTTCAGGTTAGCTCTGAAAAATACACGGAGCGCCAAAAAGGGCGAGCCAATTGACCCCTATCTGAGAACTGGTGCGAGGCGGGAGCGCGGAGGAATGGGACAGCGGGCAGCAGGCGGGAAGCGCTCCACGGGAGCGAGTTAGGCACCATGACGGGTTACTTTTTGCCGGCGGTTGCTGGTTCCTGTTTTCTGCGCGCGAGCTGGCTTCGCAAAAACGTATCGGGCGCCGCCTGCTGCCAGGCCGAATACCAGATGTCGCCCAACAACTGGCCGGATTTGACGAGTTGCCCTTCAAGGAACGACCGGCCGCGCAAGCCCTCTTCGCCCTCGCCCGAAAGCCAGCCGTCCTTCTCCATCTGGTAGAGCGGTTCCACGAGTTTATTCTGGTCG
Organism: Candidatus Acidiferrum sp.; assembly: GCA_035566435.1. Classification (GTDB taxonomy): domain Bacteria; phylum Verrucomicrobiota; class Verrucomicrobiia; order Limisphaerales; family UBA8199; genus DATMRF01. Next base: position 54,903 of record DATMRF010000011.1, read on the forward strand.
AGGATGAATAACATCGCGGCCTGGAACATTTCTTCCGGTTTGGCGGGATGTCCATTGAGGGCGACGGGTTGCGCCGGGCGAAGTCTGCTCTCCAGGTACTGGCGGTTTGCCCCACCGATCTTGAGGAAGTAGCCGCCGTCGATCCAACTATGGATGCGACTGCTGGTCGAGTATTGGTGGGGATTGTCTCCCACCCAGCCATGGTGGTGAATGGTGGTGTGAAGCGGCTGCGAAGCGTCGCCGACATAGTGGCCCATGACGCCCATTACATAAATGATGTTCTCCTGCGCGTCGGTGATTTCTTCGGGCGTGCCGCCGGCCGTTTCATACGCTTTGAGATAAGAGAACCCGGATTTGAGTTTAGAATAATTTTCGGCGATGGCCCACGGCAGCAGCCCCACGAGCTCTCGAGTATGGTCTTCGTTCCGGGCGGCTTCAGGCGCGGGAAACCTGTCGGGGTGGGCCTGGCGGGCAAGCGCGAGTTGGGCGACGAAGTCGTAACGGAAGACCGGCAGCATCTCGGGTTGCATGCCATAGTCGGCCAATTGTTCTAAATCGATGTAATGGTCCGGGCCGTTGCCATGCCGCAGCGGCAGGTCCTGCACGTTGCGCCAGCGATCCGGTTCGCCCGACAAAAAAGCGATGCGCTCGGCGGGCACCTGCGCCCGCACGAAGGCCGGAAAATTCGAAGGCATCGACGCCAGGGCAAGCTGGTTGACCAGCCGGTGGCCGTCATAGTCCCAGGCCAGCCCCGGCTGGCCGGCCATCTGAACCATGACCAGAATTCCCAGGGCGCCAAGCGTGATCCTTTTCATTTCGCAGTGTCAAATTGTGCGGCAAGTCTAGCCTCGTGATGCAAAAGTCAAAGCCAAATCCTGATACTCAAATCTTGACGAATTGGCTTGATTCCCGCGCAGGGTGGTTCTTAAGTAGGGCCAGTACGGAGATGGCCCAGAGGTTCCTCTCCAGGCACGTTCGGAAAGATCATCATTATGTTTACGCTTCAAAGGTGTTCAACGGGCTCGCTCCGGGCGATTTCTAAACGATTAGCGAACATCGGCGCGGTTGCCGCGTTCGTCGCGGGCTGTTTTGGCTTGGCCGGTCCAGCCGCGGCGGCCGACGAGGGTTTGGTCTCCGCTGAGCGCGCGGTGACCGTTCAGGGCAAGCCGCACGCGATCGGAACGAAGTCCTTCGCCAACCAGCTTGTGGCCGATGCGGGGGCCAATGCTGTTACGAGTCCCGTTTCCGAGTCAATCTCGAGCTGGCCAAAGAACGCAGCTCCATTCTGGCGCGCAGTGGAGCCCGCGGATTTCGTGAACGGCAACCTGGCCGGCGCCAACCAAATGAAGGGCAGCCAGGTGGGCGTCGCGGTATTTCTTTGTGATGTTGTCGTCAGCAACACCGACACGGCGCTCAGGATCACCGACAGGTTCGGCGACGAAGAGCCGAGCATCGCAGTGAACCCTTCTAATCCCAATGAAATCATCATTCTTTCGTTCTCGGGGTTTTGGGGCAACAGTGCGCCCTGGTGGCACTCAACCAACGGAGGACTCACATGGACGAAGCGATTCACCATTCCCGTGCCCACGGGGCAGATGGTCGCCGGTCCTGAAGACCAGGCGCCGGATTACGGGCGGAGTAACCAGGTCGCCGCCGTCTTCCTAACTTCCGACACTAATGGCAATAGCGCAGCCTTCGCGGGAACAAGCAGTGATCCCACGGCGAGCACGGCCTTCAATTGGCCACTCGTAAACGGCATCGCGGTGTCCGCAAACTCCGCCAGCTTTACGAATGTTGACCAGCCGTGGCTGCTGGTGAATCGGGACCCGGTGAATCCGGGTCAGGATGATATCTATGTTGCATACGATGATTTTAGCGGCTTCCGGGGGGCCATTATGCGGGTGGCGGTGTCTTATGGACTCAACCCGCCTTCCTTTAACAAAGACGTGCTGGTGGGCTTCTCGGCCGGGGGGGTAAATCCAGGCCACCGGCTGGCGAAAGATCCACGCTCCGGTTTTATTTATAGTCTTTTTCAGCAGAACAACGCCCCCGGTACCGGCGGTTCGAAGAATATTGACTATATGCTCAACCGCTCTATTGACGGTGGCCTGACGTGGGGCCTTAATGGCAAATCGACCGGAATTATGGTTGCCAATGGTGACAGCACCCAACCGACGCCGAAGTTTGGAACGGTCAATGCCCTGCTCGGAGGCGTGGACCATGCGGCAGTCGATCCGAGCAACGGCGATGTGTATTATGTGTACGGAAGCCGCGATCCCTCCACTGGGAATAATCGGCTTGCCTGCCGCCGTCTTACAGATAACGGTTCGGGCGGATTAACCATTGGTCCGGAAGTGTTTGTCACCGGGCAGGTGCAAGCCGCGCTCCCCTCAGTCGCAGTTACCACGAGCGGTGTGATAGGGGTGCTCTACGACACCTATGACGGGTTTACGGGCGGTTATCCGACTTTCACGGCCCATTTGGCCTGGAGCACGGACTCCGGCGCGACGTTCAACGACACTCCGCTTTACACTTTTCTGTCGGCCCAGACCGATAACGGCGATACGCGTCAGCGTGTGCTAGGCGATTATCAGCAGATGAAAGCAGTGGGCCCGACCCTTTATGGCGTTTTCACGGCGAATGGCGCGCAATTGGGCCGGCCGGTTGCGAACCATGACCCGATATTCTTCATGGCCTCGATCGGCGGCCCGGCGATTTCGGTGCAACCAGTGGGGCAGACGATCCTGCAGGGGTTAAGCGCCAACTTCACCGTCGGGGCCGGGGGATTTACGCCCTTATTTTATCAATGGCAGTTCAATGGCACCCCTATTTCCGGCGCAACCAACTCGAGCTTAACGCTCAACAACGTCGCCCCCTCCCAGGCCGGCGCCTACTCCGTCGTCGTTAGCAACGCTCTGGGCAGCGTAACGAGTTCCGATGCGGTGCTCGTAGTGGTGCCGACCGTGCCGCTGCCTTTTGCGCTCAACAACGCAAGTCTTGCGTGGTCCACGGATCTCGGGACTCCATGGTACGGGCAGACCAATGTCTCGCATGACGGGGTGGCTTCCGCCCGCAGCTATAGCATCGGCGACGGACAACAGACTACATTGCAAACCGTGACGACCGGCCCGGGGGTGCTCACGTTTTGGTGGAAGGTATCTTCGCAAACCAACGCCGACATCCTAACTTTCAGCGACCTTTCTGCGAGCCTGACCAATATCCTGCAAATCTCGGGCGAGGTCGATTGGAACCAGCAAACCGTTTATCTGCCTGCGGGCGCGCAAACGCTGCAATGGACCTACGCCAAAGACGCCTCGCTCAGTTCGGGGAGCGACATTGGATGGGTTGACCAGGTCAACTACCTGCCGGGGATCATCCAACCTCAAATCGTGACGCAGCCGGTGGGGAAGGGCACACTGGCCGCCCAGCCCGTGACGTTCTCCGTAACGGCCCTCGGCACGCCAGTTTTGGCCTATCAATGGCGGCTCAACGGGGTGGACCTGCCCGGGGCAACTTCCCCGTCTTTGACCCTTTCCAACCCGAGCGCGATTGACAGCGGGGCCTACTCAGTTCGGGTGAGCAACTCCTACGGCTCGGTAACCAGCACTGACGCGATCCTCCGCGTGGTGCCGTTGGTGGTCAGCGGCGATAATTCGCTGGGCCAAATCGACGTCTCGCTGCTGGCGACGAATGCGGTGGCGATCTCGGCCGGGGCGTGGCACAGCGTCGCGTTGCGCGATAACGGCTCCGTCCTAGCCTGGGGTGAGAATTACGACGGCCAGTGCGATGTGCCGCCCGCGCTGGCGAACGCCATCGGCGTTGCTGCCGGCGGTTATCACACCCTTGCGCTCAAGGGTGATGGGACGGTGACCGGGTGGGGCGCCAATTACAGCGGGCAGGCTACGCCGCCGGCCGGACTTTCGAACGTTGTCGCCCTCGCCGCCGGCACCTGGCATAGTCTGGCGCTATTGGCCAACGGCACGGTCGTCGCCTGGGGCGACAACAGCGCGGGCCAGTCCAGCATTCCGGCCGGGTTGGCCAGCGTCATCGCGATTGCTGCGGGCGGCAACCACAGCCTGGCGCTGCGTTCTGACGGCACCGTCGTGGCCTGGGGGGAAAATACCGACGCCAGCGGCAGCTTTGCCGGACAGTCCACGGTGCCTTTCGGCCTGGCGAACGTAGTTGCGATTGGCGCGGGAGATTATCACAGCGCCGCGGTAAAGAGCGATGGCACGGTCGTGGCCTGGGGTGACAACTCGCAAGGCCAGACTCAGCCACCGGCGGGCCTGACTAACGCCGTCGCCATCGCCGGCGGCGGCGGACACACCGTCGCCCTCAAGTCCGACAGCGTCGCGGTTGCCTGGGGCAATGATTGGAATGGCCAGTGCGATTTACCGCCCGGGCTCACCAACGTCATCGCCATCGCCGCCGGCAATTCGCACACCCTGCTGCTCGAAGGCAACCGCTACGTGGCACCACGCCTCCTCGGGGCCCAACGGCTTGGGAAACAATTCAGCCTGGTGCTTCAAACGTTTGTCGGGAAAAATTACACGCTCGAGTACAAGACCTCCTTGTCCGCCACCACCTGGACCCCGCTCTCCACGGTCCCGGGAACCGGCGCGCTCCAAATGCTCGTCGATTCCAACGCCTCTAGCCCGCAGCGGTTCTATCGGGTGAGACAGTGGTAGCGCAACAAGTCGGCTGAGTGGCATGAATGGATGGTTGGGCAGCGTTCAGACCGCGTGCGACCATTGACAGCCAATGACTGTCATCACCGACGAGCGTTGCACAGGTTTCTCACATCCGGGCCATCCCGAGCGGCCGGAGCGCATCAGCCTGTCGCTTCGGAAACTGAGGAGCCAAACCGAACTGCCACTGGTGTGGGAACCCCCGGCGCCGGTAGAGGACGCCACGATCCTGCGCGCCCACTTGCCGGAGCACCTCGCCCGCTTGGATGAGCCCAGGGACTTCGACGCCGACACCCCATGCTTTCCGCAGATTGGCCAATACGCGCGCGCCTCGGCCGGCGCCGGGCTAGCGGCTTTGAACGCGGCGCGCGCCGGTCAGTCCGTGTTCAGCCTGATGCGCCCGCCCGGTCATCATGCGACTCGCGCTCGCGCGATGGGTTTTTGTTACCTGAGCAACATAGCGATCGTCGCCCTTGAGGCACTGGCCACGGGCACCAAACGCATCGCTGTTTATGATTTCGACGTCCACCACGGCAACGGGACCGAGGCCATCCTGCTGAACCAGCCTGGCGCCGCGTTCTTCTCGATCCATCAATTCCCTTGCTACCCCGGCACGGGCACGCGGAACCTGGGCAATAACTGTTTCAATTACCCCGTACCGCCGCAGACCCCGCGCACTGAATACCGCCACGTTCTCTCGAGTGCCCTGGAGAATCTTCAAAGCTTCAAACCCGACATGGTAGCTGTTTCCGCAGGGTTCGATTGCTATGCGCATGACCCGCTGGCGCAGGAAACGCTGGAGGTGGAGGATTTCTATTGGCTCGGCCAAGCTCTTCGTGGCCTGGGCCTGCCCGTATTCAGTTTGCTGGAAGGCGGCTATAGCAATGAGTTGCCGGAACTGATTTTCGCGTATTTGAAAGGGATCGAGGGCAAATAAGTCGGGACTAAATGTTCTCCCCGACGACTGGCGGCGGCTGATAGGTCAACTCGGACTCGGGCGGCAGGGCGGCCTGCTCGCGCGCCAACACGCGGTATTGGCGAATCTGGAAGGAAACCTCGCGGCCATCTTCGAGCGCTTGATGCGCATAATCCTCCTTGCTCATTCGGGCGCGGATGACGAGTCCGCTGGGCAACTCCAGTTCGACCCGCAGCATCACGCCCAGGAAGAAGGTGTGCCGGAGCACGGCGTGATAGCGGTATTGAGTGAGGTCCGAGGAAATCTGGACGGCATAAGGGCGGAAGCCGATGCGGATTTTTTGACCTGCGGCCAGCCCGTGCGCGGGGAATTCGAGTTCGCCGATGCGGGCTGCGCCGTCGCGCACCTCCGGTTCGAGGACGTTCATGACGCCGATGAAGCGGGCGACAAATTCGTTGGCGGGTTGCTCGTACACTTCGCGCGGGGCGCCAACCTGTTCGAGCAGGCCGCGCGAGAAGATAACGATGCGGTTGGCGACCTCCATGGCCTCCTCCTGGTCGTGCGTGACGAAGATCGTCGTCACGTTGAGATCGTGGTGCAAGGTCACGAGCCATTCGCGCAGCTCCTGCCGGATCTTGGCATCGACGGCGCCGAACGGCTCGTCCAGCAGCAGCACGCTGGGCTTGGGCGCCAGCGCCCGAGCGATGGCGACGCGCTGCCGCTGGCCGCCCGAAAGCTGGTGAGGGTAACGCTTCTCCAGGTTCTCGAGGCCGAACAGCTTGAGCAGTTCGTCGATGCGCGCTTTGATGTCGGTTCGCTTCCATTTTTTGATCTTGAGGCCGAAGGCGATGTTCCGGAACACGTTCATGTTCTTGAACAGCGCGTAATTCTGGAACACAAAGCCGATGTTCCGCTGCTGCACCGACACGTCGTTGACGCGTTTGCCCCGGATGAAGACGTCGCCGGACGTTGGGATTTCGAGCCCGGCGATCATGCGCAGGACGGTGGTTTTGCCGCCACCGCTCGGACCCAACAAAGCCATGAGCTCGCCCTCCTTCACCGAGAAGGAGACGTTCTTGACGGCGGTGACGTCGCCGAACTGCTTGGTGACTTTTTGGAGTTCGATACTCAAGTGGTGAACTATCAACTATCAACTTTCCCACTATCAACTCCCTGGCCCCTCTGCGCTCTGACGTATTCGCGCGCCTGCTTCCATTCGAGGAAGGTCTTGAGGGCGAGGGTCAGCAGCGCCAGGAGGGCCAGCAAACTGGCAACCGCGAAGGCGGCCGGGGCGTTGTATTCGTTGTAAAGCTTTTCCACGCGGAGAGGCATCGTGTCGGTCAGGCCGGTGATGTGGCCGGAGACGACCGAGACGGCGCCAAATTCGCCCATCGCGCGCGCGTTGCAGAGGATGATCCCGTAAACGAGGCCCCATTTGACGGACGGGAGGGTGACGTGCCAGAAGGTTTGCCAGCCGTTGGCGCCAAGGGTGAGCGCTGCCTGTTCCTGCTCGGAGCCGGTGGCCTGCATGACAGGGATCAATTCGCGGGCAACGAACGGGAAGGTTATAAAGACGGTCGCCAGAATGATGCCCGGCACTGCGAAAATGATTTTGATATTGTGCCCGTCGAGCCACTGGCCGAAGAAGCCCTGCAGGCCGAAGAGCACGACAAACATCAAGCCCGCCACGACGGGCGAGACTGAGAATGGCAGGTCGATGAGGGTGATGAGGAGGGACTTTCCGCGGAACTCAAATTTGGCGATGGCCCAGGCGGCGGCGAGGCCGAACACGACGTTCATCGGCACGCTGATGGCGGCGACCAGCACGGTGAGGCGGATGGCGGCCCAGGAGTCGGGGTGGGTCAGGGACGCGACGTAGTAGGACCAGCCCCTGGCGAGGGCCTGGGCGAAGACGTTTGCGAGCGGCAAGAGCAGGAAGAGGAACGCGAAAGCCAGCGCCAGCAGGATGAGCAGCCACTTGATTACGGGGGACTCCTCGGTGCCGCGCCTGGAAGCGCTACGGGCGGCCAGCAATCGTCGTTTGGTCGTTCCGGGCATGGTCAACGCTGGAATTTGCCGGCCCATTGTTCGAGAACATTGATGGCGGCGAGCAGGACGAAGGAAAAGACCAGCAGCACGACCGCGAGAGCGATGGCGCCGGTGTAATCGTATTCTTCGAGGCGCATCACGATGAGGTAGGGGGCGATTTCAGTTTTGAACGGGAGATTGCCGGAAATGAAAACGATGGAGCCGTATTCGCCAATGGCGCGAGCGAACGCGAGAGCGAACCCGGTCAGGGCCGCTGGGAACAACGAAGGCGCGATGACAGTAACGAAGGTGCGGAAGCGTCCCGCGCCCAGCGTGGCGGCGGCTTCTTCGACCTCGCGTTCGAGGTTTTGGAGGACGGGTTGGAGGGTGCGCACGGCAAAAGGCAGGCCGACGAACGTGAGGGCAATGATGACGCCCAGCGGGGTAAAGGCGCCTTTGATTCCCAGGGGAACGAGGTATTGCCCGAGCCAGCCTTTGGGAGCGAAGAGGCTGGCGAGGGTCAGGCCGGCGACGGCAGTGGGGAGCGCGAACGGGAAATCGACCATCGCGTCAATCACGCGGCGCCCGGGGAATTCGTATCGGACGAGGACCCAGGCGAGCAGGGCGCCGAAGACGGCGTTGGCGAGAGCGGCGATGAGAGAGGCGCCGAAGGTGAGGCGATAGGCGGCCAGCGCGCGCTCAGTTGTCGCCAGGTGCCAGAAGTCGGCCCATGAAATTTCGCAGGCGCGGATAACCAGGCCTGCGAACGGGATGAGCACGAGGGCGCTTAAGTAGCACAGGGTGAAACCCATTGTGAGGCCGAACCCGGGCAGGGCGTTAAACTTTTTTGGTGCCATTCAGAGGGCGAGAGGGGCGTGGGGCCAGGTTGTCAGGTTTTCAAGTTTTCAGGTCATCAGGTAGCCGGTGGCATAGTTGAGCAAACATTGCGAAAGTCGGTGCGAGCGCAAAAGGTTTCAATGTTCAATGTCTCCAATCGCAGGCGCGGCACCGTTTTCCGAGCGCAAGCGTTGGCGGCTGTGCCTGATCTTTGCCAGTAGATGCAGGGGAGGGCAAGAAAAGTTGATAGTGCTTAGTTGATAGTTGATAGCAGTCGAGGGTGGAGAGTTGAGGGTCGTTCGTTGAAGCTTTGGAGGGCAAGAAAAGTTGATGGTGAGGAAGTTGATGGTTGGATAGTTGATAGTTAAATGGTCAGCGGTTCGCCTGTTGAAGCTGGTCGAAAATGCCGCCCTCGCTGAAATGAGTTTTCTGGGCTTTTTGCCAGCCGCCAAAGAGTTCGTCGATGGTGAAGAGGTTGATTTTTGGAAAGGTGGCGGCGTGTTTGAGGGCGACGGAATCGAGGCGTGGGCGGTAAAAATGTTTGGCGGCGAGCTCCTGGCCTTCGGGGGTATAGAGGAAGCGGAGGTAGGCTTCGGCGACCTCGCTAGTGCCGCGGCGGTTGACGACTTTGTCCACCCAGGCGACAGGCGGCTCGGCGAGGATGCTCGACGAGGGGGCGATCAGTTCGAAATCGCCTTTGGCGAATTCCTGAAGGGAGAGGAGGGCCTCGTTTTCCCACGCGATGAGGACATCGCCGATGCCGCGTTGGACGAACGTGGTGGTGGCGCCGCGGGCGCCGGAGTCGAGAATGGGCACGTTTTTGAAAAGGCTGGCGACGAACGCAAGGGCTTTGGCTTCGCTGCGGTCGAATTTTTTGAGCCCATAGCCCCAGGCGGCGAGGTAGTTCCAGCGGGCGCCACCAGAGGTCTTGGGGTTGGGGGTGATGACAGAGACGCCGGGCTTGACGAGGTCATCCCAGTCCTTGATTCCCTTGGGATTACCTTTGCGGACGAGGAAAACGATGGTGGAGGTATAGGGCGAGCTGTTATCGGGGAGGCGCTTTTGCCAGTCGGGAGGCAGGAGATGGGACTTTTCGGCGATGGCATCGATATCATAAGCGAGGGCGAGGGTGACGACGTCCGCGCCGAGGCCATCGATGACGGACCGGGCCTGTTTGCCGGAGCCGCCATGGGATTGCTGGATGTTGAGCTGGTCGCCGGTTTTGGCCTGCCAGAATTTGGCGAATGCGGCGTTGACGTCTTGGTAGAGCTCGCGGGTGGGGTCGTAGGAGACGTTGAGGAGGGTAATTTCTTTGGCGTTGGTCCAAACGGACGACAAGGCCAGCACGGTTAAAGCGGTTAGAAAGCTTTTCATAACATTATTCCATCGGTTCATTACCGGATTACTCGACTACTTCAAAACGCGAGTTGGACGCGGGTGAACAGGGCATTTTCGGCCTCGCGTGTGACCAGAGCCGGGGCCGATGAGCCACTGCCGCCGCCGCCCTGGAAGGTGGTGTGAGAAAAGCTGGTCATGACTTTGACGTTGCGGTTGAGGTACCAGTTCAGACCGACCGACCATTCCTGAGCGGAGCGGGCGGACGTGGCGGGATCGGCGAAGAACGGGAAGACGGAATGGTCGATGTCCAACCGGGAGAAGCGAGCGACGAGCTGAAGGGCGCCCCAGGCGTGCTGACGTGGGTCAAAGTTCCGGCGGGGGATGACGGAGCCATAGGTGGCATCTTCGCCGGTGAGGACCCAGGAGCCAGTGACTTCCCAGCCGGTGTTTTGAAGGCGTCGGGAGTCGAACGGGGCGGTGCCAATGCGGCTGACACGCTGGTTGGAAATGACGTATTCACCGAGGAGACCGAAGGGGCCGAAATAGTAATAGCCTTGAGGTGAGACGCGCCAGTGCTCGCCACTAGCAACCACGGCGGCGTTGGTGGGATTGTAGGCAAAGAATTGCTGCTGGCCGACGGTGGCGTAACCGGGAAGGGACCCGCCGGTGGTGCTGGGCAAGGCGGCGGTGTTGGTACCCTGGATATCTTCGAAGCTGCCGGCGACACCGAAGCCAAAGCCTTGAAGGGCCGGCGCGGCGGATTTTTTGAACGGCTGGAACATGAGGCGTCCCATGAAGGCCTTATCGTCTTCAAAATCGGCATTGTTGGAAAGGCGGGCGTCGCCGACGCCATTGAAGATGCCGGCGGCGTAGGTGGCGACGCCGCCGAGGAGGTCGCCGTGCAATTCGAAACCGATGTCGCGGTTGGGCACGAGGCCGGTGGGCAAGGCGCGTTCGTTAAAGAGGAGGTCGCGGTCGGCCTGCAACTGTTCGAGCCCGACGGGCCCCTTGAATTTGCCGGCCTGGAGCTGCAAGGCGTCGTTGTAGCGGTAGTTGAGGTAGGCGTCAAAGATTTGGGCGCCGCCGGTGCCGCCAAAGTCGGGGACGAACAGGAAATCGAAATCGCGGAAAACGGTTCCCTGGAGGACGGGCCGGGCCCGGCGGAGCAGGAAGGAATCATTGCCGGTGATGCCGGCGTCGTCGAAGAAGGTGCGGGAGTCGATCTGGAGGACCCCTTTGAACTGGACGCCGAAGTTGCCGTTGGCTGAGGCAAAGGAAAAGCCCTGGTCGCCGACAGAGATTTTTGGCGCTACGCTGGCGCGGGCCTGGGCTGCCTCATCATCGAGCTCGCGCTGATGCTGAAGGATTTTGACCTGCTGGTCGAGTTGCTCGAGGCGTTGTTTTTCGGCAGCGTCGTTGGTGGCCGGCGGTGGCGGTGGTTTGGCGCCTTCGAGCGTTTTCACCTTCTGTTCCAGCTCATCAATGCGGTGTTGGAGCTGCTTGATAAGCTCGAGTGTGTTGGTGTCCTGGGCCATGGCGCAGGACGCGCCGAGCCGCAAGGCGAGGAGGGCCCCCGCCAGGATGATTCCGTATCGTTTCATTTGCGTGTTTCCTATGTTGGCTGCCTCGGGTTTTCAGGTCGGCGCACTGGTTCAGGGGTTAGGCCCCCAGGTTTCTGGCGGGCAATTGAGTGTTCGGTTGGAATCTTGGTTTTTCGGTCTTTTCGATATGAACAACCCTGGATTCGTGGACGGTAATTTCGACGAGACCGAAGCGCAATGAGGAAACCTGGTCGCTGACCAGTGCTAGCCAGCCGGGTCGGTCTTCGTCTGAGTCGAGCTGTTGATCGTGGTTTTTCATCGGTTTTATGCCAAATCTGGACGCAACCATAACGAAATACTACAGTATGTCAATAGAGATCATAATATATATGTACAAATGGCTATCCGTAAACAAGTAACATGCTGTTTTTGAATGTACATTGCTACGTTTTTGGATCAGATCGCCTAGTGACTTTGGGCAACCCGGACGTTGCGGCGGATCGAAGACCTGGCTGCCATTCTTGACTGTATTTGTCGAGATTCTATAGTTGGGAGGTTATGAAACTTTCGTTGCGTGGGGAGTATGCTTTGAGGGCATTGCTGGTTCTGGGTTTGAAGTATGGGGAGCCAGTCGTTCGGATCCAGGCGATATCGGAGCATCAGAACATTCCGAAACGTTTCCTGGAGCAAATCTTATACGACCTGAAATCCGCAGGCGTGGTCCAAAGCCGACGGGGGGTTTCCGGAGGTTATCGTCTGGCGCGGCGGCCGGAGGAGATCACGCTGGCGGAGGTGGTGCGGCATATCGAGGGGGCGCTGGCGCCAGTGAGCTGCGTGAGTGAGCGTTTTTATGAGAAGTGCTCGTGTCCGGACGAGGAGCGCTGTGCGATTCGGAGCGTGATGAAGGAGATTCGGGAAGCGATCGTGAAGATTGCAGAGCGGGTGACGATTGCCGAGCTGTGCGAACGGTGGCGGAAGTTGCAGCAGACGCCGGCGGACGTGGCGGATTTTGTAATCTGAAGGCTGAAGGCGGAGTGGGACGGGGGGCGGGGGGTGGATTGATGGATTAGTGGATGGGTGGATTGTTGGAGTGATGGAGTGGTGGAGTGAGGCGTGGAACGTGAAAAACCTGAAAACTTGAAACCTGCACGGTTCAACCGTCAGCGCGCGCGTTTGCGGCGGAGTTCTTTCATGAGGTTGTCGAGGGGGAGGGTGTTGATGACGTCGTCTTTGGTGAGCCAGCCTTTGCGGGCGATGCCGGCGCCGAGGCGGAGGAAGCCGGCGTGTTCGAGGCGATGGGCGTCGCAGTTGATAACGCATTTGACGCCTTTGGATTTGGCATAGGGCCAGAGGCGCCAGTCCAGGTCGAAGCGGAGGGGGCTGGCGTTGAGCTCAATCCAGGTGCCAGTCTCGGCGCAGGCATCGATGACGGCGCGCTGGTTGACTTTGTAGGGCTCGCGTTCGAGGAGCAATCGACCGGTGAGGTGGCCGAGCATGTGGACGTAAGGGTTTTGGGCGACGCCGATCAGGCGTCTGGTGGTCTCGGCTTCGGATTGGCTGAAACTCTGGTGGATGCTGGCGACGACGACGTCGAGTTCGGCGAGGAGGTCGTCGGGGAAATCGAGTTTGCCGTCTTTGAGGATATCGACCTCGGTGCCGGTGAGCAGGCGGAAGGGGGTGCCTTCGGCGGCCAAGAAGTCGTTGAGCTGTTTGATTTCTTTGAGCTGCTTTCGGACGCGGGTGGGGTCGAGGCCGTCGGCCTGGAAGGAAGCTTTGGAGTGGTCGGTGATTCCCCAATAAGCGAGGCCGAGGTTGCGCATGGAAGCGGCGATGTCGGCGGGGGTCTGGTGGCCATCGCTCCAGGTGGAGTGGTTGTGGAGTGAGCCCTTGAGGTCGGTCCATTCGAGCAGGCGGGGGAGGGGGCCTTTTTCGGCGAGGGGGATTTCGCCCATGTCTTCGCGCATCTCGGGCGGGATGGGGTGGAGGCCGAGTTCCTGGAAGATATCGTCCTCGGTTTTGCACCGGACGAGGAGTTTGGGGTCGCGGGTCTCGGTGTGGGAGCGGAACAGGCCGTATTCGTTGAGGCGGAGGCCGCGGTCGATGGCGCGCTGGCGCATGACGATGTTGTGTTCCTTGCTGCCGGTGAAGTACATCAGGGCGAAGGGGAATTCGGCGTCGGAGACGACGCGGAGGTCGGACTGGATGCCGCCCTGGAGGAGGATGCTGGCCTTGGTTTCGCCTTTGGCGATGACGTTCAGGATTCCCGGCTGGCCGGCGAAAAAGTCGAGCACCGCGGCGGGTTTTTTCGAGGAGGCGAGCAAGTCGATATCGCCGATGATTTCGCGATGGCGGCGGAGGCTGCCGGCGGCGCTGCAGCGGATGACGTCGGGGTGGGAACGGAGGGCGTCGAGAAGGGTCTCGGCGATGGGGATGGCCTCGCTGACGAGGTGTTTGGCGGCGTAAGAGCGGCGGCGGTTGATGCCGTCGAGGATGTTGGTCTGGGTTTTTTCGCCGAAGCCTTTCAGTTTGGCGACTTTATCGGCGTGGCAGGCGGCTTCGAGCTGCTCAATGGTTTCGATGCCCAGTTCGTCGTGGAGCGCTTTGATTTTCTTGGGGCCAAGCCCGGGGATTTCGAGCATGAGGACCAGGCCGGGCGGGGTGGCGGCTTTGAGCTCTTCGTAATAGACGAGTTTCCCGCAGGAGAGGAGTTCGAGGATTTTTTTCTGGATGGATTCGCCGATGCCTTTGACTTCGCCGAGGCGCTGTTCGGTGATGAGTTTGTCGAGCGGTTCGCTGAGGGTTTCGAGGGCGTGGGCGGCGTTGAGGTAGGCGCGCGATTTGAAAGGGTTCTCCCCCTTCAACTCGAGCAGCGTGGCGATGTTGTTAAAAACCTGAACGATCTGGTCCTTGTCCATACGGACGGAAGATAAAGTCCCAAGTCTCAAGTCCCAAGTCCAAAGTCGAACGTTCAAAGTCCACAGGCAACCGGCCGAAGTTTCAAGTTTCAAGTCTCAGGTCTCAGTTCCGAGGCCGGGAGCGGGTTTTGCCATTGGGGCAACAGATGATTAGACTGGGGGCGATGAAACGCTTCGAGCGGATCCCTTGTGTTTTGACGATTGCCGGTTCGGATAGCGGCGGGGGCGCGGGCATTCAGGCGGACCTGAAAGTGTTCGCCGCGCTAGGGGTCCACGGAACCAGCGCCATCACGTGCATCACGGCACAGAACCCGAGGCGGGTGCTGAGCATCGAGGCGTGCAGTGTCCCGATGGTGACAAGCCAACTCGAGGCGGCGTTCAGCGAGTTGAGGCCCGCCGCAGTCAAGACCGGCATGCTGTATTCGGGGGCGATCATCGAGGCGGTGGCGGAGTTTCTCAAAGAGCGCCGCGTGCCGGTAGTGGTGGACCCGGTTATGGTATCGACGAGCGGCGCGAGGCTGTTGAAGCCCGCGGCGATAAACACTCTTTGCGAGGAGTTGATGCCGCGGGCGCTGCTGGTCACACCTAACCTGCACGAGGCTGAGATTTTGACCGGCAAAAAGCCGAGATCGGTCGAGGGACTGCGGCGGGCGGCGCGCGAGTTGCATCGGCGGTTTGGTTGCGCGGCGCTGGTCAAGGGCGGGCACCTGCGGGGGTTGAGGGAAGCGGTGGATATTTTTTACGATGGCCGTCAGGAGCTGTTGCTGAGCGCGCCGTTCGTCAGGGGCGTCAGCACGCACGGGACGGGCTGCACGTATTCGGCGGCAATTGCGGGATACCTGGCGCGGGGATTGTCGCTACCGTTGGCGGTGCAGCGCGCCAAGGAATACATCACACGGGCTATCGCACGGAGCCGGATGGTCGCCCGGCATGGCGTGCTGGGCCAGGGGTGATTTGAGCACAAACGCACAATGGGGCGGGGACGGCCACGTCCCCGCGGGTCACTGCCCGCATTGAGAATCTCACAGGGACGTGGCCGTCCCCGCCCCAAGCGGGCACGGGATTCACGGGGACGTGGCTGTCCGCGCCCCGATGCTAAACGGTGTCCGGAGAATCTGCGTGCCAAGTGATGCTGGATGCGTTAATTGGGAGTAGTGAGCGGTACACGTCCAATTCATAACCTTGCGTTGATTGGTTTCATGGGGACAGGCAAATCGTCCGTTGGCCGGATGGTAGCCAGCGCGCTGCATTTTGATTATCTGGATACCGACCAGGTGATTGAATTTCGAGCGCATAAAACGGTCAGTGAAATTTTCGACAAGGACGGTGAGCCGGCTTTCCGCGACTGGGAACATCTCGTGGTCGAAGAGTTGACGCATCGGAAGAAGACCGTGATTTCGACCGGAGGCGGGTTGCCGGCGAACGAGGCGAACCTCGCCAGCCTTAAGAGCCATGGACTGGTGGTCTGCTTGTGGGCGTCGCCGGAAACAATTTTCGAACGCGTGCGCGGCCATGAGCATCGGCCGCTGCTCAACGATCCTGATCCGCTTGCAAAAATCCGCCAACTCCTCGCTGCGCGTGAGGCATATTACCGGCAGGCCGATGTGCTTGTGAACACGGAGATGCGGTCCGTGCGGGAAGTCGCGACGCAGGTGATCCACCAGTTTCACATGGCGCAAGCAGCCCATCGATGAAAGAGGCGATTCGGCGCCGAGCGCGGGAATTGGGGTTTGATGATTGCCGGGTCACCACAGCGGAGCGGCCAGGTTCTGCCCAGCAATTCGAGCGCTGGCTGGCCGAAGGCCAACATGGGGAGATGGGCTATCTGGAACGCAACGCGGTCAAACGCGTGGCCCCGGGTCAAGTGCTCGCCGGCGCGAAAAGTATCATTACGCTGGCGGTGAGCTACGCGGGGACGGAGCCTCAAGTTGCAAGCTTCAAGTTCCAAGTTCCAAGTCCCAAGTCCCCGGAACACGCGACACGCAACACGCATTACGGTCCTTTGGGGCGCGGAGTGGTGGCGCGGTATGCGCGGTATCGGGATTACCATGAGGTGATGGGTGAGCGATTGAGGGAACTAAGGCGGTTTGTCGACCAAGTTGGCGGGGAAGGGACCCGGTCACTGTGGTATGTGGATACCGGGCCGCTGTTGGAACGCGATTTGGCGCAACGGGCGGGGTTGGGGTTTGTTGGCAAACACACGAACCTGATCAGCCGTCAGCTTGGCAACTGGATTTTTCTGGCAGAGATTCTGACGACGCTGGAACTGGAGCCAGACCTGCCGGAGAAGAACCGGTGCGGTTCATGCACCCGGTGCCTGGAGGCGTGCCCGACCGGAGCGCTCCCCGCTCCCTTCCAGCTCGATGCCCGGCGCTGCATCTCCTATCTGACCATCGAGCTAAAAGGTCCAATTCCAATCGAGCTTCGGCCGGCGATTGGAAACCGGATTTACGGCTGCGACGATTGCCTGGCGGCGTGTCCGTGGAACCGGTTCGCGCGCGAGGGTCGGATGATGAAAGCCCACGCGCGAACGGATTTGGCCGGGCCGGACCTGTTGGAATTACTTTCGATAGACGAAGCTGAGTTCAAACGGCGATTCGCTGGAACGCCGATGGTTCGGGCCAAACGCCGCGGGTTGGTGCGGAACGTTTGCGTGGCTCTGGGCAATATCGGCGATGAGACGGCGCTGCCGGGCCTGGAACGAGCGGCGGGAGACCCCGAACCGTTGATTGCGGAGCACGCGCGGTGGGCGATGGAACGGATACGGGACCGGAAGGGGGCGGAGCGTGAAGCGTTGGAGCGTGACGGGGGAAGCCGTTAGAGACGTTAAAAAGTGACGCTTCAAGACGCTAAGTTCTGCTGCGGTGGCGGCCAAAGAGTTGAGCGCGGGCGGCGGAGGTGATGGCAAGGACTGCGGGGTGACGGAGTTTGCGTTCGGCGGTGATGGCGTAGAACTGCTCGCGGCAATCGGAGGTTCGACCCACGACCTGGAATCCGTAGCGGTTGACGGCTTCGTGGAGCGCGCAGGTGGGGAGCGCGAAGAAACCGAGGGCATCCGCGGCGGCGGTTTTCAGCAGCGCCGCGTCGTCGTATTCGGCGACGAGGCGGGGGCGAATCTGGCGGGTCTGGAACCAGTTTTCGAGGGACCGGCGCAGCGGGCTGGCTCCGGGAAGCAGGACGGGGGCCTGGTCGAGCGATTGGGGGAAACGACGGGCGAGTTTCGCGGCGAGCGAAGGTGCGGCGCAAAAGGTGACCCCGCATTCGCCGAGCAGATGGTTGAAGACCTTGACGTGGAGCGAGCTTGGAGCAGGCTCGTTCGCGAGGACGATATCGAGTCGGTAAACGCCGAGCTGTGCCAGCAAGTCGGCGGTTTTGCCCTCGACGCAGGCGGCCTGCACGGGCTGTTCGAGGCTGAAGATCGGCTTGATCAGTTCATGGGTGACCAGCTTGGGCAGCGAGTCGGCGATGCCGATGTGGACGCGCAAGGGCCGGCGGGTGGGCCGCTGTTTGAGTGCGAGCAGCAGTTCCTGGCCCAGCGCGAAAATGTCCTTCGCATAGCTGAAGGCCTGCTGGCCGGTTTCCGTCAGGCTGAGTCCGCGCGGGCTGCGGCGGAACAGTTTTTCACCGAGGGCATTTTCGAGAGCGGCGATCTGGGCCGAGATGGTCGGCTGCGAGACGCGCATTTTCTCCGCGGCCTTGCGCAAGCTGCCTTCCTGGGCGACGGTCCAGAAGTACCGCAGGTGGTGGTAGTTCAAAAAATCCACGATGCCAGGGTATTTGGTTAAACCTAACAGCTCAATTTAAAAATCGTATTAGGTTAAGTGACAGCCCGGCCCTAGAATGAAAGACTAAACGTGCAAGCAAGATTTTTATGACGACCGCAGCTACGACTCATCAACAACTCCTCGCCTGGGTCGAGGAAATGACCAAACTCTGCCAGCCGGCGCGCATTCACTGGTGCGACGGGTCCCAGCAGGAAAACGAAGCGCTTTGCGAACAGATGGTACACACGGGGACGCTGACCCGGCTGGACCCGGTAAAACGCCCAGGCTCCTACCTGGCGCGTTCGCACCCCAGCGACGTCGCGCGGGTCGAGGACCGGACGTTCATTTGTTCGCGGACCAACGAGGACGCCGGTCCGACCAACAACTGGGCCGACCCGAGCGAAACGAAGGAGCAGTTGAGAACGGTCTTCAAGGGGTGCATGGCCGGACGCACGATGTATGTGATTCCATTCGCAATGGGGCCGCTGCACTCACCGATCTGCAAGGTCGGGATTGAGATCAGCGATTCCCCTTACGTGGTGGTAAACATGCGGATTATGACGCGCATGGGCCAGGCGGTGCTCGATAAGCTCGGCACGGACGGCGAATTCATCCCCTGCCTGCACTCGGTAGGAGCGCCGCTCAAGCCCGGTCAGGCCGACCTGCCGTGGCCCTGCGAGCCGGACCCGCAAAAGAAATACATCGTCCACTTTCCGGATGACCCGTCGATCTGGTCCTACGGTTCGGGGTACGGGGGCAACGCTCTGTTGGGCAAGAAATGCCTGGCGCTGCGCATCGCATCGGCGGTGGCACGCCGCGAGGGGTGGCTGGCGGAACACATGTTGATCCTGGCGCTGACTTCGCCTCAGGGAAAAACCCACTACGTCGCCGCAGCGTTTCCCAGCGCTTGCGGCAAGACGAACCTGGCGATGATGCGGCCCAGCCTGACCGGTTGGACGGTGCGTTGTGTGGGCGACGATATCGCCTGGATCCGCGTCGGCGCAGATGGGCAGCTTTATGCCATGAACCCCGAGGCGGGCTTTTTCGGCGTCGCGCCGGGTACTTCGGCAAAGACCAACCCGAATGCCATGGAGACGATCAATCGCAACACGATTTTCACCAACGTGGTGCTCACGCCTGACAACGACGTGTGGTGGGAGGACATGGGAGTGCCCGCGCCGGCACGCGGCATCGATTGGCAGGGGAACGAATGGACGCCGGACAGCGGCCGGAAAGGGGCGCATCCGAACGCGCGGTTCACCACCCCGGCGTCGCAGTGCCCTGTGATTGATCCGAGTTGGGAAAGCGCCGCCGGCGTGCCGCTCTCGGCGGTGCTGTTTGGCGGCCGGCGCGCGAGCACGGTGCCGTTGGTGGCCGAGGCCTTCGACTGGGAGCACGGCGTGTTCATGGGCGCGAGCGCCGGGTCGGAAACGACTGCGGCGGCACTGGGCCAGGCGGGAGTCTTGCGGCGCGATCCGTTCGCCATGCTGCCGTTTTGCGGCTATAACATGGGCGATTACCTCGGATACTGGCTCTCCTTTGTTGGGCGCACCGATCGTGCCCGGCTGCCGAAGGTCTTCTTTGTGAACTGGTTTCGGAAGAGTCCTGAGGGGAAATGGCTCTGGCCGGGTTACGGCGAGAACAGCCGGGTGCTCAAGTGGATTTGCGAGCGCGTCGAGGGCAAAGGGAAGGCCGTGGAATCGCCCATCGGCTGGCTGCCAGCGGACGGGGCGTTGGACCTCCGCGGTTTGAGCCTCAGCCCGGATGACTTGAAATTGTTGCTCAGCGTTGAGCCCGAGGCGTGGAAGAAGGAAATCGAAGACGCCACGAGTTACTTCAACAAATTTGGAGACAAACTGCCCGCCAAATTGCGATTGCAACTGGCCGACCTGGACCAACGGTTGTCGGCGATGCAAATGGCAGCGTAGGCGAGCCTGCCCGGATGCGAGGGCGTGGATAGTGATGAGTGACCAGTAATCAGTAAGCAGTGGTCAGTCGCTGGAGCACCGGTCATTAGTCACGCGTCCCGCACTATCGATCCTATTTGCCTTTGAGACTGTTTCGGTGAATGATTTGAGTCATGAACCTCGAGACTGTTTTGGCGCGGATTGTGTCGGCGGAAATTGTGGGCTTTTGCGTAGGCTCGTTGAAAACCGGGCTGGCTCTCTGCCTGTTAGGAATGCTTGCAACCGGCGCGCAACCCAATCTGCGTGCAGCCGAAGCAAGCGGCGGCGGGAGCAAAGGCCTATTGCTGGTGGCCAACAAGGGGGACCAGACGCTCGGCATTATTGATCCTGAAACCGGCCGGCAGGTTGCCACGGTGCCGGAGGATGGTGTGACCGGCCACGAAGTCGCCGCGTCCCCCGATGGGAAACGAGCTTTTGTTCCGATCTACGGCAATTCGGGGGTCGGTCACGCCGGGACGGATGGCAGCCTGCTGCGGGTGATCGACCTGGCCAAGCGGACGGTGATCGGGACGGTTGATTTCGGAAAAGGCGTTCGACCTCATTGCGCGGTCTTCGGTCCGAAGAACGGTTTGCTTTACGTAACAACAGAGCTGGAAGACGCCCTGACAGTGATTGATCCAGACACATTAAAGATTGTCACCACCATCCCTACTGGACAATCCGAGTCTCACATGCTGGCGATCACGAGCGATGGCCGGCGCGGCTACACGGCGAATGTCGGGCCCGGCACGGTGTCGGTGCTGGACCTGGAAACGAAGAAAGTGCTGGAAGTCATACCGATCTCGCGCACCACCCAGCGCATTGCGCTTTCGCCCGATGACCGCTGGGCCTTCACGGCGGACCAAACCAAACCGCAGCTCGCCGTAATCGATACCGCGAGCAACAAAGTGAAGCACTGGGTGACCCTGCCCGGAGTCGGCTACGGCACGGCCGCGACGCCGGATGGCCGTTGGTTGCTCGTCGCGCTAATCGGCATCAACAAAGTAGGCGCGGTGAACCTGGACACTATGAAGGTCCAGCACACGGTGGATGTGCCCCGTGCCCCGCAGGAAGTGGTCGTCCGTCCTGATGGCGCCGTGGCTTATGTTTCCTGCGATGCGAGCCGACAGGTCGCCGTGTTGGACCTGAAGGATTGGAAAGTGGAAAAGCTAATCGATGCGGGACGTGGTGCAGACGGGCTGGCGTGGGCGGGGGGTGAAGGGAAGCGTTGAGGCGTGAAACGTGATGCGTGAAACGATTAGCTTTAACGTTTCAACCGCAATGATTGTCACCATTTTTCGCTCGCGGCTGCGGCCGGAGCACCGGGAGGAATACGAGCGGATGGCGGCGCGGATGGATGACCTGGCGCAGAACATGCCCGGTTTCGTTTCCATCAAGACTTTCACCGCACCGGACGGCGAACGGGTATCGTTGGTGGAGTTCGATTCGGAGGCGGCGCATCAAGCATGGCGGCAGCATCCCGAGCACCGGGAAGCGCAGCGATTGGGGCGGGAGAAGTTCTATTCGGAGTATCGGATTCAGGTGTGCCGGCTGGAACGCGACTATGGGATGAAAGCGGCGGCCGGCGAGGCGGAGCCCGGGACTCAGCCGCAGACGCATTGAACCACGAACCGCACCAGGGGCATGGAAAAGAGCCGCCGTCTTATCCGACGGGGCGGATTCTGTCCCGGCTGTCAGAACTCTCCGCAGCACCGGCGATGAGAATTTTTGGTGGGTGGTTTTTGATCGGCCTGGTGTGCCTCAGCCCAAGCGACCTTCGAGCGCAGACCGAGGCCAAGGAGAACCGTGAAGCTCGGCCGAAACGTCTGGTGATTGTCGCGCCAAGGGCTTTTTATCCCGCCCTGAAGGAATTTGTACGTTATAAAAGCATTCTGCTGCCGACCGAATTGGTCTCGCTGGAGACGATTCTTCAGCGCGGCATCGGGGCGGATGATCCGGAGAAGCTCAAGCGTTTCCTGTACGAGCGGTGGCGTCATCGCGACCTCGGATACGCCTTGTTGGTTGGGGATGTGGACGTGCTACCAGTGCGATTCATGGTTCTCGATCGGGTCACTCCGGCGGCCTACGATTATGCGTTCTACCCGAGCGACCTTTATTACAGCGATTTGGCCAAAGCCGATGGTTCGTTCGAGGACTGGAACGCGCGCAAGGAGTCGTTTCACGCCGCATACTTTGGAGAAGTTAGAGGCGAGAAGAACAAGCACGACCCGATCAACTACGACGCGGTGGATTACCTGCCCGACATTGCCGTCGGGCGCTGGCCGGTCAGCACATCGGAAGAGGTTCAACGAGTGGCTGCCAAAACGATCGCGCGCGAGCGCCTGGTGTCAGCTGGGGACGACCCGCAATTGCAGCGGGCGGCACTATTGGCGGTGGGCGGCTGGGTGGACAGCCGGCATCTGCTGGACGACCTCGCCGCCAGACTCACGAATTCCTGGCGAGTGGAAAAGCGGTATTACTCCGACAGGGGCCACCCGGCAAGCATGTTGCCGCCGAACCATGAGCAGGTGCGGGCGCTGTTGGAGAACGGGGTCGGCCTTGTGGTGCATACCGGTCACGGCGCTGCGGATGCATGGGAGCAATGTTTTTCAGTCCGTGACCTCGACGGCCTCACCAACGGCCCCGCGCTGCCGGTTGTCATTTCGGCCGGGTGCAGCACGGCCTATTTTGCGCCGCTTCCACCCTACGATGGCTATGTCGACGTGGATGGCAAGGAGCACGCCGGCACCGACCATGGGGAGAGGTTCGACGCGCCCCCGCCGCCGCCGTCGCCGTATCAACGCGGCCGGTTCAACCCGACCGGCCTGGGCGAGCAATTGCTCAAGCGCGGGCCCAACGGGGCGGTCGCCTATATTGGCTGCGATACCGGCAGCCAACCTTGTGCCCTGACGTTAGTCGAAGGATTCGTCACCGCGTTGAGCGAAACGAAAACGCCACGCCTGGGCGATTGTTGGGCCGAGGCAATTCGCCATTACTTCGATAAGGAGCACCTCGCCGATCTAAAACCGAATGACGATTGGTATCCGCCGAGCATCTTTTTTCAAGGGATGAAGTTTATGGTATTCGGTGATCCGAGCTTGAGAGTCCGTTGAGGCGAAAGAGGGATGCGTGATGCGTGAAACGTACGAGGTTGAAACGTTAAAAGGTTAAAACGGAGAAAACGTTAAACGCAATTCTTTCACGTTTCACGCATCACTCTCACGCTTCGACGATTTCTGGCCTCCGCCTCAGACCTCACAGAGGCGCATCATCTTATCCAGCGTTTCCAGCGGCTCTTTGGTAGGTGAGTATTCATGGGCTATGTACCCCTGGTGGCCGAGGTCGCCGATGGCTTTGCAGATGCCGGTGTAATTCATCTCCTGCGTATCATCGAACTCATGCCGACCGGGATTGCCGGCAGTATGGAAGTGCCCAATGTAGGCGAAATTGTTGCGGATGGTGCGGATGATGTCGCCCTCCATGATCTGCATGTGGTAGATGTCATAGAGCAGCTTTACGCGCGGCGAGTTGACGCGCTTGCAGGCTTCCACCCCCCAGGAGGTGTGGTCGCACATGTATCCCGGGTGATTGACCTTGCTGTTCAGCAGCTCCATGCAGAGCGTGACGTTCTGTTCCTCCGCCAGCGCTTTGAGGTTTTTAAGAAACGCGACCGTGTTGTCGAGGCCCTCCTCGTCGGAAATTCCTTTGCGGTCGCCCGCCAGCACGATGACGTTCGGCGCGCCTGCCGCAGCTGTAGCTTTGATCGCCTCACGCATTTTGGCATCCATGTCCGCATGGTTTTTCTTGTCGTTGATACCGCTCTTGATGCCGCTGCCTCCGGGCACCATCGTCGGGATCAGTCCGTGCTTCTTAAGCACCGGGAAGTCATTGGGACCGACCAGGTCGATGCCGACGGCGCCAAGGCGAGCGGCTTCGCGGCATTGGCCGTCCAGGTCAAGCTTGAGGCCGCTGAAAACGCCACGGCAGAGGCTCTGTTTCAAGCGCCCTTTGCGCGGGGCGGCCTGGGCCGGAGGAGTCGCGGCGGCCAGGATGGAAAAGGCGGTGAACCCACCAAGAGTGGCGAGGAAGTTCCTACGCGGGAGCGCAGACGAAGGGTGGGTGTTCATGTGTTTCATATCTCCCATCCTGGACGATTCTTGCGGAATTTCAACTCGTTCGCCTCAGGCGAATTGGCGAACTCGAACCTGGCGGAATCCCACGCGAGTTTTTTGTTTACGCGCAGAGCGATGGTGCCCAACAGGATCGTTTCGGCGAAAGGATACGCGTTCTCAAAGCACGCGTCGGAAGGCTGACCGCCGCGGCAGGCGCGGATGAACTGGTCCAATTCGTCGATGGGGCGCGGCAGAGTCTTAGGCGGTTCCTTGAAGTCCTGCATTCGCGCCTTGGGAATCAGCCGAGGGTCCTCGCCGCTGAAGCCAGCCAGAAGTTTTCCATTATCGCCGACAAATAACAACCCTTCATCGGGCATTGGTTCGCCATCTTCGGCGAGCTCTTTCAACAGCGGTGGCTGCAGCCCGCCGTCGTACCAGTGAAGTGTTACCGGAGGCAAATCCCCCCGGGCGGGGAATTGCCAGTGGATCAGCGAGGCGCGAGGATATGCCAGGCGGTTGGTCTGTTTGTGCCACGTGTAGTCCTCAATTTTCCAGTATTGACTGCGCGTTGCTTCGACGCTGAGCGGCGAACCCAATTTCAGGATCTCGAAGATTTGGTGAAAGCTGTAGTGACCCATGTCACCCAGCGCCCCGGTGCCGAAGTCGCACCAACCGCGGAAAACCGCATTCGTGTACGCCGGGTGGTATGGCCGCTCGCTCGCCGGCCCTAGCCAGAGGTCCCAAAGAAACCCATCGGGAACCGGCGGCGTATCCGAGGGGCGTTCGGTCATTCCCTGCGGCCAGAATGGGCGCGAGGACCAATTGTGTACTTCGCGGACGGGCCCAATGCAGCCGCTGGTGAGCCATTCGGCGATCGTGGGGGTGCTCGCCATGCCGGCGGAGCAGAAGAGTTGTGTAGCGACGCCGGTCTCGCGAGCAGTATCGCGGGCGATGCGCACTTCGTTCAGAACGTTCGACATCGGCTTGTGTGTGATGATGTGTTTGCCCTTGCGCATGGCCCGGACCGCGACCACGCCATGCAAATGCTCCGGCGTCATGTTATAGACCGCATCCAGGTCCTTCTCCTTTTCCAGCAGTTCGCGGAAATCCGTGTAAGCCCGGCAGGAGGTACCCTGCCCCGAGCGTTTCTGTTTCGCGTAATAGCGATTAACCACCTCCAGCCCGACCTCGCGTCCGCATAAACCGCCACGCGCACCCTGGGCCCAGGCGGGGTCGTCCAGGAACTTGCTGATTTTGTTGTTCACCTCGTGCTTGGCCCACTCGGGGTAATCGTCGCTCTTGCGATTCGGATCGCACACCGCGACGATATTGAGCTGTGGTTTAGGCAACGCCGCCAGCATTTGCCGCATACCCTGCGTGCCGCAGCCAATATATGCGAGGTTGATCTTTTCGCTGGGAGGGACATGCCGTGGCCCGCCAAGGACCTCGCGCGGCACGACACTGACGGCCGCAGCCACTGCGCCGGCGCTGACCAGGAAGCGCCGTCGGGAAACTGCAGGAAGGGAGGTGTTGCCTGTTGGTTTGAATGTTTTCATAAGGCGTTTCGAGTTAACCACACCCCGCCAAGGACGGCAAGCTGCGGCAAGCTTGGCTGATGAAAAAACTTTAACAAGGATTCCATCTGTGTTCATCTGAAGCGAAACAGCAGCCATGAAAGCCCTGGTGCTCAAAGAATACAAACGCTTCGCCTACGAAGAGGTCCCGGCGCCGGAGCCCGGCCCGGACGAGGTGCTCATCGCCGTCAAAGCATGCGGGATTTGCGGCAGCGATGTTCATGGCATGGACGGCAGTACGGGGAGGCGGCGTCCGCCCATTATAATGGGCCACGAAGCGGCCGGCGTGATTGCCGGAACCGGCAAAGAGGCCACCACCTGGCATTCCGGCGAAACGGTTACGTTTGACTCCACGATCTACTGCGGGCATTGCGACTACTGCCGCCGCGGCCAGGTCAATCTATGTGACAATCGCCGCGTGTTGGGGGTGTCCTGCGAAGATTATCGGCAGCACGGCGCATTTGCGGAATTCGTCGTGGTGCCGCAACGCATCCTGTACCGTGTGCCGGAGGGTCTGCCGTCGGAGCACGCGGCGCTGGTGGAACCTTTTGCCATCGCGCTGCACGCCATCCGGCGCTCGCCGCCGACTTTGAACGACGCGGTCGTCGTGGTGGGTGCGGGAATGATCGGCCTGGCACTCGTTCAAGGGCTCAGCCAAACCGGCTGCGGGCGACTCATCGTCGTTGATGTCGCCGCCGACCGGCTCGCGCTGGCCGCCAAGCTCGGAGCGACGCACACGGTCAACTCCGCCGACGAGAACGCGGCTGAGGCGATTCTGCGGCTCACGCAGGGCCGGGGCGCAGACCTCGCGTTCGAAGCGGTGGGCCTGACGCCGACCGTGGACCTGGCGTTGCTCTGCCTGCGGAAAAGCGGCGCGGTGACGCTCGTCGGCAACGTCGCGCCGAAAATCGAATTCCCGCTGCAAGCGGCGGTGACTCGGGAACTGAGGGTTTTCGGCTCCTGTGCCTCGCGAGGGGAGTATCCGGCCTGTCTGCAGATGCTATCGCGAGGGGCGCTAAAAGCTGCACCGCTGATCAGCGCCGTCGCGCCGCTGACGGAGGGCGCCGAGTGGTTCGAGCGGCTTCGTCGGAAAGAAGCGGGCTTGTTGAAAGTGATCCTCAGGCCTTGATGGCCGCCGGCCACTACACCGGATTGTTGTTGTATGAATGTGAACCCTTTTGACCTCACGGGAAAGGTGGCCGTCGTTACTGGCACAAGCCGGGGACTGGGCCAATATTTCGGTCGGGCGCTCGCAAAGGCCGGTGCCGACTTGGTGATAACGAGTCGCGACCCGAACGCGCTAAAACCCTTCCAGGCCGAGATCGAATCGCTTGGCCGCCAGGTGCTGTCTCTGCCGCTGGATGTGCGCCAGCTTGCGAGCATCCAGACCATGGTGGCCGCGGCGGTCGCGCACTACGGCAAGATCGACATCCTTGTGAACAACGCCGGGTGCAATGTCCGCAAGCCGGCGCTGGAGGTCACCTGGGACGACTGGAACCTGGTGCTCGATACAAATCTGCGGGGAACGTTCTTTGTGTCGCAAGCGATAGCGCGGCACATGATCGCCAGGAAGTACGGGCGCATTGTCAACATCGGTTCGGTCACCTGTGTTGCCGGTTACGCCGGCCTGGGACCGTACGGCGCCAGTCGTGGCGG
Organism: Candidatus Acidiferrum sp.; assembly: GCA_035566435.1. Classification (GTDB taxonomy): domain Bacteria; phylum Verrucomicrobiota; class Verrucomicrobiia; order Limisphaerales; family UBA8199; genus DATMRF01. The sequence goes on from DATMRF010000011.1 coordinate 82,218, forward strand.
AGTGAAGCAATTGACGATGAGCCTGGCCGACGATTGGGGCATCCATGGGATTACCGTCAACTGCCTGGCGCCCGGCTGGTTCAAGACCGCGCAGAACGCGGTGATGTATGACAACAAAGAGTGGGTCGATTACCTTTGCGACCGGATCCCGCTCAAACGGCCCGGTCAACCGCATGATTTGGAAGGCGCGGTGGTGTTCCTCGCCTCGGATGCCAGCGCTTATGTGACCGGCCAGACGTTGCTCGTGGATGGCGGGATCTCAACCGGGGCGACCCGGGCCATGCCCGCCAAAAAGGCAGTTTAGCGGGCTCGTCTCATCGCGCTTCAAGGTCGTGCTGACCTTGACGCTTCTGGCGCCCAAGGCGACCAAACAACATAAAAGACTATACCTGCACCCAGCGCCGCCAACGCGTAGAGGATCGTTTTCTGGCCGGTGGTCGCGAACAGGAAAATCCACCCGAGGAGTCCAATTAGGGCCGGCAGCGGATATAGCCACATCCGGAAGGGCCGTTCCAGGTTCGGGCGGCGGCGGCGCAACCAAACCAAAGCCCCGATTTGACCAATAAACTGCACCAGGATCCGGGTGGTCAGCAGCGCGTCGATGACCGTCATCAGGGGCAGCCAACTGCACAGGATGGCCAGTGCGCCAACGAATAAGAGAGAGAAATGTGGGAAATTCCTCTTTGGGTGAACACGGCCAAACAGCCTGAAGAAGTTACCATCGCGTGCGGCGGCATACGGAATCCGCGAGTAGCCCAGAACGAGGCAAAAGCAACTGGCAAAGGCGGTCCATAGCACCATCACGGTGAACATCCGCGCAACGCGGATGCCGTAGAGTCTTTCGATAAACCAGGAAACGACCGGCGGCGGGGGATCGGGCGCAGGCGTTCCCGGGGCCGGCACGAACTCGCGCCAGGGGACGACCCCGACAATGACGAGGTTCATCGTCATGTAAATCACCGCCACCGTCACCAGGCTGATAAGAATCGAGCGCGGGATGACTCGCCCAGGCTCACGCACCTCGTCTCCGATGTAGCAAATGTCATAGTAACCAAGGTAATCATAGATTCCCACCCGTACCGCGGCCCCAAGACCCATAAAGAAGCCCAGCGAAAAACCGAAAGCATGGGGCGGAAAATCAAACGCCAGCTTCGGGTTGAAATGGAACAGTCCGGACACCACGACCGCCCCGACTGTCAACAACGTGCCAACCCACAGTGCCACGGTAATTCGTCCGATAGCGGTGATCTGCCGGTACAGCAGCGCCAGGATCAGCGCGCCGGCGCCAGCCATAACCACGCGCGCCTCAAATTCAGTCATCGACGGCCACAGGTAGCGGGCGTACTGGGCAAAGCCGATGTAACCCGAAGCAATCTCCAGCGGTCCGCTTAGCAGAAACTGCCAGATGAACAGAAAGGCCATCGCTCGCCCAAACGTCTCGCGCAAATAGACGTAACTCCCACCCGAGCCGGGCATCGCGGCCCCGAGTTCGCTCCAGACCAGGCCGTCCGCGCAAGCGATCACCAATCCGACCACCCAACCGAGCATCGCCTGCGGCCCCCCCATCGCGGCCATCAGCACCGGGATCGTGATGAACGGTCCGATTCCGATCATGGTGGACATGTTCAGCGCTGTCGCCTGCAGCAACCCGAAACGCCGCTTCAGGTGGGCGGACGCCGTGGGCGCCGCTGACTCGTCCTGGGTTTGGGATGGCATGCCGTTGTATTACGGGAAATCCTGCAAGAACGCAGTCCGAAAGATTTTCAGATGCCGGTTGGAATTGCTTTGCCCGACTCTGGCGAGTGTGCATCATACGAGCGATATGGATTATTCGGGTGCCACCTCAGCGCTCAAGGTCCAGGTCTTTGAGAATTACGAAGCCATGAGCCGGGAGGCGGCGGCGCGTATTCTCAGTGCAATAAGGGAGCAGCAGCAATTCCTGCTCTGCGCTTCTGCCGGGAGCACTCCCACTCGAACCTATCAGGTCTTCGCGTCACACAAGGCGCGCCACCCTCGGTTGTTCTCCAGGCTTCGCGTCCTCCAGATCGACGAATGGGCCGGGCTGCCTCGCGGCAATCCGGCCAGTTGCGCGGCGGACCTGCAGGAAAAGCTGGCGGCCCCGCTTCAACTGAGCCACGAGCGGTTTATGGCTTTCAGGAGCGATGCTCCGAAACCGAGGCGCGAGTGCGAACGCATCGGGCGCTGGCTGGCGGACCATGGGCCAATCGACCTTTGCATCCTGGGACTGGGCGGCAACGGTCACGTGGCCATGAACGAGCCTGCGCGCGCACTGGTTCCTCACGCCCACGTTGTCCGGCTGTCCGGCAGCTCGCGCAACCACGCGATGCTCCGGGGACTGGCGCGGAAGCCTCGCTACGGACTGACGCTCGGGATCGGCGACATCCTGCGCTCCCGTTGCATCCTGTTGCTGGTAAGCGGTCGAAAGAAACGAGCGGTGTTGAAACGACTCTTCCGGCCCGGCGTCACGCCGCGTTTTCCCGCGTCTTTTCTTTGGTTGCACCCGGACGTGACAGTGTTGTGTGATCGCGAGGCTGCGGGGAACCACCAGCCACGGGCATGAGACCCCACGTGTGTGATTTTAACGGCGCGGCTAGAAAGTCATCCATCCCGCTGGTTCAGCAACCTGCGGGATGGAAATGAGGCAGAAAGGCATGAGAACTATGAACGACCAAAATCAAGAACGTGGACGACCGAACGGTCCCATCACCCGGCGGAGTTTTCTCGCCTCGACCGGCGCCATCGCCAGCGTGTTGGTGCTGCCGAGCGAGGTGCTGGGGCGGGCGGGAGCCGTCTCCCCGAACAGCAAGCTCAACATTGCTGGAATCGGTATTGGGGGCCAGGGCGGCAACGACATTGATGAAATGAGCAGCGAGAACATCGTTGCGCTGTGCGACGTAGATGAAGAGCACGCCGCACATACGTTTAAGAAGTATCCGAATGCCAAACGCCATAAAGACTTCCGCGAAATGCTCGAAAAGGAGAAAGGAATCGACGCGGTCGTCGTGGGCACACCGGACCATAATCATGCCGTGGTTTCGGCCGCTGCCATGAAACATGGGAAGCATGTCTATTGCGAAAAACCGCTCACTCGCACCGTGCATGAAGCGCGAGTGGTCGCCAAGGTGGCCCGCGAGGCCAAAGTGGCTACGCAGATGGGCAATCAAGGCATGGCCTTCGAAGGCAACCGGCTCATCAACGAATGGCTCTGGGACGGTGCGATCGGGCCAGTGAGGGAAGTGCATGTTTGGTCCGACCGACCGACGCATCGAGGCAAGATGCCGCTCTGGTGGGCGCAGGGCATTGAGCGACCGACGGAAACGCCGCCCACCCCTGCGACACTCGATTGGGACCTGTGGCTAGGCCCGACTCCGTTCCGGCCGTACCATCCGGCTTACGTCCCTTTCCGCTGGCGAGGGTGGTGGGATTTTGGTTCAGGTGGACTCGGCGACATGGGGATCCACAATCTCGCGCCCGTTTTCTCGGCCCTGAAGCTTGGCGCGCCGGAAAGCGTTCAGGCCAGCTCGACCCCTGTGTTCCCGGAATCGGTCCCGCTCGCCGCTATGGTTCATTACCAATTCCCCGCTCGGGCCGACATGCCGCCCGTCAAGCTGCACTGGTACGATGGCGGGCTGCTCCCCGAACGCCCGGTGGAATTGGAGGCAAACCGGGAATTAGACCCGGAAGATGGCATCGTTTTCGTGGGCGATAAGGGCAAGATGCTGGTGACCGGTTGGGGCGGTGAGCATCCCCGCCTGCTGCCGGAAAGCCTCGATAAAGGATACCAGCGGCCAGCCAAGACCTTGCCCCGCTCGATCGGGCACTACAAAGAGTGGGTGGCAGCCTGCAAGACCGGCTCGGCGACAAGGTCGGATTTCAATTTCGCTGGTCCGCTCACCGAAGCGGTCCTGTTGGGCAGCGTCTGTATCCGCAACGGCGGCGAGAAACTGCTGTGGGACAGCGAGAATATGAAGATCACGAACGACCCTGACGCAAACAAGTTCCTGCATTATGAGTATCGGAAAGGATGGAGCCTGTGAGGCGCCAACGCAGGAGGGCATGAGTAAGAAAGTCAGAGTTGGGTTGATTGGTTCGGGTTTCATCTCGGCGATTCATGCCGAGTCGCTCGGAAGGTGCGCGGATGCTGAATTGTTCGCGGTGGCTTCGCCCTCCGCTGGGAAAGCCCGAGCTTTCGCGAAAAAGCATGGCGTTCCGCATCATTTTAGAGACTACCGCCAGTTGCTGGAAGTGGACGAAATCGACCTGGTGGTGCTGGGGATTCCCAACGACCTTCATTGCAAGGCGGCGCTCGATGCCGCCGCAGCGGGCAAACACATCGTCCTGGAAAAGCCCATGTGTTTGAACCTGGCGGAGGCCGACCGCATGCTTGAGGCCGGCCGCCGCGCAAGGATCAAGTTGATGTACGCTGAAGAGCTGTGCTTCGCGCCGAAATACGTTCGTTTAAAACAGTTGCTGGATTCCGGAGCGCTCGGCAAGCCCGTGCTGCTCAAGCAATCCGAAAAGCACGATGGACCGCACGCGGCCCATTTCTGGGACGTGAACCGCTCCGGCGGGGGCGTCACCATGGACATGGGCTGTCACGCCATCGAGTTCTTTCGTTGGATACTGGGCCGGCCGCCGGTCAGCTCTGTCTATGCGCAAATGGGCACGCATGTTCACCGGCGGAAGACTCGTGGCGAAGACAATGCAGTCCTGGTGCTGGAATTCGCCAGTGGCGCGGTTGCCATCGCGGAGGAGAGTTGGACCAAGTTGGGCGGCATGGACGACCGGGCAGAGGTGCACGGCTCAAAGGGTGTCGCTTATGCCGACTTGCTGCACGGCAACGCCATCGAGACTTACAGCGCCTCGGGTTATGACTATGCCGTTGAAAAGGCCGGCTCGACCGTCGGTTGGTCGTTCACCATTTACGAGGAGATCTGGAATTACGGCTTCGTACACGAGATGGCCCACTTCGTGGATTGCGTGAAAAACGACAAGCAGCCGCACGTGACCGGCGAGGACGCCCGCGCAGTGTTGGAAGTGCTGTTCGCAGCTTACGAATCCGCTGGCACCGGGAGAAAAGTGACGCTCCCCTTTGAAACGAAGGCGGCTAAGCCTTTCGATCTGTGGCGCCGGCCGTGAAGGAAAAGGGTTGCATTGCCTGGGTAGGCTCGACTGCGACGGCCCCGTCCTTGCATAGATAGTAAGCATGCCGCCACAGCCCCTCTTTGAGGACGCGCAGCAGGCGATATGCCTCAGGTACGAAGGCCCGCTTTTGCGCAAGTAGGAAGCACAGCGTTGTCTGATTGATTTGGCCCCGCCGTTGGATTTCGCGCGCCGTGATTCCCAGCAAGCTGTCGCGGCGGGGTTTCCCGGAATAAATCGAGATGTAATAATGATATACCCACGCGCCGGCTGCGAAATCGGGGTCCACATCAACGGCCGCATTGAAAGCGCGGGGCATGACGGTTAAGCACTCGGGCTGTTCCCACATCACCCGGTTGAAGGAGGGCTGATCCAGGCAGGTCCCGAGCCGCTCCGTCTGCTCCTTCCATCGCTGGTGCCACGTCGCAAACAGACAGTGAGCCTGGGGGCTGTCGCGGCAAAACAGAACGCCCGTATTTACGTACGGCAGGAACGGATGTTCCCATCCCATCGGTTCATAAATCGCGCGCCCTATTTCCTGGGGAAATTCCGGATTGAGCCTGAGATGGTCCAGGTTTGGAGCCGCCCCGGCACAGGGACAATCCAGGTGCTGAAGCAGTTCACGGCTCGCCAAAACAGCATCGAGATCCAGAAACAGGAAGTCCCCCTGCACATGCTTGCGCAACGTCGTCTTCAAATAGCGGCTGTTGAGCTGGGGCGCTGCTTCGGGTGCCTCGACCACTGTGACCGTCTTGACCCAGTCCCGAAAGCGGAAACCGGAAGCCGAAGCGAACTCAAAGGTTTTGCGATCCACCACGCAAGTCAGCTCCAGTTCCGGCGCGGCAACTTTCGTCAGCGTGGCATTGGCGGCCAGCAGGTACAGGTAATCGAGCTCCTGAGTGCACAAAACGTAAACGATCTTCAGCTTTGGCATTTGGGTTTGGCCTCCAGGCTCAACCAGCAAAAGCTGGTTACGCGGCGTTCGTCCATGGCCTCGATTTTCAGCTTCTGATCCAATTCGACGCCGAGTTCGCTCGAGGGGAAATCACCGGGTCTGCGGGCCTCAAATTCAATCGTGATGCATTTATGCGTCGAGGCAAAGCGCGACCAAATCTCGTCCAGGACCGCCCTTCGACCCGGAGGACCATGCAACTCGACGATGAAGTCCGTTCGGTCGAGCACCGGGAAATATGAGGGCGCCATGATATGCGTTTCGGCCCCGTCCACGTCACAGATGACAAGCATCCTTCCCGCTGGGGAACTGGCGAGCGCGGCTTCGAGCTCCTTCACAAAACGCACCTGCAACCCGTTCCAATCCGCGATACGCCTCGCTTCGGTTAGCGCTTCATTGTTCAGATCAACTCCGGTCACGTCCGTGGTCCGACCTCTTGGCTCGGCCTTGAGCAGATAGGCGATGCCATTGGCATAGTAGCCCTCCGCGCAACCAATGTTGACGAACCGCTCATAGCGGGAAAGGTTGGCGGCGCTGAAACACCCTGACAATTCCCGCTCATAGGTCCCCAGCAGCTTCGGCAGGTGCATGCTCCCGAAACTGCGCCCGCCATAGATGAGACCCTGGAACGGTCCGCCGAGAATCCGGCGCGGCGACCGCAGGCGAATCAGGTCTGTAAGCTCCTGTACGGTCCGGATCCGCCGCTTGGGCGGCACCCGCAACCTATAGTGGGCCAGCAAGGTGCGAACGGACCTTGGCCAGGTCCGCAAGCTTTGTATCGGCATGATTTATTCAAACGCAGCCCCCGCCGCGAGTCAACTGTAGCCTTCTTTGGCTTGATCAGTCTCTCTGGGAAATGACCCGTTGGTGAGCGGCCCAATCCTGAGAAGGCGCTCGTAACCCGGCGCCCGTCCAAATGTCGCGAAGCGCATGGAGCGCCGCCACACCACTCCCGCTGGCTCACTGAAGATTGTCCAGCTCGGCCGCCGTCCAAGGCTGGGTGCGGTTGCCGACTTCGGTCCGGATGGCTTTGACCTGATCAGGAGTGATCTCTGAAGCCTTGTTGCCCCAGCTCTGCCGAATGTAGGTTAGCACGGCTGCAAGCTGTTCATCAGTCATGGCCGCGCCCATCGCCGGCATCGACAGGTTCCATTCCTGGCCCTTGACCTGCACCGGGCCGCTCAAGCCGGCAAGGGGAATGCGAATCATTCGGCCGGGGCTGCCGAGGACCATATCGGAACCAACGAAGGGTGGTGCTTGGTTAGGTTTGCCAGTACCATCCGGGTTATGGCACAAGGCGCACACGTTATCATAGAATTGCTTGCCCAGCGCGTTGCCGCCCGCCGAGGCTGGCTGATATAAAGCCAGCTCCGCGGCCGAATGGTAGGGGATATACACTTGCGGGTCCGCCCAGGCGCTGCGCTGGTCGAAATAAATCATCCCCCAGTAAAGCAGCAAGAAAAACAGCACGAACAGCCACACGGGAACCGATGCGCGGGCGGCTTTTGGTTCGGCGGCTTCCGAGCCAGGTGATCCGGGTTCGTTCGGGTCGGGGTTCATTGCACGGGGATGGCGCTATTGGTGGTGGTCGCCGACGCGGGAGGTGGGTTGGTTTCAGGAGAAAGGGCAGTCACGGTGAGCAGGGCGCGCGAGGCGGCAGATTACATATTTTCCGGCAGACCCTTGAGTTCCTCGGCGGTCAACTGCGTTGAACGATTACCGATTCGATCCCTAATGATCTTGACCTGCTCCGGCGTGACAGGGGAAGCCTTGTTCCCCCACGCCTGGCGAACAAAGCTCAGCACATTCGCCAGGTCCTCGTCTGACATGAGTTCGCGGGTGGCTGCGATGGGCGTCATCCCAGTCGGGAAGTCGTACTGCTGACCGTTAACCTGAATTGGGCCGGTGAAGCCAAGGATTGGAATCCGCACCAATCGGTTCACTCCCGCAGCACTAGCCCAATCAGAGCCAGCGAGGGGCGGCGCCTGGCCTGGCTTGCCTCTCCCATCCGGACCATGGCAGAGGGCACAGGTGCGGTCGAACACAAGCTGCCCGCGACTGATATCTGGTCCCTCAAGACGCGATTGGTATACGGCCAACTCCGCGGCCGAATGGTAGGGGATATACACTTGCGGGTCCGCCCAGGCGCTGCGCTGGTCGAAATAAATCATCCCCCAGTAAAGCAGCAAGAAAAACAGGACGAACAACCACACGGGAACCGATGCGCGGGCGGCTTTTGGTTCGGCGGCTTCCGAGCCAGGCGATCCGGGTTCGTTCGGGTCGGGGTTCATTTCGCGGGGACGGCGTTGGTCTCCGGCGGCGGAGCCGCAACCGTCAACGGGGCGACAAATAGCGGCGCGTCGGCGCGCAAGCTCATCACGTAGGCGACCAGCGCCTTGGCCTTTGGCGTCGGCACGATCTCGTAGCCGGCTTCAGGCGCTAACCGGGCGGGCAGCGGCAGCGCGTCGGGCGAGCGAGCGCGTTCAATTCGGCGCTTTTCGAACAAAAACCGGTAAGGAGGCATCGTTGAATCTTTGACTTCGAGCCTTGGGGCGTACAAATGGCGCAGGTGCCAGTTCGCATCCGGGAGGCGTGCGCCAACATCCGCCAGGTCGGGGCCGATCCGCTGCGAACCGAGCATCACCGGGTAATCAAACAGAAAGTCTTCGGCCACCGTGCGGCGTTTACCCCAGCCGCGGGCGATGTCCGGGCCGGTCGGGACGATCCAAACCTGGGGTTTGGCGCCGCCCACAGTCAATGCTTTGGTCGCCGCGTCGGCCGCTTCTTTGGTGACGCGCTCAAGCACCGGCTTAGGCAGGCCCCCAAGAAATGTTTTTGCTTCAGCCTCTGATAGGCCTGGTCTCACCTGGAGCAGCGTCTGGATGAGGGCCGGCGGATTGGTTCCGGCGTCAGTGAGCACCACGTCGCAAACAGTGCCGGTCTGGCCGACCTGTTGACTGTGGCACGAAGCGCAACCGTTGGCGCGATAGACCTCGAGGCCCTGGTGCCCCAGGCCCGGCCGCGCCACAGGATAGGTCGCGCCTGCCGGCACGGTGTTGGTCTGTTGAAGCTGGCCGAGCTGGACTTGAGGCGTCAGCACAAAGCCGAACCAGGACCCGGCCAGCGCGAAAAAAGCGGCGAGGAAGAGCAACGGGCCGTAGTTCATGTCTTGGCCTCCGCAGCTTTGAAGAGATCCGCCGTCACTGCCGCGTACGCCGCGGCGGCGCGCGCGCGGTAGAACCGCACCACCAAGCCGATCAGATTGCAAAGGAAGACCGCGTGGCCGAGCAGGAGCAGGAGGTCGCCGATGGTGCTGACACGCAGGAACGGCAGCGAGCCTTTCATGATGTTGATAAAAACGACCTTCGGGTCCTGAAGTTCAATTCCCTGGACGATCCCTCCCACGGCCCAGGGCACCACCATAAGCACCGTGCCCACGAGAGCGAGCCACAGATGGACGCGAAGGAGCTTAGCCGAAGCGAACTCAGTTCGCATAAGCTGGGGCAGGATGTGGTAAATGGCGCCGAACATTACCATAGAGAAAAAGCCGTAGAATTGCAGCTGGCTGCGCGCAGTGGTGAACCAGGTGAAATGCAAAATCTGGCGAGCGTCGAGCAAAGCGAGACCTGCCTGCATCAGGCCGGCGATGACGAACGCCGTGACGCCGACAAGCACGAACGAGAGCGCAGGGTTTCCAGAGGCGACCACGATAAGACGACCCATGGTGCGATAGACATTCAGCGCGACCGCTATGACCGGAAGAATCAGAAATGCAGTCGCGATCGTGCTGACAGTCGGCATCCACGCGGGGACTGGCGCCGTCCCGGGGATGCCGCTCCAACTGGCGAACATGACCAGGAACCAGAAAGTGAACAATGCGAGGTAGTGGCTATGCAACTCCCGGCCGGCGAGCTTCGGAACAAAGTAGAAAACCGCAGCGAGGCCGGCGAGGCTGAGCCAGACCACCTGGAGATTATCGGAATACCACCAGGTAAGCACGGCCTGGGCGACGCCCCGTGCCGGAAACGTCAGCAGCAGCAGATTGGCCGTCGAGTAAATCCAGGCGAACCAGAACAAAGCCGCGAACAGGAACCATTGCGAGGCGAAGAGCTCACGTCCCCGCCGCCGGTGGAAAGTCAATACCCCAGCGATACCAAGCAGCAGGTAACCAAGAAAAATGATGACGGCCGCGTGACTTGGCATCTCGAGGTTTTCAAAGCCAGTGGTGTTGCCAGCAAGGATTTCTGCAACACCTATAGTCACGCCAAGGTTCCACAAGACGCCGCCGAGAATGACCAACCAGGGCTGGGCCAACAGGGTGCGCCCCAGCCGCGCCAGCACCCAAAGCGCGACGCCCAGCCCGGCCTGCACACAAAATCCGTAAAGGACCGAATTCAAGTACGCCGGCCGGACCCGCCCATAGGTCAGCCAGGCCTGCTCCGCCAGGAAATCGGGCGAATGAAATTTGATCGATGCGACGAGGGCCAACGCGGAGCCGACGAGCAGCCACACCGCGGCGCTAAGGAACAGGATCAGCAACGGCACCCGGCAGGACAGGTCAATCTCGGCAGACGCGATGACCGAACCAGCACTCGGCGCGCCGGTAGCGGTGGACTGAGTTGAGGAAACCTCGGCCATGCAACAATGCGAAGCTAAAGGTTAAAGACTTGCACTTACTCGAAGGGGCTGGGTTTCTCGGGAACTTTGGGCGGGAGCGCCGTCGCTTTTTCCACCCGGGCGATGAGGTTGGAACGCGCAGCGGCCGGGTTTTGACTCCATTCACGCTCGACGATTTGCATCGCTTCGGCGATCGGAAGCCTGACTACTCCCTTGGTCTGGTCCAGCCACGCGGCGTGTTCGAGTGCATCGGCCTCCGCGGCCCGCAATTCTGCCAGTGCTTTGGCGCGCACCAAGGCGCGGTCCTCCCCGAGCGGCGGCGGCTGAATATAGTGACGCATGGCCCAGACCAGGCCGGCGACGATAAGGAACGAACCGAGAATGCCCATGATATAGGCGAGTGCGGTGCGTTCGGGAGCAGGTTGGGAGTTCATCGGCGGGCTCCTCCGAATTGCGGCGGCGCATCACGCAAATCGTCGGCCTGACCGAGTTCGCCGCCGGAGATTTGGGTCGGCACCGGGTGATACATGCCCATGGCCTCGATCAGCCTGGGATCTTTAATCGGATAAGGCGGGTGCTTGGCGTATTGCACGATGAATAGTTTGGCGAGAAGCCCGGCCATGAACGCCCAACAGCCAAAGTGCAGCCAGAGCCACTGCCAGGGGAAGCCGTTGGGGTAGGGGACGGGCATGATGTTGAACGAGAGGTCCACCCAGTGCATGAGCCAGGCCCAAACACAAAGCGGCACCATGTAGGAAAAGACATGCTTGACGTCGATGCGGAGCAGTCCCAGGAACGGCACGAAGAAGTGTCCGAAGATGATCACCATGCTGACCCACCACCAGGTGCCTTGCTCACGCACCTTATACCAAAACGTTTCCTCCGGCATGTTGCCGTTCCAGATAATAAAGTATTGCGCGAAAGCGATGTAGGCATAAAAGACGGTGAAGGCAAAGAGCAGCGAGCCGATGAAGTAGTACTGGTGTTCGTGCAACACTTCGGTGAGGACGCCCTGGCGATCCAGGATGACGGTGATGACATAGGCGGTCGCCAGGGTCACCCAAACGCTGCCCGCAAAGTAATAGACGCCATACATGGTGGAGAACCATTGGTATTGCAGGGATTTGACCCACATGATCGCGGCCAGGGTCAGGGTGAGAGCAAAGAGGAAAATCCCGATGGCCGAGAAAAAACGCATGCGATACGTGGCCTGCGCTTCCCCCGTCTGGTCCTGCCGGAGCGACCAGTGGCGCAGGCGATTCGTCAGCAGCCACCAGACGCCAAAGCAGAAGGCGGCGACGACGTAAAACATCGGCATCGAAAACAACGGCTGCTTTGCCGCGAGCGAAGCGTCGGTCAGCGGATTGACAGTCAGCCATTTAAAGAGCGTCTTCGCCTGCCACGCGATGGGAAGGAACAGCAACGCCAGCCAGGGGAAGAGCAACGCGGCGATATGCTCGCAGAAGCGGCGGATCGCCACCGACCAACCAGCGTCAAACAGGTGATGGGCAATGACCAGGAACAACGCGCCGAGGCTGAGGCTTAGGAAAAACATGAAGGACAGCAGCCAGGCGAACGCGAAATGGACGGTGCAAAAAACCGCACCCACGAGCGACAGAAGTCCGCCCACGCCCATCAGCAGCCATGGCACATTGCGCCAGCCGGACAGGTCCAGCCGGCCGTTAGCGATTGCAGGGGTGTGGTGCATACCTATTTCTTGAGGCCGGCGCGCAGCGGTTGCGGCAAATCGTCAACCGTGCCCAATTGGCTTAACTGCAGCGCGCGCAAATACGCGATGATGGCCCAGCGATCCTCGACGGTAACATTCGGCCCGTAAGCGCCCATATTGTTCCGCCCGTTGCTGATCACGTAGAAAAGTTCACCGTCGGTCATCTCGACGATGCGTTTGTCGTGGAGGCTGGTGACCACCAACATCGCGCCGATCTTCTTCGTGATGCCGTTGCCGTCCGCCAATTGGCCGTGGCAAGGCGAGCAATTAATGGTGAAACGCTGCTGGCCGCGCTTGAGCAGCGTGGCGGTAACGCGGAGCGGGTTGTCTTCCACGAAGTTGGTCGTGCCCGCGATGCGGCCGGTGTTCACCGGGGCATCCTCGTAAGACTGCACCGGTCCTGCGGCGGTCTGGATGATCGTGCCGCGCGGGATGGTCCCTGCGACGGGTAATTGAGAGCTAATGCCGTTAGTGAAGAAGCCGTTGGGTTTTTGAGGCCGCAGTTTGAGCTGCCATTCCATATCCGGGAAAACATAGAACGGCGGCTTGCGGAAGTGGCTCCCGCGGAAACCAAGGATGCCGACGGTGGCCGCCACGCAAAGGGCAAATAGAGCAAGGAAGTACCGCATTACTCCACCACCACCTCGATATGCCGGCTGCCGGCTTCCTCCAGCAGCTTGCGGGTTTCGGTCTCGGAGTACTTCGGATCTGCGCACTCGATGACAACAAAATAGCGGTCGTGAGTGACAAGGGAGAAACGCTTGTTCTTGAGCAGCGGATGGTGCAGACGCGGCAGGCGGTTCAGAAACAGCATGCCGAAGAGCGAACCGAACGCCCCGAACAGGATGGTCAGCTCATAGGAAGGCGGGAACGCCGAGTAGGGGCTGAACATCGGCTTGCCGCCAATCACGATGGGGTAGTCCAACGTGTTCATGAACCAGATCATGAGCATTCCGCTCGTGTAGCCGGCCACCCCCCCGAGGAACGCAAACCAGCCCACCTTCGAGTTCTTCAAGCCCATGGCCCTGTCCATCCCGTGCACGGGGAAGGGCGTGAACACGTCCCAGCGGCTGAACCCGGCGCTGCGGACCTTCTCGGCCGCGTGCAGCACCGCCGCCGCCGTGGTGAATTCGGCGACGAGGCCGTAGGGTTTGGAACCGGCTTCAGGCATCAGGAAATTCCTTTCGGGTCGTGGTTCATATCACTCCTCATCGTCGGGAATGGGTTCGAGCAACTTGGCGCCGCCCAACGGGTGGTGCGGGTCGGACTGGGCCGTCACGCCTTTGACTTCCGAGATGGCGATCATTGGGATGAACCGGATGAACAACAAGAAGCTGGTGAGAAACAAGCCAAAGGTGCCGATGTAAGTGCAGATATCGACCCAGGTCGGATGGTAGTATCCCCAATTCGAGGGGATGAAGTCGCGGTGCAGTGAAACGACGATGATGACAAAGCGCTCAAACCACATGCCGACGTTGACGAGGATCGAGATGATGAAGACCAAGACCAGGTTCTGGCGCACCCGTTTCAGCCAGAAAACCTGCGGCACCAGGACGTTGCAGGACACCATCGGGATCCACGCCCACTGGTACGGGCCGAGCGCCCGGTTGAGAAAGTGGAACTGCTCGGCGGCGTTGCCGCTGTACCAGGCGATGAAGAACTCCATCGCGTAGGCATAACCCACGATGGAGCCGGTCGCGAGGGTCACTTTGCACATCACATCGATGTGCCTCATGGTGATGATGTCCTGCAGCTTGAACATCGAGCGCAACGGGATCAACAGCGTCAGCACCATGCCGAACCCGGAGAAAACGGCGCCGGCGACAAAGTAAGGCGGGAAGATGGTCGTATGCCAGCCGGG
>DATMRF010000012.1:0-70095 GCA_035566435.1 Candidatus Acidiferrum sp.
GCGCCGGCGTATCCGCACCATGTGCGCCTTTACCACCCGCAGCAGTTGTGAACGTATCCTCTACAGCGTCTTTGATCGCATGAACAAACATTGGTCCCGTCACCCGCTCCCAGCTTTTACACACTACTCTTGACGCCAGCCCAAATCGATAAACAGGAGGTCCATAACAAACCGATGGACACTCGGAGCACACGGTCCCGACGTTTTAACGCTATTGGCCCCCCGTCCTTCACCGCTTCACCGCTCTCATCGTCCCCCTTTCATCTCGCCTGACGGCACATCTCATGGCATTCTGTTGGGCTAACTATGTCTCAACCGGCTGCCACCACGACCGGCGAGCACCGCTACGGCACCGGCGAACTCGTCTGCCGCCTGCTCGCGCTGGCGTGGCAGTTCCGCGGCGATTGCCTGCTGTCCGTGGTGTTGAGCATCGCTCTCCTGCTGCTCGGTCTGGCCGGCCTCCAACTGCTGGGAGTTGTCATCGACGTGATCCGACACGCGCTCGACCCCTCACAGCGCGCGCCAGTCTATCCTTTCGGCTGGAGCCCACCGGCGGTCTGGACCCCGCTGCAAATCGTCACCGCGATGTCCCTGGCCATTGTCGCTCAGGCACTCCTCCGGGCGGTCCTCACCTACCAATACAATATGGTAACCGCCCAGCTCACCCAGGGCAGGATCGTGCCCGACCTCCGCGACCGCCTTTACGCCAAGCTCCAGCGGCTCAGTTTCCGCTTCTTTGATGTCCATGGATCGAGCTCGATTTTCAACCGCGTCACCGGCGATGTGCAGAACACGCGTCTGTTCGTGGACGGCGTGGTATTGCAGGGCATTAACATGCTGCTCACTTTGGGCGCCTATTTCATTTTCATGTGGCGCATTCACTCCGCCCTGACGCTGGCGTGCCTGTCGGTCACCATTGGTCTCTGGTGGGTCACGCATTATTACTCGGGGCGCCTGCGGCCCGCGTACCTGCGCAACCGCGAGCTTTTTGACCAACTGGTCCAACTATTCACCGAAAGCATTCGCGGCATGCAAACCGTCAAAGGCTTCGCTGCCGAACCGCACCAGCTTCGGCGGTTCGAAGAGGCCAACCAGCAGGTCTCCGGCCAGCAGAAGCGGATCTTCCTCGACCTCTCTGTGTTCACGCCGGCGACGCAACTCCTGTCCCAATTCAGCCTGGTGATCCTCTTTGCCTATGGCGGCTGGCTTTACGTTCAGGGCGAGATTTCATTGGGCAGCGGCCTCGTTGTCTTTGCTGGTTTGATGCAACAATTCAACGGCCAGGTCGCCAACATCACCACTATCGCCAACTCCGTGCAGCAAAGCTTCACCGCCGCGCGCCGCGTGTTCGAGGTGATCGATACGCCCGCCGAAGTGCAAAACAAACCCAACGCCGTCGCGCCCGCACGGCTTACCGGCCGGATAGTGTTCGACAACGTCACCTTCGGATACCACCCCAACACCCCCGTGCTCCGAGGGGTTTCATTCTCCGCCGATCCCGGCCGGTTCGTCGGAATTTTCGGGATGACCGGTGCCGGCAAGAGCTCGCTCCTGAGCCTGATACCCCGCTTTTACGACCCGCAAGAGGGCCGCATCCTCGCCGACGGCCAGGACCTCAAAGACCTCGACCTCGACGCTTTCCGTCGCCAAATCGGCATCGTTTACCAGGAAAGTTTTCTCTTCTCCAACACGGTCGCCGCCAACATCGCTTTCGGGAGCCCGCACGCCACTCAGCAGGAGATCGAACACGCCGCTCGGGTCGCCTCCGCGCACGACTTTATTCTCGAGCTGCCCCATGGCTACGAGACCGTCCTCGGCGAATCGGGCGTCGATTTGTCGGGAGGCCAACGCCAACGGCTCGCCCTCGCTCGCGCCTTGCTGCTCGAACCGCCGATTCTCATCCTCGATGACCCGACGGCTTCTGTGGACCCCAAGACCGAGCATGAAATTGTGTCCGCGCTGCGTCACGCCATGTCCGGGCGCACCACGTTCGTCGTCGCCAACCGCCTGAGCCTGTTGCGCCGCGCCGATGTCATCCTTGTTCTGGATCAGGGATGCTTGGTTCGCGCCGGCACGCATGAAGAGTTGCTGCAGGTTCCAGGTCTTTACCGCGAAACCGCCTTGCTCCAGCTCATGGATCTGGATGATGAGCCACTGTCGGGCGCGGCCGGTCGCGGGTTTACGCCGGCTAGAATCCCGTCCCGAACGGAGGTGGAAGTCTGAGCTATGCGCGTGGGCCTCTAATTCCTTGAATCAAAGATCAGACACTAAAGACCAAGCATTGACGCCCGCTGGCGCTAAGTCGGGCGTCTCGGCTCTGGACCGCTCCCGCGAGGCCATCACCTACTATCGGCCGATGGAAGACCGCGAAGCGGACTGGGCGCCTCTGAGCGGGCAGCTCATTCGCCGCATCTTCACTTACACGCGGCCCTACAAGACCCGACGCACCTGGCTGTTCATCCTCACTTTCGCCCGTGGCCTGCAATTGCCCGCCCTGGCCTGGATGATCGGCCAGACGATCAACGGCCCCATCGCCGGGCGCAACCTCACCGGCATCTACCTGCACGCCGGCATTTACCTGCTGCTCGTTCTCTCGATGGTCCTCACGCTCCACTTCCGCCAGCGTTTCGCCCTCGAACTCGGCGAAGCCGTCGCTCACGACATGCGCTCCGAGTGGTTCCGCAAGTTGCACTCGCTCCCCATGTCGTTCTTCAACAAAACCAAGTTTGGCCGCATCATCAGCCGCATGACGTCCGACATCGACAGCGTCCGCGTCGCGGTCCAGGACGTCGCCTTCGTCGTCATCATCCAGGCCGTCCAAATGACCGTCGCCGCCCTCCTCATGGCGTGGTACAACTGGAAACTTTTTTCGATGATGCTGCTGTTCGTGCCCATCATCTGGGTCGTCAACCAGCGCTACCGGCGCGATGTCAGCTTTCAGTTGCGCAAGCTCCAGGAGACGTGGAGCAGGGTGAGCTCGACTCTCGCCGAATCGGTCAGCGGCATCCGGGTCACGCAAGCCTTCGTCCGGCAGGAAATCAACGCCGGCTTTTTCCGCAAACTGGTCAATCTCCACGGCGAAAACAACGTCGGCGTCGCGCGCGCGTCCGCCGTGTTCATCCCCTTGCTCCAGATGAAAAGCCAGCTTTTCCTGGGCGCGATGGCCTTTATGAGCGGCTACGGTGCGCTCCGCTGGCACGGCTGGCTCCACATGGAGGTCGGCGACCTCGTCATGTTCTTCTTCCTCGCGAATTTCTTCTTCGACCCCGTTCAGGTCATCGGCAACCAGTATAACCAGGCGCTCTCCGCCATGGCCGGCGCGGAACGCTACTTCCGCTTGCTCGACCTTCCGCCGGAATGGACCGACGCCCCGGACGCCAAACCGCTGCCCCCCATTCGAGGCCGGGTCGAGTTCCAGGATGTCTCCTTCGAATACGACCCTGGCCGTCCTGTCCTGACCGGCATTTCATTCGACGCCGAACCCGGCGAAACCGTCGCGCTGGTCGGCCATACCGGCAGTGGCAAAACGACGATCGTCGGCCTGTTGCAGAAATTCTACCTCCCCACCACCGGCCGCGTCCTCGTGGATGGCCACGACCTGCTCCAGGTCACCAGCGATTCCCTCCACGCGCAAATGGGCAGCGTCCAGCAAAACAACTTCCTGTTCGCCGGCACCGTCCTCGAGAATATCCGCTTCACCCGGCCCGACGCCACCGAAGCCGACGTCCGCGCCACCCTGCGCGACCTCGACTGTCTGGACCTGCTCGAAGCCCTGCCACACGGACTCGAAACCCAGGTCGGTGAAAAGAGTGCCGCACTCTCGCTCGGCCAGCGCCAACTGGTTTGCTTTGCGCGCGCGCTGCTGGCCGACCCGCGCATCCTCGTGTTGGACGAAGCCACCAGCGCCATCGACACCGTCACCGAAACCCGCCTCCAACGCGCATTGGAAGTGCTGTTGCGGGGCCGCACCGCATTTGTCGTCGCCCATCGGCTGAGCACCATTCGCAAAGCCCGCTTGGTCCTTGTCCTCGACCAGGGCCGCATTGTCGAACGCGGCACCCATGAAACCCTCCTCGCCGCCAAAGGCGTCTATGCCCGGCTCCACGAAGAATTCATCCGCGGCGGCTCGCCCTCCCCAGCGTCCTCGTCGTCGTCCTCGTAATCGGTCCGTCCTTCGCATGAACCGCTTCGCCGGCTTTCTCCTCGTATTACTGCTCGCCGCCGCAGCCTGGTACGGTCTCTCTCACCACCGCACCCCAACCACGCCCAAACTCCCCACCACGCTCGACGAGTTTAAACAGCAGCCCGGCGGCGCTTCCACAGTTGACGCAGGTGACTTCTTATTCGCCCTCGCGAAACAAGGAAAGCTCCCCGGCTTTTCTCCCGGCGAACATGGCGCGATGCATGCCGGCATCGTGGATGCCAATGGCGATAGTCCCTCGGTCACCGCCTCCGAAACCTATCCCATTTCGCGCGGCATCACCTTCTCGAAAGAAGACGACACCTCCGTGTACTTCTACATCGTCGTGCAAACCTCCAATAACGCCCCCTGGAAACTGCAGAAAGCCTGGCGCACCGACGCAGACGGCCACGTCGTCCAGAACTACCCCGTCCCATAACGCGCCTTCCACTTTTTAACACTTTAACCACCTCCCCCTCCCTTTTCTGACCCTCCATCAAGCATCGACTTTCAACTATCGACTAGCGGTGGCAAGCCCCCGCCGCCAACCCCCACTGCCCCGCCAGATAAAGCGCCATCCCCAGGCACCCCAGGAATCCTTCCGCCTCGTCCGATACCTCCAACCCTCCCCCTGACTCCGGTGGGTACATCGACGCGCTCGGCCGCAGCGACGCACACCCCTGCCCCATCAATGCCGACAGCAACAGAGCCGCCAGCAAACCGCTCAGCCCATGTCGGTTCCGAAACATACTACTCCCGATTCCTCCTAAACCTCACCCTATTTCTACTATAGTCAACTTTCCAATGGTATTGCCATCGCTGTGCACCCAGGTAAAGTGTCCTCACTATGAAGGCTCGGTCTCGCTCCTGTGACGCCAGCGCCGCGCTTTTCTGTGCTCATTCCCCCGACAAGCCTGCGCGGTTCGGAGTCTTGCTGGGGTTGGCTGTCATCATCATCATTGGGGCTTCAGCCCTGTTAACCGCGAAGAAAGAGCCCACCTACAAGAATAAAACTCTTTCGAAATGGTTCTATGGTCAGAAAAACGATTTCTTTGCCGAATCAAAAATGCTGGCCGCGGACGACGCCATCAATGCACTTGGCACCAACGCCCTTCCCTTCCTCTTTGCTAATCTTAGCGCCCAGGGCGACTCAGCTTTGTACTTCCGGATTTACCGGCTCACCCCTGGCCTGTTTCGGACATTACTTCCATACCCGATTTCAGGCGACGACATTCACTGGATGGCCCTGACCCACATGCGGAGTTTCAGCAGTATGCCAAGCAACGCAGTCGTGAAGCTGTCGCGGCTGGTGCCGGGGCTGTCAAATCCGGCGCTTCGGACGTTTGGTCTCCAAATAGTGCAAGCTCGCGCGAGCGAGGTCGCTGCCGCCCCGTGTATCATGCTCTGCCAGGACCTGTTAGCTGACCCCAGCTCCGGAGTTCAACTGGTAGCCGCGATAATGCTGGCGCAGCTCGACCACACCCAAACGAAAGGTTTTCCGATTCTGATTGCTGCTTTTACGAATCAACAACAACTCGATTCCGCCCTATCGTCAACACGCTACCGGCTTCAGCAACCGCCTGGCGGATGGACTAACACGAGTGCCGCCATGCCGCCTGTTGTAGCTCTCAGACAAGCGACGCAACGAGCAATCCTCATGGCCCTGGAACAACTCCAGCCGAACCTGGATGATCAGCAAAAAGCCCTCATTCGCGGCTACGATAGCGCCAGTGCCGGAAAGCGCGGTCCGTAGACGCGGACGCGAAGCCAGCCACCGCTGCGATCCAAATGCAGTACCCATTTGTCCCGCGTAAATCCCATCTCCCTTCCTCTTGTGCTCTTCGTGCCCTTTCGTGGCGACTCCCGCTCCCAATCGAAAATCCCGCAGTTGCGCCTTCCCTCTCCCTGGTCCATCTTTTCTTTCGTACGTCACCTTTCCCAATAACACTATGAAACGCAGAGTCTTCCTCAAAACCGTCGGCGGCGCTGCCGGCGCTGCCGCTCTCGGCCTGCCCCAAATCCTCGATGCCGCCGAACCCGTCGAAAAAGTCGCCGGCCTGCCCCGCCGCGTCCTGGGCCGAACCGGCCAGAAACTCTCCGTCGTGGGCTTCCCGGGCCTTTCCCTGACCCATTGCGACCAGGAAAAAAGCACCGCCGCACTGCACAACGCCTTCGAACGCGGCGTCAACTACTTCGACGTTGCCCCCAACTACGGCAACGGCGACGCCGAAATTAAAATGGGCATCGGCCTCCAGGGCCTTGACCGCTCGAGATACTTCCTCGCCTGCAAAACCCACAAACGCGACGCCGCCGGCGCCCAGATGGAACTCGACCGCTCCCTCCAGCGTCTCAAGACCGATCACTTCGACCTCTACCAACTCCACCACCTCGTCCGCCCCGCCGAAGTCAAGCAAGTCTTCGGCCCCGACGGCGCCATGGAACCCATCGTCAAGGCCAAAAAGGAAGGCAAAATCAAATACATCGGCTTCTCGGCGCATACCACCAAGGCCGCCCTCGAAGCGATGAAGACCTTCCCCTTCGACTCCGTCATGTTCCCCATCAACTTCGTCGAATACTACACCCGCAATTTCGGCAAGGAAATCCTCGCCCTGGCCAACGAACGAAGCGCCGGCGTCCTCGCCATCAAACCCCTCTCCTGGGGCACCTGGCCAAAAGACACCCCTAAAAACCGTGAGTGGTGGTACGCCTCCGTCGAGCAACCCGCCCAGGTCGAACTCGCCGTCCGGTTCAGCCTCTCCCAAAAGGGGGTTGTCGCCGCCATCCCCACCTCCTTCGTCGAACTCCTGGACCGCACCATCGAAGCCGCCAAAGCCTTCAAACCCCTCGATGCGCCCGCCATCGCGCAGCTCCAGGAGATGGCCGCCAACCGCGGCTCGATTTTCATCGCCGAAGAAAACCAGGTCGCGTTCAACCACCCGCACGGCAACCCGGCTTATCCTCATAGCCCCCACGAAGACCACGGAGCTGAATGGGTCTGAGTTTCTAGACCTTCGACTCAATAGCTGAAGGTGGGGCCGCGTTGTCCCCAACGCGCCGCATTAATCGGCGTCGCTCACCGCTGAAACTCCCACCAATTCGAGGGAGCCCACGCCTCTTCGTGTGGTTTATTGTCGCGGTTCCAGTGGTGGGCGGTTCGCGGCGGATAAAACAAGTCGCGCCGTTTCACCCGAAGGACATGCCCGTCACAGAATAGGACGTTGTAGCCGTCTCCGTGTGGCGGATCCATTTCGCGAAGACTGTGGAGAGAGTCCTCCCAGTGCCACGCGTCGCGCCAAGGGGTCATCGCATAAAGGCCCAGAGTGGCATTAGGAGCTTCGAGCGGAAACCAACCGTCGGCTCCTATGCGGTATGAGCGGGCATCCGCCACGGCGTACATCTGACTGGGCTCCAGCACCTCTGACTCGCGTGGAGAAAAAACCGGTTGCCCGCCTAAACCTAACTTTCCTCTCAACTGGAATGTGGGCGTTCCCACCCACCCGCTCCAGCCATTACCGATGATGCCGTTGTTGTTGTAGGCATAACTCGTCCACAAACGGGCGCCGGCCTAGCGAGCCAATGTGTTCGTCGCCCAGAATATCGTCATACCCCGGTTGGCGATGTAGCTCGGGCAGTTCCACAAGCTGTTCGTCCAACTCACAGGGTTGTAGGGGTGGAGCCGGTCCATCCAGAGCTGGAGCGTGTCCCAGTCGCCCAACGATGGGTAGCGGTTATGGTCGGAGACGTACATCGCCAGCGCGATGCCGATTTGTCGCAAATGGTTTTTGCAGGCGGCATCCTGTCCCTTCGCCTTGGCGCGCGAAAGTGCCGGCAGCAGCACGGAAGCCAGAATGCCGATGAGCGCGATCACCACCAGTAGCTCTAATAGCGTAAACCCAGCTCGCGTCTGTTCGTGAGATCCCAGCAGCATAATCAATTTGACATCGCTCGGAGCTTTGCGTCACACCGAAGCTCCCAACCCCGCTGTCGTCAATCTCCTCCAACCAGCGGTTACCGCTTGCCAGGCACGTCTCCCCCACTATCCCATCCCCCATCCATCCCTCCACCTTCTCCCCCACCCTCACCGCTGCTGGTTCCCAGTGACTCCCCCGGCCGCGCGGGGTCGCTCCACCCCAACGGCTCCGGCCTCCGGGTCGCGTTCAGGCGCCGGAACTGCTAGCGCCGCGTCGAGTCGAACCACCTGCCCCATTTCCGCGTTTAGTCTGCGTCCCCAATCCATGTCGACAGGGCTTACCTCAGCCTCGCTCGGGAATACGAACCATCTCTGGTCCTCAGCTTCCGCCAGATTCATTCTCAGCTTGCGATACACCCTGCGTTCGTACTCGAAGCAGGTGCCCGCAGCCAGTTCACGAAACTTTGCCCGCTTATCCATATTTCCACCCTTCTCCTGATAAAAGTCGCCCACCATCCCCCAATTGCTAAGCAATGCGCTTGCCAATGTGAAACCCTCGGAAAATCACACCCCGGCACTCTATTTCTGCGTGAGCCTCACGCATATTGCGTGGATTTCACGCAGAGCCTACCAACAGTTCGCCGCCCGGGACCTCCTCCCCTGCGTCCAGCCGGTCCTTACGCGCCATCAGCGCTTGTCCCTCTGACATCCCCTTGTCCGTTAGCCTTTATACCTTAACCTTCGCCGCTTACCCGCCCTCCAAAAGAAACTTCTCGCCTTCCATGCCCGACCTGTTTAAATCAGTCCCACCGCATGGCTATGCTCAGCCGCGTTCCGGCTCGGGCCATGCTTTTGTACTGACAAGAACCGAATAATGACCAACGCCGCCGATCAAAAGCTCCGCGTCCTGTTTCTGGAGGACGACCCCCAGGACCGCGAACTGGTCGAAAGAACCCTTGCTTCCGAAGGTCTTCCTTGCTCATTCACCTTCGCCAGTACCCAGCAGGAGTTCGAATCCGCCCTCGCCCGCCTCGACCTCGACCTCATCCTCTCCGATTACACCCTGCCTTCCTACAGCGGCCCCGCGGCCCTCGCCGCTGCCAAAAAACTGCGTCCGGACCTCCCTCTGATTTTCGTCTCCGGAACCCTCGGCGAAGAACGCGCCGTCGAAATCCTCAAGTCCGGTGCCACCGATTACGTCGCCAAAGAGACCCTCACCCGCCTCGCCCCGGCCGTCCGCCGCGCCTTGCAGGAAACCGCGCAACGCCGCACGCAACACCAGGCCGAAGCCGGCCTCCGCGCCAGCGAGCAGCGCCTGCGCATCCTCTTCGAATTCGCTCCGGACGCCTACTACCTCCACGACCTTAAGGGCAATATTGTCGATGGCAACAAAGCCGCCGAGGCCATGCTCGGCTACCCGCGCGAAGAACTCGTCGGCAAAAACCTTCTCCAGATCAATCTCCTCGCCCCGGAGGACCTTCCCCGCATCGCCGAAGCCCTGGCCCAAAACGCCCAGGGAAAAACCACCGGACCGCTCGAATTCACCGTTCGCCGAAAAGACGGCGCCCAGCTTGTCCTCGAAACCCGCGCCTACCCTGTCCTCATTCAGGACCAGGTCCTCGTCCTGGGCATTGCCCGCGACATCACCGACCGCAAACGTTCCCTCCAAACCATCCAAACCAGCCAGCGCCTCCTCAAGGCCACCCTCGACAATATCCCCGACCCTGTCTGGTTCAAGGACGCCCAGGGCCGCTACCTGGCCAACAACGAGCCGCACGCCCGCTTCTTCGGCCGCAGACCCGAAGAGGTCCTCGGCAAAACCTTCGCCGAGCTCATGCCGCGCCAGGCCCAGGCCATCGGCGAGGCAGATGCCGGCGTTCTCGCCACCGGCAAGCCCAGCTCCGTCGAGGAGCGCCTCACCGACGCCCAGGGCAACGTCCGCTGGTTCGAGACCATGAAGTCCGCCGTGCTCGATGACCACGGCCGCGTCACCGGCACCGTCGGCATCGCCCGCGAAATCACCGATCGCATGCGCGCCCACCAGCAGATTAAAGCTTCCGAAGAGCGCTTCCGCTCCGTCTGGGAAAACTCCATCGACGGCATGCGCCTCCTCGACCGCGCCGGCCGGATCATCGCCGTCAACGACGCCTACTGCCGTCTCGTCAAGATGCCCCGCGAACGCCTCGTCGGCGAACTCTTCAGCATCGTGTACCAGGAACACGGCGCCGGCGACTCCATGGAAGTTTACCGCCACCGCTTCGACACCGGCACGATTATCCCCCGGCTCCAGGCCAAAGTGAAACTCTGGAACTCAAATGAACTCGACCTCGACATCTCCAGTTCCTTTATCGAAATGGGCGATCGCGGCAAGCTCGTCTTCAGCATCTTTCGCGATATCACCCAAAGCCGCGCCGCCGAACTCCGCGGCACCGCCTTCTCCCGCCTCGGCCAGCTCCTCAGCGCCGCTAAAACCGCCCGCGAGGCCGGCGAAGTTATCGTCGAAGTCGCTGACCAATTGCTTGGCTGGGACGCCTGCTGGTTCGGCCTCTATTCCCAGGCCGAAGACAAGCTTCACCACGTCCTCAACATGGACACCATCAATGGTCAGCGCACTGACGTCGCGCCCGCCCCTCATACCGACTTCCTTACGCCGACAGCCCGTCACGTTCTCCTCTTTGGCGGCCAATTGATTCTTAAGAGCAACGCCTCCCTCATGCTGCCCGACAGCTTGCCCTTCGGCGATACCAAACGCCCTTCTGCCTCCCTCCTCTTTGTCCCGGTTCGCAACGGCCCCGAGGTCGTCGGGGTCCTCTCCATCCAAAGTTACAAACCCAAAGCCTACGACCAGCTCAGCCTTGATACCCTCCAGGCCCTCGCCGATCATTGCGGCGCCGCCCTCGACCGCATCCGCGCCCAGGAAAACCTCCTCGCCACTCAGCAGCGCTTCACCCATCTCCTCGAAGAAAGCCCCGCCGTCATCTACTCCCTCAAAGTCGATGGCCAAACCCTCGTCCCCGCCTGGCTCAGCAGCAACGTCCACCAGTTGCTCGGCTTCACCGTCGAAGAAGCCTCCCACCCCGATTGGTGGCCCCAGCACCTCCATCCCGATGACCGCCCCGCTGCCGCCGAACACTTCTCCGCCCTCCGCCGCTTCAAACAACTGACCCGCGACTACCGCCTCCGCCATAAAAATGGCGACTACCGCTGGATTCGCGACGAGCAACGCCTCATCTCTGACCCCTCCGGCCGCCCCGTCGAGGTCGTCGGCTCTTGGGTCGATATCACCGAACGCAAGGGACTCGAGGATCTCCTCCGCCAATCTCAAAAACTCGAAGCTGTCGGCCTCCTCGCCGGCGGCATCGCGCATGACTTCAACAACCTCATCGCCGTCATGCGCGGCAACGCGGATCTCCTCCTCCTCGATGCCGACCTGTACCCCGACCAGGCCAGGGATTCCCTCATTCAAATCACCACCGCCGCCGGCCGCGCCGCCAACCTCACTCGCCAGTTGCTCGCCTTTGGCCGTAAACAGGTCATCCAATCCCAGCCGCTCCTCCTCAACGAGGTCGTCTCCAACCTCGCCAAAATGCTCAAACGCGTCATCGGCGAAAACATCGAACTCCTGTGCCACGACGCCCCCGACCTCCCCTTCGTCAACGCGGATCCCGGCATGATGGAACAGGTCCTCCTCAACCTCGTCATCAATGCCCGCGACGCCATGCCCCAGGGCGGCCAACTCCATATCTCCACCGATAAAACCCAACTCGACGAAGCCGCCGCCCACACCAACCCCGAAGCGCGGGCCGGTGACTTTGTTACCTTGAGCGTTCGCGATACCGGCGCCGGCATCGCCCCGGAACACCTGACCCGCATCTTCGAACCCTTCTTCACCACCAAACAACCCGGCAAAGGCACCGGCCTCGGCCTGGCGACCGCCTACGGCATAGTCAAACAGCACCAGGGCTGGCTCGAGGTCGCCAGCTCCCCCGGCCAGGGCGCCACCTTCAAAATCTTTCTCCCCGCCGCCGCTGCTCCCGCTGCCGTCCCTGCCGCCAAAACCGAGCCCGCCCCACGCGGCGGCACCGAAACCATTCTCCTCGTCGAAGACGAGTTCGCCGTCCGCATGATCACCCGCCGCATCCTCGAAAACTTCGGCTACAAGGTCCACGACGCTTCCCAGGCCCGCGAGGCCCGCGACCTCTGGACCCGCTCCCACGACAAAATCCACCTCCTCCTGACCGACATTGTCATGCCCGAAGGCACCACCGGCCGCGAACTCGCCGACCAACTCCGCGCCCACCGCCCCGGGCTCAAAGTCGTCTTCATGAGCGGCTACAGCCCCGAAGTCGCCGGCAAAGACACCGCCTTCTTCCGCCGCGCCGGAAACTACTTCATCCAAAAACCCTTCTCTTCAAAAACCCTGCTCGAAGCCGTCCGCCGATGCCTCGACGAGAAAAGCTGATTTTTGATAGCTCAAGCCAGCCCAAGTCCCCCTTCACCCAGGCTGAGCCAATCGCCGGCCACCGAACACTGACCACCGCTCACTACTTGCTGATTACTGACTACTGGTCACTCATTAGTGCTCCCCGCCATGTTTCAAGCCTTCTGCGCCCTTCCGCGTCTTCCTCGTGTTCCGTGGTCGAATTCCCTCCGTTCCGCCCTTGCGCCTTTGCACCTTTGCGCCTTTGCGTTAAACGCGGCTCTCCCGCAATCAAGGTTCAAAAATCTCTGCCCCACCACCACTTCAACCACCTCACCGCGTCGCGCACCGGATGTATCTTGCTCTGCTCGTCCTTGTAGATCGCCCGGACCGGCACGAATTCGACCTCCAGCCCAGCCCGAACGAACGCCAGCAACACCTCCGACTCGATCTCAAAATGCGTTGCCGAAATCCTCAGCCCGGCCCATGCGGAAAGCTTCATCAACCGAAACCCGCACTGCGAATCCGGCAGCAGCCGGCCGGCCGTTACAGTCAACCGCCGGCTCATCCAGTGGTTTACCCGGCGCCGCAACCACGGCATCGACCCCGCCTTGCCCATGCGGTTCCCCACAACCAGAGGGGCCGAGGTCCGCTCCGCACACCGAAAAAAAATGGGAATGTCCTCCGGTGAATGCTGGCCGTCTCCATCCATCGTTAGCGCCCAGGAAAACCCACGCTCGAACGCCCGGCGCCAGCCGGCCTGCAACGCCGCACCCTTCCCCCGCGCGGCCCCGTTCCGCAGGACCTCCGCCCCGGCCGCCTGCGCCATCGAGCCGGTCGCGTCGCTCGACCCGTCATCCACTACCAGCACCGCGGGAACGCGCCGCCGAACCTCTTGAACCAACGGCCCGATCGTCGCCGCTTCGTTCAGACATGGGATAACCGCCGCGCACTCTGCCTGCCAATCCATGCCCTCAACCTATGGCAAACCCTATCCCAGCCAAGCCCAAATCACCTCGCAGACGGCCGCGCAGCATGCAACCAGAGCTGCATTCCGCGAGCTCCACAGTTTCAATCCAGCCGGTTAATATGCAAATCCGATTTCACGACCTTCCCCTCGTCAGCCGATACCCAGACCTCTCCGATATCCGCATCGCGACTCGGGTTCCGCAGCTTCGCGGCCCAAACCTTGACCTTCCAGACCGGTTGCGCCGCTCCACCCTGGCCCAGTACGCCCTCTCCGACCCGCTCGAGATTGAGCTCCGTGGCCGTGGCTTTGATGTTTTCCAACAGCGGCTCCTTCAGCGCCGTCTTGATCGCCTCGTCCGAATCGACCTTCAGCTTGCTCCGCTCCAGCGGCACGTCGCCGCCTGTGACCGGCTCGAGCAAACGCCAGGGCCGCTGCACCTTTTGCATTTTGCCTGCCGCAAACTTCACTTCCGTCGCCTTCAGCGTCGCCGTCGGATCATAATAAACGATATGCCAAATATTCGGCGTGAGGCTGCCGATGGACTTTTCCGATCGGATCTGCACAATCTTATCCTTGCATTGCTCCCCCACGTAGCGATTGCCCTCTTTAATCAAGTCAAACGCCGTAGGTTCAGCGGCGCGGACTCGCAAGTTCGGCGCGGCCAGAACCACTGCCAGCAGACTCCACTGAAACCACCCGGTTGTAATTTTCATGCCGCGAGTATAGACCGCCACAATGCTCTGGCAACTGCGGAAGGCTCAGCTCCCCTTTCTCGCGGCGGTCATTTGACTTGCGCGACCGCTCCTTTGGCGGCGATAATTCCTGCAGAATTTCAACGCAAACACGCATACAATCAGAGGCACAACGCCGCAAACGAGGAGGTCCAGCCGCCTTTTCCGCGCATCATGCGGTTAGCCTCTATCCTTTAGCCTTTAGCCTTCTCTTCCCCATCGGTTCCGCCCAACTATGAACCCGCGCATTATTCTCATCACGGGCGCAAACGGTGGACTCGGCCAGGCGATCGCCCGGGCATTCCTCGCCGAATCCGCCCAGACCTATGTCTGGCTCGGGGTCCACACACGCCGCGAAACGGCCGACCAACTCGCCGGCGAGTTTCCCCAACGCTGCGAAAACATCGAATTGGACGTCAGACGACCAGCGGCCTGGCAAGACGCCGTAGCCCGTATCCTGTCCCGTCACCAGCGGCTCGATGTGCTGGTGAACAACGCAGGCCGGCATGCCGATGGCCTGCTGGCGACCCTTCCCGCCAGCGCCTGGGAGGAAGTCCGCTCCACCAATCTCGACGGTGCGTTTCACGGTTGCCAGGCCGTGCTGCCCGCAATGATTTCCCAGCGCAGCGGCCGCATTGTAAACGTGGCGTCCCTCAGCGCCTTGCTGCCTCCTCCGGGCCAAACCAATTATGCGGCCGCGAAGGCCGGGTTGGTCGCGCTGACACAATCCCTGGCCAAGGAGATCGCGCGGCTCAATATCACAGTCAACGCGGTATGTCCCGGTTTCGTGGAAACCGAAACCCTCAGTGGCTTGGGCCCGGAGGAACGGCAGGCGGCTCTGGCCAAAATCCCTTTGCGCCGGTTCGGCCGGCCGGAGGAAGTCGCGGCCGCGGTCCGATTTCTGGCTTGTCCCGAAGCCAGTTACATTACAGGCTCAGTATTGAAAGTTGATGGCGGAGTTTTTTAGCATGGAAGACGCGAATACGTTGAAAGAGCAAATTAAGAGTTTAATGGTCGAAAACCTGATGCTGCAGGTGACCCCGGCCGAGATCGGCGATGAGTTGCCGCTCTTCGGCCCCGGCAGCCTGGGCCTCGACTCAGTCGATGCGCTCCAACTGGTGGTGGCCCTCGACAAGAACTTCGGCCTGAAGATTCGAGACCCCGAAGCCGCCAAGGAAATCCTCCGGAACGTCAACACCATCGCCCAGGCGGTCCAGCAGAAGATGGCCGTCTAGGCCGGGAGCATACTCGCTCCTGCAATTTGGCGCGCGCTGCCGGCGACGCCCGCTAATCATCACTCCATCATTCCATTAATCCACCAATCCAACTCCCGCGACTTGCGCACTGCCCGCCTTGTGCTTTGTTTAAGCGATGACTCAGGCGCGTTACGATGCACTGGTAATTGGCGGCGGACCCGGCGGAAGCGCCGTGAGCACGTTTCTAGCCCGCGCGGGCAAACGCGTCGTGGTGTTGGAGAAAGAACGTTTTCCGAGATTCCACATCGGAGAATCCCTGCTGCCGTACAACCATGGGCTTTTTGAAGAAATGGGAGTCCTGCCTGTGCTCGAAGCCGCTGGTTTTCCCAAAAAGCTCGGCGCTCAGTTTCATCTCGGGAACGCGACCAAGGGGTTGAAGCTGATTTTTCGGAACGGTTGTTTCACCCGTGAGACGACCGCCTTTCAAGTGGAACGAGCCACTTTCGATCACCTTTTGTTGAAACACGCGCAAACCTCCGGGGCCGAGGTCCGGGAAGGTTGGACGGTCGGCAGCGTTTCATGCCAAAATGGCCAGGTGAGTCTCCAGGCACGCAACACGGCTGGGACGACTGAAACTTTTGAGGGGGCGTTCCTTATTGACGCCAGCGGCCGCAGTAATTTGACGGGAAACCAGGAACGGCTTCGCATGGTGCATCCCAACCTGAAGAAACTGGCCGTTTTTGGCCAATTCGAAGGGGTAGGGTTGGATGCGGGGAGCCAGGCCGGCGACACCGTCATCGTCCGCCTCGAAAACAAGTGGTTTTGGCTCATCCCCCTCTCCCAGACGAAGACCAGCGTAGGCTGCGTCATGGACCAGGAGGAGTTTGCGCAAGCCAAACAATCGCCGGCAGACCTCTTCGCCCGGGTTTGCCAATCCAGCACCGAAATGCGAACCCGGATGAAAGACGCCCGGCCGGTGAACGCGCTTCAGACCACGAGCGACTTTTCGTATTATAACCGCCGCTTCGTTGGACCACGGTTGCTTCGCGTCGGGGATGCCGCAGCCTTTATGGACCCGATTTTTTCCGCCGGGGTTTACCTCGCTATGTATTCCGGTAAACTCGCAGCGCGGGCCGTGCTCGAGTCCCTGGCCGCGGGCGACGATGGCCGGCGCAGGCTAAAGGCCTACGAGAAACGCGTTTGGCGGGCGATGAAATGCTACTGGGAAATGGTTGAAAGCTTCTACACTACACCGTTCATGGAATTGTTCCTTGAACCTCGGAGGAAGTTCAATCTCCCGGATGCTATCGTCGCTATCCTGGCCGGAGAATTGGAGGGAGGCTGGGCAATGGAATGGCGCCGCCGTTTCTTTTTCCTGCTGATCCGGATTCAGTCGCGCTGGCCGCTGGTGCCGCGAATCTGCTTCGAGGAGCAAGCACTTTCCGCTGAAACCGAGGCGGGCGCCCATCAGGCTGCGGCAGGACTTTCGGGCGCTGAGGTCAGGACGCTCTAAGCCGTTTCCAGCGTCATTATTTCAATCCGGCGATTCTCGTTCTTTCTGCGACCACCACTACCTGAAAAAGCGAGATAGAGAAAGGCGAGCAAATTGGTGAGAGGCAGGAGCAGGAAGATCGCGGTCCAGAGCGTCTTGGCCCGTGCCTTGGCGATATTCACGCACCAGAGGATATAGGCCACCAGGTTTAGCACTGGAACGAACGAAGCCAGGAACCACCACGGCGACATGCCGGCCGCACGCAGCAACGGAAACACATTGAACACCGGCAACCATGCAAGGACGCCGGGCTCCTGGCCGGTCTTCTGACAAATCAGCATGCAGCAATAACAGAAAAAGAGGTAGGCGCAGACGGCAATCGCCGCTGCCCCCCAAAGCAGCTTTGGCGTAAGAGGCGGGAGTTGAAGTTTTTCCAACGGAACATTGTTGCGCCAGGTGCTGACCACCTGAGCTTCCACTGCCTTGACCCGAGAGGTTTCGAGCTTGTCCAACGTCTGTTTGGCCCAGGCCGTTGCATTCGTAGGTTGCTCTTTGGGCTTTGGCAGCTCGGCATATCCCAATTGCTCTCGCAGATCCGGGGAAAGCTCCGCCACCTTGATATTCGTCATACCGGCCGAATGCAGGATGAAGACGTAATCTTTGGATTTCGTAGTGACTGTCACGTTTCGGTACGTATGTGTTCCGATTTGGAGCATGTCAAAGGTCTGCTCGAGTCCCGCCGACAATGCTTCGGGACGCCCCAGTGATACGCTCAACACCAGCCCGAGCAGGCCGGCAAGAAGTTGTCCGCGAATTCTCAGTATTTTCATAAACTAGAGTTCCACCGCTAAATGGTAACGGAACATGCGACCGCACGGATGAGACGGCACAAATCGTGCCATTCCGAAGGTTGATGACCGGTGCGCAGCACAAGCGTCAACATCCTTCGAGGCAACAGGTTACTCGCGGCAAATGACGGAAAACTCTTTAAGCGTGCCTCCGGGAGCGTCCCCGTGTCGAAAAACCGCGTCGCGGAGCGTAACGCGCACCGTGCGCCCATCAGGGTCTTTCGAAATCAACCCGCGCTCGGCCTCCACGGTACGCTCGGGGCCCGCCAGGCATTTCTGCACCACCCGAACTCCTGCAAGTGTATTCCCTTGCCTTCGTGCTACGTAGATATTTCGCCCGTCGGGCCAAGTCACGGTCTTGCCTTCCTGAACCAATTCCGGGACGAGGGGTGCGCCCTCAGGCGTCCGTGAGCAGCCGCACAGCAGCAGGCCACACAGCAATAGAAGGGCGGTAGGCGCCTCTGTCTTCACGACACAGTTAATGCCATCCCGAGGATGATTCCCACCAGCCAGGCGAGCGTGAACAGGATAAAGGCGACGCGATTGCTAGCGGGCAAGCCACGGATGATTACTTCGAGAGGGTGGACGAAGCTCTCCAGCGGTGGTTCGGCGGCACGCCGGCGAAAAAACACGACCAAGGCTGAAAGACCCAGAAAATTTCCCAGCAATGCGAAGGCGAGCAGGTCCAGCCTGTCCTGCGACCAGTCGGTAGGCCGACCCGGGAGCGCCCCGCGTATGAACTGCCCCAGCAAAGCCCCGATACAACAATAGGACACCGTCAGGAGCCTGATGCCCAGGTTTTGCAGGTGTAACGCTCTCGAATTGCCAGTGTAGCGCGGATCTCGCATCCACCTGGATGCGAAGCAAAAACCAGGCCAGCGCCGTGGTGTCTGGATAGGGGAAAGGAAAGGACCGTCAATCCGCAAAACAGACGGTCGCGAGGCTTCCCTCAGTTGGTCTTTGACGGCGCGTTAGTGCCTGCCTGGCCGGCAGAATCGACGGGTTTGGAGGCGTCGGCGGTGGTTGCGGCAGGTTTGGGCTCTTCCTTCTTCTCAACGAGGAGCTGAAAGCGTTCCTTTAGGAGAGGGTCAACCGTCCAACTGGACACCAGGTAAACCCATTTCTCGTAAGGCTTTTCCTGCGCAAGTTTGTCTTCCAGCTTCTTCTGATTGTCTTTGAATTCTTTGTCCAGACGAGCCTTATCCTCCGGTTTTTCGTCCTTGCCCGGGGTGCGCTCCTTGGGCAGTTGGGCGGCGACCGTCAGCGCCAATGCGTAGTTGTCGTTGGTTTTTTGGCCGACCTTCAAGGCATAGGTGAAGTTGTCGAACGTATCTAGCGTCACGACGGTCGGTTTGTCTGCGGCAAATGATTCCACCGGCGAGCCGGTCGCAACATCGTTGAAACTGGGCGAACTCAACGGGTTTGACAGGCCGGAGGTTTTCGAGGAATCCAATTGCTCGCCAGGTTTGGCGTCGCTCAGTTTCCACTCGGCCGTTTCGGTGTCACGCGTCACCTTCCACGAGTTGGTCGCGACGGGGAAAGCGACAGCGATCGAGCGCACTTTTTCGACTTTGAAGAAGTCCTTGTTGAGCCACTGGTCAGGCCGAGGCTCAATGTTCGACAGGGGTTCGGAGATCAACTCGACGCTATCAGAATCCGTGCCGACTTTGACATAGCGGCCATCCGGAAAGCCGCCGTCCCCCACATCCCCAAACGGAGACGGGCGATTGGATTTTTGGAGATGCTTCTTGCCCAGCAGCAGGGTCCGGATCGGCTTTTCGGCCTGGTCCTTGAAGTCGGCTACCAGGGCCGCGTTGGTCCCCTGCCCGGGCACGAGGGCCAGTCGCGGCAGTTGCGAAGGACCCACCTTTTCGCTCGAAACGACCTTCACGTCGCCGAGCTTGATGAGAAACTCGCTGATTTCTGAATAGTTGGCCGGATAATCGTTGCGCTCGCGAACGCGCCAGAGCTGGTCCTTTTTGACAAGGTTCACTTCGTTGGTGCCCTCCCTCAAGGCGATATGAGCGACATCATTGAACGGAAAAGTTCCCAGCAGTTTCTTGCCCAGGTCCTGGTTCCCGGTTTTGCGGAAGTCGTTCTGTTGATTGTAGATCATCAGGCCGGCCAGACCGACCACGACCAGCAGGAACAACATCAGAGCGAATTGTTTTCGATTCATTTGGCGGAGGTTTTGCTGCGGTTGATGAAAGCGAGCACAACGCCCGAGGCAGTGACCGCCAGCGGGATCGCCAGAATATTGAGCCACTTCACTTTGGTCTGGAGGGAGACGACTTCCTTGCGGAGGTCCTTTTGCACCTGTTTGAGGCGTTTGCGGCTCTCGACTTCCCCCTGGCGGAGCTTGGCCAATTCAGCGGTTTGTTCCGGCGAAAGGATGAAGCGTTGGTCGCCCTTTTTCTGCTGCTGGAGTTCATTGATCTTGCGCTGGGCCTCATTCGCGCTGTCCTCCAGGCGCTTAATTTCGCTTTGAAACTTCTCGTTGGCAACGGCCTCCAGTGCCTTGATCCGGGTGAAAGGCCGAACGACGGTCGCCCGGCTGCGGACGGCGATCAAATTGCTGTCGCCGGTCAACTGTTCGACGGCGTTTTGCGCGAAACTCAGGTTGCCGTTGGCTGGGGCATAGGCCGTGCCGAAAAGCGTTTGGATCGGCTGCAAAGCCACACGGTCAAACAGCATATCGGCGTCGCCGACCAGGATAACGGTGTTGTCCGATTTGCTTTCTTTGAGCGAATCGTCCGGTTTCTTCTCCTCGGGCTTTTTGTCCGCTTCCTTCTTATCGGCATCTTTCTTGTCCTCGTCCTTTTTATCTTCGGGTTTTCCGTTAGGGAAGGCGGTCTTGAATTTGCCGGTCAGGCGGACCGCCAGGGCGTACTCGGTGCCGGACGGTTTAAACTCCTTCATGACGTTTTCCCCAGAAAGGTTCGCCATGAAGCCATCCACGAGCTGTGACTCTTTCGTGCTCTTCAGCAGAACGGTTTCTTTGATGCCCGCTACCGGAGTGCCGGTGAATGCACCGGCGTAGGGAAGCCAGAGGTTGTCGATTTGGCTGGTGACGATGTCGTCGGAGTTGAGGCCCTGGGAGGTGACGGACAGGACGGCCGGAGCTTCCTGGGCCTGGCCGTTGCGTCCGCCGATTTGCATCTTGAAGTTCATGTCCGCGACCACTTTGGACGTGTCGAATGAGAGGCCCCAGGCCTTCAGGAGCTTCTCAAGGTTTGAGCCGCTGTTGGGGATGCTGCCCAGCATCTGGTTTTGCTCGCGGGCGTCCATCATCGGCAACGGGTCGAGGAAGGCGATCAGCTTGCCGCCCCGCATCACGAATTGATCGATGGCGTACTGGGCCTTGTCCGAAATGTCTCGCGGATGAATAACGAGGAGCACTTTGATTTCGTCGTCGATTTTGTCAGTGTCCATAGGGACATCTTTAACGGTGAAATCATTCTTCAACTCGTTAACAATGACCCACGGCTGCTGGCCCTGTTGTCCCATGCGCGCCATCATCGGGTTGGAAGGCATGCCGAATACGGGCAGCGGGCTCATGATGCCGACTACCGGCCGTTCTGGAGTCACGACGCGAGAGATCGCGCGAGACAGATCGTATTCAAGCAGGCGCTCGCGGCTCGGGTCCAGGAAAGGGATCGCCTGGGATTCATCGACCCTCGACACGGCCAGCCCCAGGTAAAACCGGTCACCGTTCCGCAACGTCTGGCCTTCGACGCCCGCCATGCGAGCCGAATCTTCGGCGTCAGAGTCGGGCTCGGGATTATACTTTTCGAGCACGAGCTTGCCTTTGGATGCCTGCTTATACTCATCCAGCAGGTCCTCGACGCGGCGGGCATAGTTGCGGAGATAGACCGTTTCCGGGGCCGTCTCGCCCTGTGAACAGTAGAACTTGACGGTGACTGGCGCATCCAATTTGGCCAGGATCGCTCTAGTCCCGGCAGAGAGGCTGTAGGCCTTTTCCTGGGTCAAATCGACGCGCTGCTTTGCCGCCCCGGCGATGACGTTGAAGGCAATCAGAATCAGCGCCATCGCGCCGACGCCGGCGGCGGAATAGAGGATGGTCTCCAGTGTTTTTTTCTTCATCGGTAGTCCTTTCAAATCACCCCGCACGGTGGCCGCGCAAAATCACGCTCGTCGAAAACAAGGAAAATACGATCACGGACAGGAAGAAGAGCACGTCGCGCGAATCGAGAATGCCCTTTTGGAAGCCCTCAAAATGCGTGATCACGCTGAAGGAAGTGACCGCATCCACCAGCCATTGCCACGAGTGCCCCAGACCTTCCATCAAGCGAATGATCGGGGGGAAGCCCGCCAAAATAAGAAAGAGACACAGCACTACAGACACGATAAAGCTCACCACCTGATTGCGGGTCATCGCCGAGGTGATGCAGCTCACGGCAAGGTAAGCACCCGCCATCAGCCAGCTGCCGATATAACCGCAAAGGATGATGCCATTATCCGGGCTGCCGAGATAGTTCACCGTGAGCCAGATGGGGAACGTGAGCAGCAGCGCCAAGCCAAGAAACAGCCAGGAAGCCAGGAATTTGCCAACGATGGCCTGCCATGTGGTGATTGGCATGGTCAGGAGCAATTCGATCGTCCCGACCCGCCGTTCCTCCGCCCACAGTCGCATACCAGCCGCCGGTACCAGGAAGAGATAAAACCAGGGGTGCCAGAGAAAGAAGCTGCTCGACAAAGAAGCTTCGCCACGCTCGAAAAAGCCGCCCACCATGAAGGTGAAAAAACCACAGAGCAGCAGGAAGATTACGATAAAAACGTAAGCGAGCGGGGACGAAAAGTACGCGCCCAGTTCGCGTTTGGTAATGGTTTTGATGTTAGCCCAGGCGTTCATGAGGGGAATTGAGTGATGGGGAGAAGGAGTAATGGGGTCATTTAACTACTTGGCAGGCGCCTTATCCGCCGTATCCGGCATCGTAATGCTGCGAAAGACTTCATCGAGGCGGCCCTCTTCAGTGTGCAATTCCTCAATCCGCCAGCCCTGGGCGGCGTCGGCGATGCTGCTGGCCAGGAGACCGTTTACCTCCGACCGCGGGAATATGCGCGCGGTGACCCCGGCCGCTTCTTCCCTTAGAATGGCGGCGCGTTTGACCGTAGGCAACTGGCCCAGCTTCTGGCTGAGCGCGGCGCCAGTGATCCCGGTGACACGCAAGGTGACCGCGCCGGCCCATTCGGATTTTTGCCGCAATTGTTGCGGAGTGCCATTCGCGACGATCTTGCCGCGGTCGATAATGATTGCCCGCGAGCACACGGCATCGACTTCTTCGAGAATATGGGTCGAAAAGATAATCGCCTTTTTCTCGCCCATGCGGCGGATTAATTGGCGAACCTCATGTTTTTGGTTCGGGTCCAGGCCGTCAGTCGGCTCATCGAGCACAAGCACGTCCGGGTCGTGAATGATCGATTGGGCAAAGCAGGTGCGGTGGCGGTAGCCTTTGGAGAGCGTCTCAATGCTCTGATGCAGGACAGCTTCGAGAAAGCACATCTCGACCACCCGTTCGATGGCTTTCTTTTTGCCGGCGCCCCGCAACCCGCGGATTTCAGCCGCGAAGTTCAAGAAGCCCAGGACAGTCATGTCGGTGTAAGCGGGCGCGTTTTCGGGGAGGTAGCCGATCAGCCGGCGCGCCTGGATGGGGTGTTGCACAATATCGAAGCCGCCCACCGTGACCGTGCCGGCGGACGGGGGAATAAAGCCGGTGATCATGCGCATGGTCGTGGACTTGCCGGCGCCGTTGGGCCCGAGGAAGCCCAGGACCTCGCCGCGCTCGATCGCGAAGGAAATGTCATCAACGGCGTGCTTGGCGCCGAAGAATTTTGCCAAATTCTGAACCTTTATCATAATGTGTTGCACCGTTTCTGGAAGAAACGAAGGGTCGAGATAACCAGTTTCGGCTCACTTGTAAACTGGTTTTTCAAGCCGTTGTGTTTGTCACCGCATCATCTTAGGCTCTGCTAAGCGGTTCCGACGGTTTTGGATTATTTTAGGCAAATGATGTTCAAACTATTTTGGAACGGTGGCGAAGCCGCGCGGCATTCGAGCAAGGGTTGGCTCCCCTGGCTCGCCTCACCTTTATTGGCGCTGCTGGTTCTATTCCTCCCA
The DNA here is from genome assembly GCA_035566435.1 of Candidatus Acidiferrum sp. Taxonomy (GTDB): domain Bacteria; phylum Verrucomicrobiota; class Verrucomicrobiia; order Limisphaerales; family UBA8199; genus DATMRF01. Next base: position 23,887 of record DATMRF010000012.1, read on the forward strand.
ATCACAACAGGTTGCCGAACAGCTTTTTCGCCGCTGCCACCGCTCAATTTGAAAGACCCCGGCTGGACGGTGCACGAAGGCCAGGCGGTTTGGAGCATGGAACATGGAAAGGGCGAAATCGCGGGAGAGGTGCTGGTTGCTAGTGGGGGAGATGCCAGCACGTTCGTCCAATTCACCAAAACACCGTTTCCATTCGTGATCGCGCGTTCGACCGCGAGCCGCTGGGAAGTCCAATTCCCGGCTCAAAACAGGCACTACTCAGGACGCGGCCAGCCGCCCAAGAGGCTGATCTGGCTGTATCTGCCGCGGGTGCTCGCCGGCAAACCGCCGCCTAGGAACTGGGCTTGGCATGACAAGGACGGGATCTGGCGTCTCGAGAACCTCGCCTCCGGTGAACGCCTGGAGGGTTATTTCACCAGATGAAAAGCCCGGGACAGGTGCCAAGCGAGTTGCCGCAGCCAAGCCTGAAACACCCCGGCCGGTGGCTTTGGTTTTTCTTGCTCATCCCGGTTGTGTTTGGCTTGGCCCGGCTGCGCTTCGACGCTGAGGTTTTTGACCTGCTACCGGGAAACTTGCCAGCGGTCCAGGGATTGAAACTATATCAGGAACATTTCGCGAACGCGCGAGAGCTGCTCATTACCCTCCAGGCAGCAGACCCTGAACAGGCCGAAACCGCGGCCCGTGACATCGCCAGCCATCTGCGTTCGCAGACCGACCTGGTCGCTGCGGTCACCTGGGAACCCCCCTGGCTGGAGCATCCCGGCCAGGCGGCCGAGTTAATCGCCTATCTCTGGTTTAATCAACCGCCGGAGCTCTTTCGTGAGCTGGCCAAACGGCTCGCTCCGAATACGCTCGCCCAAACACTCACGGCCGCGCGGGAAGAGCTGGCCACGACGCTTTCGCCCCAGGAAATGGCCCGGCTGAGCTACGACCCTTTCGGGCTGACGCGCCTTCCCGAAAGCACTGCCGGCGCCGCGCCCGCGTTCGGCGAGGGACAGGAAATGTTCAGCTCGAGAAACGGCAAGTTTCGGATTCTGTTCGTGAAAGCTGCGGGCGAGTTGCGAACGTACCGGCAATGCCAGGAATGGCTCGCTGCCATCCGGGAAACGACGACCCGCGTCGTGCCTAAAGGCCAGGGGATTTCACTCGGTTACACCGGACGGCCCGCCTTTGTCGCCGAGATCGCGGGCGGCATGGAGCACGACATCGCCACCTCGGTCGGCGGCACGGCCGTCATCATCGCCTGTTTATTCTGGCTGGCGCACCGCCGGCTCAAACCGATGCTCTGGCTGCTGACGCTGCTGGCCTTGGTTTTAACCAGCACGCTGGCGTTAGGAGGCTTGATTTTCGGTACGATTAATGTCGTCAGCATGGGCTTCGCCGCCATCCTGCTGGGGTTAGCCGTGGATTACGCGGTGGTCCATTACCAGGAAGCACTGGCGCATCCCAACTTGTCGATTCCCCAAATCCGGCATGCGATCGCACCCAGCATCTTTTGGGCGGCGGTCACCACCATCAGCGCTTTCCTGGTTTTGAATTTCGGCGGCCTTCCGGGGCTGGGTCAGTTGGGGACGCTCGTCGGCCTGGGAGTAGCGCTCGCCGCGACTATCATGATCTTCGAGTTTCTGCCGCCGCTCTTTCCCGGCCGAAACCATCCCACATCCCCTGCCCTTGAGTCCGCAGGCGCGGCGACCGCAACGGCGGCGCGCCCCCCGGTCAATCGGCTCGCGCGGGCCTTGGTTCTTGGCATCACGGCTGGAGTAATGCTTGCTGTGCTTCTCATCCTGGCGTTCGGTCCGCCCGGTGTTGACACCACTGCCAACGCATTGCGCCCTCGCGGCAGCCCGGCTTACACGGCCGTGGACGAAATCCGAACCAACCTTAATCAGGGCCGGGAACCGCTCTGGCTCATCATCGACGGCGAGACCGTCCCGCAGGTGGAGGAGAGTCTGACGAAGGTTCAGTCGGGACTCTCCAGCCCGGAAATCGAGCCATTCATCGCGGGTTTCAACTTGCCGGCGGCTCTTTGGCCGCGACCGGCCGCACAGGCACAGAACCGGTTGACCGCCCGGGCGTTGGCCGCTGAACGGGAAGCCCTCCGGCAGGTGGCGCGCAACAATGGCTTCGCCGAAAGCGCCCTCGCTCTCACTGAAGAGGTCTTAAACACCTGGGAAATCGCGGCGGCAACAACGGACACCTTTTGGCCGACCAACCCGATGAGCCGCTGGATTTTCGAGAAGTTCGCCACCCGCACTCCAACCAACTATTTCGTGCTCGGTCTGGTTAACCTGAAGCAGGACGTGAGCACCAAGGCGCCCGCGCTTGCGGAACTCGAGGCCGCGCTGCCCAAACAGCATGTCCTGTTATGCGGCTGGGAATTGCTTGGGACCTCCATTTTTTCCACCGTCAAAGACAACCTCTGGAAGGTCGTTGTGCCGATGCTTGTGCTCGTGTTGCTCTCGCTTTATCTGGCGTTCCGGGGCCCGCCCGAGATCCTGCTCAGTATCGCGGCGTTGTTCTTAAGCGCAGCGGTTCTGCTCTCGGTGATGCGCTTGGCGAACTGGTCCTGGAACCTGCTGAATCTAATGGCGCTGCCGCTCGTGTTGGGAACCGGGGTCGATTACAGCATTTTCATGCAACTGGCGTTGCGCCGGCATCATGGCGATCTGCGCCTGGCGCACCAGTCTGTAGGCCGGGCGCTGCTGCTCTGCGGCGGCACCGCGATCGCCGGGTTTGGCTCGTTGGCCTGGTCGAGCAACGCCGGAATGGCGAGCCTGGGCCAAGTGTGCGCTATCGGAGTCGCCAGCAACATGCTGATCGCCATCTTCCTGCTCCCGGTGTGGTGGGACATCGTGAGACGTCGGAAGGCGAGGGGCGAGGGGCGAGGAGCAAAAAACGACGAACGACCGGGCCTGGCCGCCGGGCAGGACGAACGCCCCTCGACACCATCGTCCCTCTACCGCGCCGACGTCTGGCGCCTGGGCTTGCGGATTGTGAGAATATTCCCGCGAGGGGTTTGTGTGAGGCTTGGCGGGCTGGTTGCGGGCATCTATTCGTTGGCCGCCCGACACCGGCGCGAGGTGGTTGTAGAAAATCTCCTGCCTGCCCTCAACGGCGACCGGGTGGCCGCGCTGAAGCACGCCCGGGCAGTGTTCCGGCAATTTGCGCTGAAGGTGATTGATCTGTGGCGTTACGAAGCCGGGCTACCGCTTGACGACCTGTTCGGCGGCACCAGTGGGTGGGAACATTTCGAGCATGCGCAGGCGCAGAACCGAGGCATCCTGTTGGTGACGCCGCATCTGGGAAATTGGGAATTCGGCGGTCCGGCGCTCAGCCGCCGCGGCGTAAAGCTCCAGGTCATCACCCTGGCCGAGCCAGGCGAAGATTTTACCGAGCTGCGCCAAGCCTCGCGGGCGCGTTGGCACATCGAAACGCTCGTAATCCGGGACGACCCTTTCGCCTTTTTGGAGATCATCCGCCGGTTGGAGGGAGGGGCCACCGTGGCGCTGCTCATCGATCGTCCCCCAGCGCCCACCGCGGTGACCGTGCAGCTTTTTGGCCGGCCGTTCGCTGCTTCGGTGGCAGCGGCGGAACTGGCGCGCGCCTCGGGTTGCGTCGTCCTGCCGGTGTATATGCCACGCGCGAGCAACTCCTATGAAGCGCACATCCTGCCCGCCGTCCCGTACAACCGCGCCGCCCTTCGCGACCGTGCCGCCCGGCAGCAATTCACGCAGGAGCTCGTTCGCACTTTCGAGCCGGTCATCCGGCGCTATCTCGACCAGTGGTATCATTTCGTGCCGGTTTGGCCGCAGGAACGACGGCAGAGAACGCCATGCGTGGAACCCGGCCTGGTCGAAGTACGAAATCCGGAATCCGAGGCGACTCCATTATGAAGAAAACCTGTGGCTCGTTGGCAATGTTGCTGGCCCTGAGCGCTGTGGTCGAGGCAGCCGGACTGAATCCAATGGTGGCCTCCTGGCTCGCCGGCCAAACCAATCTCCAGTCGTGGTCGGCTGATTTCGTGCAGACCCGGGCGCTGAAATCACTGACCGAGCCCCTGACCGCGACCGGTCAGGTTTGGTTTGCCGCGCCGAATCGGTTCCGTTGGGAGCTAGGCCAGCCCGCACAGACAATCGCTGTGCGCGCGCCGGAGGACTTGCTCGTGATTTATCCGCGACTCAAGCGGGTCGAAAAGTTCCCGCTGACTGGGGAACAGGCCGGCCCATGGCGCGATGCACTCGGGCTGCTGGAGGCAGGTTTCCCGCGCAGCCAGACGGAGCTTGAGAACCAATACAATCTGCTGTCGCAAACCGTGACGAACGGCGCGGGGGAGCTCGTCCTGCAACCGAAATCCGCAGCCGCCCGCCGCATGATACCTCAAATCAAAATCGACTTTAATACCAACGACCTTTCTTTGCTGGGGACGGAGCTGGAAATCCGTGATGGCTCTACCCTGCGCAATGACTTCACAAACGCCGTTCTGAATCCGCGCATCGACCCTCAGATGTTTTCGCCGCAGATTCCTGGCGATTATAAGCTAGTCGAACCGCTCAAAAAGCGCTAAACTACCGGGTGTGGACAACTCATTGAGGCAGGCGCTATCGCTGTTGCCGCACGGACCGGAGTTCCGTTTTATCGACCGTTTGCTCAGGCTCGAACCCGGCGAGACCGGCGTCGGTGAGTACCGCGTGCGCGGGGACGAGCCTCTTTTGCGCGGGCATTTCCCCGGTCAACCGCTGTTCCCCGGAGTGCTCCTAGTCGAAGCCGCCGCCCAACTCGCAGGCGTCGTCGCCCAGAGCGCTCCCGACATCCCTCCCCTGCCCGGCTTGAAACTCACCGCGTTGCACGCGGTAAAGATCCTGGGAACAGCGAAGCCCGGGGAAATCATTCGCGTCGAAGCGCGCGTAACGGGGAGGCTGGCCAACCTCGTTCAGGCGGAAACGACGGCTGCGGTGAACGGCCAGACAGTCATGCAAGGGGCGCTGACCTTGAGCGGGAAGCTGGCGTAGTCATTTCAAGATACCGTTTGCGCCAGGCCGCGCGCGAGAGCTTGCCACGGCCATTGACTTCGAGACCCTCCACGAACCACCACTCGCGCGGCACCTGCCAAGCGGGCAACTTCTCCATGGCAAACTGTTTCAAGGATTCGCCGGTTGTCTCGGTCGCACCGGCTACACACGCGACGATGATGTCGCCGCGCTGGGCGTCCGGGCTGGGAACACCAAAGGCCACGCAGGCGCGCACCTGTGGATGCGTCGCCAAAACGCTTTCGATCATTTCCGGCAAAACCTTGCGGCCCGCAACGTTGATCTGGTCGCCGGCCCGGCCGAGCAGACAGACCTGGCCGTCCGACACTTCGCCCAGATCGCTGGTGCGAAATGCGCCTCCACCGAGGGTCGGACTCGCTTCAGGCCAATACCCTTCCCCCACGGCCTGACTCCGCACCTCGAGGCAGCCGTCTTCCGCGACCGAAACCTCGACGCCCAGCATCGGCTTACCGACGCAAGCGGAGTCCAGTCGCGGCTGATTACTGGCGTCGTAAGCGATTCCGCCGCATTCGCTGCTTCCGTAGAAATTGTGGATTTTGAGTCCTTGCGCGGAGAAGACACTTTGTTCGAGGGCCAGGGTAAGCGGAGCGCCGGCGGAGATCGCCAGCCGAACATTGGTTGGAATTGCGCCGGCGTCGTGCCAGGTCTGCCAGAGTGCGGGAACCGCGGCCAGAGTGAATGCGGGCGCCGCTGCTGCGGCCCTGCGGAGAGCTTCCGGCAGAGTCGCGCCCACCAGGACCAGAGGGATTCCGTGCAAGAGCAACGGCAGCACCAGGTTTGAGAAACCGTACGAGTGCGCCAACGAAATCACCCCCAGATTTAGCCACTCGGGACGAAGCCCCATGGTGGCGACAATGTTATCGGCATCGGCCTTCAATTGCGCCGCCTGGAAGGCCACCAGGCGAGGGTTGCCGGTGGTAGCCGACGTCGTTTTGAGGTGGATTATGCCTGGAGGCAAGTCGCCCGGAATTTCGGGAGACGGTTGCCCGGCTTCCAGCGGACAAACCGCCCCGCCGTCACGCCAGGCGCGAAGGACGGCGAGCACAAAATCGCAGGAGGCGCCTTGGGGAAAAACAAACGGTCTGGAAGCCTTTGAGCCGTTTTCGGCCGACTGTGCCAGTTGCGCAAAAGTCCAGCGGCGACCCGCGGGAAGGTCTATGAGGGCGATTTGATCAGGTCGCCGGCTCGCGATTCGGCGCCAACAATCATAGAGCATTGCCAGTTAGGTAGCGCACGCATTGTTCAACACGTGCACGCAATTTCAATTCTTAACGACAAGGAACGATATAAAAACTGTAAACGAAACACAAGAGCGGGTATTCAGTTACCCCATATCGGGCGTGACCAGATAGGGATATTGCGCCAGTCCCAGACCGGTGGAGGGGCGGTCAGAGGGTCAGAGTACGGAGACGGGGTGGCAACGTCCCAGGGCGTCCCAGAGCGTCCCGCCAAGGGCAATAGAAGATCTCGCGGCGATACGCGATGGTTGATAGTGAATGGCCAGCGGGGGGTAGTGGGCCAGTACTCAGTAATCAGTGGGCCCCCCAATTGTCAGGCGCACGGCCACCGTAAACCCGTCCGAATCAGTGAAAGGTATTGCTTGAACCCGCTGACTGGCGCACAGATAGGGTTTCCTGCAAGCAGGAATGACGCTGTGCGAAGGCCCAACCTGAGAATTTTACGCGCGGAACACCGCGTGAGGTCACGCTGGCTGCAGGAGCGTAACGTGATGCGTGCAAGCCTCGGTCGCGGCCACTGGCGCCGGCTCTGCGCCTTCGTACCGGTTCTCGCGCTCACAGCGTTGTGCAGCTGCGCGAGCACGCGACCTGCAACATCCGACTCACGCCGGTTCGACTTTCAGAGAGACACCTTTGCCTACGCGAATGGATTGGTCTGGGAATATGGCTATGACACCAACGGCGTATGGCGGTCCCACAAACGCGTGCCCCGGCCGGATTACACGCAGCATTGCTTCGTGGTCGCACGGTGCGCCAAGCAGTTCTTTGAGAATGCGCGTTTTGACCCGCTGCAACCTGTTGCGGAAGAGACTACCTACCGGCGATTGATCCGGCAGGTCGTTGCTACCAGTCCGCGCAGGCAGTTGCCGGAGCCGGAGTGCACTGTGATTCCGGGGTATGCCGATTTGCGCGCGTTCAGCACCGCCCACGAGAAGCTATTGAAGGACGAGTGCGGCAGTGCCTGGCGGTCTTACTTGCAGCGGGGCCACTGGCGGATGATTTTCCCGGTCACGCGGCATCACCAGGCAAAAACGGCCAATCTGCTTCTGGCTCATCTTCGCGAACGCGGACCCGCCGTCGTCCATGTATTCTGTTTTCCTCAATTGAGCATCAATCACGCCTTGCTGATCTTCGACGCCAAAGAAACCGTCACGGACATACAGTTCACGATTTATGATCCCGTCGACGCGGCGAAGCCGGGCACGATGGTCTTCGACCGCGCCAATAGGTCCTTTTTTCTTCCACCCAACCCGTATTTCCGCGGGGGCCCGGTAAACGCATATGAGATTTACTGCAAGTGGGACTACTGAGGGAAGCCGAGTGACGGGGTGGTGGATTGATGGATTAATGGATTGGTGGATTCGCGGAGTATTGGATTACTGGAGTCGAGGGGATTGGAGCAGACGGAAAAGAAAATCGATTGCGAGGACGAGAACGAGTGGAATGAGATAGAGGGCGTGAGCCGGCGGCGCCTCCACCAATCCATTAATCCATCAATCCACCACTCCATCACTCCGTGCCTTTCAGGGGTTCGCGGCCGGCATAACCGGCGTCCAGGTCATGCCAAAAGTCGATTCCCACCTCCCCTTCTTCCCAGCACAAAAAGACCTCCCTGCCGTTCAGGACCGCCGGAAAATCGATCAGTCCGCGGTCCAGGTCTTTTACCTGGATTTCGCGCTGGTAAAACTCGTATAAAGTTTCGCGGATATCGGCCAAGGTTCGCACCCAGGTATTTACCAGCTCTCCGCCCAGGTCGCGGCCCGGAGCGAGCCGTGCGTGGAGCCGTTTCTCATGTTTCTGAAGGTCATTCCGGCACTGCACCAGCCTTTTCAACCACAGCCTGACTTGTGGCAGCAGGGCCTGGGCTTCAGAGCGAGTGTAGTGTTTATCAAAACGGTGGTTCATGGGCGAGTAGCGTGGGCAAAGTGTTGGTTCCGATCAGCTCTTAAGCCCAGTGACGTCATTTAATGGAGCCGCCCGCCGTCTCGATTTTTTTTCGGATTGCATCGTTGGGTTCGATGGAGAGCGATTTGGCCCAGGCCTCGCGCGCTTTATTGAGTTGTTTGAGCGCGGCGTAGATGTCCCCCAAGTGGTCGTGCTCCGTGGGATCGGGTTCAGCCGAGAGCTCAACCGCCTTGAGCACCAGGGTTAGAGCCTCCTCCGGTTGGCCGAGCCTGAAATGCACCCAACCAAGGCTGTCGAGGTAGGCACCGTTCTTCGGCTCGGCCTTCACGGCCTTTTCAAGCATTTGCCGGGCCTGAGCAAGGTTGGTCCCGCGCTCAGCCCACATATAACCAAGGTAGTTCAAGGCTTCCGGCCAATCAGGTTTTAGTTCGAGGGATTTCTCAAAATGCCGGGCCGCCTGGTCATAGTCCCCGGTGCGTTCGCAAGCCGCGCCGATCTGGAAATAGAATTCATGATTGAGCCGGGAGGGGTCAGTCGCTTTGGCGATCACCTCCGCCTCGGTGAAGTGGCGGAGGGCTTCCGGGTAGGCCTTTTGCTGGGAATAAGCCAGGCCCGTCCACAGTTCGAGGTCGAAATTCCCGGGAAATTTCTGCCGCGCTTTCTCCAGTGTGGCGAGCGCATCGCTGGTTTGGTTGGCCGCAAGTTGCGCCGCCGCCAGGTAAAAAGAGGCCTCCCGGAAATCCGGGTTCAGCAACATCGCCTTGCGCAGGTATTCGACGGCGTCCGAGGGCTTTTGGTTTTCGTAAGCGATCCTGCCTAGATAATAATAGACCTGCGGGTTGGTGGGGTCGTCACGCAGGATGGCTTCGAGCTGTTCGGTCGCGTGCGGGGAATCGCTGCCGCGCAGATAGATGGAGGCCAGCTTGGCGTGGAGGCGTTCCCGAAAGAGCGGCTGGTCGGGGAATTCCTTGAGGAGCTCCAGGTACACCTGCGATGCCCGGCTGGTCTGCCCGAGGGAATTGAGGCCATCGGCCAGCCGCAGCCGCATCGAAGGCGTGGTGGGCTTCAGTTTGGCAGCGCGCTCCAAAACTGAAAGGGCGCGCACATTAATCTTGTCCTTCAAGGAGGGAGCCTGTAATGCAAAACTGCCGTACAGCTCGGCCAGGCTCAGCAGAAATTCGGCATTGACGTCCGGCCGCGCGGCGGCTTCGTCGAGGACCTTGAGTGCTTCCCCGTCCCGCTTGGTTTGGGCGTAGGCAAGGAACAGGTTTTGGTAACCCGCCAGCAAGCCAGGGTCCCGCTTGATGGCAGCGCGGTCCGTAGTGACCGCCTGTTCGTTTTTCCCCAACTGTGAATAAACCGCACCCAGGCGCGCCAGGACGGTCGCGGAGGCGTCGCGCTGGGCGGCCGAGCGGCGCAACAAGTCGAGCGCCTTTTCCGCTTGCTTGTTTTGGAGAAAACGGTGCGAGACCTCGAGGATGAGTTCCTCGTTGCCGGGGTCGTCCATAGCGGATTGGTAATACTCCTCGAGGGCAGCCTCGGTCTCCTCGTTCATCTCGTGGACGTACCCGGCGGCAAAGTGCGCGTGCGCTGCGGCGAGCCTGTCCGCCGGCATGTCCGCCGGCTTTTCGCCCACGTTCAAGGTCGCGTCAACGCCGGGCTCGCGAGGATTACGGCGCGCAGCCGAGGAGCTGCATCCGGCCGCCAGCGTACTGGTTATGACCAGGACCAGGCCCCAGAACGAACAACGACGCGGCATCTAATGAAACCACCTCCCCCGCTCCTGTGGAGCGGGTCGCGTAAATTCAACCAGCGAACAAACCTGAGTGCCCCTCGCGCTTACTTCTGCCAGGTGCGCTTCTTATGGCGATGGGCGCGCAGTTTCTTGCGCCGTTTATGTTTGTTGATTTTCGCTTTCCGACGTTTCTTTAATGAACCCATAAACAGTGTCTCTCTTCCCGCTCAACAGGTTGGTGCGACAAGTCTCGTGGAAATCTCGGCAAATGCAACTCAGTAAACCACTTTATTGAGCGGGTATTCGATGATGCCTTCAGCCCCGGCCGTTTTGAGCGCCGGGATCAACTCCCGCACCACGTGCTCGTCGATGATCGTTTCCACCGCCACCCAGCCTTCCTGGCTGAGATTGGAAATCGTCGGGTTCCGCAGCGCGGGCAACGCTTTGAGGAGCCGCGCCAGGTTCGTGCGCGCGATGTTCATCTTTAAGCCGACTTTCGCCTCGGCTTCGAGCGCCCCTTTGAGCAGCAGCGCCAGCGTCTCAATCTTCTTCCGCTTCCAGGGTTCCTTCCACGAGTCGTGATTCGCGATCAGCCGCGGCGTCGAGTGCAGCAGCGTGTCGACGATGCGCAGCTTGTTCGCGCGCAAGGAAGAGCCCGTTTCGGTGATATCCACGATCGCATCGACCAACTCGTGCGCCTTCATCTCGGTCGCTCCCCACGAAAACTCGACTTCTGCCTTCACCTTGTGCCGCCGCAGATATTTTTTTGTCGAACTGACCAGCTCGGTCGCGATCCTTTTCCCCTGGAGATCCTTGACTGACTTGACCGGTGAATCTTCCGGAACCGCCAAGACCCAGCGGGCGGTCTGACGCGTCGCTTTGTTGAATTGAAATTCTCCCACCTCCTGCACCTTCGAGCCGTTTTCCTGGATCCAATCCAAACCGGTGATGCCGCAGTCCAGGTAGCCATGCTCGACGTAACGGCTGATCTCCTGCGCGCGAATGAGGCGGATTTCCAGCTCCGGGTCGTCCACATAGGGAATGTAAGACCGGCTGCTGACGGAAATGTTGTACCCGGCCTTGGCCATTTTTTCGATGGTGGCCTCCTGCAAACTGCCCTTGGGCAGCCCAAACCGCAAAACTTGCTTCTTAGTCTTCATTACGTATCTCTAGCCGACCCGTTGGAACCTCGACGGGAGTGCACTTTCGCCACCCTGAGCGGGCTGTGTGACCGCCTGATCTGCCATTATCCCACCCCGAACGCCATCTTTTTTTCCCGAAATTGCGGCTGGCCAAAATGCTTTCAATTCCCATAATGGCCTCCAAGTCAAACTTTCGTATGAAACGACACCTTTCCCCCCTTAGTCGCCGCCAATTCCTCTTCACCGCCGGCACCGCCGCCACCAGCTTCATGCTCGTGCCACGCCATGTCATCGCCGGCGGGGGCGAACCGCCTCCCAGCGAAAGGTTGAATATCGCCGGCATCGGCGTCGGCGGGCAGGGCGCCGGCGATATAGACGCGGTTGCGAAGAATAATAATATCGTCGCTTTGTGCGACGTCGATTCGGTCCACTCCGCCAACACTTTCAAAAAGTTTCCCAACGCAAAACCGTATCGCGACTTTCGTAAGATGTTCGACGAGATGGAAAAGGAGATCGATGCGGTCGTGGTCGCGACGCCGGACCATTTTCACGCCGTGGCGGCGATGGCGGCGATCAAACGCGGCAAGCATGTTTATTGCGAGAAACCGCTGGCTCATTCGATCCACGAAATCCGGGAGCTGATGAAAGCGGCGCAGGAGCACAAGGTCGTCACACAACTCGGGAACCAGGGCCATTCTTTTAACTCCATCCGCGATTTTTGCGAATGGATTTGGGATGGCGCGATTGGCAAGGTGCACACCATCCACGCGGGCTGCCGGGCGGTCAACTCCGGCATCGACCAACTGCCGCACCTGCAGGAGCACAACGACGTGCCGGCCACGCTGGATTGGGACCAGTGGCTGGGGCCAGCCAGGCAGCGCCCGTATCACCCCGCGTACCTGCCCGGGAAATGGCGCGGCTGGACGCCCTTTGGGAACGGAACCATTGGGGATTGGACCTGCCACGTGGTCGATCCAGTGTTCTGGGCTTTGGACCTCGGCGCGCCGACCACCATCGAAGCTCAAGTGAAGGATTATGACCCCAAAACCCAGGGAGATGCGTTCCCCAAGGGCGACATCATCACGTTCGAATTTCCGGCCAACCAGAAACGCGGCGCCGTGACGCTGCATTGGTACAGCGGCCTGGAACGCATTCCGCGCCCGCCGGAGCTGGAGGCAGATGAGAAGGACATCGATACCGGCGCGGCCGTCATCGGAGACAAGGGCACCATTATCTATGGTTCGCATGGCGCAGGTCAGGTGCGGCTGATCCCGCAGGCCAGAATGGACGCGTATCAAAAGCCGGCCAAAACCATCCCGCGCGTCAAAGAACACCATGGGGATTGGCTCCAAGCCATCAAGGAAGGGAGAAAGGCCGGCTCCGATTTTTCGTATGGCGGACCGCTGACCGAGATTGCGCTTCTAGGCGTTATTGCCTTGAAACTTCCTGCCACGAAGCTGGAATGGGATGCGCCGCGCGCGCGCTTCACAAATTCTGCGGAGGCCAACGAGTGGATCAACCCGGCCTATCGCGCCGGGTGGAAACTTTAACTGCGGTCAATCGTTATAGGCGCTTTCGCCGTGCTGGCTGAGGTCCAGTCCGAGGTTCTCCTCCTCTTCGGTGACACGAAGGCCGACCAAGTTATCCACGGCTTTGAGAAGGAGCCAAGTCGCGGCGCCGGCAAATGCGACCGTGAAGCATACACCATTGAGTTGGTTGAAGAACTGGACGCCGCCGCCGGCGAGTGAGATAAGCTGGCCGTCGATCATGCAGGTCCTGCCAATTTGCTCGTTAACTTGGACATTGGCCAGGAATCCCAGCATCAGCATGCCGAGCATGCTCCCGACGCCGTGGACGCCGAAAACATCGAGCGAATCATCGTAACCGAACCTCGCCTTGAGCCGGGTCACCGCAAAATAACAGGTCGAGCCGGCGGCCGACCCGATCAGGATCGCGGCCGGAATTGAGACAAAACCGGATGCGGGGGTAATCGTGGTCAGGCCCGCTACCATTCCGGAGGCGGCCCCAAGCACTTTTGGCTCGAATGGGACGGGATGTGGTTTTCATACGTAACAGTTTATCGCTGCGGTTTTCACTCGAGCTAATTCGACTCAATGCGCCGACATACAGATCCTCGATGAGGAGTGCGAAGTACGCGGCGAGGATGTCAAGACGATTTCTGGAGTCACTCTCATAAATCCGAGATTGACATGGGCGCAAGCGGCCTTCGATCATGTGGTCCATGAAAGAAACCTCATCGAATTTCCCGACGTCGCGCCGCGAGTTTATCAAAACCACAGGCCGGCTTGCCGCAGTGTCCGCCCTGGCCGGTGTCACCCTGCCACACGTCCACGCCGCATCGGGCGGCTTGATCCAAGTGGCGCTTATCGGTTGCGGCGGACGCGGCACAGGCGCCGCCGCGAACGCGCTCGACACCAAGCACGGGCCGGTCAAGCTCGTCGCCATGGCGGACGTGTTCGAGAACCGGCTCAACAGTAGTTATGATACGCTTAAGGGCGCCCACGCTGACAAGCTGGATGTTCCGGCAGATCGCAAATTCATCGGGTTCGATGCTTATCAGAAAGCGATGGACTGTTTGAAGCCAGGCGACATCGCGATCTTCACGACGCCGCTGGCGTTCCGGTGGGTGCATTTCACTTACGCCATCAAGAAAGGGCTGAACGTTTTCATGGAAAAGCCCTTAACGGCCGACGGGCCGACCTCGCGCCGGATGTTGAAGCTCGCCGAGGAGGCAACGGCCAAGAACCTGAAATGCGGCGTTGGCCTGATGTCCCGGCACAGCCGCGCGCTGCAGGAGCTGCAACAGCGAATTCAGGGCGGAGAAATCGGCGATGTGATCCTCCTGCGCGGCTACCGGATGCATGGGCCGGCGGGCTGGGCCTTCTCGACGAAATGGCCGGGCACGCCCAGCGAACTCCTGTGGCAAATCCAGCGCTTCCACAGTTTCCTCTGGGCCAGCGGCGGCTGTTACAGCGACTTTTACATCCATCACGTCGATCACCTCTGCTGGATGAAAAACGCCTGGCCGGTCAAAGCCCAGGCCCTGGGCGGCCGCCACTACCGGCACGACCCCGACGGCAATCTCTACGTGGACCAGAACTTTGATAACTACTCGGTCGAGTACACTTTCGCCGACGGTGCCAAGATGTATATGGATGGGCGGTGCATGAACGGCTGCAACGACATCTATTCGAGTTACGCCCACGGCAGCAAAGGCCTCGCGATTGTATCGAAATCGAGCGATTGCGGGTTTCCTTCGACCACGTTCAAGGGGCAGAACATGCAACGCTCGAACATGCTCTGGACCTCCAAAGCAATTCCCGACGAGCAAGACCCCTACGAAAACGAATGGAATGACCTCATGGAAGCCATCCGCAACGACAAGCCGTACAACGAAGTCAAACGCGGCGTCGAGGCTAGCCTGGTGACGAGTATGGGCCGCATGGCGGCTCACACGGGCCAGGAAATCATGTACGAGGAAATGCTGAATTCGGAGCACGAATACGCGCCAGGGGTGGAAAAACTGACGTTCAGTTCCCCTGCCCCGCTGGTGGCCGACAAGGACGGGAAATACCCTATACCAATGCCCGGGATCACGCGGAAAACAGAATACTAAGGAGGCGAAAGAGGCGGATGCTCCTGGTTGAGCCAGCCTTGCCGAAGCGCGTATTGGACGATTTCGGTGCGGCTGCGGAGCGCGAGTTTTTCGCCGATTCGGACCTTGTAGGTTTCGACGGTTTTGACGCTCAGTTGCAACTCAGCGGCGATTTCCTTGTTGCTGAAGCCCCAGGCGATGCGGACGAGGACCTCGCGCTCGCGCTCGCTGAGGGCGGCGGTTAGCGTCTCCCGGCCGGTGGCCATGCCCGCGACCTGGCGTGCCAGCGCTTTGCTTGCCAGGGCCGGCTCATAGTGGAGGCCGCCCCTGGCGACGGCGGCGATGGCGCGAATCAGTTCGTCGCCCGCCGAGCGTTTAAGGACAAAGCCGGCGGCGCCGGCCTTGCACAACTGGCTCAAATAACTTTCGTCCTCGTGAGCCGTAAGGGCGATGACTTTCAGCTCCGGGAATTCGGCTCTAAGGAGGGCGGTGGCCTGAAGTCCGTTCAGGCGAGGCATGGAGAGGTCCATGACGACTACATCCGGTTTGAGCTCGCGCGCCTGAAGCAAGGCTTCCCTGCCATCAGCAGCCTCGCCAACGACCCGCATATCGGGTTGGCTATCGATCAGCAGGCGCAAACCGTCCCGGACGATCTTATGGTCATCGGCCAGGAGAATTCGCAGCTTTTGTTTCTTCATGCGGGCCGGGCATCCGCCGCGGCAGCCGCCGGCTGCTCCAGCGGCAGTCGGACAAAAACGGTAGTGCCCGCTTCGGGTGTGGATTCGATGGTAAAAGCGCCGCCGACCAGCTTCACCCGCTCCTCCATCCCCAGGAGCCCCAGTTTGTCCTGCGCGATGGGATGTTGCATCACAGCGTCGAAGTCGAATCCTTGTCCGTCGTCCTCAACAATCAGGGAGACGGAAGCAGGGCGCCGGTCCAACAAAACGCTCACCCGCCTGGCTTTCGCGTGGCGCACGATATTGGTCAACGCCTCCTGGGCGACGCGGTAGAGCGCGGTTTCGAATTCGAGCGGCAGTCGTTGGTCGTCGAGCCCGGCGCTATGAAAATCGAGGCGCAAGCCGGTGGTTTCGGACCATTCCGTCGTATAGCGGCGCAAGGCTAATTCGAGCCCCAGATCGTCCAGAGCGGAAGGCCGTAACTCCCAGGCCAAGCGATGAATATCGCGCATGAGGCCTTCGGTGAGTTTTTCGAGGTTGGCGATGCTATCCTGGACGGGAACGGTAAAGGGCCCTTGTTTACGAAGAATCTGCAGGCCGAGCTTCAAGGCGGTCAGGTTCTGGCCGAGTCGGTCGTGGAGTTCGCGGGAGATGCGTCCGCGTTCCGTTTCCTGCGCTTCAGACAGGCGGCGGAGCACTTGCTGATGGGCTTGCTCGGCTTGGCGCCGCTGATGGATTTCGGCCTGGAGCGCCCGGTTGGCATTTGAGAGTTCCGAGGTGCGCTCCTGGACGCGCGCCTCTAACTGGTCGCGTTCGCGCTCGAGTTCCGCCTCAGCCTTTTTGAGCGCTTCCTCAGCGCGCTTGCGTTCGATGGCGTAGTGGATGGCGCGAGCGGTCTGCCGGCCGTAGGCCTGGCCTTTGATGAGGTAGTCCTGGATGCCGCAACGAACGGCTTCGAGACCGACGGCCTCGTCCTCGACACTCGTCAGGAGCACGATCGGCAAATGCGGAGCGGCCACGCGCGCGCGCAGGTAGGTGTCCGGCCCGGTGCTGTCGGGCAGGGACAAGTCCAGCAGGAGCAGATCGAAGTTTTGCGCCTCCAGCAGTCGAATCGCCTCGGCGAGACTCTCGGTATGGTGGAATCCGAAATGGCCCAGACTGTTTTGCGTGAGGCATTCCTGCAACAGCACAGCATCTGACGGGCTGTCCTCGACGAGCAGAATTTTCAACGGGTCCGTTTTCACTGCAAAAGTTCTCGGTTTTGTGTGCGGAGCCCGCCCGGAGTCCGGAGCGGGGGGCCATAGCGTTACGCAGCGAATATCAGCTTGCAGAAAAGGTTCCGGTGGCACGGGCTTTCGGCGGCAACGTGACAATAAAGAGCCAGAACGATTCGATGGACCGAACGACGTTAAGAAACTGTTCGAAATCGACCGGTTTGGTAATATAACAATTCGCGTTCAATTGATAGGCTCGGAGCACATCCTGTTCGGCTCGCGACGTGGTGAGCACGACGATCGGGATCGTCTTGAGGCTCTCATCGGACTTTATTTCAGCGAGCACTTCGCGGCCATCTTTGCGGGGAAGATTGAGGTCCAGCATGATCAAGTCCGGCCGGGGCGCGCCGGCAAACGGGCCTTCGCGCCGCAGAAACTGCATGGCCTGGACGCCGTCCTCGACCAGGCTGAGATGGTTGCGCACCTTCGCCTCGTGCAAGGCTTCGATGGTCAATTCGGTGTCGCTGGGGCTGTCCTCGACCAGCAGGATTTCCACGAGCCTGGGTTCAACTTCGGTCATACGACAGGTTCTCTTATAGCAGGAGTGGTGGGAATTGAGAAGTAAAATGTTGAGCCCTGGTCGACCTGGGACTCGAGCCAGACGGCACCACCGTGGCGCTCGACGATTCGCTTGCAGATGGCCAGGCCGATTCCGGTGCCGGGATAGGTTTTGCGCGTATGAAGTCGCTGAAAAACCTGGAAGATACGCGGAAAATATTGGGGATCGATCCCGATGCCGTTGTCCCGCACCCAGAACACCCAGCGGCCCGGCTCGGGTCGCGCTCCAACCCGGAGTTCAGGGGGCCGCTCACTACGGAACTTGATGGCGTTAGCGATAAGGTTTTGGAAGAGCTGAACGATTTGGGTTGAGTCGGCTGGCAAGCTGGGCAGCGGCTCCCGGTGGATGCTGACCTGAGCCGCCTGAATGCTCGTTTGGAGGTTATGCAAAGCGTCGCTGAGCAGACTGTTGAAGTCGGAGACCGCAAAACCGCCGGGCTGAGTTCCTACCCGTGCGAAGGCGAGCAGGTCGGTGATGAGCCGTTCCATCCGGGCAGCTCCCTGGGCGGCACCCTCGACGTATTCGATAGCCTTGGCATCCAGTTTCTCCGGAAAACGGTGTTGGAGCAGCCGCACATATCCGCCGACCGCCCGCAAAGGTTCCTGCAGGTCGTGGGAGGCGACGTAAGCGAACTGTTCGAGATCGCGATTTGAGCGTTCGAGCTCTTGGGCGGTTTCCTGCAGCACCTCCTGGGCGCGTTTGCGCTCGGCGATCTCGACCTGGAGCCGGGTATTAGCCGTTTCCAGTTCGCTGGTGCGTTGCCTTACCAACTCTTCCAGGCGGTCCCGGTAATGGGCGAGCTCTGCCTCGGCCTGGAAGCGATGGATGGCTTCCCCGAGAAGCGGCGCCATCGCCTCGATGAATTCGATCGTCCCCGGCGGGAATTGGCCGGGCCGGCGATCCGCCATGTGCACCGCGCCAATGGTTTTGTCCCGATAGCGAATGGGCACGACCGCCAGCGAGGCGAAGCCGAAGTTAACGCAGTTGCCGCGGAAGCGGGCCTGTCGCTCCGGCGTCAGTTGCCGGAGATACGCTGCGGTGTCATCACAACGGAACGAGCCGCCTGCAGTAACGATGGCGAGGTCCTGCTCCTCGAACGCTTGCGAGACGGCACGGATACAGCAGCAATTATCGTGTTGGAGCGAGAGGCACTGTTCCACCTCGATGAAACGCGGTTCGAAGCCGGTCCAGGCTTCATAGGGGATGTTGTCGTGCGAATCGACGACCCGAATTCCCAGCGCCTGGCAACCGGTCCATTTCCCGATGGTTTCGACCACGGCGTCAAGGTACTCTTTTGATGAAGCTTTCTGCGCGAACAGGGCCAGCAAGGCATTCGTGAAATCGCGACGGCGCTCGTTTTCTTTGCGTTCGGTGATGTCCGTGCAGGTGCCGACCCACTCCCGGATGGCGCCATCTTGCTCCGCCACCGGCACGCCGCGAGCGATCACATGGCGGTATTGCCCATCGTGCCTGCAAAGGCGGTATTCCGATTCGTACACGCTCCGGGCGGCGACAGCGCTGGCCCAGACCTTGGTGGCGCGTTCGCGGTCATCCGGGTGCACTGCATTGATCCAGCCCGCTCCCTGGTATTGCGCCCGGGTTTGGCCGGTAAAGCCTTGCCAGGTCGGGAGTTCGTGGATGATTTGTCCCTGGGGGTTCGTAGTCCAGACGATTTGGGCCGTGGCGGTGACCAACGAGCGGTAGCGTTCCTCGTTTGCCTGCAACTCCCGTTCCATGCGCATGCGCATGGTGATGTCGCGCAAGGAGAAAACCAGGACATCCAGCTTACCGTCAGCGCCTAGTACGGGCACGAGTGTCCAATCCCAGTACGTTACCCCCCAGTCCGGGTGCTCTGGGAAAACGAACGGTTTGGCCGTCACCTGGCAAGGGGTCTTGGTGCGGACCACTTTTTCAAAAATGGCCTGAGTGTCGGCGCCGGGGAAGAACTCAGCATGCTTGCGCCCCGGGAAGTCCTCCACGTTGCGCCCCCTGGACCGGGCATAGACTTCGTTGACGCGAATGAAGGTGAGGTGTCTATCAAGGATAATGACTGAATCGGGGGAATGCTCGAAGAGGGCCTGTAAGGAACGGAACGGGTCGCGTAACCTGGCGGTGAGCTTCGGCACGGGCGGGGCCAAAGGCTTCGTGACCCGCCGGGGCGCCGTCCGGGCCTGCACGGGGCGTGTCCGGCGGCGCTTTGCCCGAGGGTCTTTGGCCTTCATCGCCGGTGGCGCTATGCAGGCTCGGGGTGAACCCACGGTGCCCGGTAGGGGCGGTGGAGAAGCCGGTTGGCCTCGTCGTCGCCGATGATGCGACCGGCAACCGGATCCCAGGTGAGTGAGCGGCCGAGCTTCATCGAAAGGTTAGCGAGGATGCAGGAAGCAGTCGAGATGTAGCCCTGCTCGATATCGGCGACTGGCTTTCCACGGTTTGCGATGGCGGCCAGCAGGTCCTTCATGTGGCCACGGATCGCGGGAGCGACATGGCGTTCGAGGTCCTTTTCGGTGCGATCTTCAGGGTATTGCTCGAATTCGTAGGTGACGTCTTTATGGATGCCCTGCCCGCCACCACCCGGTATAAAGTCGTAGCCCATTACGCTCGCTTTCAAGGTGCCTTTATCGCCGTAAAAGGTCGCTGCCCACGGATATTTGGGGTCAGGCGCATCGCCCCAGGCGCGATGCTGCCAGACGATTTCGAGGTCGCCAAAATCAAAGGTGGCGGTCTGCGTATCTGAAATGTTCGCCTTGCCTTTCTTGTGGACGAGGATGCCGCCGGCGGAGCTGACAGTCTTCGGCCAGCCGAGGTCGAGCATCCAGCGCGCCATGTCGAACATGTGAATGCACATGTCCCCCACGATGCCGTTGCCGTACTCCATGAAGCCGCGCCAACCGCGGGGATGGACCATTCGATTGTAGGGCCGCATCGGGGCGGGCCCGGTCCACATTTCATAATCGAGGTTTTCGGGCGGAGTCGTGTCGGGCGGGTTATCGTTCCCCCGCATGTGGTAATAACAATAGATCTCGACCAAACCGATTTTGCCGAGCTTGCCTTCCTTGATGACGGTGTCGCGGGCCTCGATCAGGTGCGGCGTGCTCCGGCGCTGGGTGCCGACCTGCACAACGCGCTGGTGCTTGCGCGCGGCGGCCAGCATCGCCTGGCCTTCAGCAATATCGACGCTAATGGGTTTCTGCACGTAGATATCGGCCCCCGCCTCGACGGCGGCGATCATGGGCAGAGCGTGCCAGTGGTCCGGCGTCGCGATCAGGACCACGTCAAGGTCTTTCTCTTTCAACATTTCGCGATAATCGGCGTAAGTGCGCGGTTTCTTTTTCGAGGCCTGGCGCGAGGCGACAATGTCAGCAGCTTCGGCAAGCATGCGTTTATCGACGTCGCAGAGAGAAACCACCTCGACAGGCGCGACCTGGATCAACCGCAGCAAATCGCTCTTGCCATACCAACCTGTGCCAATCAGGCCAACGCGCTTTTTCTGGTCTGCGAAATCCGCGGCATAGCTGCCAATGGCCGAGAGGGCCAATCCTGCCGCGCCGACTTGAAGGAATTTCCGGCGGTTCATGGGGACCCTTTTAGGAGGAAGGGAGGTTGAAAGCAAGCAGGGAGTCGGGTGGACATGGAATGGACTGGGACGGGTAAGGTCGGACCGCCCCAACGAATCCGGCCAGTTCCTCGGCGCCGCCAGGCTAACAAAGGCTGTTACTTCGGAAGAAAGTTGCTTAAGAAGAGGGTGACGGATGATGCGACGGCTCCAGCGCCATGCGGTCCGACCGATGAACGACCTATGAAAAAGCTTACTCTCTTGCTTGCGTTATCTACGATTGGGCTCGGGGCGCTGTGTGTAGTCCAGTGGAGAAAGCTGGCTGAACAACGGGTGCAAACCGCCGCTTTGCAGGGCGAGGCGGTGGAACAATCCGAGCGGGTTACGAGTTTGGAGGCGGCCAAGGACCGGGCGGAGAGCCAACGACGTCAGTTGCTCGACCAAACGGAGGAACTGGCAGCGCAACTTCGTGCCCGGCAGATGGCCGAGAGTAACGCGGTCGTCGCGACCCCGACTAATCCCCCACCGGCAACGGCTGAACCGGCAAAGGGAGACAAGGCGGGTTTGGGAAAGGTGCTCGCGAAGATGATGGAGGACCCCGACACGAAGAAGTTCATCCGCGACCAGCAGCGCGTGATGCTGGACCAACTTTATGGTCCGCTGGTGAAACAAATGGGACTCAATCCGGAACAAGCGGCAGGCTTTAAAGACCTGCTGGCCGACAACATGCTTAAAGCGACGGAGAAGGCCTCCTCGTTGTTTGGCGGCTCAGCGGTGACCAATCGCGCGGCGGCGATGGAGACTATGAGCGCCGAACAAAAGAACTTCGACGACCAGTTGAAAGCATTCCTGGGCGACACGCGCTACGCGCTACGCGCAGTATAAAGACTACCAGGAGACTGTGGGCGAACGCACGCAACTGAACCTGTTCAAACAGCAAACGGGGGCGGACCTCGGCTTAAGCGACCAGCAGACGGCCCAATTGCTGTCGTTTATGAAGGAGGAGAAAAAGAACGTTGCGGCCACAGGAGGGCAACCGCTGGGGGGCGCAGGGCAGGACCAGGCAGGGCTCCAGGCGATGCTTTCGGAGGAACAGGGGCAAAAGCTGCTCCAATCGCAGGAAACGGTCAACCAGCGCATCTATGAGCGTGCCCAAGCGATGCTTTCGCCGGAATAATTGGATGCGTTCGCCAGGTTCCAGACGAATCAGTTACAGATGATGCGCATGGGGATGAGCATGGCGCGCAAAATGTTCGCGCCGGAAACTTCGGAAGGTGCTGCGACGACGGGACAGTGACTCGCGGACGGCATTGGCCGACCCCGGCGCCGCGCGTTGAGACAACGCGCCCTATCGACTATCGGCGGCTCAGACCCGCTTTGTGAGGGTCACACCGATTTTGAGAAGTCTCGCCACGTCCGCATCAGTCTTGGCCTCGGCGTAGATGCGCAGGATGGGTTCCGTGCCGGAACCGCGCACCATCAGCCACGAAGTGTCCTGGGCGATGAATTTAACCCCATCGTAGGATTTCATGTCTGCCAGAGGGGATCGGAGCAGTTTGGCCGGCGGACTTTTCTTCAGGAACTCCATCAGCTCGCTCCGCTTCTCCAACGGGAAATGGGTGTCGATGCGGCCGTAACGGTGCGGACCGAATTCTTTCTCCAGCCCGGCGATGAGCTTGTTGACGGAGACGCGCGCGGTCGCAAGCATCTCGAGCAGCAGCAATCCGGCAGCGATGCCGTCGCGCTCGGGAATGTGGCCGGCGAAGCCGATGCCGCCGCTCTCTTCTGCGCCGAGCAGCACGCCGCCTTTGAGCATCTCGGCGGCGATGTATTTGAAGCCCACCCCTGTCTCCGTGAGTTCGAGCCCGAAGGAGGCGCACATCTTGTCCACCATTGAGGTGGTCGTCAGCGCTTTGACGACCCTTCCCCTGCCCTGGCGCTCGATGAAGAAATGGCGCAATAGCAGGCAAATCAGTTGGTGCGTCGAGAGATAGTTGCCGTGCCCGTCCATGCCGCCGACTCGGTCGGCATCGCCGTCGGTCACCAGGCAAATATCATGCGGATGCTTTCGGAGGTAGGCAGCGCTGCGGGCGTAGTTCTTCTCGATAGGCTCCGGGTTGATGCCGCCGAAAAGCGGATCGTGATTTCCATTCAAAGTCGTTACCCGGCAACTCGTGCCTCTGAGCAATTGGTCGAAGCAGCCTGCGCCCACGCCGAACAGCGCTTCGTGGGCAAAGCGGAGCTTGGATTTGGCGATGAGCTTGAAATCCACCAGTTTTTTCAGCGCTGCGTAATGCGGTGGGCGGAGGTCCCGGATTATGATTCCGCCATCCTTGGAGGCCTCGGCGACCGAGCGCGCTTTCACCGGACTCGCATCGAGGAAACCTTCCACGGCCTGACAAGTGGCTGTCTCCGCTGAACCCCCGTAGTACGACTTGAGCTTGAACCCATTGAACTTGGGCGGGTTGTGGCTGGCGGTGATCATCACACCGCCAACGGCCCGGTGCTGCTTGACCGCGAACGAAACCGAAGGCGTGGGGGTCGGCTCAGGTGTCAGGACAACCTTGAACCCGTTGCCGGCGAAAACCTCTGCGGCACGCCCGCCGAACTCGTTTGAAAGGAAACGCCGGTCATACCCAACGATGATTTTCTGCTCGGTACCGGCGACCGGATTGGCCCGCCAATAATCCGCCGCCGCCTGGGCGACCCGCTCGACATTTCCGAAGGTGAAATCTTCAGCTATCACCGCCCGCCAGCCGTCGGTCCCGAATTTGATCGAAGCCATTTTGGAGAGTGGATGGTTGATAGTCGAGACAGTAGGGAGTCGGCACGGCCTATCTAGCGCCGGGTGGCTACGAAGCTGCTAGAGTCTGGGCCGGGTTTGGTTTGGCGACGGCGGCTTCCGTGATTCTTCGCATTTTCCGCACGGCGGCGCCAAGGTTGCGCTGCCCAAACAGAGTGGTTCCGCTGATGAACGCGTCGGCCCCCGCATGGGCGCATTCAGCCGCCGTCTTGAAATCGACGCCCCCATCGACGCCGATGTGGTAATTCAAACTGCGCTCCCGCCGCCAGGCCTCCGCCTGCTGCACCTTCGGCAGCGTTTCATAAATGAATGGCTGGCCCCCAAAGCCAGGGTTGACAGTCATAATCAACAGCTCATCGATTTGCTCCAGGAAAGGCTGCACCAGGGCGATGGCGGTGGGTGGGTTGACAGCGACGCCGACCTTCTTGCCAAGCGCCTTAATCCGCCATACCAAAGACGTGACCTGCTCGCCCAGCTCGACATGGATGTTCATCTGGTCAGCTCCGGCGCGAGCAAATGGCTCCAACAGAATCTCCGGCTTGGAGCACATCAGGTGAACGTCAAAGAAGAGTTTCGTTTTGGGGCGGACCGTGCGGACCACCGCCGGGCCAAAGGAAATATTCGGGACGAAATGACCGTCCATGATGTCCAGGTGGAGCCAGTCCGCCCCGGACCGGTCCACCCGTTCTGCCTCCTTGGCCAACCGACCAAAATCGGCCGCGAGCAATGAGGGCGCAATAATCATTGCGATAAGCTAGGGAGCGCAGAATGGGTTGTCGAGTCTCCGGTCTCAGGGCTCAAGTCTAGACGCAGAGCGTCCGGATGGACTCTGGGTGAGACTTGGGACTTTGGACTTGAAACCTGGGACTAACTCACACCGTCGCTGGCGCCGGGGTGCCCAGGCCGGGGAGCTTGGGCGGGGATGGTTTGCCCGGGACCTCCGGCAGCGGGGTGCCGGCGGGCGCGCCCATGGGTGGCTCGACCTGAGGTGTGGGCAATGGCGGGGTGAACTTGCCGGTGCGCACAATCTCCTGAACCTGCTGGCCGTCCAGCGTTTCGTACTCAAGCAACGACTTCGCAATCAGTTCCAGTTTGTCGAGATTGCCGGTAATAATGTCCTTGGCCGCTTTGTAGGCGGCGTCGATGATGCGTTTGACTTCACCGTCGATTTCCTGCGCGGTAAACTCGCTATAAACCTTGGCGCGCGTCACCTCGCGGCCGAGGAAAACGTATTCGTCGTCATCACCGTATTGCACCATCCCGAGTCGGTCGCTCATGCCCCATTGCGTGACCATCGCCCGGGTCATATTGGTCGCTTGCTGAATGTCACCAGCAGCACCACTGGAGATGTCGCCCGAAACAATTTCCTCGGCAATACGCCCAGCCATCATCACGGCGAGCATATCGAGCATTTCTTTGCGCCGGCGGTTAAGCACATCCGTTTTCGGCAGCGACATGGTCGAACCGAGCGACTGGCCGCGCGGTATAATAGTAACTTTGTGCAGTGGATGCGTGTGCTGAAGAACAACGTTGACGAGAGCATGGCCGGCTTCGTGCCACGCGGTAAACTTCTTTTCCTCGTCCGTCATGGCGAGGCTGCGCCGCTCGCGGCCCCAACGCACTTTGTCGCGCGCTTCCTCCAATTCCTCCATGCTGACGGCCTTCTTGTTTTCGCTGGCAGCCAGCAAGGCGGCTTCGTTGAGCAAATTCGCCAGCTCGGCGCCGGAATAACCGGGCGTGCCGCGGGCAATGACCGAGAGGTCTACGGAGGGAGACAATTTCACGTTCTTGGCGTGAACCTTCAAAATGGCTTCGCGGCCGCGCACGTCCGGCAGATTAACTGTGACCTGGCGGTCGAAGCGACCGGGGCGCAACAGCGCCGGGTCGAGCACATCAGGGCGATTGGTCGCAGCGATGATGATGATGCCTTCCTGCGTGTCGAAGCCGTCCATTTCGACCAGGAGCGCATTAAGCGTCTGCTCCCGTTCATCGTTGCCGCCGCCCAGGCCGTGCCCGCGGCTCCGGCCAACAGCGTCGATCTCATCAATAAAGATAAGGCAGGGCGTGTTCTTTCGCGCCTGCTCGAACATATCGCGGACGCGGCTGGCGCCCACGCCGACGAACATCTCGACGAAATCCGAGCCGCTGATGCTGAAGAAGGCGGCATCTGCTTCGCCGGCGATAGCCTTGGCGAGTAGTGTCTTGCCGGTGCCAGGAGGGCCAACCATTAGGATGCCCTTGGGGATACGCCCACCAAGCCGTTGGAACTTCTTCGGGTCCTTGAGGAACTCGACCAGTTCGGACACCTCTTCGATAGCCTCGTCGATGCCGGCGACGTCCTTGAACGTTGTCTTGTTACGCTCCTTGGCCAGCAAGCGGGCCTTGCTCTTGCCGAAACTGAGGGCACCCTTGCCTGCCATCTTGATCTGGCGGATGAAGAAGAACCAAATCAAAGCCGCGATAATTACAAACGGCAGGACACTCACTGCAACTTGCATCAGCATCGTGTTGGGCTCGCGCGGTTCGAATTGCGGAAGGGCGTAGAGCGTTTCCTCCATGCTGGGTGTCAAACGAACTTTCGCGCGGAACGGAGACGCCTCGCCCTTGTGATCGCTATCCTTGTAGTCTTTGTAGTATTTGCCGATAACCTCGTTCAGCGCAGGGTTCTGCGGGCTGTAATTGATCGTCGCCTGCTGGATGCGGTTGGATTCTACCGCCTGCTGGAACTGGTACTGTGTAAGCAAATCGCCCGGCGAATCCATCCGCTCCTTGAACAGCATCAGGAGGATAATGCCGCCAAAAATCGCAATCCAAACAATCCATGTGCGCGGTGGCACCTTGAACTCCCCGCCCTTTCGAGAGTTCTTATCGTCGTCGTTATATCTGTTGTCGTCAGCCATTTACTTTAGTAAACGTTGCGGCCAAGCTACCATTAGAAGCCAAGGCCCGCAACCAATGCAATTAAAGCCGTAGCCAGCCCCATTGCAAGCGGTGAATAGTGCCTCTTGTCAGCTTAAATCGTTCCGAAATACGCATTCCCTCAACCCAAAAGACCTCTCCACGGGCAGTTTCGGCTACGAGCAGCTCATGCCGCTGACGGCGTGGGACCTTCTGATTCGTGAAGAAATCCTGCAATTTGACCTCTTGAGCCATCCCAATCGGCAGAAATCGGTCGCCCGGCCGCCAATGGCGCACCAGAATTGCCGAACCCACCTTGTCCGCGTCGAAAAACTCACGTTCAGCGTCTGCCTTTGGCCTGGCAACACCCCTCTTTGTCTCAATTCGCCACTGGAGCCGGACCCCGTCGAACCGCAACTTGCCTGCTCCGCCGGTAAGGTTCAACCTCCGGCACTTTAGATTCGACAGCCCCTTTTCAGGTTGTTGAAGGACTAGCCGCCCAGCCGCATTACGGGCGACCTGGAGCAGATTCAGCCCCGGGACATTGATGGGGTCGCGTGCGTTCAACCGGAGTCGCTCAACCAGATCAAACTCCGGCCCTACTCCACGGCGCAACAACTGCAGATGGACACACCGGCGCTGGACGGCAACTGGCAACGCCTCGAAAGGGGTTGAGCCTCGTGGGGAATCGAGCCAGGCCTCGGCGGCCTGGGTAACGAACTCTGCATCGGCTGCTAGAATGTCCATGAGCCGCAGGACGGTCTTGTCCAACGCCTGCTGATAATGCTTCCGGAAGAGTGGCAGCAGTTCATGCCTGATGCGATTGCGTTGGATGTCCCATGAGGCATTGGTCTCATCCTCGCGAAAAGGAACATGCTTCTCCGCGGCATGCTCCCGCAGCGCTCGTTTCGGCAGGTCTAACAAGGGACGGACTAATTCGATTTTCGGATTGGCGGGCGAGAGATTCCGCCATTTCATTCCCGCCAGACCTTCACCGCCGCTGCCGCGCAACAACCGAAGAAAGAAAAGTTCGAGCTGATCATCGGCGTGGTGGGCCAAGGCCACTGTGGGAATCCTATGGTGAGTAGCATTGCGGGCGAGGAAAGCGTGTCGCAAATTCCGCGCCGCCATCTCGATGGAACACTTGTGGCGGTAGGCAAAGGCGCGCACATCGGCCCGCTCGACGATCGCGGTTAATCCGAGACGCTCTGCGGTCCGACGGACCAACCTTTCATCGGCGTGGCTGCTGCGGCCGCGAAGCTGATGGTTCAAGTGCGCGACTGCCAACAGCCAGCCGTGTTTTTCCGACAAGGCCTGCAACAGATGCAGTAACACCATCGAGTCCAGCCCGCCCGACACAGCAACCAGAATCCGTTGTCCGCGGCGCAACAGCCGGCGACTGAGGATAGAATCTTCGACGTGCTCAAGCAGGTTGCCCACGAAGGAAAGGCTACCCCATCGAACACACCGGGCAAGCGGATTGGCAGCGGCTTGCGAGGGTAGGGCGCGTTGTCTCAACGCGCCACCGCTCTGAGTGGGTGTCGTGCAGCCAGTAAACGTCGTCCGTTGGCGGAGCTCTGCCGTGGTTTGAGGACAAACCGCCCCACCCTTGGAGCGGTCAGCAACGACTCCTGGACTCCTGCTTATCTCTTAGTCCCTTCTTGACTTTACACATCCCAGCCTGAGCAGACATCACGCATCAACGCCCCCCGCCTCAAATCTCCGCCTCGTCTTCGTGCATATACATCGAGACGTTGGTGAAGCCTTCGGAGCCGGCCAGTTCCGATTGGAGCTCGCTGGAACGGGAGGTATCACGAAGCAGCAGACGGTAGGTGATCTCGGTGCCGTCGTTGGTCGCGCGCCGCTCGCTGGCGAGGTCGAGCCGGGTGGCATGACGTTTGAGAATTTCTTTCAGAGCAGCCAGCCGGGGAGTTACTTCTCCTGTGACGCGCAAGCTGAGCACCGCATCGTAGCGACGGCGGGTGCCAAAGTACATGAATCGCAGGCAGAGAAAGGCCGCGCCAACGCCCAGCGCCCCCAGGGCCGCCGTCGAGAAACGCGTCGTGCCGATCGCGACGCCTTCCATAATGCACCACAGGACGAAAGTGGTATCCCGGGTGTCTTTAAGCACGTTGCGAAACCGAACGACGCCGAAGACGCCGAGCAAGCCGAAAGCGACGAACAGATTCCCGGCCATCGACACCATCAGCAGAGCCACCAGCAGGGGCATGACCGCGAGGGCGCCCACGTAGGTCCGGGAATAAGACAGCGCCTCGTGCGTCCACATGTAAACGAAGCCGATGAAGAGCCCGACGGCAAACGCCAGAACGATGATGAAGAGAACAATCAACGGATCCGGAGTCCCCGGCCAGACCGAACGAGTCAAGTCGGACCGGGCGAGTGAATTAAAGAATTCATTCATAACACGAGTTCCTCCTCCTGCTCGGTCAGCACTTTCCGTTGCCATTGAAGCTGCTGCGCATAGACGCAGGCGGAGTACTTGCAGACCGAAATCTGCTTGAGATTGAAGATTTTGGCCAGCTCGAACATCCAACGGGGCGCCTGGTTGTCGAACTTCAACTCCAGGACGACCCCATCCTTCGGGAACGGCGCCATGTAAGGCGGCAAAAACGGACGCCAACCGCGCTTCGGGACCTCCATTCGCCCATCGCCATCGTACCGGCTGCCATGGATATAGCGGTCGATCGTCACGCGCAGTTCGTCATCGTTCTCGGATTCGTAAATCTCGCGGTAATACGAGATGAAGATTGCGCCCCGGGCGCGAATGGTATTGGCGAAACGCCAGAAATCATCGCTGACATCGCGCCGACGATTCCCATGCACCAGGTGGGTAGCGTCCGCACGGTAAGGCTCCTCCGGCGAGCCACTGGTCAGGATTTGCCGCACTCCGTCGCGGCTGATCATGGCGCGGTCCTTGCAAACGACCTCACCAACTCGCCGTTTGATTTCTAGAAACGCGGGCCGCTGCCAGTCATGGTCATAGAAACGGATGCGCAGTTTCATGCGGTTTTTATGGCCGGTGTAGGATTGCCGAAACAGGAAGAGATCAGGCGAATCCATGTAGAGACTGATCACCGGATGCCCGCGGATGTGCCCGGAGCCGTTGTGGGGCGAAGGCCGGAGATAGCTGCTTACGAAATCGGCGATCGCGACTGCGCGGGGCTCTTCGATGATATACTTCAGCTCGTAACGCGCGCTATGAGCCATACCTCAGGCGAGGGCTGCCCCCACCCGCTGTGCGCGCTTTGGAGCGCTTCGCGCGGCCCTTTCAAAACGCCTCGTTTCATGGGTCAATACCTCGCACGCTAACCGGATGCAATCCAGCGGCCTCGGGCTGAAAACCGTCTCCTTGCCCAGCATGACGGCGTCCGCGCGTTGCCGGGCGATGAGGGACAAATCCGACAACTCAGCCCGCTGAGGCAGGCCCGTTTCGGCGAAAGCCTCCAGTACTTGAGTCGCAACCACCACCGGTTTGCCTGCCCGTCGCGCCGCGGCGACAAGCTGTTCCTGGACCTCCGGCAGGCGGACATAACCGACCGCCAACCCGAGGTCGCCGCGGGCTACCATAACGCCGTCAGCCTCTGCGATGATTTCCTCGGCACAGTCCACGGCGGCGACGGTTTCGAATTTTGCCATCAACCGAACGTCGACCCCGAGATGTTTGCGCGCCTCACGACGCCCATACCGAACGTCATCGGGAGAGGCGATCAGCGACAGCGCGACCCAATCCGGCAGCGCATTCGTTTCCGCGAGAGCTTCCAGGAGAAGGCGGTCCGGAGGCGTGACTACCTTAAAAGGACTTCGACTGTCCGGCAGAAATAGTGAATTAGACGATTTGAAGGGGATGGCGCCATGGACCAGGCGGGCAACGACGCCATCGTCGCGCCGCTCATCCACGACAAAATTCAGGCGCCCATCACAGAACCACATCCGCTGGTTCGCTTTCAATTCCCCAAGCAACTCCGACAATCCCGGCAACGGCACCGGGACTACTCCGTTTTGCGCAGGGGCTGCCCGGGCAATTTCCGGGTCCCAGAACAAGACCCGGTCGCCGATGGCAAGGCGCAGTTCCTGCATTGTGCCCGTCCGGGGGCGCGATGAGGGGAGATCCAGCAATAATTGAACGGGTGTGCCAGCAGCCACAGAGGCGGAGCGCACAGCCAGTGCGTTCTCAGCATGGGGCCGTTGCCGATACCCGCACGGCAGCCGGAACCATTTGGCACCCAGTTGGATAGCACGCCGCAAGTCCTCCGATCGCTCCAGGGTCGGACCGACCGTTGCCATGATTTCCGGCACTTTCCACCGTTCCGTTGCGAGTGTCTCCAGCTCAGGCTTACTCTTCACTTTTTCTAATTAGCTATACTCGACCGGATGAGCAGTTTCCAGACCGTAATGTTACGGAATTGTGACGCTTTGGCCGGATCAAGTCAATCCACTTCCGCGAGCAGCAACTGCACTCGCCGCTTGGATTCGCCCAGCACAACAGCGGTTCCGAAACCAGAGTTTCGGGCCATCGCGCAGGCCTCCTGGCTCTCAAAGTAGGTCTTATTCTGCGGCGCGTGCGCGCAGATGCTCCGGGCCGCTGCATTCAAAAAATCGAACACCAGGAAGCCGCCCGGCATCAGGCCATCTCTTACGGCCTGCAACAGTGCCTCGCCATGATGCCGTCCGTAATGGGATAGGAGCACGCCCCGCGACAGAACGGCCCCGGCCTTGGGACAGAGTGAGGGAAGCTGAAAACAATCGCCGACGACAAACCTGCATTGTTTGAGCTGCTTCGCCTCCGCCACGCGGATCATTTTCTGGCTAATGTCCACGCCGACACCCCAGGCGAATCTGGATACCACCTCTGCGAGGACGAGACCGGTGCCGCAGCCGGCGTCGATCACGCCGTGCCGCGCACAGAAATCCTGGCGCTGCTTAACCGCCCTAAGTGCGTGCCGCAAAAACCGCGCGTACCCCTCATCTTCATTCAGGTGGCAAGCGGGGCATGCGAGTTCGCGGTCCCAGGTGGCAGCTTTGGCATCCCAGCGAGCGGCAATGGCCATGAGTCGCCGCGTTTCGTAGAGCCCCTGGCTGTCTTCGCTATCCCGGGACGAACCCTGGCTCATAGGCGGAGCCGGCCTTTCAAGGCGTGGTACGTGGCGAGCAATTCGTCCTGGCCTGGATAATCACGCCAATGCCACCGCTCGGGCATTCCGAGTTGGGTGGCGATAATGCGGCGCACGAGCTGAGTAGGCACGTTTTGGCCGTCATAGACACGCCGGGTGCCGTCGTTTTCCTGGACAAACAGGTAGCCGAATTCGGCCCGCTGCAAGCGAGCCAGCTCCGCAAGCGAGCCGAGCGGCACGCTCATTCGCTCCGATAAGTGAGGCTGGACCTGAATCGCGGCCGGGAAGATGTTCAGGTGCGCATGATCGACACAGCAAACTCCCTTGCTCCACTCGGGCGCGGGGCCGTGCTCGAACACGAGCGGGGCTACTCCCCAGCGTAAGCGAACAGCCTCGCTGATAACCGCTAATAGTCGCTCGAGCCGATCGAAGGCCGCAGGCCGCAGGTGGGCCAGAGACAGAATGTGCTGGCGTGTCAGCAGCAGCAGCCCTCCTTCCATGAATTCACCCAGGGGTGGCATCACCACGAAATCCTCGTCCTCATAAACCACTCGCGATGCCAGGCGGTTCCCCATCATGCTCGAGAAGATACTCAGGCCGTCGTTTTCCAACTCCGCGCAAAAGGCGCATTCGTAGTTGGGCCGGCCTGTGGATGACGTTTCGCCACACCGCGCGTCCGGGGCGGTTTCCAAGTGAAGTGAGAAGGCATCAGCGCCGAGTGCTGCCAGTGCCCGGGCGCGGTGCAGAAGTCGCCCGTTTTCAGCGGACGTGTCGGGAACGAACAGATCCGACAGCAGCATCCGCTCGTCGCGCACCGGGCGCGTGAAATCAATATGACCGGGAACCATGCCGGCCCAGCTTCGCAAAGACTGGCTCACCCAACAGCCAAGGTGGCATTCCATGACGGCGCGGTTGGAACTGCCGCTCAGCAACCGCTGGAGCCCAGCCACACCCAGGCTGCCCAGCACCGTGGAGGTCAGCGGCCCGGGAAACCCTGCGTAAGCCTCCAGCGCCAGACCGGCGTCATCCACCAGCACCGGGCGGCCGAACATCGACGCTGCCGCGCGGGCTTTTTCGGCGAGGGCCTCGGAAAAGCTCCGGCTCTGCAACTCCGCCATCGGCTGCCGCGGTCGTTCCAGCACGATGCGCAGGCGCTCCAGGTCCCGGGCGAACGGCGCGTACTTGGCGGGATTCGAGGTGACGAGCGTCAGCATCGGAGCTTTTCGCGCACCAGGACCAGGGCGGAGTCCGCGACTTCGTCAGGGCTCCCGCGCTCGGCATCCAGAAAGACCATGTTTGGGGTGTGTCGAGCCAACCACCGATAAAATTCCCGTTCGCGCGAGTGAAAGTCTGCCGTAGCGGTCAATTCGTCCAGGGCTCGAGCCGTCCCGGCTTTCTTTGCGATCCGCGATTGACAGGTCGCGAATGAAGCTTCCAGGACGATAGTAAGGTCGGGCACCCGGACAGCAGTTGAGATTGGACACAGCATCGCGAGCAACTTTTCAAGGCGCTCCGGGCTCTCGGCCGCATGGACAGCCAGGGTGGACCAGAGCGAGCGGTCCATGACGACCAGCCGTTCCGGGCGCGGCTGCAGCAGGCGCATTTGCTCGAAGCAGCCGCTCAAGAAAAACATCGCGGAGGAATGCCACTCGGCGTCGCGGATCATGCGCGTTTTAAAGGAGTCCGAGAACCAGGCTTCATCGGTCCCGAGGCAGGACGGCGCG
This sequence comes from Candidatus Acidiferrum sp., assembly GCA_035566435.1. Taxonomy (GTDB): domain Bacteria; phylum Verrucomicrobiota; class Verrucomicrobiia; order Limisphaerales; family UBA8199; genus DATMRF01. Next base: position 57,191 of record DATMRF010000012.1, read on the forward strand.
CCGAGGCTGCGGGCCAAATTGTGACACAAGGTGGTTTTGCCGGCGCCGTTTGGACCTTCGAGGGCAACCACGGACGGCCCGGACGTTGCTGAAGCGGCGAATGGCGGCAAACGGAACGCGTCGAGCGCCAGCCGATAAGCATCGGCGGATGGCGCGAGGTGTCCAGCGACAGTCTTCATGCACTTGGCAGGAAGCCCTTGTCATTACTGCCGTCCGAACGTTTCATGCCGCCAGAACGGACGCTGGCGGCCGGAAGACATTCATGGAATTCCGGCTCAAGGGTGTAGTGTAAATGTATTCGGAGTTCGGCCCGGCCTGGTCGCTGCTGACGTAACCTTCAGCTTCGAGGGCGGCGGCGGTGTCCTCGAGCAGTTGGAGCAACTGTTGGTGACTCAAGTAGTCAAACTGGATATCACCGTCGAGTCCGCCATAACAAAAACTCTCGAAGGACTTTGGATTGGCGATGCGGATGCCGAACCGCGCCGGCTCGTTGTAATAAATCGTGCCGGGGAACGGAATGAGCTGATGGATGGAGATTTCGTGCGGACGCAGGTCGAGCATGAACTTGATGGATTCGTATTGCTCGTCCAGCGAACCCGGCAGGCCGTAGATCCAGCCGGTCTTGGCGCGGAGGCCGGCGGCCATCGCTGCTTTCACTCCCCGCCGGATCTGGTCGGTCGTCATGCCTTTTCTCGCGGCCTGCAGGATTCGGTCCGAGCCGGATTCGACGCCGAAATAGATGCGCTGGCATTCGGCGGCGCGCAAAGCCGAGGCCACCTCGGGGTCCACGCGGTCGGCGCGCATCTGGCCGATCCAGCTCACACCGACGTTACGGGCGGCATAAGCCCGGCAGAACTCCAGAATGTCGTGCTTGCGCAGCAGGAATATGTCATCGGCGAAAAAGATTTCGCGCGCCGCATAGACATCGCGCAAATGTTCGATCTCGGCGATGACCCGTTCATGGAGGCGGATGGCGACGCCATCGCTGCGGACGGTGCCGGTGTAATTGCAGCAAAAGCTGCAGTGATGCGGACAGCCGCGCGAAGCGAGCATCGAGTGGTGCGTGTAGCGAGACAGGTCGTACAAAGTCCGATCAATAAAGGGCAGCTCATCAAGTGCAGTGACTTTCGAGCGGCCCTGGGTCCGCGCGACTTCGCCGCTTTGAGCCCGGAAAACCATGCCAGCGAGGCCGTCAAACCCCTGCCCCGCCTGCAAACAGGAAATCAGCTCAGCGATCACCGGTTCACCCTCCCCCAGCACGACAATGTCGGCGCCGTCGGCCAGCAGGTCTTCCGGAAACAAGGTGGCGTGGACCCCGCCGGCGACGATTTGAATATCCGGGCGGATCTCCTTCAGCTTGCGGATTTGGCGCCGGGCGACCGGGTAGTTTGGCGTAATCACCGAGAAACCGACCAGCGCCGGTTCGAACCGGGCGACCACGTCGAACAGGAGAGTGTCCTCGAGACCTTCCACGTTCTGGTCAAAGATACGCACCTCATGGCCTTGCTGTTTGAGCAAGGTTCCGAGAAACCCAACCCCGAGCGGATACTCCCGGTACATCTGCTTGGGATTGTATGAGCGCGGGACCGCAAATAAGACCTTCATGGGAGTCCTCCCGCCTGCTCGCTCGAGCGCTGAGCCTTGGCCCGCTCGAGCGTGTCCCGGATGGCGGCCACGTCCTTCGTGTAGATATGGCTCGAACCAACAAAGGCGGTCACGCTGCCGCCCGGCACACCGGCGCCTGCGGCCACCTTGAGTGCCATTTTCCCGATGCACAAAGCATCGGCGTAAAACTTCCGAAACGCGTCCTGGCCCCGCGCGAAATAAATCGTTTCAACCGCGCCGGCGCGGACAAGGAACTGAATGACATTGATGCAGGGCACCTTGCCGTTGCCCGGCCCGCACAAAGTCACTACAGCGCGTTTCGTCAGGGGTTCGGCGTGCAGCAGAGCGGTGATATCCTCGAGGTCGTGGCGGTTGTCGGGACCGCGCATCAGGTTCGCGTAACTATGGCCAAGCGAGTTGGGGCCGTCGCCGAAAAAGACTTTGTCCATCTCGTCGAGCATTTGGGCGTCAGCGAGCCGGGCCAGCACCACATCGGGGCTATTGGTGGCAGGAAAAATCGCCTGCACCCCAAGCAATTCGTACCCCTCGTCTCCCATTGGCGCCCCTTTTTCCAGCGTCTGCTCAAGTAACCGGAGCCACGCTTCACCAAGGCTGCCGCATTTAAAATAATTCATGCCCGTTCGCCGCAGTCGTCCGCTAACGTGCCAGATATTGACGGTTTGCGCTGAGAAGTCAAGTGGTCTTTAAGGGGAAACATGAGTCTCTTTCCCCAAAAACTACGGAGGACGAGTGCCTGATGGAAATGGGCTCAATTGGCCAGCTCAGGAAGGTGGAAGCAAGTTGTGTTTTAGCGGGAACATCAATCGGTGGGAAAATTACTTTTGGTCGAGATAGGTCAAGTTTCGGGCACGCCAGGGACGACCAATCTTGAGCAATCCGCAGTAATCTGAATTAAGGGCCGCGAGCGATTTCGACCAATCTTGAGCGGGGAAGGATTGAACAGAGAGACCCGCGACCTCATTCGCGCCGGGCAACCCCTCAAGATCGAAGTGCTTGACCATGTGATCGTGGGGAATCCCAACCATTTTTCTTTACGCGAACTTGGGTATTTTCTGTAGCGCCGGATTATGCCGAGTAACCGGGGTGATTCTTCCAAGCATTGAGGAATCACCCCATTTTCATGTTTCCAACTCGGCATAATTGGCGTATTATTTTATCCTCGAAAGCGAGCATATCCATGAATACATCGGACGATGTAACCGATTGCACTGGCAAGCGAATTCTCGTCCCTGGTGGCAGCAAAGGAATTGGAGAAGCCACCATGAATCACTTCCGTCGGGGAGGACGCTCTGCGCTCGCCACGGCCAGCCGGCTAGCGGTGGCGTCAGTCATCCTACTGGCTCCTCCTGGTCGTAGTCAGACCTGGGTCCCGAACTCGCTGACAGGAAGCTTTTCCTGGATCGCCTCGTCTGCAGACGGGGCGAGGCTTTTGGTGGTGGGCGCTTCCGGGATCTATACATCCACGAATTACGGAACCGCGTGGCTCTCGAACAGCATGCCGGCAAGCCGTGCGGCTTCGTCGGCGGATGGAAGTGCCTTGGCCGTCAGCGACTCGTCAGGAGCGATTTATTCCTCCACGGACTCCGGTGCGACGTGGACTCATCAGAGTTCGCTGGCGTATGGGTTCTTCCACACTCCTGTCAGTCTTGCGTTTTCAGCAGATGGCAAAAAGCTCGTGGCCTTGCTGTCGCCAAGCCCGGTGTTCATATCAACGAATCTGGGACTAACATGGACCACAAACGGCCCGGTTGCCAATTGGACGTGCGTTGCATGCTCTGCCGACTGCAATAAACTGATGGCGACGGCCAGTGACGCCGTTTGGAGGTCTGCCGACGGCGGCACGAACTGGTCGTCGTTTCTTCCGGGTTTTTCAAATGGTGATTGGCAAGCGGTAGCCATGTCTGCCGACGGGACCAAAGTGGCTGTCACGGCGCAAAGCATCCATGCGATGTACACCTCCCTCGATTCCGGGGCGACTTGGTCATCCAATTACGTAAACGGGCAATACTGGAACGCCATTGCGTCTTCGGCTGATGGAACGCGGCTAGCCGCCGCCAGCGGCCTGGGAATTTCTACTTCGACAAATTCGGGAGTTACCTGGGTCCACGACACGACGCCATTCCTGAATTGGTTTTCGGTAGCTGCTTCGGCTGATGGGAACAGGTTTGCGGCGGTTACGCCCCGCAACCTAGCCAATGCGTACACGGTGCCGGCACCAATTTTAAGCATGACGGACCTGAGCGATGCGGCGCGCATTTCATGGACCGCGCCTTCCACCAACGTTGTGTTGCAACAACGTTTGGATCTGGTGTCAGGAGGTTGGACCGCGGTGTCGAGCACACCAACGTTAAATCTCAGCAACCTGCAAGAGGAACTGGTCCTGCCGACTTCGGCGCGGCAAAGTTTCTTTCGCCTCGCAAGCCCTTAGCCGGGCCAGACTAAGCCACCGAGTAAAGAAACGGAGGCACCCCGGCGGTTTTTCAAAATCACTGAGGGATCGCCCCCTTTTTCCGTTTTCATCTCGGCATTATCCGCGTGTCATTTCCTTTTGAGCCTCAACCCAAAAGAAAGGAATGACATTTATGATTGTTCGTTTTAGTCCGCGTCCCGAAGACCTGCAGCGTTTGCAGGCTGGCCCCATTGGTCCGCACCTACCGAGCTTCGCAACTCTGGTTTCGCAGCAAGGTTATTGCAGCGTGACCGGTTGGCTTAAAGTCCGATTGGTTGCGAAATTGAGCCGCTGGCTTCAGCAACATCAGGTCCCCCTCAGCGAACTGAATGAGACGCAAATCGCCGCGTTTTTCAAGGGCCGATGGAAGCGCCTTAAACGGCACGTTGGAGATCAAACCACGATGGCGTTTTTACTTCGGCATCTCCGCCACTTGCCAATGCCCAGCGCGCTGTCCGTGGCCGCGGGCCAGAGAAACACCGCACCCGCGCCCCAAATCCAACCGGCACTCGTCGGCGCTTTGGGCGAGAGGAAGAACCCGCGAAAAGCTACGTAGTTGCGCGGAGGCGGCTACAGCCCGTGAGAAAGACAAGAGGCCAGGTAGGCGGCTCTTAGACAGGACGGGAACCGTGAAATTGAAAAGCAGTTTGACTCATGTCAATCCGACTCCTAACGCGGCTTTGAAAAACCTCCAACCGGGAGGCCCGGCCGGCCGCGCCTGAGATTTCAGCCATCGTGGATTACTGTCACCGCTGCCCATCCACTATCAACCATCCAGTATTGCCCCGCTTCTTCTGTCTTCTTTTTTCCCTCTTCTATTGCCCTTGGCTGGACGCTTGGGACGCTCTGGGACGCCGCCCGCCTCGTCCCAAGACGCTCCGCCCTCGGCCCCTCGACTATGCGTGAATGGCTCAACCTGACCATCCCACGCATGATACTCCGGGACGCTTGGGACGCTCTGGGACGTTGCCACCCCGTCCCCGTCCTTTGACGCTCTGATCGCGCCTGGACCAATCTGGGACGGCTCCGGTACGGCCCTGGGACGGCACCTGGGACGGCCCAAAAATCGCCAAAACCCCTCGGTAAATACGGGCTTGGGACGCTGGGACGGCTAAAAAGCACCCCCCTCCGCGCGCACAACATCTTCCACGCCCGGTGCCGTGGTGCCCGGCGGAGATCAAGAATCAAAAATCTCACCGGGACGCCCAGGACGCCCTGGGACGTTGCCACCCCGTCCCCATCCTTTGACCCTCTGACCGCCCCTCGACCACTCTGGGACGGCTCCGGTACGACCCTGGGACGGCACATGGGACGGCCCAAAAATCGCCAAAATCCCTCGGTAAATACGGGCTTGGGACGCTGGGACGGCTAAAAAGCACCCCCCTCCGCGCGCACGCAACATCTTCCACCCCTTCTTGCCTCCTTTGTCGCCCTTGGACTTTGCCCGTTGGCCTTCGAACTTCGACTAACTTCGATTTAAATCCCCCCGTCGCTCGGACCACCGGCTATCACAGCCGACAGCGCCCCCATCGATATCACTTAATCACAAAAAATATCAGCTACTAACACCTACTACCGCGTACTAACACTTCCCGCATTTTGACGCGAACTGTTATCCGCCTCTTGCCCGCGTCCCCCCACGGAACAGCCTCTGGCAACCCTCAGGGATCGGCCTTGCCAACTCTCGTGGATCGGCCCTGCGATCCTTCATGGATCAGCCTTGCCAGCCCCAGGGATCAGCCTGTCGCACCGCCCTGGATCAGCCTTCGGCAACCCCTGAAACGCACAATCACTCGGTAAACACGGCCTGTGGAAACGTTTCACCCCTGGATCACCCCTCGCCGCAGAAAATAAAATTTATCCTTTATCCTTCCGCCTTCAGCCTTTAATAACTCCCGATGGCTCCCGCTCCCGGAAATCCGTGGTCCCGATAGCTCCCGATGGCTGCCGCCTGCCTGTCCCCGCAGCGGCACCTATCGGCAGCTATCGGCACCATAATTGACATTCTCCCGCGTGATCGCCTCTTTGTGCCTTTTCTGCTCTCTGGTGGCCATTCCGTTCCCGCGCCAACCTTGGACTAACTTGGACTAACTTGGACTAACTTCGCGCTAAATTCCCCCGCCCTCAGTCCCGTAGTCCCGTAGTCCCGTAGTCGACCAATCCTGACCAATCCTGAGCAATCCTGAGCAATCCTGAGTAATCCCGAGTCCGGATAATTTTTCCCGACCACGCACCCGTCCGCCATTCAAGTCCTGCGTTTTCCTCGCTTCCGCAGCCCGCTTGTCATGCTGTCACTCCTGGCTTTAATGAGACGCTGAGTTGTTTGTTCGCGGAACCGGGATGTACATCCAACGATCTCCGGGCGTCCAGCCAACCGGACCCGGGGCCTCGCGCATCAGTCCGGTCAACCTGAGGACATTCTCGAGGTGCTTATTCATGATGGCTTCGCCGGAACCGACTTCTATCATCGTGGGGCCGTTTTGATCAGCGCCATATCCGCCGCGGGCCGCGGACACAATGTCGGGAACGTAATTGGGCCAGGTCCCTTCGTACCAGGTGTATCCGAAAACAAATGGCTGAGGAAGGTTCACTTTTTGTTTCCAGTCGAGCTGCAGTTGAATGAAGGGCTCGCCCGGGACGGTCGCGATGGCGATGTCGTCGTTTAGCAAGATCGTGGAAATATGGACGTCGAAGTCTTTGTTTTTGTCGAAGCGCCCGGTGAATTTCAAGGAATCGTTCATGTAACGAAGTGTTGTTTCCTTGCCCGGTTTTGGAGTGAGCGACTTCGCCAGCTTGATGGCTTCGTAGGAAAGCAGGTGGCCGACCCGCTCTATGGAATTGTAATCCGTCTGGAATGGATCATCAGGACCGGTCCGGCGGGAGCTGATGATCAGCGATTCGATATTCCCCGCGGCGCCTTGAACAAAAAGGCAGGTGAGGTTGGTTCCGAAAGCTTCTTCCACTCTTCTGCATGCGACGCCGGGATAATCGGCCGACACCGCGTAGTTCTGGCAAACGACATCCGCGTGGCAGGCGTAATTCATGATGATGGCGCGCGGCTGGCCTGTGGTGTCTTCAATCTTGATGACGCCAACTTCCGGGTCAACCGGCCCGAACGGAATGCGGTCGGGATTTTCGCACAGGTAATGGTCGTCCGACACCCAGGATTCCCTGGTATGCCCGTCCTCACGGGCGATCAAGCGATTGAAGCCCAGTTGAGGAAAGCTCCTGTGGCCCGCGGAAATCCGCGCAGCAAACATGTTTTTGACGGCGGCGTCCATCGCCTGGGTGATCTGTGCCTCGTAAAACTCTTTGTATTTGCCGCCGGGATCGGAGTGCGTATGAGACGAGCTGAGCACCATTTGGGAAAGCCCGAATTTCTCTTTGCAGGCGGCGACCAAGTGCTCGCTGGTGTAAATGCCCAGATCGACGGAAACGAATGCCAGTCGTTTGCCGCCTATTTCGAGCACCAGGGCACGGGCATTCACTTTGTCGTGGACGGGATGCGTGGTGTTCTCCGGAGTTATGTTGATTTTGGCGGCCCCAGCGAGGAGCTCTCCCTGCCAGACGCACTTTTCCTTCGCTGCCGCCGGAGCGGCCGGTGCAGCCGGATCGGCTGCTCGAATGTTTCCGGTTGAGCCACATGCGCAAATGACCAGGAACGCCGCTCGGCGCGCAACGTGGGAATGCCGGCGATCCAGCATCGGGATTGATAGTATATTCATAGTCGTTCGAGACCGTTACCAGTACGGATGGAGGCGCAGGCGTCAGGCGGTCGCCGATCCAGCCTCGTGGTTTTAGCCACGTTGCCAAGACGGCAGAAATCTGTCCATCCCCGATTCCGGGGAGAGGCCGCACAGGGGACCACAAAACCCGGACTGTTGTAACTTTAACCAATCCAAGGTGTAGGATTTGGCGCCGGAAGGAAGGGTCAGCCCGGAATGGCGCTTAGTTAACCGCACAAACCGAGCCACTTTCGGGCCGCCGCACTCGTACCGGCTCAACGCTCCGCGTCGCCAGCGGCGCGCTGAAAGTGAAAGGTTACCGCAGTGTCTCCGCAGCTACGTTTACGGTCGCACCCAGATGCTGCGGAAGCTGCGACGGGACATCGGTTGGTCGCGATTCGAAATGCCGTCAGTGTCGCGGGTGCCGTCATCACTGAGGAGCTGGAATTCGTTCAGGCCGGTTTGGGCATAAATGATAATCGCCTCGGGATGCAGGCTGCCGAAATCCTCGGTCTTAATCCGGTCCGGTCTGGTCCCTTCGCCTGCCCAGCGGTAAAGATGAAACGGGCCGCCGCCGTGGTACGGTCCGGCGATGATCACGTATGTGCCCTGATAGAATGCCATGTCGCGGATTCCCAGGCCGCCAAGGTCCAATTGAATCGCCGGCCCGAACCGGCCGGAGCGTTCCTCGACGACTTCATTCGGGTTCAGCAGCGGAATGAGCAAAGCTTTGCCATCGGGGATGGGGTTGCGGAAACCGAGCAACAAATGGCCGTCGGGGGTGGCGGACAGACCTTCGATGTTCAGGGCTTCGCGGTCTTTGGGGGCATGGCGCGCTGCCTCGGCGAGATGGAACCGGTCGAAGCGCAGGTCGCTGGACAGGTCATCGAGGAGCCGCTTGTAGGGGCGGCCGACTGGAACCAGGGTAACATCCTCGCCGGTGACATGGATGTCAGTGGCGAAGAGACGGCAGCGGTTGTCGCGCTCCTTCCCATTCTTATTTCGGCCATGTGAGCCGATCCAAAACGCGCGGTCGCCGAGCCGGGCGGCGCCTTCGAGGTCGGCTTCGAGCGATTTGCCGCGGACTTCCAGAAACGCGTTGAAATCGAATTCTTTTATTGGAGGCCCACTTTGGTCCGCGCGATACAGCCGGAGCGTGTTGTTCTCGTCATCGGCGGCGACAAAGAGGTTTGAGCTGACGGGAACGGCGGCCGAGGCGTCGGCCATACCTGTGTAGCGAAGAGGCCGGATGAGCGCGGCTTTGTCGGAGGCGAACGCGCCGAGGGAGCCGGCTAAGAAGAGGCAGAGAAGAGCGCGCATGGAGGGAGCGTGGCAGATGGAGGAGGGGCAGGCAAGAGGGGCGGAAACGAGGAAGCCGTGAAAAAGCGCCGAAAGCACAAAAAGGTGGAAGCGAAAATCCGAAACACGGCAGGCGGTTTTTCGTCTCGTCGTCGTCGTCGTCCCCGTAATCGATCTGAAAACGAAAGGAAGGGAGCGGATCGATTACGAGGACGAGGAAGAGGATGACTTGTCTCGCCACGCGGGTGCGTTCGTTGCGTGAAGGTGAGCAAAGACGTTTGACCGGCGGTGCTGGACGACTCATTATGAGCGCGCATGCGCTTCAGAATTCTGTTGGGGCTGGTGGTGGGCGCCACGCTCCTGGCGTCCGCCCAGAGCACCCATCCGGCCGCCGACACACGCTCGCTTTCCTTGCGTGAATGCATCGACCTCGCCCTGAGCCGCAATCTGGACCTGCGAATCGAGCATCTCACCGCTGACATTGCCGGCTATAACCTCAGCAGCGCTTACGGGCCGTACGCGCCCCTGTTCTCGTTCCGCGCCCGGCACGATTACGTTTCGCAGCCCGGGGATTTCGATCCGCAGAAGATTAATCCCGATTTTCCCTACGTGATGCAGAACGACACTCTCGGTCCGACGCTCGGCGGAAAGCTGCCGTTGGGGCTAAGCTACAATTTCAACGCGTTCACGCGGGAAGACAACGCCAGAACCGACTTCACGAGTGATCCGGCTGACGCGGCGAATTTTCCGGGCGGGATTCGCAGGACGAATAACTATTTCACCGGAGCGAACGTGACGCTGCAACAGCACCTGTTGAAGGACTTCTGGATCGATGCCGACCGCGAGCTGGTGCTCGTGCGACGCAAGGAGCTGAAGATGTCGCAGCAAGCGCTGCGGTTCCGGGTGATGCAAACCATGCTGGCTGTGGAGCTCGGTTATTATGATTTGAGCGCCGCGCGCGAATATGTTCGGGTGCAGGAAAAAACGCTCGAACTGAGGCAACAGTTCGTGGCGGAAACGAGGCGCCGGGTGGAGGTTGGCGATTTGCCGCCACTGGACAGCGAGCAGGCCGAGACCCAACTCCAGAATGCTCTGACGGCTTTGACGGCGGCCCGCGAGGCATTTGTAGCCCAGCAAAACACGCTTAAAAACCTTCTGACTGATAATTTCCGGGAATGGGCGGATGTCGACCTGGAACCGGCCGACGCGTTGCTGGCGCTGCCTGCGGAGAACAACCGGGCCGACAGTTTCCAGAAGGCACTTAGAGACCGCCCAGACCTGATCGAGGCCCGCCTGGCCGTCGAGCGCAGCGACGTCATGGTCAAGTTCCGGCGCAACCAGTTGTTCCCCAACCTGGATTTGATCGGGCGGTATGGCGGGCTGGGGGTGGACCCGGACCCAGGTACCTCGGTCAACAACGCGCTGAGTTTCCGAAACCAGGAGTATTCGTATGGCGTGGTGGTCAGCGTACCGTTGAGCAATGTAGGGGAACGCGGCAGTTACCACGCAAGCAGAGCCGCAAAGCAGATCACCGAACTCCAACTGCAGAAGGCCGAGCAGGAAGTGCTGGTCCAGATCGCCGACTTTGTGAATCGCAGTCAATCGCGTTTCAGCCAGGTGGGGTCAACGCGCAAGGCGCGCACGTATGCCGAAGCGGCGCTGAACGCCGAAGTCAAAAAGCTGCAGAACGGGTTTTCAACCAGCTTCGTGGTGCTACAGTTGCAGGAAATCCTCACCGCCGCGCGCACCGCCGAGGTCCAGGCTTTGGCGGATTACAACAAAACGCTGGCGCAGCTTGCGTTCGCGGAGGGAAGTATGCTGGAACGGAACCGGGTCACGCTCGAGGTGAAGTAGCGGACACCGCGTGGCAGGTCGTAAGTCTTTCGTTTCTCTGCGGTTGTCGCGTCTCTGCGGTTTTTCGGTGCTGTGCATTTGGTTGCGGCTTTGTCGCGCTGTGTCTTTGCGTTAAGACCGGTTTGCATTGTGACGGCTAAACGTCGGGCGGTCTTGCTTGGGATGGAGTATCCGGCGCGTTCTGCGTGTGAACGGCTAGCGCAGCACACGCCCCTTCCCCCAGGTCGTGGCGGCCCGGATCCGTTCCTGTAACGCGTTTTGTGGCCCTATATATAGTGAAAGCAAAACGCGAAAACCAAATACCCGAACCGACATGAACATCACCCCGATAGCCTCGTTCCCCTTCCCTCGACTGGCGGCCACCACGTCAGCAATTGGAGCTCACGCGGGCGCATTGATTGCCTGCAGAGAGCCGCTCCCATCCGAACCCGGCTCAGGTTGGATCAGACCGGCTCAAACCGGTTCAAACCCGTTAAAGCTACAAAGTGGGGGGGGTCACCCCAAGAAGCGCAAAGAAGCAAAGTTGCGACCGAGGAGTTTCGAGCACGAAATTCACGGATAACACGGATGGACAAGAAGAAGCCCGTTTCTGGGTGCGGATTTGGGCCGGAGCGCGCGCGGCTGACTTAAGGAGCCCTCGGCAACAACGTGAGATCCACGAGTTCGCCGGGGCGAATCCTCAGGTTCGAGGGCATGCTGATGCCGACCGGCAGGCCGAGCTCTACGTTCGCGATTTTCACGGGCGCCTGCAACGCGGGGGCGATCGCTTCGAATTGTGTTCCGACCTCGAGGACGGTTGCGGCGCCGACCTGGCGGTTGGGGCCGCGGGTGCGCACCTCGACCCGTGTGCCGGGCTTGGGTTCCTGCAGGATTGGGGGTCGCAGGTAACCGACGATGCGCAGCGAATTGAACGGGGCGATGGACACAATCGGTTCGCCGGCAGTAACCGCTTCGCCGGCGCGGTGGTAGATCACGTCCACCATTCCATCAACCGGCGCACGCAGGGTGATCGGGTTCAGCTCGGCCTCGGTCAGGCGCAGCTTGGATTCCTGGGCCGCAATCGCCACGCGAAGCGAGGCATCGGTGATTTTGGTGATGTCCACGCCGTTGGTGAGCTGGAGCTGGTCGAAATTGCGGGTTTGCTCTTCGACCAGGCGTGTGAGTTCATCGACTTCGTTCTGGAGCCGGCCTTGCGTCGCCTTGGCCTGCTCGTAAAAGCGGTCCGACACGATCTTGTCTTTGTACAACTGCTCGGTGCGGTGGAGATCGGCTTCGGCAAATTGCAGGTTGACCTTGGCACTGGCGAGCTGGGCGCGCTGGCGCATCCAGTCCAGACGCAACTGGCTGTAATCCATCGCGGTGCGCTGCTGCGCGACGACGGGCTGCATGGTGACGCGCAGCATCTCGATGTCGGCCTGGATGACGGCCAGCGAGGCCTCCAGGATTTTCGGGTCGGTCACCAGCACTTGGCCGACCGGGTCACCCGATTTAACCTTGTCGAAGCGGTTGACGGTCAATTGCGCGAGCATGCCCGGTTTATAACAGCTCACGTTGGCCTGAATCGACTCAGCTTGTCCCACCATGCTGGGCGTGGAGGCAAAATCTTTCCAGAGCGCGGCCAGGATGATGATGGATATCACAAAGATAATCAGCGGCAGGAGCCGCAGGCGCGCGTCGCGCCAACGTCCGCTTAGCGGGATGGGAATGGGAGCCGGGGCGCTCATGTGCAGCAAAACGAAATCGTAAGGCAGGTTACGTGACAAAGCGCAGGCGGGTCAAACAGAATAGCGCCGAGTCATTGAGTGAATCGCGCGAGCGCATCTTGATACCACCACCATCTTAAGTGCACACCCAGAGCTCATCCCAATGGTTATTGCGGCGCGCTTCATCTAACGCGCTGAGATTGAGAAAGCCCGCCCGGTTCCAACTCTGACCGGGGCGCTTAAAGCGGC
>DATMRF010000013.1:0-50001 GCA_035566435.1 Candidatus Acidiferrum sp.
GTCCTGACTGCGCCGCCTTTTGGATTTCGCTCGGGCACTCGGTGTGGTCGGCAATCCAATGAACAGCATGCGACTGTGCGGGACACCTTTTCGGAGCCGCCGGGGACGTGGCCGTCCCCGCCCCGCCGGTGGGCGTCCCAGCGTGGCTGTCACCCGCGCCGCCGAGGCGCTAACGGACACCGCGTTGGGCACAATCCGTTCATTGGAAGCCACGGCTCACGGCGCGTCTGCTCCTGCGCCCGGTGCGGTGGCCCAATCAGAAGCTTCCCCGGTCTCACGTCGCGCCTTTCAACAGTTCTACGAGGTCGCCGCGTCCGTGCCGGGTAGCCCACGCCAGTGGCGTGGCCCACGATTCGTCGCCGGGCAGGTCAGCCCTCGCACCGCGCTTGAGCAGAAACTCGACCATCTGTCGCGCCCGTTCCGCTTGTTTGGAATCCTCGACGGCGCAACACGAGCGAACGGCCGCGGCCAGGGGTGTCCCTTGGAATTCGACTTCACGGGCGTCGATGTCGGCGCCGGCGTCCAAGAGGACTGCTGCCACCGACCGGTCTCCGAGCTCGGCACAAGCGTGCAGAAGCGTCTTGCCGAGCCAGTCCGTCCGGTTCGGATCCAGTCCGCGCGCCAAGAGCTTGCGGACAAGTGCGGGCGACCTCGGCCAGGCAACGACGCTCGTCAATTCGAGTTGAGCCAGCGCGTTTGGGTCCGAGTCGAGATAGAATTCAAGCAACTCCAGGTCGCGTGTCCCCATGACATTGCCGCAGAACTCCTCGTGACGGACCACCTCATGATCGTCGCGGATGGCCTGCTTCATCTCCTGGGCGCTCATCGCGTACGGTGGCTTGTAGGCCCCGTGCCGCCGCAAGAGTTGTTGCAGCGGCTTCGCTCTGTCGGCGTGGTAAACCTCGCCGATCGTGAGACAACACTCGCATGAATCGACGCCGGCATTCGGATCGGCGCCGTGCTTCAATAACAATTCGGCGACTTCCAGATGATTTCCACAACAGGCCTCGTAGAGCGCCCGCCCATGAGGAGCCGCGTCTTCCGGCAGGTTCGGATCAGCGCCGTGTTCAAGAAGCAGGTGGACGAGATGCAGAAAGTCCTCCCTCGCCGCATAAGAGAGCGGGCTGACGCGGGCCGAGTCGAGGCGCCTGGCGAGGCTCGCATTCTTTCGTAAAAGTTCGTCGACGCGCTCCTGATCTCCAACCGCTGCCGCCACGGAAATCGAGTAATTCGCTCCCTGGGCGAGCAGACTTCCAACGATCACCGACGTATTTCGGAGCGAAGGGTGCGACTTGCCGCGCGTGGCCCGATACCGATAATCCGTGGCGCCATTGACTGCCAGGAGCACCGGAGTTTGTCCGTCGGCGCGCTCGGCGTCGATCGGTGTTCCCAATTCAACGAAACGTCCGATCAAACCCAGTTGACGGGTGATGACGCTCCAATGAAGAGGATTGTTGCCCAGCGCGTCGCTGGCCCGCACCAGTTCCGGCTGCCGCCGCAAGACTGCGCCGATCTTTCGCAAATCCCTGGCGACGATCGCTTCTTTCAGCACATCAAAATCGGGTGTGTAATTGAACCTTTTGTGCATCGCCCGCTCGAGCAACGACGCGATTTGGCGATGCCCGCGCTCCGTGGCGCAATGCAGCAGCTTATCCCAGGAATTGTAGGTATAGACTGATTGGCCCGGGTCGGCGCCCTGATCCAGCAGGTGCTTGACGATTTCCGCATTCCCCGCGTACACCGCCAGATGGATCGGAAACTGGTACCACCACTGCGCGTTGACCAGTCGCCGATCCTTCGCCAAAAGCGCCTTCACCTTCGGCACTTCGCCCAGTGCGCAAGCTTCGAAGAGCCCCCAGGCGTCATTACCGTTCAACTTCTCGACGCCATAGACATGGTTCTTCGTCTTCATCTCGTCCGGCTGCGTCATATGTGGCGCCGATGGCGCCCGCGGTCTTTGTTTTGAAGTTTGTGTTTTCATCGCAGCAGCCACGGCCGCTTTTTTGCGGAATCGCTCTAGGGCATCGGCTCAACTCGTGAAATTGCCTTTTCAAAATCTGCCACGAAAGCGCGTTTTCCTTTCTGGACGATTTTGTGACCCTCGGCAGCGAGCTTTCGTTTCAATCCGACAACGCCGCCAGGATATTTTGGATTCAATTCGCCACCGCTTTTGAGCGTGCGCCAATAAGGAGTTGTGTCCTTCTTGCCCTCAGCTTCTGCTTCCACTGCCGCGTGAGCAGCGACCCACGCGAAAATGCCCGTCGTAATGGGACAAGCGATGGTCGCGCCATGCCGACGAGCCAGGGCTTTGCGAAGACCATCAATCGTCGTGAGTTTGCCTTTGGGCACGCGACGCATCAGGCCATCCACTTCGAGCGGTGCGGGAATGACAAACGTCCCGGTGCCCCACCGTTTGCTTTTCGTCGCATCAATCGGACAGACTTTTGGAAAGCCTTTGTTGTCGGCCAGCTTTTCCTGCCAAGTTTTCTTTTTTGCGCTCATGGGAATGATTGAGCGGATTTTAATTCAGATTGGCGGAGCGCACAAGCGACGCCGATACTGATGATGGCCATACTGAAATAGGCAATGCCAATCTCTGCGAAATAACGCTCCGGCGGCATCCGCATTGGCCCAGCGAGGAACATAGGCAAGTCAAAAAGAATGTTACAGGCCACGAAGGCCAAGCCCAACAAAACGCCTTCACGAAGGAATGCAGTGCGAATCTTGCGGAAATAAAGCAGCGTGAATCCGACGGTGCAGAGCGTCAGCACCATGCCCATGATTATCTCGAACGTGTGTTCATTCGCTTTCTTGAGCCCAAATAAACAAATCGAAGCCCCGAATGTCACGATCCAAGATAGAAAACCGAATAATACGAGGCGTAGGAACTTTTTCATAAGCGGAAGCCTCCTCTCGCATCAGGTTCCAATCGGCAAAAGTATTTCCGTCAAGTAATTGGTTGGGTTGCCTTTGAAAAAAACACCCGGCCCTTTGAAGTAAACCTCCCGTGTGGGCAGGGCGATTTTCGTCTTTTTCGCGTGCGCGTATTCCAAGATTCTCGCGTAACTGCGCCCCAACTGGTCGTAGCGGCCTTGATGCGTGAGCGCTAAACAGCGAGCGCCCGGCAATTCGCGAACGGAAATCCCCTCGGCTTCGACTCGTTTCCGAATCGGGAAGCACGGTTCGAGATTTGCGTCCTCTTCACGGTATTCCCCATCGTAGTAGAGGCACAACGGCTTGCCGCAAATGTATCTGCCCATTGCCCTGCCCAATCGCGAAAAGACAGCACCGCACTCGCTGTATTTGCCTCTTAGGGGAATACCAGCGATCAGCATTGGTTCCACCGATTTTTCTTCGATGGCAAAGGCCGTGCCTTCCAAAAGGCGTTTTGCCTCTTTTTCGCTCGCAATAATCTGGCTCAAAGAACGGACAATGTCCCGGTCTTCGGAGATCCGTTGTTGCAGAAGGTGTTTCTGCCGTTCCAGATGATTCAAGATGTCCGAATCGTCAGCGCATTCTGCGAATACTGTGGCGATGTCTTCGATGGAGAATTCCATCTGCCGCAGTCGCATGACGACACGCGCCTTTTCGATTTTGCTGGGACCGTAGGAGCGATAACCGGTCGCTTCGTCCACCGAATCGGGAATGAGAATCCCTTTCTCGTGATAGAACCGCAGCGTTTTAACGGACAGCCCTGTCACTTGGGAGAACTCGCCAATGCTGTATAAAGTTTTCATATTCCATTGCTTTTAAGATCTCCAGCAAGGGGAGAGTCAAGCGGCTTCACAACTTTTTTTGCGAAACCCCTCTCGTAGGCTGCGTTTGACAGAGTGCTTGCAAAATTGCCGAGGATTATTTGGAGGTGCCCGGATGGAGACGCCCTCATCTGTCCCGGCAAGATAAGCCTTGGCGATTTGCAGATTCAGTTGTGGCTGCCGGACGGATTCATTGCGCGCGTTGAGCAGCGACTTGGCCTCTGCACGGTCTCTTGTGCCGAGGCTTTCCTGCTTACGGGTTTCCGTGTCTTCGACGTAGAACATGCCGCCAACCTTGCGGCGGTAAAGGATGAAACGCTGTTTCATGGCTCAGACTTTTTTCGTCCGAGGCTATGAGCCTGCACGCGGCTTTAGATGTATCACCTACACCAAACGGGCGGCCAATCCCGTCATTACCAGTAGTTGCGGAGTGGTTGGGGAGTACTTGTGGAGTACTACGCGAGTTTTATTTTCACTGGCACTGCCTCCTCTGGGTTCTGCAACTTGTTGTCTTTTGGCAACTTAAAGTTGGAGGCGAGGGTCGGAATCGAAGGCCGACCACCTTCAGCCCTGCGGCTTCGGGCTCAATTTCGGCTCTATTATACCGGCTCTCCCGCAATTTGGCAAGACCGCCCTGTCAGTCGCCGTTCAACGCACTTTCAACGCTCGCTCACTGAAGGATCCACTGGAGGTTAGAGGACAACAACAGCGGCTTTCCCGTTGGCACAGTCGTGACGCCACCGCGCGCGATACGGGCGCGTGTTTGTTCACGCTCAATCCTCCGAGGGTGGCGCCGCCTTGATCCACGCCTCCTCCAGTTGAAATGGCCCATCCTGCTTTTCCGAAATCAGGAGGCCCACCGAGGTGACCTTCCCTGAAGTGAGCCGCGACACGTCGGTCAGTATGCGGCCGCGAAAGGTCGGCACGAAGTCCTTGAACGCCAGTCGATGTTCCTCCCATTCGCCGCGCTTCGCCACGAAGGCGCGCTGATAAAGCGGCGTTTTCAATCCCGTTTCTGTGCGCACGGTGAATTTGTAAAGCCTGCCGTCGCCGCGTACGCGCAAGACGAAGGCCTCGAGTCCGGCCGGATTCTGTGCCAGTACGGCAGCCCATCCGCTTGCCAAGCCGGGAAGGCAAGGCCCGTCAACGCTTCCCGCATGGATTCAGCCGGCACATCCACAAAAGTGATGGTGCGACCGAGCACGGTCGATAACTGTTGGGCCATTTGGCTAAGAGTAACGGCCTCGGGACCGGTCAGAGAATAGGTTTTGTTATCGTGCTTTGAGGTCGTTAGAGCCGAAACAGCGGCATCCGCCAGGTCGCGAACATCCAGGGCACTGATCCGGGCTTCATTCCCTTGACTTCGTTTCTCATCTCCCTCAGTCGGTCCGATCCCCCGGACGACTCGGCGCAGGCTACACACGCTTGAACCTGGACCGGCTGAAGGTGCCGTATCGAGATGGTTCTCAGCCCGGCAGGACTTTGACGCGAATGTTCCTGAAGCAGGCTTTACTGAGTTGGCCGGGCATCGGAGGATGTCCCTGAAGAGCGAAGGTGCCTGCGGGCAGCCAGGTAGCGCCGCTGGAAAGACGGTGTACAGAATCGGCATCGGAAATCTGGTAGGTGAACATGGGTTGACCATTGAGTTTAACCGTCACCAGGCCATCCCGGCAGATAATCTCCTGGGTGTACCAGACCTCGTCTTTCACCGGAGCGTTGGCCAGATACACTACGGTTTGTTTGTTGTCGGCGGATGGCGTTTCCGGGCCCCAGGTCAGATTGACCAGGCCGTAAAGACTGCCGGTGCGGCGCCAATCGACATGGCTGTTGTCCACCTGGCATTCGAGTCCCTTTTTGGGAAAGCCGGCATCCTGGAATTCTGTATGAAAGTAAATGCCCGAATTGGCGCAGCGATAGGTCATCACGTCCACGCGCAAGTCGAAGTTCTTAAAGGTATGTCCGTTGACGTCTCCATCATAGAACAGGTGGGCTGGCCGATGATTATCGGCCGGACAGTTCATGACAATCATACCGTCCTCCACGTGGAAGAGGGTGGCGTTATCGCCGACTTTCCAGCCGTTCAGGGTCTTGCCGTCAAAGAGACTCACAAAGCCTTCCTCCGGCGACGGGGTTTGGGCGACCAGTAGGTTGGTCGCCAGGAGCGCCAAACCGGCGGTAAGCCTGCATCCGAGTCGGCGCAGGAGTCTGTCACCGAAATGGTGTGGGGTAGGCTCTTTGGACACCAGACAGGTAGCAGGGTGAGGGGCAATAAAATCGGCGGTAGGATCCAGCATGCTGTTTTTCATAATTGTTGATCGTATCATCGCCCCCGCCTCTTTTTCAATGACAAGCCTCGCTTTATCTAGACGCTGAGGAGCAGCCGTTTGCGCAACTTGTTCGACAGTTCCGGAGCAGACCTGCCTTCCATGATGGCGGCCGATTCAACTCGCCAATAAAACAGGCACAGGGGAGGCAAAAATTGCCGGTTGAGCGATCCCAACTGAGAAATAGCGCCCTTGCTCCATCGCAAGCTAGCGATCATCTGCCGTCAAAAAAGGACTGGGCCTGAATACCAGCTCGGGGCAGCGCAAGCAAGGAGAGGTCGTTTACGATTTTGGCCAGCTCGTCGAGGTATCGCTGGCCTGCGCGATCACCATCCACAAGTCCCAGGGGTCTGAATTTCCGGCTGTCGTGATGCCGCTCGCCACGCAACATTATGGCGGCTGACGGATGTGAATCGAGGTTGCCGCGGAAAACAAAACCCGCCGCCGACCTCGATTGGGGGGCGAGGCAATCCCTGAATTTTGTTTCCTGATTTTGCTCAAAGCGTATTCTGGCCACATGAAATATGCTTTTCTGATTGTCCTGCTCTCGCTCTCGGCCTTTGCGCAATCAAGCTCCCCTTCCGTCGAGCTGAAGCCCGGCCAGATCTTTAACGAGGTGGCAGATTCTGCTCTGACGGCGATGGCTAAACGGGCGGAGGAACTTAAAATCCATGGAGCTGCGGTCGTGGCATATATTGAAGGCGACACGACAAAATCCTGGTCCTCAAAGATGGTGGTGGTCGGAACGATGAAAGAAGCCCCGACCGAGAAGAATCATGGTGCCAATCTGCTCGCCATCGCCTATTCCAAAGCAGCGGAAATGGCGGAAACTTTGAAGGACAGTGGCAACGCTGGCCGACCTCCCATGACCGGCGAAACGGGTTGGCAGGGTGGTTTGATCAAGAAGGGCAAAAGCGGATACCTGATTGCAGCTTTCAGTGGGGGGCCTTCCGAATCCGACCTCAAGGTGTCAGAGGCTGGTTTGGAGGTGCTGGCGGGAAGATTGTAGGCACGAAGTGTAAACCGAGATCGAGTGAAACCGGGTGCTGTGCCTGGGCATAGTTCGGGCCACCCACAATCTGCCTGCCAGAACCAGAAACGAAGTCGGCTTCATGTTGAATTCGGGATTTTTCGCCGCAAGTTACGTCCGAGTTGCCTTGGCTTCCGACGAACCACAGGCTGCTGTGACGAGGGCGCTGGGAATAGAGTCGCGATCAGCCTAAGCGGGAAACGGCGGTCGAGCAACCGCCCTGAAACCTTTACTGGCGAGAGACAATCCCTGGATTCAAAACGGCACATTCGAGCAGATCAGGTGAAGCTCGGAGAATGTCGCCGCCCAAAGGTGTTGATTTACTGATGCGCAAGGCTCCCGTTCAAACTCACGAAAATGGTCGATTCGAGTTGGCCAGCGAAAGCGGGAGGGTTTTTTGTGGGTGCCGGCAGGTCTCCTGTTTGCCATAATTGCATCATGACGATTCTGTGCCGCCGCCGTAGGCCGATTCCGTTGCTGCTGGTGCTCTTGGTTCTCTGCGGCACGGTGCGCACCCAGGCTCTGGAACGCTGGTTTTACGTCTCCCAAAACCTCTGGGTCGACCAGAACGTCACCAATGTTCTGGCGCTCATGCAACGCGCCGCCCAGGCGGGATACACCCATATGCTGGTCAGCGATTCGAAATTCTCGCGCCTGGCCACGATGGACGCCCATTACTTCAGCAACCTGGGGCTAATTAAACAGGCGGCGACTAACCTGAACCTGGAAATCGTTCCTGCCCTTTTCCCGGTCGGTTATTCGAATGACCTGTTGTTCAATGACCCCAATCTCATCGAAGGCATGCCCGTCACGAATGCGCTGCTAGTGGTATCGAACCGCGTGGCGCTGATTCAGCCGGACCCGCCGATTGCGTTTCCCGGTGGCGATTTTTCCAACCTGGCGCTCTGGAGCTGGAAAGACAGCACGGTCGTCGCAGACAACGGCACCGCCAGGGTCACCGACCCGAACGGGGCGAACGCGCGGATCGTGCAGCAGCTCACGGTCCAGCCTTTTCGCCAATACCACATCTCCGTGCGGGTAAAAGCGACCAATTTCGTCGTCGCGCCGCAGGTGCTGGTGCTCGGCGGTGGACTGGCGCTCAATTACAATTACCTCGGCGCGCAACCGACGCAGGGCTGGACCACGCACCACGCGGTTTTCAACTCGCTTACCAACACGACCGTGAATGTTTATTTCGGCGTGTGGGGCGGCACGACGGGCTCGCTCTGGTGGAACAATGCGGCCATCGAGGAGGTCGCGTTTTTGAACCTCATCCGCAGACCCGGCGCACCGCTGGCCGTGCGTACCGAAAGCGGAACGTCCCTGGTCGAAGGCACGGATTTCACCGCCCTGACCGACCCGCTCATGGGAAGTATCCCGTGGGCGGGTTCATACGACATCTACCACACGCCACCGCAATTACAGATTCTTTCATCCAACCTGATCAACGGCACGCGGTTGCGCGCCTCCTGGTCTCATGCGGTGACCGTGTATGACGACCAGGCGAACATCTGTGTTTCCGAGCCCGCCACGCTCAACCTGCTGCGCGACCAGGCCCAGCGCATGCAGGCGGCGTGGGGCACGCGCGGGTATTTTATGTCGCACGACGAGATTCGCGTTTTCAACTGGTGCGCGGCGTGCCAGGCGCGCGGGCTGGATGCCGGGGCGCTGCTGGCCGACAATGTCCGCACCTGCGCCGGGATCCTGCGCCAGGTCAACCCCGGCGGCCGCATCTACGTCTGGAGCGACATGTTCGACCCGAACCACAACGCCCATGGGAATTATTATTTGACCCGCGGCAATTTCACCAATTCGTGGAAGGGAATCGACACCGATATCATCGTCGCGCCGTGGTATTACGACCAGCGGACAGCCTCGCTCCAGTTCTTCGCCGGGCTGGGCAATCGCCAACTCATCGCTGGCTACTACGATTCGGCGCCCACACTCGTTACCAATTGGCTCAACGCGGCGCGTCCTTGCCCCGGCATTTGCGGTGTCATGTACACGACCTGGCAGAACAATTATGGCGACCTCGAAACGTTTGAGCGGCTCCTGGCGGGCTACCCGGCTCCGAGCCTCTGGTTGACTCCCCGGCTGCTGGGCTTCTTGACCGGAGGTCAGCCGCAGCTTGTCGTCGAGGGCGAACGGGGGCACAGTTATCTGGTTGAGCAGAGCCCGGACTTTTACAATTGGAGCAACTGGACGAATGTTACGGCCAATGATGCAACACTTGTCTTCTGGCCTGGGACAATGACCGATAAAACGAGGTTTTATCGTGCTGCCTGCATGCAATGAGAATGCGGCTCGAGGCCAAAAGGATACCAGATTAAGCCGGAGCGAGAACCATTATTCGGGTCGAGGCGCCAGTGCGGCGGCAAACGGGAGGATGCTCAAAGGCAACAATGGCAATCCGGAGGGGTCTTGATATTCTCTGCCGGCGTGAAGCACATCGTTCTGTTTGGTGACTCCATTTTCGACTACTGCAACGGGCCGCGGTGCGTGCGTGGGGTCTGCACTCAGTGCTTTTACCGTATAAAGGAGAAGAAAGGTTCTTAGTTCCTCAATATCTTTTAGGCCGCTCTTGTTTTTTATCCGCTTGGTTATATTTGTTTCTGATGCAGCACGCCGGTTTACGCGTGGCTCTGGCGCAACTCCCGTTGGAAGATGGCAGTCTCGAGCAGAATATACGCCTGGCTGAGGCTGTCGCTGCCGACGCCGGAAGGCAGAGTGTCGATCTTCTCAACCTTCCCGAGGCTGCGGACTGGGGCTGGCTCCATCAACAAGCCCGGCGGGATGCCCTGACTATTCCAGGGAACTATACCGATTTCCTTGGCGTTCTGGCCCGGCGCCACAAAACCTGGATCTCGGCCGGCTGCTTGGAAAAGGAAGTCGACAAGGTCTATAACTCTGCCGTCATCCTCGATCGCAGCGGCCGGATCGTGCTCAAGCACCGTAAAATCGAAACTCTCCCCTTTTTGACGAGACATCTATATGATCCCGGCAAGGCGCAGGACATCAAGGTCGTTGATACAGAGTTCGGCCGCATCGGCTTGACGATCTGTGCGGACAACTTCGATTTCAACATTAATTACCCGCGGCGGGTGGCGGATCAAGGAGCTTGGTTGCTGATAGCTCCGCACGGTTTTGCGGCCGAGGAAAGCATGCTCGAACAGAACGCCATGGAGTACCGAAGCCATATTAGCAACCTGGCTATCAAGACTGGCTTGTGGGTGATCGGCACCAATGCCGTGCTGGGGACGATCCAAGGCGGGGATTGGAAAGGCCGGCTCCACTGCGGCTGCTCTGCGGTCGCACGCCCTGATGGGACCCTGCCCATCTTCGCGAAATTCAAGCGGGCGGACCTGGCGATTTTCGACATTCCTTCCTCTAAGCTGTGACCAGGTGGGCCTCCAACCCAGTGGTTGGGGTCACGGGTGTTTTGGCGAACCGTTTGCGATGGTCTCCCCCACAGTGGACTGGGTCGACACCGGGCCTTCCCGATCGACCCGTTGATGACGTTGCGCATCGAAAGGCCCAGCCGGTTGGATGAGGATAGGGGTTTCCATCCA
Source organism: Candidatus Acidiferrum sp. (assembly GCA_035566435.1). Classification (GTDB taxonomy): domain Bacteria; phylum Verrucomicrobiota; class Verrucomicrobiia; order Limisphaerales; family UBA8199; genus DATMRF01. Next base: position 10,679 of record DATMRF010000013.1, read on the forward strand.
ATACGCACTCAGCTAGCATCAATCCACAACGCTATGAACCCGAACCTCTCTGTTGTGAGCTCTCGACGCGAATTTCTCAAAACGACCGGCCGCCTTGCCGCGGTATCGGCGCTGGCGGGCACAGCGCTGCCACATGTACACGCCGCCGGCAACGATCTGATTCAGGTGGCGCTGATTGGCTGCGGCGGCCGCGGCAGTGGCGCGGCTGTGGACGCCCTCAACACCAAGAGCGGTCCAACCAAACTGGTGGCAATGGCCGACGCCTATGAGCACCGTTTGCGGAACAGCTACGAGAGTCTCACGTCCAAGTCCTTGGGGGCGAAAATGGAAGTTCCCGAGGAGCGGCGCTTTATCGGGTTCGATGCCTACAAAAAGGCGATGGATTGCCTGAAACCGGGCGATGTGGCCATCTTCGCCACGCCACCGGCGTTTCGCTGGGTGCATTTCCAATATGCCCTCGCGAAACGGCTCAATGTTTTTATGGAGAAGCCTGTGACCGTGGATGGTCCGACCAGCAAGCGGATGCTGCAGCTGGCCGAAGAGGCCACCGCCAAAAACTTGAAGGCCGCCGTGGGGCTGATGTCGCGCCATGCCCGTCCGCTGCAGGAGCTGCAAAAGCGCATCCAGGACGGCGAACTCGGGGATATCATCCTGATGCGCGGCTACCGGATGCAGGGCGGCGGCGGTCTGGGACGCAAGCCGGCGAACCTCACGGAACTCGATTTCCAGGTGCAGCGGTTTCACAGTTTCATCTGGGCCAGCGGTGGCAATTACAGCGATAACTACATCCACATCCTCGACCATCTCGGCTGGATGAAGAACGCCTGGCCGGTGAAAGCGCAGGCGTTGGGTGGCCGGCACTACAAACAAAGTGTGAACGGCACCCCATACGTGGATCAGAATTTCGACACTTATTCGGTCGAATACACCTTCGCGGATGGTGCGAAGATGTTCTTCGACGGGCGCCACATCACCGGTTGCCAGGACATTTACTCCAGCTACGTGCATGGCAGCAAGGGCATGGCCATTGCGTCAAGGAGCGGCGATTGCGGGGCGCCCGCCACAATGTTCAAGGGCCAGAACCCAACGCGCTCGAATATGCTTTGGGAATCCACGAATCGAAGCAATCCGTACCAGAACGAATGGGACGACCTGATTGACGCGATCCGCAACGACCAGCCGTACAACGAAGTCAAACGGGGCGTGGAAGCCAGCCTGGCCACCAGCATGGGCCGCATGGCGGCGCATACCGGCCAGGAAATCACCTACGAGGACATGCTCAATTGCGAACATGAGATGGCTCCCGGCTTGGACCAGGTGACGAGCAATTCCCCAGCCCCCGTGCAGCCAGATGCCAACGGACGTTATCCCGTGCCAGAGCCGGGCATCAACAGGAATCGCGAGTATTGAGCCTTTGGGAAGCAGCCTCAAACCGCCCCACCCCCGTCACCGGTGACCTGTCTGTAGGCCCACGCGCTCAGTTTTCCCCTCTGTTTTTCAGCAACGCGGCGGCTCGGACGTCGAAACCGACCCCCGAATCCCCCGCGACGGGACTGGCTTCGGTCGCCCGCGTCATGGCCCAACCACCTACCAGACAACCGTTACGTCTTCAGATGCCCGGAGACCAACTTCGTCATCTCAAACATGCTGACCTGCTTCTTACCGTTGAACACGGCCTTCAGATTCTCGTCGGCATTGATCAAGGTCCTCTTTTTTGCATCCTGCAACCCGTTCTTGCGGATGTAGGCCCAAAGCTTTTTCGTCAACTCCGTCCGTGGCAGGGGTTTGTCACCGACCACTTTGGCGAGCTTCTCATCCGGCGTAACCGGTTTCATGAATGCGGCGCTCGGTGTTCGTTTTGCCTTTTTCGATGTTTTAGCCATGCACGTATCTGCCTCTATGATTCGAGGAAGGCAATCCTAATATTCGGGTATTCAGCAGATTTCAGGGATTCGACCCAGAGGTTTTGGGCACAGGCCGTCCTTTCTTCAGCACTGGTGGCGTGCCTACACGAAATCCGACTTTGGCATGGCAGTCCGGTGCCTCCGAAGTACTCCAAACGGTTAGGCTGGCATACCGCACATTAGTGACCTTTCGCCTGGTCTCGGGGGCATGCGAACGTATCAACAGTTGAGTAAGCACAAAAGCCTGGAAATGTGCGGCAGGCCACTTCCGGAATGCACGCACGATGAACCTGCTCACCCCTTCAATCGAAGAGGAGCACTTTCAACACCCAAAGGCAGAGGAGCAAGATCAGCCCCGCCAGCTCATAGATCACTGCGTAGAAAACGACCACGTCAGGAACCAGCCCGACATCGCATTGGAGCTTCTTGGCAACCTTGCGGCGGGTTCTGCCTGGACGTGGACGGCGGCGCCAACGCGTTGTGAATGCGGCGATTTGAAATTGTTGGTGGCCTTTCTGGTCGAGGGACAAAAAGCCCGGCCGATTTCGGGTATTGGCCGTCAATGACGGCGGCACAAGTAATCGACATGACTCCAGGCTTGCTAAGCAACCTGCTGGGCCAATTCGGCATACTGGGCTTTAAGGAACGGGAGACGCAGGTCGTTGCGGTAGGGGGCCCCTTGGGTTGGGCGCCAACAGAGCATGGGCTGCCAGCTTTCGTGTTGAACCAAGCTGGACCACCTGGCTCAAACGGCTTTCAAGGCGATTGCAAGTGTTCGTTTTACAAGCTACGGCGCCAGTGAAATGCGAAACTCAGTATAACTGTAGCGGCCCCACGGCGCCGCGAATCCGCGAGCAGCGCAGCGACAGAGCTCTATATTTTGATTGTAACAGCCACCGCGAAGGATTCGCTTCGGAGGTGGACCGGGAATTTCATCCGCGCACCATTGATACACATTGCCGATCATGTCGTACAAGCCCCAGGGGTTGGGCATGAAACTGCCCACTGGCGCCGTGAACGTATACCCGTCATCGAACGGAAACGTGGACGCGTCGGCCGGTTCGCCCAGTTGCGCGCGCAGCGATAAGTCCGGCACGTTGGCGTACCCCTGCAGGCTGGCCGGATCATCCCCGGTGAAAAAAGTGTTCGTCGTGCCGGCGCGACACGCATACTCCCATTCCGCCTCGCTCGGCAGGCGCGCCTTCATCGTTGTCTTTGTGCCAAGCCGTTTGCAAAACGCAACCGCGTCGTGCCAGCTAACATTCCCCACCGGGAAAGTGTCTGTCATCGGCCAGCCAGGATGGCGCCACGTATATTGAGGAAAATAACCTTCGAAGCGGTGACGCGTCGCGTTGTAGCCGTGGCCTCCTTGGTAACGAGGCCGTTGATCGGTCTCAGCGTCCGTTTTGTAGCCGGCCTCCAGCACGAATTGCCGAAACTGACCCACCGTCACCGTCGTCCGACCCAAATAGAACCCGTGCTCGATCTGAACCAGCCGCTGCGGTTTTTCCTCCGCTTCGGCCAGCTTGTCCGAAGGAGCCGCTCCCATCACAAATTGCCCAGGCTTAATCCAAATGAATTCGATTGGTTGGCCGGCGCCTACTCGTAGTGAAAACTGATTCGTGTTCGCCTCCGCCCCTACGTTCATGGAGCAAAGCACCAGGCAGATGGAATGGATCAACAGCTTAAACATTCCCGCGCACAAGGATTACCTAGCCAGTCGAGCGGAGCAAATTCAGACATTCTCCGAAATGCAGGCTCGGTATCGTCTCAAGCAAGCGGCCAAACGCAATCGGCACAGCTTTAGTCCTTGGTCTGGTCCTGCATCCGGAAGCTGGTGCTCTCGCTCAGGATGGTTTCAGAATGATGCAGCAAGCGATCCAAAACACCCGAGGCGATGTTGCTGTCGTTGTTAGAAATGCTTGCCCACTGTTTGAAGGGGGTCGTGGACACAACTACACAAGTGTCGCTGACGCCGCTGACAACGCTGACACGGCTGAGTATTTAATATCGAGCATGCCTCATACAGTCACCCGCTTCACCGATAAGTCCAAATTCGAACAATTGGTCGATTTTGATTGGGCCGTTCTTTTCAATGCAGATAATTGGGGACACAGCGCCCCAACGGGGATTCGTTCGGCGTTGACTGGCCTCGCTTCAAACCCTCGGAGCTTTACCGCAGCAATTGGCCACGCTACAAGGTCCTTATGAGTTTGGGCGCTCTCCCCTGCTTCTGGCTTCGGCTCTTGCTTCTGTCCTGGGCCGGTTTTGCCTGTCCACTGGTTGGAGCAGATCTTCCCATGACTACGAACACGCTAACGCTTGCAACAGCCTCAGCCTCGGCACGACTGCCGCTCCGATGCATCGAGAGGCAGTATCCGAATAAACCAGAGCACGTGATGAACAATGCCGACGAAGTGCGCACTCCCAAGGCGCTGCACCCGGCATTCTACGGCTGCTATGACTGGCATTCGGCCGTGCACGCCCACTGGATGTTGATCCGATTGCTAAGGCTCTTTCCTGACCTGCAGGAGGCGAGCCAAATCCGAGCCGTCCTCAACCGGAGCTTTACGCCAGAGAATATCCAAAGCGAAATGAAATATCTGGATGAGCCGAACCGGAGGACTTTTGAACGTACCTACGGTTGGGCTTGGCTGTTAAAGCTCTCCAAGGAATTGCGAAGGTGGGACGACCCTGACGCGCGGCGCTGGGCGACGAACCTGGAGCCCTTGGCGCAAGCGATAATGAAGCTCTACCAGGATTTTTTGTCTCGGCAAACTTACCCGATCCGAACTGGGGTTCACCCCAACACCGCTTTCGGGTTGGCCCTGGCTCTAGACTATGCGCGAGCGTCTGGTTTGAAGGATTTCGAGCAGATGCTCATTCAACGGGTCCGTTTCTATCTCGAGAAAGACCCGAACTATCCTGCTGAGTAGGAACCGGGCGGCGAGGATTTCTTTTCCCCGGCGCTGGTCGAAGGCGACCTGATGCGTCGAGTGATGCCACCCGATGAATTTCACAAGTGGTTCAAGCGGTTTCTTCCAGGGTTAAGCGGGAATAGGTCTTTGCTCAAGCCGGCGATCGTAACCGACCGCAGCGATCCCAGGCTGGTGCATCTGGACGGACTCAACCTAAGCCGCGCCTGGTGCATACTCGGCATTGCCCGGGCGCTGCCAACTACTGATCGCATGGCCAAGAGACTGCGGGAATCCGCTCAGGCTCATCTTCAGGCCACCTTGCCCGAAATTGCCAGTGGGCATTATGAAGGTGAGCATTGGCTGGCGACTTTCGCTGTCTACGCTCTCTCGGAAGAACAACAATGAATGATCTTCACCTGATGCCATGAATGCTTGATCCTCCGTGACCGGGGCCTCCTGGCGGCGGAACAATTAGCGTCGCAAGCCCCTGCTTCAGGCAAGGATGTCGGAAACGAGGTGCCCGTGCACATCGGTCAGCCGGAAGTGCCGGCCCTGGTAGAGAAAGGCCAACTGCTCATGGTCCACGCCGAGCAGGTGGAGGATGGTCGCCTGCAGGTCGTGGACATGGACGGCGCCCGGCGTGAAGGTGCTCTTGTCCGGGTAGATCACGTTCCCGTCCGAGTCTACAATGTTGTAGCCGTAGTCGTCGGTCCGGCCGTAGGTCAGCCCGGGCTTTACTCCGCCGCCGGCCATCCAAATGGTAAAGCACCGCGGATGGTGGTCGCGGCCGTAGTTGTCCTCGGTCAGCTTGCCCTGCGAGTAGCAGGTCCTTCCGAATTCGCCTCCCCAGATCACGAGCGTATCCTCGAGCAAGCCGCGGTCATTGAGGTCCTGCACGAGCGCGGCGCTGGCCTGGTCGGTCTCACGCGTCTGGGTCGTGATCCCCGAGGGGAGATTGTCGTGCTGGTCCCAACCCTGATGGTAGAGCTGGATGAAGCGCACGCCCCGTTCGGCGAGCCGGCGCGCCAGGAGGCAGTTGGCCGCGTATGTCCCCGGCTTGCGACTGTCCGGCCCGTAGAGCTCGAACGTGCGGTCGCTCTCGCCCGAGAGATCGGTGGCCTCGGGGACCGAGGTCTGCATCCGGTAGGCCATCTCGTACTGGGCGATGCGGGATTCGATCTCGGGGTCGAGCTCGCGGGCGAATTGGTGCTTGTTCAGCGTGCTGATCTTGTCCAGCAGGGCGCGCCGGCCGCTGCCGCAGGGGCCGTCCGGATTCGACATGTACAGGATCGGCTCCTTCCCGGAGCGGAACTGAATCCCCTGGTAGCGAGAGTCGAGGAAGCCGCTGCCCCACAGTCGGGCGTAGAGCGGCTGGTCCTTCTTGTGCGGGGTGACCAGCACGATAAACGCAGGCAGGTTCTCACTCAGGGAGCCAAGGCCGTAGTGCACCCAGGAGCCAATGGATGGACGGCCGGCGATTTGGGAGCCGGTCTGGAAGAAGGTGATCGCCGGGTCATGATTGATTGCCTCCGTGTACATCGAGCGGATGATGCATAGCTCGTCGGCCATCTTGGCGGTGTGGGGGAGCAACTCGCTCAACCACGCGCCTGATTGGCCGTGTTGGGAGAACTTGAAGTGGGACCCCGCCAGCGGGAGTGAGGACTGCTGCGCGGTCATGCCGGTGAGCCGCTGCCCGCCGCGGACGCTCTCAGGTAGCTGTTCTCCGTTCTTCTGGTTGAGCAGCGGCTTGTAATCAAACAAGTCGGCCTGGGACGGCGCACCGCTCTGGAACAAGTAGATCACCCGCTTGGCTTTCGGGGCGAAGTTGGGAAATTCCGGCAGGCCGCCCGTGCGCTTCTGTTCGGCCGCGGCCAATTTGCCCGGCAGCAGCCCGGCCAGCGCGATGGCGCCCAGGCCCTTGGCCGTCCGCGCGAAAAAATGCCGCCGCGTGATCGCGAAGGGACACAAGAGTTCGGGTGAGTTCATAGATCAGCGTTTCCAGCCGGTGGCGTCGAGATTCAGGATGGCCTGGGTGACTTCCGTCGCAGCGGCCAGCTCGCTTTCGTTGAGCTTCGGGTCCGGCTTTTTCTCGCCGACGGCGAGCAGCTTCGCTGCGCGTTCCGGCTCCTCGCGGAAGGCCTGCCGCGCCTCCTGGAACAGTTCGCCGAGGAGTCGGGTCTCCTCCGGCAACGGCTTCCGGCCCGTAAGCCGGCGGAACGCGAACGCAATCTCGTCCGCCTGTTGCGGCCCTGCCTGGGTGAGCATTCTCTCGGCGAGCACCCGCGCCGCCTCGACGTACTGCGCGTCGTTCAACAGCACGAACGCCTGCTGGGGCGTGGAGGTCGGCGAGCGCTTGAGAAGGCAGACCTCGCGGGAGGGGGCGTCGAAGGCCGTCATGTCCGGCATAGGCGCGGTGCGCTTCCAGACGGTGTACACGCTGCGCCGGTAAAGATCGCCGCCTACGCTCTGGTGGTAGGCCGGACTCATGTCGTTGCTTTCTCGCCACAGGTCGCCGGGCAGGTAGGGGCTCACTGGAGGCCCGCCGAGCTTTTCGTCGAGCAGGCCGCTAGCGGCCAGGGCCGTGTCGCGGATCATCTCGGCGGGCAAGCGCTGGGAGGGGCCGCGCGCCAGCAACAGGTTCTCCGGGTCCTTCTCCCGGAGATCGGGCCGGAGCACGGAATCCTGGCGGTAAGTAGCGCTGAGCACGATCTTCTTGAGCAGCGCCTTCGTGTTCCAACCGGAGCTGATGAAATCGCGCGCCAACCAGTCCAGCAGCTTGGGGTGTGTCGGAGCCGCTCCCTGCGCCCCAAAGTTCTCCGGCGTGGCGACGATTCCGCGTCCGAAGAGCATCTGCCAGTAGCGATTGACGATCACCCGCGCAGTCAGCGGGTGGGTCGGTTGGATCAGCCACTCGGCCAGCCCGAGGCGGTTGCACGGGGCGCCCGCCGGAAGGGGCGGGAGAAAGGAAGGCGTGCTGCGCGTCACGCGCGTGTCGTCGTTCTTTGGCGCGTCGTAGCGGCCGCGGGCCAGGACGTAAGTCTCGCGTGGCGTCGGCAGCTCCTCCATGATGCTGGTCTCCTGCACCGGGTTGCGGACCTGAAAGAACTGGTGCACCGCCGCGGCTTGTTCTTTTCGCGCCCGGGCCACGCCGTCAGCAATAGCGCCCAAGTAATAGTCACGCAGCCGGTTGGTATCAGCTGACGCAGGGGCATCGAGCAGCGAATGGCCGTCGAAGAGCTGTGCGACCTCGATCGGCGTGAGCGGCCGGTTATAGACCCGGAGGTCGTCCAATTTGCCGTCCTTCAGCCCGTAGGAACGGAACCGCGCGCCGAAGTGGAAAGCGGCGTCCGTGGTCTCGGGGCTCTTGTAAAGCTTCTTGCGGAGGATTTCCACGGGGGCGGGCCGGCCGTCCACGAAGAGTCGCATCCCGCCGGCGGCGCCGGAGCCGTCGTAGGTCACGCCGACTTGCATCCATCGCTCGTGCGCGACGGGCTCAAGGGTCTGGACGGCGAGCGCGTTGCCGGGCCAGAAGCGCTTGATGACGAAGATTAGGCGTCCGTTTCTGAGCGACAGCTCCGTTCCGTAGTAGCCGGTGTCCGTGCCCTGCGTGCAGTGAAACACAACGCCATTCGACACCGTCTTTGGCAGGTGCAGCCAAAACACCAGGCTGTATTGATCCCAAGGCTCGACGCTTGTCATCAGGCCCGGGAAGTTGAGCTGGTCGTCGCCCGAGAAGGATACCGCCTGGCCGTACTTCCCTGGGACCAGGGTGTTTCCAGCCAGAGGCTCACTCGACTTGCCCGAATCGGCCTCGTTCAGAAACCGATTCGTTCCGTCCACGGCATCGAAGGTGAAGCGGCCGATGAGCCCCGCAATCGCCGGTTCGTGGTTGGAATACTTAAGCCACTCCGAAAACGATTCCTCCGAGTTCGTGAGGGCTTCCAGCAGGTTCCGGCGCTTTTCCTGCAGCATTTCCGCGCTCGCCGCCATGGCCTTTTCCTGCTCGGGCGTGGGCAAGAGGATGGAAGGGGTGGGCACGTGGGACGAATTATCGTAGGTGCCGTACTCGTCGATGCTGTTAAAGAAAGCGGATAGGCTGTAGTAATCGCGCTGCGAGATCGGGTCGAACTTGTGGTCATGGCAACGGGCGCACTCGAACGTGAGCCCGAGGAAGACCGAGCTGAAAGTTTGGACTCGGTCGGAGACGTATTCGTTGCGCCACTCCTCCTCCACACTGCCGCCCTCGTTGGTTTGCCGGTGTAGCCGGTTGAATGCCGTTGCGAGGCGTTGTTGGGGTGTGGCATTGGGGAGTAGATCCCCTGCCAGTTGCTCCGTCAGGAAGCGGTCGAAAGGCATGCTCCGGTTGAAAGCATCCACCACCCAGTCCCGGTAGGGCCAGGTGGGGCACAGTTGGTCGCTCTGGTAGCCGTAGCTGTCGGCGAAGCGGGCTCCGTCGAGCCAGGGGACCGCCATGCGCTCGCCGAAACGCTTCGATGCCTGCAGGCGGTCCACGACCTTTCCCCAGGCGCCCGGCGAATCGTCGACCAGGAACGCGTCGACCTCGGCGGGGGTCGGAGGGAGCCCGTTCAGATCGTAGGTGACCCGGCGCAGCCAACGCGCCTTGTCGGCCTCCCGCGACGGCTTCAGGCCGGCCCGCTCGAGCGCGGCCAGGACGAACCTGTCGATCTCGTTGCGCGGCCAGGACGTGTCCTTCACAGCGGGGACGGGCACGGAGGCGGCGGGCGGGATGAACGCCCAATGCGGCTCGTACTTAGCGCCCTCGGCGATCCACTGCCGCAGCTTGCGTTTCTCACCGTCGGTCAACTTCAGGTGCGAATCCGGGCGCGGCATGACGTCATCAGGATCCGTGGAGAAAATGCGGCGGACCAGCGCGCTCTGATTGGGCTTGCCAGGCACGATCGCGTATTCTGCGGGGTCGCCGCGTGCCGCGAACGCGCTTTTGGGGTCGTCCAGGCGCAGCTTCGCTTTGCGGCTTGCAGGGTCGGGCCCGTGGCATTTGAAGCACCGGTCGGAAAGGATGGGGCGGATGTCCCGGTTGAAACGAAGCGCTCCATCGGCGGGGGCCGCACTACAAAGCGACACGGCCAGAAGCGACAGCGCCGCAAATGTGCCGACCTTGGAAAGGGTCCGGCTCATCTTGCCATCCCGGCATTCACGTGCTCCCGATGCGCTCAGCGCGGGCCATCCGGCTCGGCCGCAGAACGGGAGATTCAACCCGGTTTACCCGGGTGAGTAAATATGATGCAACAGGGTGCACGGCACTCAAGGCCAATCATCCAAAGCTCGGCTACGGCGCAACAAAACGCAAGCGGGGATTGCCGCGCTTTGATCCCCTGAGCGCTTCGTAGGGCCGGCATTGAAGGAAGCCTTGTCCGGACGATGCTGTTATGATCGTCCGATCTTTGTACCATGGCACTTCCGCTACCGACAGGGAGTGCCCTCATCCGAAGGGCAGATGGCGCACGAACTGGTCTGCGTGTGGCGCGTAGCATGTCCTCGCGCCCGCCACTTCACGGGTTCCACGGCGCCGACCAGGAACACAAACATCATCGAACCGGTCAGCACTACTGCCGCGCTCACCACAAAGGCCCAGAAGAAGTGGCCCGTTCGCTGCACCACAACCCCGGTCAGAGCAGGAGCAACCACCCCGGCCAGATTACCCACGCCGTTTTGGATGCCCGTCCATTTTCCAGCCGCCAATGGACCCGCGAGCGTCTGGGTGATCGCCCAATGACTGCAACTGAAGATGCCATAACACGCGCATACAAAGAACAGCAGCAACACCGAAATCGTGGGATCAGCAATGACCGCGACCGGGAGGATCAGCGTGGAGAAAGCCAAACCGCTTCCGGCAAAAGTCTTGCGCACGCACGTAGGGCTGGCACCCGACCGAATCCACCGGTCGGCTGCGCAGCCGCACAAGCTGGTCGAAACGGCGATGGTCAAATAGGCGATTGCACCCAGGGTCGCCATCGATTCCATCGAGAAGTGCCGCTCGCGCATTAGGTAGAACGGGAGCCACGTGAGGAGGAAATACCAGAAATAATTGGCGCAGAACAACCCGGCAATGGTGCCCCAGGCGGAACGTTCCCGCAGGATTTCCACGACACTGGGCGCCTGATCGGACGTCGTCAAGTCACTGGTCCGGCCCTCCGGTTTCCACCGGCTCCACGGCAGGAGCCAGAATAGGCTCATCAGACCCAGCACGACAAAAAACGGCCGCCAGCCAAATCGCGCCATCAGTACCCCACCGAGGAGCGTGCCCAAGCCCGGTCCGCACCGGCAGCCGGCGTCGATCAGGGCGTTTGCCAAGCCGCGGTGATGCTCCGCAAAATCCCGCGCGAGAATCTTGGAGTAAGAGGGATAGGCCACTGATTCTCCAATCCCCAGGATCAAGCGCAGCACGAACAGCGCGGCGAACCCGTGCACGAGCCCCGTGGCCGCCGTCGCCACCGACCACAGGAAAAAGCCCCCGGCGAGAACCCAGGTCACTTCGAACCGGTCCACCAACCAGCCCGAGACAATCTGGAAAGGCGCATACATCCAGAAAAATGCCGAGAGCAGAAGCCCCAATTCAGCAGGCGAAAGCCCCAGTTCATCCTTGAGCAGCGGTGCCGCGATCGAAAGACTGCCCCGATCAACGTAATTGATGAATACGGACACCACCAGCAGGCTCAGAACTCGCCACTGCGCGCCCGAAAGCTTGAAGTCCGTCACCGGTAGTGTCAACGCCGTGGCCATAAGGGCTGGCTTATTCTAAGCGGCACCCGGCTGAATCGCGAGCCGGAATCGCAACGCGAAGTACGTGGCAATGAGTTATTCTCAACGGGTATGCCGTGGACCTTCATTGAACCGGCCGAAGGCCATTTCGCGTGGTGCTGTGGCACTCCAAAACCGCCACTGCCGCAGCATACCGCTGACAGCGCTGACCACGCTGACACGGCTGAGCACGCTGACACCCCCGCGGGTCCCCCTGGGCCCGAGAGCGGGAGTCCGATTTCGGGTGTTTTGAGTCCCCGAGGCTAAAGGGCTTTATCACAGCCGAGGTTTCTTGAGAGCCAATGGGTCTTGCTAGGGGGAATCGAGTCCAAAGGCAGCAATCTGCTGTGCCCAGAGACGCCCCAGCTCGTTCCGCCCAGCAAAGCGTCGCCACCAGTCCCCGTGTTGGTGGTGTCGGTCGGTCGGGGATGAGGGCGTCAACAGTGTCAACACTGTCAACAGCGTCAACACTGGGCGAATTCCTCCCGTTTTTTCGCAATCCGCACTCCAGGATCTTCAACTTACACCGACCGGGCGCTCGCATTTGTCCAGCGACCCACGGCTTGCCACGAGCCGTGGCAGAGGTTCATGATGCCCACAAGACTTATGACCTCCGAAGAGCCTCCGCCAACATCCTCCTCTTCGCCTCGGACACGCGCGGGACCGTTCGTAACGACGCATTGGTCAGCGGTGCTCACTGCTGGAAAGCGCGACTCGACTCGTGCCCAGGCCGCCCTGGCCGGCTTGTGTGAGACGTATTGGTATCCGCTCTATGCCTACGTCCGTCGCCGCGGGTATGGGCCCGAGGATGCCCAGGACCTCACGCAGGAATTTTTCGGGCGCCTGCTGCAACGGAATTGGCTGGCTCCGGCGGACCGCCAACGGGGCCGATTCCGCACCTTTCTGCTGGCCGCCCTCAGCCACTTCCTCGCGAATGAATGGGACAAGGCTCAAGCCCAAAAACGCGGCGGCGCAGTGCGATTCGTGCCGCTGCAGCTTGACTCCGCCGAAACCCGCTACGGCCAGGAGCCGCCAGACCCGCTCACCCCCGAGCAATGCTACGAACGGCGCTGGGCCCTGGCCCTGTTGGACAGGGTCTTGAGTCTTCTGCACGATGAAAGCGCCGCCGCTCAAAAGCTGGAGTTGTTCGAGACGCTAAAGCCCTGCCTGCTGGGCGACCGGCAAAACCAACCCTATGCGATGCTCGCCAAGAAGCTGGGCCTGACCGAAGGCGGGGTCAAAGTCGCCGTCCATCGGTTGCGCCAACGCTATCGCCTGCTGCTGCGGGAAGAGATCGCCCACACCGTCGCCACACCGGCTGAGGTGGACGAGGAGATGCGTTATCTGGTCACGGTGCTGGCAGGGGGACGCTGAACGGCCGTTATGGTAATCACGTTAAAACGTTAAAAGGTTAAAAGGTCAAAAAGGAGAAAACATCACAGATAACCTGCTCACGCATCACGTTTCACGTTTCACCGTTTTAACGATTTTAACGAATCGCCCCGTAACCTCCGCCCCGCATTGCTTCAGAAGAGGGTAGAAAGGCACGATATGGATACACAGCGAGTATGTGGGAGTTGCGGGAAGCCCGTCGCCGAGGATGCCCCGCAGGGGCTATGCCCCGAATGCCTCATGAAGGCGGGCCTTGGCAGCGCAGCAGGAAACGAGGGCGTCGGCGATCCGGGGTTTATCCCTCCCGACGTTCATGCCATCGCTCAGCTTTTTCCGAAGTTGGAAATCCTTGAGTTGATCGGCAAAGGCGGCATGGGTGCGGTTTACAAAGCCCGCCAGCCGACGCTGGACCGGTTGGTGGCGCTCAAGATCCTTCCGCCGCGCCCTGGCACGGATCCGGGTTTCGCCGAGCGTTTCGCCCGCGAGGCCCGCGCCCTGGCCAAACTCAGCCATCCGAATATCGTCGCAGTCTATGATTTCGGCCAAGCGCAGGGTCTGCATTATTTCATCATGGAATACATCGACGGCCCGAACCTGCGGCGCATCGAGCAGGCCGGCAAGCTGTCCCCGAAAGAGGCGCTTCAAATCATCCCGCAGATCTGCGAAGCGCTGCAGTACGCGCACGACGAAGGCATCGTGCATCGGGACATTAAACCCGAAAACGTGCTGCTGGATAAAAAAGGCCGCGTGAAAATCGCAGATTTCGGCCTGGCCAAAATCCTGGGTTTGGAGGCGAAAGACCTGCGGCTGACCGGCACGCGGGACGTCATGGGCACGCTGCATTACATGGCGCCAGAGCAGGTACAACATCCCCAGGAAGTGGACCACCGAGCGGACATCTATTCGCTGGGGGTAGTCTTCTACGAGATGCTCACGGGGGACCTGCCCTTGGGCAGATTCGCGCCGCCCTCCCAGAAAGTGCAAGTCGATGTGCGTTTGGATGAAGTCGTGCTGCACGCATTGGAGCGCGAACCCGAGCGCCGCTATCAGCAGGCCAGCCAGGTGAAAAGCGCCCTGGAAACAATCGCTTCGCAGCCGGCGTCAACGCCGCCCGCGGGGGCCGACGCCAAACTGGAACAGCTTCGAAAGCAGGTTCGCGGACCGGCAATCGGGTTGCTAGTTACCGGGATTCTCAATTGGGTCCTCATGCCTTTCATCGTCATGTTCGGTTTGCCGGCGCTCTCGCGCATGCGCGGCGTGTCTCTGGCCCGCGTTCCCTTGGGTCACGCCGACCTTCTTGGTGTGGGACTTTCAAAGCTCGCGGTCCTGGGTCTGGTCGCCGTTCCTTTTATCTTGTGTAGCTTCCTTATCTACGCGGCCTTGAAAATGATCCGGCTCGAAGCTTACGGCCTTGCCATTGCCGCCGCCATCGTCGCGCTGTTCGTCACTCCGGGCAACTGTGTTGGGTTCCCGCTGGGCATCTGGGCGTTGGTGGTTCTGACTCGCCGTGACGTCAGGGAAGCGTTCCAACAAACCCAGGCGGCAAACGTCGCTGCCGGCAACACGCCCGGGAAGCGGAGCGCACTGCTCTGGCTGATCCCTGCGGGGATACTGCTGATCCTGACTTCCTTTGTGCTCCTGCGGCAGCTCCATCCGCCCCTTTCTGAACCTGCCGCCACGACGATCTTTCTGAGATCTTTCGAAACCGGCGAGCGGCCGATTTCACTCGATTTGAACCGGGTCCCCGGCGGCGCATGGGCCGTGTCGTGCACCCAAACGCAAACTTTCAGGCTGTTTGAAGTGACCGACCCGGGCGTCCAGAACTGCAGGCTTATTTACCGCGCGAAAATGAAAACCGAAGGCCTGGCAGGCCGCGCCTACCTCGAAATGTGGTGCCGCTTTCCCGGCAAAGGGGAATTCTTCTCGCGCGGACTGGATAACGTCCTCTCCGGCTCAAACGATTGGGCCGCCTATGAGACGCCGTTTTTCCTGAAATTGGGCGAGCAGCCGGATCTGGTTCGGCTTAACCTCGTGGTCGAGGGCGCTGGAAAGGTTTTTGTCAAAGACGTTGAGCTGCTGGCAGGGCCTGCGAATTCTTCGGACGGGGCGCGTTAAGGACGAGGCCGCCAGCCGGGTGGGGCCGTTTGTCAAACTTGGTTAATGACCAACGGTGGCCGCGCCCCCGACGGCGGTGATGGTCATGGGTTTTGAAATCGTCATGGTCTCGGCTGATGACCCGGGCTTGATGGCGATCGTTCCGCCGCTAGCCACGGCGCTCACGCCATTTGAAAGTGTGTTGTAAGGCTCAGAGAAGGTGCCAAAATAAAAGCCGAAGGGGCTGGAGTAGTTGAAGTTAATTCTTGAGTTGAATGACTGATGCCCTGATCCACGCGCAAGAGTTGTGCAGAACGTGAAAAAGCCACATCGAAAAGTGGAGCTCATTTCATTTTCCAAGATACTTCGAGGGATTGCGTATCCGGTCGAGCCGTTCGGCTTCGAGTATGTTCAGGGCGAACCGGCGCCGCCTTTGCCGCAGGGCAACCGCCACAGAACGGGGAAGCAGCCAGGCCTGTTTGAGAAGGTCAACCGCCGTGTAGCAAATGAGGCTAAATACGCACATATCATCATCTTCCCTTCAGGAAGGGCGCAGACAAATCGATGGGCACCGGCAGGAACGTGGTCGTGTTATGCTTGCTGGAAATTTCGCGCATGGTCTGGACGAAGCGGAGCGTGGTCCCATTCGTCTGGCCGTTCGCGCCGCGGTTTCTTCCATACTTGAACTGTGGCGCCGCAGGTCAACGCTGGCCAATACTTTGTTAGTATTCTGCCATTAGCTTGAATCTATGGGTGAAAAGATGGGTGCACCGAAGCGATGGCGGGCAGGGCGGTTACCTGAAGCGGAAAGGCAAATTTCGTAAACTTATGGAATTACGTCAGTGCGGAATACATGATTTTAAGCTCCCCGTGCTGGGTATCGGCAGTTGGGCCTTTGGGGGCGGCGACTATTGGGGGCCTTGCAGCCAAGCCGACGTGAATGAAGTGGTTTGGTACGCGGTGGAGCATGGCTGCAATTTCTTCGACACGGCGGAACACTATTACCAGGGTGGCAGTGAGTCCTCGCTGGGCCGGGCGATTAAAGGCATGGACCGAAGCAAAGTGGTGCTCGGTTCCAAAATCAGCCCCGCCAATACTGAGCCCCATAAATTGGTTGAGCATTGCGAAGCGAGCTTGCGGCGGCTGCAAACCGATTACATCGATTTGTACATGGTTCATTGGCCGATCACGCCGCATGCCATCCGGAGTTTCACCACCGAGCCGATGGCCACGCCCCCGGTATCCGAAGCGTTCGGCACCTTGATGGGCCTGCAACGGGCGGGAAAGATTCGCCATATCGGTGTGAGCAATTTTGGCCGCGTCAAGTTGGATGAGGCCATGGCAACGGGAGCGGCGATTGCCATCAACGAACTGCCCTACAGCCTTTTGACCCGAGCCATCGAACATGAAATCCTGCCATACTGTCATTCGCGTGGCGTCGGTGTGCTGGGCTACATGGCGCTCTTGCAGGGAATTCTCGGCGACGTCTATCCCACGTTGGACGATGTCCCGGTTTGGCAGCGCCGCACGCGGCATTTCGACAGCCGTCGCACACCCCAATGCCGTCATGGTCTTCCCGGCGCCGAGGCGGAGACTGCCGCCGCTTTGCAAGCCATACGACTCTTGGCGCAAAATAACGGCATGTCAACTCCGGAACTGGCTCTGAAATGGGCGATTGCCGGCAAAGGCATCACCAGTGCCCTGTGTGGTTGCCGCACGGTTGCTAAATTGGGGCCAAACATCAAGGCCGCTTCCGAGCCCCTTTCCCAAACTCTCAGGGAACAGCTCAACCAAGTGACCCAGCCACTGCTCGAGCAACTGGGACCGGGCTTTGACTACTGGGAGAACCAGGCCAATGACCGGACTCAATGAAGTTATGATGCAGATGAAAACGGTAAGCTGGCCAGCCCATGATGATGCTCGTGCGTGAACGCAGGCGCTGGCTGATCGCCGGCTTGCTGTTTTTCATTTCCACGATCGCTTTGCTTGACCGGCAGACTCTCTCTGTTCTCGAAAAAATGTCATCATTTCGGCGGACGCGGAACACCGGGCCCCGGTTCGAGGCACCCTATGGGCGTTTGAGGTCAGGGCAGTGCTCCGAGTCAATTTGCGCATTGTCACCCCTTGCTGGCCACCCTAGCCCCGGGGCTTGAGTCCAATTTCGGGTGCTTTGAGTCCCCGAGGCTAAAGGGCTTTATCACAGCCGAGGTTTCTTAAGAGCCAGTGGGTCGCCGCAGGGGAACTCGGGTTTAAAGACCGGAAGCTCCTGCGCCCTGAGACGCCCCAGCTCGTCCACCCAGCAAAGCGTCGCCACCAGTCCCAATGTTGGTGGTGCCGGTCGGTCGGGAATGAGGGCGTCAACAGTGTCAACACTGTCAACGGTGTCAAGAGCGTCAACACTGGGCGAATTCCTCCCGTTTTTTCGCACTCCGCATTCGGCGGAGCCGCCCGAAATCAAATCCCCGCCCTGGGTAAACCCCGGGATCGATTTCAGGCCTTTCCCGGCTGTCGTGTCCGGCGGAACTGGGGTTAGATATGGCTCTGAAGCATTATGATCAGACTGATGTGCTCCAGCGAGCTGAAGGAAGTCGAGGCCTTCAAGAGTGAGTTGTTCCGGGCCGGCATCCGTTCCGAAATCTCCAGTAATCCCGTCGCAAGCGCCCTCGGAATCGCCCGCCTGGAGATCCACATTTACGACAATGACCTCATAGAAGCTTCGAGGATCCAGCAGGAGTTCCTGGCGACGCGGACCAGGGGTGGAGCGTCAGAAGGATGGCAAAAAAGCAGCGCCAACGGCCGGGCCCGCCGCGAGGTCGTGGAGTTGCAGGTCGAACCCGTGCGACCACAGCTCAGGGCGCCCGGTCGCCCTGACCCAAGCCCCGGGAGGCTACCAGGACGGCTCTGGCGTTAATCTGGCGCAGGCAGCGGTGTTGCTGGAGAAGGAAGTCGAGGAGATGCTCGCGCGCGACCATCAGTTGACCCAGCAATGCGCGGCTCTGCAGGCCCAGGTCAGAGCGTTGGACGAGTCCCAGGCGCAAGTTCAGGCCGAGCTGGCCCGGGCATCCTCGGACCGTTCGGCGGCGGAGCATAAGCTGGCGGAGGCCAGCGCCGCCCGAGGGTCGCTGCAAAGTGAACTGGACAGCATGAACCTGCGCCTCAAGGCTGCTGAGCAATCGCTGGCCGCGGGGCAGAGCCGGCTCGAATCCCTGACTCGCGAGTTGAAACTCCAGCAAACTAAAGCGGCTGACTTGAGCAAAGAAGTCGCTTCCCGGGACAGCCAATTAGGCGCGCTCGTCGGTTCCCTGGCGCAAACGCGTGCCGCCCTGGAAAACGAAAAGGGACTGCGTCAGGCCGCAGAACAAAAAGCAAGCGAACATGCCGCCGCCCGCAAATCGCTGGAAAAACAGGTCGACCATTTGGCGGAATTGCAGACGCAGCTCCAGGATCAAAGCCAGCAGGAGCGCGAGCAGATTCAAACCTACCTCGACGCGGTGAACAAGCTCCGCAGCCGTCTGAGCCAGACACTTCAACTATAGCTAAAACACCTCCGACACCGAATTCCCCGCGGTTCGAGGCAGTTCCGGCAAAGGGTTCCAGTTACAAATATCCGAAGTTGAAGAAATAAGCTCGAAAACAGTCAGCTTTGGCACCGCATCCAACAGACGGCGTTAAACTCGGGGCCATTCCGGCCGAGCCTTGAAAACCTCCAGCACCGACGTTTACCTGTGACCCGTAGCATCAACCAGGAATAAGATGGCATCTCCGCTGAATGGGGGGCTGAATGACTGAGAGGATGACCCGGCAGCAATCGGCTTTTCAGTTAGGATTGCTCCGACCGCGGGGTTGAACCATTCGACTGCCAGCCGTCGCGAGTTGGACATAGCGGAAAGGTCCATAGTAAATGTTCCTCCAGCGGGAGCATAAGCCAAATACTCGGCGCCGACAGGCGGGGTTTGCGCAAGGCAATATCTTGTCGAACAGAGAGAACTCCTGGGGGTGACATAAGCCAGGTTGAGCTTGCGTGAGTATTGCAGGAGATATCCGAGATTGTTCCGGAAATTCTCCCAACGAAGGTCTGGCTTAGTGCCTATCCCGTTGACCGGAGACGGGCAGAGGTTCCGATTTTCGCGAGGGTAGTAGACCAGGTACGGGTCCATGAACAACACTTGATTTCCCGTGGTGAAGTTCTCCCAAGCATAATTTCGATTTTTTTGAGGCGTATCATTCCACATCCCGAAGTAACTGTGGTCGCTGTCATTAATGTTGACTTTGCAGGAAGGATTGCCAATCCCGCACGAATTGGTGGGAGAGGTCCAAGCCCACGGGGCGACCCAGTCGGCATCCGAGTTGTAGAGGATCGAATCCGTGGGACTGTCGAGCGTTGCGTATCCGATGGGGTGCTGCCAGGGCTTCCCGCGCTCATACCCCCGCACCAACGAAATCAAATGGTTATTCCACCAGGTTGATTTCATGGGAGCTTCCTCGGAAATAATCCAAAGCACATTCGGTAAGTCATTCAAGGTGTCAATGGTCTTCCTGACGTAGGCGTCCTGGACATCCGTGATGAAGTTGGTTCCTGTCATGGTAACCGAGGCAAGCCCGCTCTCAGCCCGTTCGCCACGGTATCCGTCATCCGCTCCGTTGACATTGTTGGGCGCCGAGAGAGGGTAACCATCGGTAGAACTGCGGAAACGCAACACCCATTCTCCGGTAAACAGATAGACCCCGGCATAGATTCCCGCGCGGTTCAAGGCACCCGCCCGCGTGCGCAGGCGTTCAAAATAGCGGTCGTCGAATTTCGTCAAATCGAATTTCAATCCGCCATCGGTTGCCAACCCGGGGCCCGTCCTCACCCAAGGATGTGGACTTACCGTGAAATCCGCAGGATGGGTGGGCGTGACTGGCAGGTTGCTGAATTTCGCTAGCTCAGTACGCCAGAGTAAAGTGAAATTGTGTCCGTGCGCCTTGAGGAAACTAACGAACGCGTCGAAGTCCAGGGGTTGGACAGAACCTCCGGTGCCCCAATCCTGCAGCGTGTTCCAGGTATGCGATCCGCGTAGGATCAGCGGACTGCCGCTCCCGTCCTCAAAGTAGTTGGGATTCCTGGAGGCTTTAAGCGGCCCCGTGAGCGGAGTTTGCGCAGCATTGATTTGCGCCCGAGCGGTCCCACCGAGACCTCTCGCTGTAAAGCTGGAGAATCCGAAATCCGAGTTGGAGTCGATGCCCTTGCCGTTATTGCAGGCTAGGAACTCTCCGATCCCAGGATTGCCAGTTTTGAAGGTGTCATCTTTCACCCGCGCCTTCTCAATTCCGTTGATGTACACTGTGATGACGTTGGCTAAAATGGATGCCTTAAGCGTATCGCCGTTCTTCAGGCCATAATTCGTACCGCGTTTGTCAGCCAGGTAGGTGAATTGTCCGAGTGGGCCACCCCACCTAACAATCTGCACATAGGAAGAATCGCTGTTTAGGCATCTGGCAAAGCATTCGTACCCGATGGTGCGGTGGGCCGAACTGTTCCAGCGCAAAAGGATTCCAAGTTCCTGATTGCAGGAGGAGTCAGGCTTTCCGATATACACTTGGCCCCAGGCTTCCTGGTCCGGCGGGAACCCGGAAAGATGAGCGTATGAATCGTCGAACCTGTATTTCCCCGTATTGGTCCCGGTTTGATTGCCGCAGGCTATGCCCCCTTTCTTCGTGATTTGAGTCCAGTCGATACCGTGGTTTGTCCACCTTCCGCCCTCAGAGAGCGGGCTTTCAGGGCCGTCAAAGCGAGTGGTGTAGCTTTGGGAAAACCCAATGGTCGATAAACCGGCTGCAGCCAGCAGTAGCACTGAAAGAAAACGTTTCACATCACTTCCTTCGCATTTTTTGGACACTGTTTACTCGAGTCGTTTCACTATTTCGCTCTTTGGCTTTTCGAAGTCCACAGGGTCCAGCACCACAATCTCAGAAGATCAGCCAGTCAGGCCAAGGCCATGCCGGACTTGGCGTCTGCACGCAGCCATCATTTCCCTCCAGTGCCTGCGTAAAAAGGCCGGTCGTTGCAGCGCATCGCGTGCGTATTTACGGCCGGCGAACGATAGATCAAGCTCCGCCCGGATGACCGTTTCGTCCCGGTTGTTGGCCAAGGCGATGACCCGTGAGTCTGGGGCCACGATTTTCGAGTCGCCGGCCGACCACAGGCCATCGCCCTGCGGCCCTACGGAGTTGGCGAACACATAATAGACCTCGTTTTCGAAGGCGCGCACCGCCACTCCATCACGGCCACGGCGCTTGCTCTTGGAAACCGGCAGCGAGTCGAGCCCGGCATTCGGGTGAAACACTATTTGCGCACCGAGCATTACAGGCAGGCGCACCAACTCCGGGTAACGTCGTTCATGGCAGATGATGGCAGTGCAAGCCACGCCAGCGAGGCGGAAAAATGCCAGCGTGTTTCCCGGGGTAAAGAACCGCCTATCCCGCGCCGTAAGGTGAATCTTCGAATAGCGAAAGACCTCTCGCCCGCGGGGATCGAAGACCACGAGGGAATTGAACCACTTACGCGCATTGAAGGTTGGGCAGCCCACCAGCACATAACTCTGGGCGGCGCGAGCTTGGGAGGCAATGGCCTGAAGTGCGGCGCCAATCTCCGAGGGCGACACTGCGGCAAAGTCACAGTTGTATCCCGTCACCGAGCATTCGGGAAACAGGACAACGTCGGCGCCCGCCCTGGCCGATGAATGGATGACTTCAGTAATGCAGGAAACGTTGTCACCAATGGCAGCACGGAACTTCAGTTGCGCGACAGCGACGGTGAGCCGGTTCGTTTTCAACATTCCTCGCACTCTAATTGAACTCCAGGACCAGGAGCCAATCACCGTCGCCATCAGCATTGTTGCCAGGCGGAATGAAGTACGATTGCCCAGAGTTGGGAAAGGGAGAGCCTTTGATTGGGGAAAACCTCCCAGTACTCGGGTCGTACCACCGCGCGGTGACAGGTCCACTAAGCTGGGACAAATCTATTTTGAGCGGGCGCAACGAGGGCATGTAAGCGATAGCCAGCCGTCCGTCAGACGTCCGTCCCGCAGTGACATAGTCGCTGGTCATCACGTAATGATTACCTTCGTGCGATCCGCCGTCGAAACTCCCGTATCCGGCAACCACCAACTTGTGCTGTTGATCCGGGACCAGGTCGAACCAAGCGCGCGGCTCGAAGAGGGCCTTAACCCACGCCATCTGGACAGTCCCAATGGAATCCAGCGACCGTTTCCAATTCTCGGCGAAAGGCCAGATCGGCCCGCTGCCATAGACCTGTCCGGTGGCACCTGCCAGAATCGACCAATATTCTTCGCGACGCAGCACTGCGGGCGTGGCGCGCTGTTCGAATTCGTAATCTGACTCAATCATGATCACGGGCAGGAAGTTGGGCCGGTTGTATTCCTTCCGTACTTGTGCGTAAGTCGGATAGTAGGTATAGGCGCTGCTCACGCCAATGAGCGGTTCCCATTTTGGATCGTCCAGCGAACCGCTCACTTCGTAGTTAAGTTCGACGGTTTGTAAATGCTCCGGATCAGCCTCGCGGATACCTTTAGCGACGGCCAGGGCCGCTTCGTCATTTTTCGGCTCCCGCCAGGTTTGAAAATCGTTGCCGCTCATCCAAAGCAGGTTGGGAAAGCGTTTGTACCTCTGACCAAGATAACGGCCGAACGCGCGGCATTTTGCCGGGCCGTTCGTCACAAGAATCTTGAGGTGGTCGATCGTCTCGGCGGGATCAAGTATCACCAAGAGACCGTGTTTCTGGGCCAAGCTCATCATCCGATCGCAACGGACGAAGTAGGCTTCACTGGGAGCAGACAGATCATCAGTGACGGAGAATGGAAGAATGCCGTCATAGGTCGCGCCGTCTTTGCGTCCGCCAGTGCCCGGACGGCAGAGGAGATTAATCCAGACTGCATTGAACCCGTGCGCTACCCGGTTGGAGAAGTAGAGGTCGGCATCCGCTTCGGTCAGTTTGACCATGAGGGCTTGTGGGGCATCGCCGGTCAGCAGGAATGGCGCTCCTTTTGAGTCAACGAGGTACCGTCCGTTGGCGCTCTTCTTCAGCGGGTAGGCGGGGGGAGGTTGGATTATACTGGGGCCCGCAAGTCCCGGGTCCGCACTGGGCACGCGGAGCCCGAGGCACAGCGCGACTGCCAGGACTGCGGCGCCGGCGATGCGAGCGGTTTCAAGCCGAGTCCTCATGGTAAGCCGAATAGTCTGACTTCGCTTTGTTTACTTGCAATCCGCCGCCTGCGTACAAGGATTTGCTGCGAACGATGAGGTTTGGTTGAGGATGAGGTCAAGATGAAAGAAGATTGGTGGAGCAGGACATTAAAACCTGAACTCGACAAACCTCCCGTACGCTGAACCCAACGGTAGGGCTCAGCGCACATCCGCGACTTGACCGCCGTGCTTAGATGCGAATATAAGAACCCAAATTACGGACTGCCCTCTTCGCAGGAGCACATACAAATGGATAGACGAACATTTCTGGCAACGCTCGGCAGCTTAGCGGCTCTTGACCCTGTTTCGGCACCGGCAGCCAACGATGGGGAAAGGGTGCGAACCACGTCCAACACTCCACCCCGCAAGGTCATCGTCGGTACAGCCATGCAATCCTTTTGGGGCCAGTATCCCGGACTGCGCAACCGTCTGGAACAGTTGGAGGGGATCGTGGATCAAATGGCCGCACAAGCCAAATGGCCGCACAAGCCAAACAGACTTATGGACGCGGTCTCGATCTCGCAATCCTGCCCGAAGTGGCGATCACTGGCGAAGCCGGTGACGATGCTGTGGCCCATTCGGTTTCATTCGAGGGACAGGTCAAGGACGCTTTCACCCGGAAGGCGCGTGAGCACAGTTGCTATATCGTCCTTCCCAGCTACTTGTTGGACTCCGAAGAAAGGAGGTTGTCCTCGAATGCCGCAATCCTGGTCGGGCGCGAAGGTAAAGTGCTCGGAACCTACCGTAAAATTCATTTGGTTGTTTCTCTCGAACGTGGAACCATGGAGGGCGGCGCCACTCCCGGCGACGCACTGCCGGTCTTCGACTGCGATTTCGGCAAACTGGGAATACAAATCTGTTACGACATGAATTTCGTTGAAGGCTGGGCGGAGCTGGCCCGCCGCGGAGCGGAACTGATCGCCTGGCCCACGCAATCGCCGCAGACTTCGCAACCCGCGTTCCGAGCGAGGGATCGCCGCTGTCACATTGTCTCCAGCACTTGGCGGCACAACGCCTCAATCTTCGAGCCCACAGGCAAGATTGCCGCGCAGATCAAGCCACCACAAAGCATCCTGGTCCACGAACTGGACCTCAGTTACGCGCTGCTTCCGTGGAGTTCGAAGCTGCAGAACGGAGAAGCCCTCCGGAAAGCCTTTGGCGACAAGGTTGGCTTTCGCTATTACGAAGACGAGGACTGCGGCATCTTCTGGTCCAACGATCCCAAAACAACCATTGGCCAAATGGTCCGATCAATTGGCGTGCTGGAGCTGGAGGAGGAAATGGCACGCGTGCGGCAGTTCTACCGGGCCGCGGGGGTGCGGATATAGCGGGCCATGGCGAATTGGCGCTTCGCGCCATCAGAGGACCATCATGATTGCTTTCAAATGCCGCTAGCTTCACCCGGATCGGCGACCGCTACGAGACCGGGATGTTTTCACTCCGCCAACTCTTTCCGCCCAACCCGGTCACTGCTACGCTACCGGCACATGAGCAGCGTCCAGTATCGCGGCCGATTGGCACCCGCCCCGACCGGCTACCTGCACATCGGCCACGCTCGCACCTTCTGGACCGCCCAGCAACGGGCCGCGGAGGCTCAGGGTGTTCTGGTCCTGCGCAGCGATGATATCGACGCGGTTCGGGCAAAGATGGCCTTTGCCGAAGCAATGTTTGAGGACCTGCGCTGGTTGGGTTTTCGCTGGCAGGAAGGCCCCGATTGCGGCGGCCCTTTCGGGCCATACGAACAGAGCCAGCGAAGGTCTTATTATCAGGCAGCGTTTGAGCAGCTCCAGGCCGCTGGCTGGATCTATCCCTGCCGTTGCACCCGGAAGGACGTCTTGCGCGCCCTCCAAGCCCCGCATGCCGCCGATGAGGGGCCAATCTATCCGGGCACGTGCAGGCCGAATCCCCACGTTCGGATTCCGCACGACACACGCAGGGCTCCTGCGACTTCGAAATTGAACTGGCGTTTTCGTGTGCCGGATGGAGAGACCATCGAGTTCCTGGACGGCTTGTTCGGGCGGCAGCAATTTGTCGCCGGTAAGGATTTTGGCGATTTCGTGGTCTGGCGGCATGACGACTTGCCTGCATATCAGTTGTCCGTGGTGGTGGACGATGCCGCCATGAGGATCACGGAAGTCGTCCGCGGAGCCGACCTGCTGCTTTCAACCGCGAGACAGTTGTTGCTCTATCGCGCCCTCGGCTGTTCGCCGCCGGCCTTTTACCACTGCCCGCTCCTAACCGACGAGGCGGGGGTTCGCCTAGCCAAACGCCACGATTCCTTAAGCCTCCGGACTTTGCGCCGACAGGGCATCACTCCAGAAAGGGTCCAAGCAAGGATGAATGCTCAGGGCTCTGTGGCTTCCTAATCTCCAACTTGCCCACCCATGAAAGCGGCGAGATCCCTGATGCCAAACAGATTGCAGCTCCCAATTGCATGAAGTTGTTTGCGGGGCCGAGCTGTTTTGGTAAATTCATAATCCGCAAGCTGATGAATTCGAATACGCTATGAACGATTACGCCTGGGCCGGTCAAGCTAGTGCTCTGTTCGCCATTGTGGCCGGAATCCTGACGTGTTTTTGGGGATATCGGATTCTAAAGTTCAGCTTGGCCATCATCGGATTCATTGTCGGGGCGTACGGCGGCTGGGAAATCGGATTGTCGTTGGCCCATGGGAGCACTGGAATAGCACTTGTGTGTGCGGGTATCGGCGGACTGATCGGCGCGGTGCTGTGCCTCTGGGTTTATTTTCTGGGCGTCTTCTTGCTTGGGGCAACGGCTGGAGGGGTTATCGCCGCTGCCCTTTTCAGTGGAACCGGACAACAGATTCAGCCAATTATTTTCCTCGTCCTCCCCATTGGGTTTGGAGTAATCGCGCTCCTGGCACAGAAGTTCATGATCATCCTGTCCACGGCCTTCAGCGGGTCTTACCTCATAATGGCGGGGGTTTGGCCCTTCGTTGCTGGCGGTCAGAATGCGTCTCAAGTCTGGCTTCATCCAGCTCAAAAAGGGCCGTCGGGAACGCTGGGCTACGGGGCTTTGGCGCTTTGGATTGTCTTGGCTCTTGTGGGGGTAAGCTTTCAATTCCGAGCCAGTCGCAGGAAAGTCGAAACCAAGACTGAGCAGAAGTAATTTCCCAAAGTAACAACAACAGGTCCAAAACTGCTGAGGAGCTGCTGGCTCCGGAGATCATCGAAGAGCTCGACGTCGCAACGTTGCCGTTGCTTCAAAAGCTCGGACCGAGTTTTGATTACTACGAAAGCCCGGCCAATGACCGAACGCGGTAGTCCATCTCTGAACCTTACAAGCCCGAAGAAGCGACCGCTGTACAAAGCGGCGCGTTGCTCTTCGCTGGTGATTTTGACCTTTGTTTACGTTGGAATTGCAGGCTCAGGCGCCGCGGCAGAGGTGAACCTGTTTCCCCAAGGGGATTTCAAAAAGCCCAGCGCGACCACGGAATGGGCCGAGGGATTCAGCATTCCTCGGAACAGTCAGGAATTCCGGGTTGTATCGGAAAACGGCAAGTCCTGGCTGCGCATCGAAAACCAGGACGCGGGGCGCCAACTCGATTACGTGCACGCCTTTGTGAAGGTCACCTCCGAGATCGAGTCGCTGTCCGTCTCAGTGCGTGTGAAGGCAACGAATTTGAAAGTGGGCACGGAAGGCTGGCACGATGCCCGTGTGGCGATGGTGTTCGAAGGCGCGTCCGGCTACCCGGCACAAGTCCCTGAATTAAAGGCCGACTCGGACTGGGTGACCCAAACGGTGGAGCTGCCGGTGCCCAAAGGCGCTACCCGTCTGAATATCCAGCCGGCGCTGTTCCATTGCACGGGCGTGTTTGAGGTCGCCGATCTCACGGTAACACCGCGCCTGGCACTAGCAGCGTCCGGGCAGTTGGCCGACGCGGTGCTGCCGGCCAGTATTAGCCTGAATTGGGACAAGCCGAGTGTGGTTACGGTTAATGCAAAGCGGCACAAAGTGTCGTTGGATGGTATCTGGCGGTTCATTCCCGCAACTGAAGGGGCGCCCGAACCTGCGAAGCTGGGCTGGGCCTACATCCGGGTGCCGGGCAGTTGGCAGCGTTCACGGGGAAATTCATCCGATTATGTTGCCTTGGGCGGCGGGCCGCAGTGGGAACTGTATGATGGGGCCCGGGTGGCACACGCCTGGTATGAACGCCAGGTGCCGATCTCGGCCGAATGGCAAGGCCGCGCGATTAGTCTGCGCTTCGACCGCGTATGCACGGACGCGATCGTCTATGTCAACGGCAAGGAGTGTGGAAGAATCGCGTGGCCGTGGGGCTCGGCGGACATTACTTCAGCAGTAACCCCCGGCCAAACCGCGAACATCCGGGTGTTGGTGGCGGCCATTGCCGACGCCGAGCAGGTGGGGACTTTCTGGCAGAACGCCTTCATGAACGTCACCTACAGTGCGGCTCGGCTCAGGACCCGCGGCCTGACCGGCAGCGTGTTCTTGGAGAGTCGAGCCTCGGAGGCGCGCGTGACTGATGTTTTTGTGCACACGTCCACGCGCAACAGGACCATTGCTCTGGAGTTAGAACTAAGCGGCATCAAGGAAGCGGGGCCAGTTCATGTCATTGCGGACATGCTGACCGAAAAGGGCGAGTTGGAGAAGAGTTTCACGGCCGAGGCGACAGTGGAAGCAAAGGAGACACAGACTCTGTCTCCCTCCTGGCCTTGGACTGACCCTCGCCTATGGGACGTGTGCCAGCCAAATCTTTATACGCTGCGGTTGAAAATCAAAGGCGCGAACCTGGATGATGAGTACGACCAGAAATTCGGGTTCCGGGAGTTTCGGATTGAAGGCCGGCAATTCTACCTCA
This sequence comes from Candidatus Acidiferrum sp., assembly GCA_035566435.1. Taxonomy (GTDB): domain Bacteria; phylum Verrucomicrobiota; class Verrucomicrobiia; order Limisphaerales; family UBA8199; genus DATMRF01. The sequence continues at coordinate 38,851 of DATMRF010000013.1, forward strand.
ACGGCAGCGTGGTCCATCTGCGGCAACCTTGTTTCTATAACGGCCCGCGGACGGAGGTCGGTGATACCTTCTCCGAGATGGGCTCGGAGAATGTGGATGCCCGAGGCGACCCGTCCGACTCAGGGCGAAATCTCGACGAGGCCGACCGTCAGGGATACCTCGTGGCGCAGTACGTTCTGAACGCCAATCGCTACCTGATGAATTCGCGGGGTCAGATCCCCTGGGAGCAAAACCGGCAGCGTGCCATGGAGCGGGCCGCAGTGTGGATGCGCCATTACCGCAATCACCCGTCGGTGATTATGTGGATCGCCGGATTCAATTTCTTCAACAGCGCGCAGGATGCTGATCCGCGGCTCATCGGACGCAGTGGTTGGGGACAAACTGACGAGCGCTGGCAGCGCCTCATGGTTTATGGGAAGGAAATGTTTGACGGGCTGAGAAAGCTGGACCCGACCCGGGCCTATTACAGCCACTCCGGGGCCTACACGGGGGACATCTACACGATGAATTGTTACCTGGATCTCATCCCGCTTCAAGAGCGCGAAGAGTGGTTGAGCGCGTGGGCCGAAAGCGGAGAAATGCCAATTTCGATGGTTGAATTCGGAACCCCGGTGGACTGTACATTCCGACGCGCGCGCCACGGCTTTGAAAGCAATATCACCAGCGAGCCCTTGCTGACGGAATTCGCCGCGATTTATTTTGGCACGGAGGCTTATGCAGGCGAGGAGCCAGAATATCGGCAGTACCTGCATGGGCTCTTTCGCAATGGGATGCTGTACGCGAGCTCCGAGAACCGGTTGGATGAGTACACCAACAATCACAAGATCCAGCAGCTCTACCGTGTGAATACCTGGCGCAGTTGGCGGACCGCGGGGCTGCCGGGAGGCCTGCGCACGTGGTCCTGGAACCAGGACGCGCTCAAAGAGGTTAACGGCCCGACCCTGGCGTGGATTGCCGGCCCACCCGAGGCGTACACCGCCAAGGACCATCACTTCAATCCCGGTCAGAAAATCGAGAAGCAGATTGTTCTGATTAACGACACGCGCCAACCGCAAGATTTCACGGCCGTTTGGACGGCCACGGTCAGCGGCAAGCAATTTCATAAGGGGCATGTGGAAGGCCGATTGGCGGTTTCCGAAATCAAATTCCTGCCTTTCCAGGTGAAGGCGCCGCAGATAGCGCCAGGTGGCAAGGTTGACGGCGAGCTCACGCTGGTGGCAACGATCGGCGAAATTCGGCACGAAGACGTCTTTGCGTTTCGCGCGTTTGGGGAGGATAAGACAGACCGCCAGCAGGTCGCGTTGGTTGATCCGCAGGGCATGACCGGCAAAATGCTGACCAACCTGGGCTATCGGACCCGTCCCTGGAATGGCGGGGCCGCTCCTCTGGTAATGCTCGGACGCAACGCGTTGAAGGACGACACGTCGTTGGCCGCGCGACTCGAACCTCATGTCCGCGGGGGAGGCCGGGTTCTCGTCTGCGCCCAGGACCCCGAATGGATGACCCAGGCTCTCGGCTGGCGCGTGTGCCCGAAAGTGACCCGGCGCGTGTTCCCCGTCGCTTCTGCCACCGTGCATTCTACACTCTCCACTCTGCAATCAGACGACCTGCGCGACTGGAGCGGCAGCAGCACCTTGATCGAGGCTTACCCGCAGTATGTGGGGAATTATCTGCGGGGAAACGAAAGAGAGCAGCCTTACGCCGGATGGCATTGGGGCAACCGCGGCGGCGTCAGCAGCGCAGCGATTGAGAAACCTCATCGCAGCGGATGGCGCCCCCTGCTGGAATGCGAATTCGATTTAGCCTACACACCGCTGATGGAGCTGGACTATGGACGGGGCCGGCTTCTGGTTTGCACCCTGGATCTCGAAGATCACGTGGCGCTGGATCCCGCGGCGCGGCGCATCGGCAAGGAGATTATTGATTACGCGCTCCACTCCTCGCTGTCACCACGGGTCAGCCAGGTGCTGTATCTGGGCGGCGCAACTGGCGCCGCATGGCTCGACAAAATCGGGGTGAGTTATCAGAGGGCGGACAAGTTGCGGACAGACGCCGGCCTGCTGCTCATTGGCCCGGATGCCGTTCCGGACCCGAAGACGCTCACGGCCTACCTTGAAGGAGGCGGCAAGGCGTTCTTCTTGCCCTGCGCCGGGGCTGAGGGACCGTTCGGCATAACCCTTAAGCCGGCTGTCGAACGCTTCGCCGGTTCGCTGTCCGCGCCTGATTGGCCCGAAGCCAGAGGCCTGAGCGCGTCCGACCTCCGCTGGCGTTGTTACCTGGATACTCCGCCATGGCTTTTGAGCGCCGGCGCGGAGCTCGGGGCCGACGGTCTGCTGGGTCGCAGAACGATCGGAAAAGGCGTCGCTATCTTCTGTCAGTTGGACCCGGATGGTCTCCAGGCAGACGAAAAGACATATTTCCGGTACACGCGCTGGCGGGCCACCCGCGCTGTCGCCCAGTTGCTGGCCAATCTGGGCGCCAGTTTCGCCGTGGATAGTCAGGTTTTCCATCCACTCGATAGCCACGCCCTCGACCCGGAAGTCGCCTGGCAGCTCGGCCCCAACGGCGACCGCTCGGGGCCGCAAGCCACTGGTCCGCGAGGTGGCATGAAACCGTCGCTGCCCTCCAAGCCGGAAGGTGCTCAACCTCTCGGCTGTTATTACCCCGATTATCGTACCGATTTTCCGATGGGCGATAATCCTTACCGCTATTATCGGTGGTAACCATGGTCAATCGCCAAGTCTATATACGCTTCATGAAGGCTGCTAGTGTGTCGATGCTGAGTTGCTTGTACCCTTTGATGATAAAGCGGCAGAGGACAGCCGCACTCCAAGACGCTTCGCGTGTTTTGGCCCCATCGAGCGCGCGCCAGCGTCGTGGAGTGCGGCTGTCCTCTGCCGCTTTTGACTCCGCGCCAGAGGTACTGAAAACTCTGACGCACTGCGCTAGAACCACTTGCAACCTGGCATTATTGACTTGGCTTTGCGCCTCCGCCTCGGTTGCCTGGTCGCAAGGCCAACCGCTTGCTGGCACCGCACCGCTGACGATGGAAGGCGATATCGCTTCGAACCTCGTCGCCGGTGTCGATCGATTCCTGCTGCGCAAAATTGATGAATCGGCAGCCCGAAGCGAGCAGTTCTGGTACAGGGATCTCTCCTCCTGGCCAGCCTATGAGCAATCTCTGGCGACCAACCGGCAGCGCCTGGCGCACATCCTGGGTGTGCGCGACCAGCGGGTTCGCAAAGTGGAGCTGGAACTGGTCGCCACTGCGAACCGGCCGGCCCTCCGTGGGCGCGGGCAAGGTTATGAGATTCTTGCGGTGTGTTGGCCGACTTTTGGCGATGTCACTGGCGAAGGATTGCTACTCACGCCGGTTCATCGCACGCCCGTCGCCAATGTCGTGGCCATCCCCGACGCCGACCAAACTCCGGAGCAACTGGTCGGCTTGACCGGCGGCATCGCGCCTGAGAGCCAATTCGCGCGGCGTCTGGCCGAGAGCGGATGCCGGGTTATCGTTCCGGCTTTGATCTCACGAGCCATAAACGCAGAGGCCTTGCAGTCCAATCGAGAATTCATCTACCGGCCGGCATTTGAATTGGGCAGGCACCTCATCGGGTACGAGGTTCAAAAAGTGCTGGCTGCCGTGGATTGGATGGAGGATCAGAATCCGAATCCGAAGGTGAAGGCCGGCGTTATCGGCTGGGGCGAAGGCGGGCTGCTGGCGTTTTACGCCGGCGCGCTGGACACGCGAAGCGGAGCCGTTTGCGTCAGCGGATATTTCGGTGACCGTCTCACGATTTGGCAACAACCCGTGGATCGAAACGTCTTTGGTCTGCTGAAGGAGTTTGGGGATGCGGAGGTGGCGGCGATGATTAGTCCCCGGACCCTGATCATCGAAGCCGCACGCGGGCCCGAGGTGACCTTGCCGGGTGGCGGTGGGTGGCACGCGCCAAAACGGTTCAACGGCGCGCCGGCTACCCTCGGGTCTCCCAGGTTGAATGAGGTTCGGTCGGAGTTTGAGCGTGCCCGCCTGTTGACGGCTGGGCTGAAGCCGGAGCCGCAATTGAAACTGGCCGTCAGTGGCCACACGGGGACGGGACCCTTTGGCAGTGAGGAGGCATTGAGGGCGTTTTTGGGGGCGCTGGGTGGCCAGGCACCGCTCGCGCCGCAAGGGTCGACGCCAGAGAATCTGTGTCCTGACTTCGATTCGACGGCGCGCGAAGCCCGGCAGTTGCACGAACTGGACCGCCACAACCAGTGGTTGCTGGCCGAGAGCCCTTACGTGCGCCAGAGATTCATGACCAACCTTGACACCACCTCTCCAGAAAAATTCCGCCAACGTGCCGAGGTCTATCGCACTTTCTTTTACCGCGAAGTCATTGGGCGGTTTGACGAGCCCCTGCTGCCGGCCAATCCCCGTTCTCGACTGAAATATGACAAGCCGAACTGGACTGGCTACGAAGTCATGGTCGACGTGTTTCCCGACGTGTTCGCTTATGGGATTCTACTCTTGCCCAAAGATCTCAAACCCGGCGAACGGCGGCCCGTGGTGGTTTGTCAACATGGTCTGGAAGGCAGACCGGAGGACACGATTACAGGGGACAGCAGTGCCTATCACGATTTCGCCGCCAGGTTATGCGAGCAGGGCTTTGTCACGTTCGCGCCGCAGAACTTGTATCTTTTCACTGATCGCTTTCGCACCTTGCAGCGCAAAGCCAACCCGCTGGGCAAGACCTTGTATTCCATCATCGTGCCGCAGCATCAGCAGCTCACCGACTGGCTCAAGGCGCAGTCGTTTGTGGACCCGGCGCGGATTGGTTTTTACGGCCTGAGCTACGGTGGCAAGACGGCGATGCGCGTGCCGGCTCTGGTGACCAATTATTGTCTCTCCATTTGTTCGGGCGACTTCAACGACTGGCTTTGGAAATGTGCCTCGACGCTCACCCCCTATACCTATGTCCGGATGCCTGAATATGAGATCTTCGAGTTCGACCTCGGCAGCACTTTCAATTATAGCGAAATGGCTGCTTTAATCGCCCCGCGCCCTTTCATGGTGGAACGCGGGCACTTCGACCAGGTGGCGCCGGATGAAACGGTCGCTTACGAATTCGCCAAAACGCGGTTTTTGTATGAGGCGCGGCTGGGCCTTTGGGACCAGTGCGTCATCGAGTGGTTCACGGGTCCGCATACGATCCACGGCAAAGGAACTTTTGATTTTCTACGCCAACACTTGGATTGGCCGGTGGCCGCTGCCTCACCGCAACCCCAAACCCGGTAGGCGTTTTTGAAGATGATTCGGAACCCTTACTAAAGGCACCGGTATGATGCTAACCCGAATGCTGCAACCCGATATCCTTTCGAGCCTGGGCCGTGCCGGCCACGGAAGCTGCGTGCTCATCGCCGACGGGAATTATCCCGTTTCAACCCATGCTCCCGGTAGCGCAGCAAAGGCATTTCTAAATCTGCGGGCCGGCCTGGTGAAAGTGGCGGACGTCCTGGAAGTATTGCGGGATACTATTCCCATCGAGCAAGCCGCAATGATGGCACCGCCGGATAGGCGACCTGCGGCGATTCATCAGGAGCTTTTGCAGCAGTTGCCCTCGGGGGTGCCGACGCGGAGCCTGAAAAGGAATGAACTTTACGCCGCCGTGAACCAACCCAGCACGGCGCTGGTTATTGTCACGGGTGAGGAGCGGCGGTTTGCCAACGTTCTTATCACCATAGTCATCACCAAGGGAAAACAGGCATGAAGGCCCTGGTTTTAAAGGATTACTTGAAGTTCATGTTGCTGAAAGTGATTCTTAAGCCATCAACTTGAATTCTTTCCCAACCAGTTCCCCGGTAACCTCGACATCGCCGAGTGTTTCGGGCTGGCGTTGGATGATGATCGGGTTCGCTTTTTTCGCAACCACCATCAACTACCTGGACCGCCAGGTGTTGTCGGTGGTGGCCGCGTCGCCGGATTTCAAAGCCGCCGTCCCGCTGACTGAAGCAGCTTACGGGTACGTGGCTTCCGCATTCATGCTGGCTTATACGATCATGAACGGCCTTTCGGGACCGTTTATTGACTGGGTAGGGACGCGCCTTGGTTATGCCTGCTGCATGCTTTGGTGGTCAGTGGCCGGGATGTTGCACGCTCTGGCTAGCGGCCCGCTCTCGCTGGGGTGCTGCCGCTTTCTCCTGGGAGCCGGAGAAGCCGGAAACTGGCCGGCGGGGGCCAAATTGGTGGGCGAATGGTTTCCCTCGCCGGAACGCGCCCTGGCTTCAGGCATTTTCAATAGTGGCGCGTCGATCGGCGCGATGATTTCGACGCCGATAATTGCCTGGCTCGTGTTGCGTCGGGGTTGGCAGAGCGCCTTCATCGCGATGGGGATTCTCGGCCTTTTCTGGCTGCTGGGCTGGGGATTGTTTGCGCGCGCGCCGATCGACCTTGCCAACGGAGCGCGGTCACGGGTCTCTGCCCGAAAACTGTTCTCCACACGCTTCCTGCTGTTTTTCACGCTCTCGAAGGTCTTCATGGATCCCGTGTGGTATTTCTTCGTATTCTGGTTTCCCAAGTATCTGGCTGAAGTCCACCATTTCAGTCTCAAGGAGATCGGGTGGAAGGGTTGGATTCCGTATTTCACGGCAGCGCTGGGGAACCTGGCGGGCGGTTTGCTGACCTCCTGGCTGATTCGTTGCGGCGTCACCACGCCCGTGGCGCGCAAGTCTTCCACCAGCGTGTTTGCCTTGCTCATGTTGAGCACGATCCCGGCCATCCTGACCACCAGCGCTCCGCTGGCGATCGCCCTCATCGCGTTGACCACGTTTGGTTACACCGGTTACACCGCGAACACGCTGGCGTTTGCTGCGGATGTATTTCCGACGCACGTGGTGGCTTCATGCTGGGGGCTGGCAAGCATGGGCTCGGGTTTTGGCGGCATGCTCTTCATGGCACTCTCCGGCTGGTCGGTCGGTCATTTTGGATATACGCCGGTGTTCATCGGCTACGGCATCCTGCCGCTGCTGGCTCTGGGTTGCATCTTGTTTTTAATTGGCCCATTGCGGCCGGACGCGAGGTTTCAACCACCCGCTACAGCACAAGAATCACTAACATGATGAGGGTCGCGAAAAACAACCACGTGCGTGAGCCATGAATATTTCACACTCGTCCTTCAGCACGCGTGAAATATTCAGATCAGGCATCCTGGTCAGTCTTTTAACGATCGAAATAGAACTGTGAGCGTCTAACGCTAACGTATGAAACTTTCTCCGAAATATTACCTGCTCATCGCTTTGTGCGCGGTAAGGCTGACTTCAATGGTTGCCGGCGCCGCAGCGCCAGTCTCCGGCACCCTGGAGTTGGATTTGCGCTATCTGCGCAAATTGGACACCGGTATGGACCAGTGGGAACAGGTGACGAACCATTCCCGGTGGGAAGCCTCCCGCACAGCGGCCGTGGTTTGCGACATGTGGGACCGGCACTGGTGCAGGAGCACGACGGCGCGGGTGGCAGAGATGGCGCCCCGCATGAACGATGTGCTCGCCGAACTGCGCCGCCGCGGCGTTTTGATCATCCACTGTCCAAGTGACACGATGAAGTATTATGAAGGTACGCCGGGCCGCAAGCTGGCCCAGGCGGCGCTGCATGTGGAAACCGCGATCCCGCTGAAAGGTTGGGCCAACCTCGACCCCACCCGAGAAGCGCTTCTGCCCATCGACGATTCCGACGGCGGTTGCCCGGACGACCCGCCTTGCAAACCCGCAACCCAGGCGCCCTGGCCGTGGCAACACGAAATCGACGCCCTCCAGATCAAAGAAGGCGATGCCGCCACCGACAGCGCCGAAGCCTTTTATCTCATGCGCCAGCGAGGCATCACCAACGTCATCGTCATGGGGGTTCATGAGAACATGTGTGTGCTGGGCCGGCCGTTTTCCATCCGTCAAATGGTCAGCCAAGGGCAAAACGTCGCGCTTCTGCGCGACTTGACGGACACGATGTACAACCCGCGGAAGAAACCGTACGTGGATCACTTCACCGGCACCGACTTAATGACCTGGCACATCGAAAAATACTGGTGTCCGACCATTACCTCCGACCAGATTGTGGGCGGGTCGCCGTTCCATTTCGCCGCCGATGCCAACCGGCCCGCACCGGTCTTTCATAATTACGTCAAATTGCCGGCCACCGACACGCATTACCGGCGAGTCAAATCGTATATCGAGGACACGCCCAATCCGGATTACAGCCAGGCTTCCGATGCGGCGCGCGCCGCCTTCCGCCAAATGAAATATGGCGTCCGCATTCACTGGGGAGTCTATGCCATGCTCGACTATGGGTGTAATGCCTCCTGGCCGTTCGTTCGCGCAGACTCCGGCCATCCAATGCTGAACAACGAACAGCGTCAGGCCTATCAACAGTTTTACCAGAGGTTCAACCCCACCAACTTCAACGCCGATGGCTGGATGGAGCTGTTCCAGACTAACGGCATTAAGGTCGTCGCCTTCACCACCAAGCACCATGATGGATTTTCGATGTTCGACACGCACGCCCACGTCGCGCGTCGCGTCAACTGGACCGCTCCCGGCGGACCTAAAACCGAGGACTGCGATCTGGCTTACAGCATTATGGAGAGCCCCTACCATCGGGACATCGTCAAAGAAGTGACCGACGCCGCCCATCGCCATAATCTGAAGATCGACCTCTACTTCTCTCACCCGGATTGGTATGACGCCGACTTCCGCCCCTTTGCCGACCATCCTTTGCACGATCGGGTGAGCAAGGCCGAGCACCCCGACCAATGGAACCACTTCATCCAGCGCCATCGCCAGCAACTGACCGAATTGCTCACGCAATATGGCAAGATCGACCTTATGTGCCTCGATCAATATTTCGATGAAACGGTGTGGTTGGATTTGCGCGAAACGATTGAGAGCATTCGCCACCTCCAACCTGACGTAATGTTCCGCTGCCGTGGGATCGGCAACTACGGCGACTATTACACGCCTGAACAGTTCGTTCCAGGCTCGAAGGAGAACACGGACATGCCCCGGATGGTCATCTATCCTCTGGGTGGAGATGGCATCTGGAGCTATCAACCGGACGCCAGCAAATACAAGGACGGGGCGTGGATTATCGCCAGCCTGGTCGATACGGTCGCCAAGGGCGGCAATTTCATGGTGGGCATCGGGCCCGATGCCACCGGGCTGTTCCATCCCAAAGCCATCGCGGCGCTGCAGGAGGCCGGGGCCTGGCTCAAAATCAACGGTGAAGCCATCTTTAATACACGCACGCTCCCTGGCGAGAATTGGAAGGAAGGCAACAACCTCCGGTTTACCCAGGCCGAAGCGGGTTCGGCGATCTACGCTATTGCACTGCAATGGCCGGGGGAGGAACTGGCGCTCCACTCGGTTAAACTCGCGCCTGGAGCGACCGTCACCATGCTCGGGGCCAGCGAAACGTTGCGCTGGCACCCAGATGCGGCCGGAGGGACGGTCGTTAGCCTTCCAGCCCGCTGGCAATCGGCCGCCGGCCGCCCTGGCCCTTTGCCGTGCGTATTCAAACTTGAATCGAAATGAGGAACGGTTTCATTGTAACCGCGGCAACGTTCCTTGTGGCGTTCACGGCCTCGGCGCAAATCACGGCGCGAGTCCAGGTCGTCCTCACCAATCGCCTGGGTCCGCTCAATATCAGCCGGATGGCACTCTGCCAGGGCGGGATGTCTGATGCTCCCATGTGGGACAGCCGTGTGGCCGAGGTGCGCGCCCTCAAGCCGAGCTTAATTCGCCTGTTCGTTCAGGAGTACTCCGACCTCCTGCCCGGACACGGACGCTTCCACTTCGAAACCTTGGATTCTTCGGTGGAGACGATCTTGAAAACAGGCGCTGAACCTCTCATGTGCCTCTGCTTCAAACCGCGCGTGCTGTTTCCCCAGATTAACCAGGACATCGTTGAGCCCACGAATTACGCCGAGTGGGAAGACCTCATTTTCCACCTCGTCCGTCATTACCAGGAACGGGGCGCCCGGATTCGCTATTGGGAGGTCGCCAATGAACCCGATATCGGCGAGGATGGAGGCTGCCCGTACCGGTTCAAACCGGACAGCTACGTCCGCTACTACCAGCACACGGCGGCGGCGATTCTGCGCGCCGACCCGCAAGCGCGTGTCGGCGGCCCGGCCCTGGCCTCGGTTCGTTCTCCCATCCTTCCCGCGCTGCTGGAAGCCGCCCGCACCAATCAGACGCCACTTCATTTCATTTCCTGGCACGCCTACACGAGCTCGCCCGGTTCGGTACGGAAAACCATCGATTTCGCCAATGATTTGCTGAGGAAGTATCCCTCTCTGAACCCGGAGACCATGCTGGATGAATGGAACATGGACCTGACGAACCCGCCGCTGGAGCCCCGGTTTCAGCCCTGCTTTATCGCGGAGGTCATTTGGCAAATGAAAGATGCCGGCCTGGACTATTCCTGCTACTTCCACATCCGTGACTGGTATGTGGATATTGACAAATTCACGCCGTTCTTTTCACCGCACGGCGCGGCGTTTATGGCGCGATGGTGGAACCGCATGCCGCAGTTCGACGGCCTGTTCGATTACCAGAATAACATCCGACCCGCCTACTTCGCCTTTAAGCTTCTCTCACGCCTCCAGGGCGAGCGGTTGCCGCTGAGTTCGACCCACGCCGCCGTTCACGGCTTCGCCACCCACGACGAACAGATGCGCATGGACAACCTGGTGCTGTGGAATTTCTCGGCGGAAACCGTGCCGGTCGAGCTCTTGCTCCTGGGCCTGAGCCGAGACATGCGCACACGCCAGATCATTCTGGACGCGCAAATTGCCAGCAACGATGAAAATGCCCGCCTCCGCCCCGAGCCGTTCGCAACTCTTCCAAAAGGCGATCGCCATCTGGATCTCAAGCTTGAACCCTACGCAGTCCACTACTGGTCATTCGAGTAGGAGGGCGGATAAGCATTGAGCCAACGAGAGGCAGCCGGTTCTGTCGGTGTGCATTCGTGAGTCGGTGGCGACTGGGGCTGCCTCGAATTGACGGACAGTGGAATCGGGGAACAGTGAACTGTCCGAACCTATGAAAGAAATACCTGTGCAAGCGCGGCGAAAGTATGATGCAACCTTCAAGGGTGCAGCGGTCCAGAACTGGGTGAGCAGC
>DATMRF010000014.1:0-9740 GCA_035566435.1 Candidatus Acidiferrum sp.
CGGAGCCAAGCAACTGTTGAGGGCGTTCTTCCATCAATCGCCTCGGCGACGGGTCAAACACATCTGGGCCGATGGCGGCTACGCCGGAGCACTGGTGAACTGGGCACGTCAGCTCTGGCGTTGCACCGTGGAGATTGTGAAACGATCGGAGTTGCACATCTTTCGAGTCCTGCCGCGACGCTGGGTGGTGGAGCGTACCTTCGGCTGGCTCGGACGCTACCGCCGATTGAATCGGGACTACGAGCGCCAAGCCCAGACCGGCGAAACCATGGTCTACTTGGCCATGATTCGACTGATGATGGCGCGGCTGGCGAAAAATTGATGAGTTTTCAAACACGCTCTGAGAGATTTGGCGTTCATGAGCGGCATCATCACCTCGTCGTTATACCTTCGCAATCCAGTTTTCAGTCCTTCGTTTGGCATTTGCAGGTCCTTGGCGGCCATGGCCAAAGGGCAAGAAGTAGAGATGCCGCCTTGTAACCGCGGTCGCGAGCACGCCGTCTCTTTAGCTTTATGCGAAGCGGTTTGCTATTGCGGTATTTCCGCCTGAACGCTAAAAACGGGCCGGCGAAACGGCCAACCACCTTATGTTGACTCGTCGTTTGTTCCTGAAGCGCGCGGCGCTCAGTGCCGGTGCGATTTCGGCGGCCCGGGTCCTGCCCGGGCCCAATCTGCTCGCAGCGGAGGGCGCCAATGACAAATTGAACTGCGTCCAAATCGGCTGTGGGGGGCGAGGGTTCAGTTCGCATCTTAATTGGCTGGTGAATACTTCCGGAGACAACGTTGTGGCCATTGTCGATCCCGACGAGAAAGCCCAAGTGAAAGTCAGAAGGCTGTTGCAGGACAAAGGCAACGATTCGGCCAAGCTGCAGGTTTTTACGGATTACCGCGTGATGTTTGACAAAATCGGCAAGGAGGTGGATACCGTGTTCATCGCCACGCCAAATCACCATCATGCGCCTGCGTCCTTGCTGGCGATGGGGCTCGGTAAAGCAGTTTATTGCGAAAAGCCGCTTTGCCACGACATCGCCGAAGCGCGCAAACTTGCGGAAGCGGCGCGCCGCTCGAAGGCACCCACCCAGATGGGAAACCAAGGACATTGCGAGGAAGGCTACCGGCGCCTCTGCGAATTTGTCTGGGCGGGCGTAGTGGGTAACATCACCGAAACGCATAGCTGGACCGACCGCGCCAACGGCGGCGCGGGCCCGCGTCCACCGGCTTTGCCGACACCGTCCGGGCTGCACTGGGAGGACTGGATTGGTCCAGCACCATATCGCGCCTATCACAAGGGCCTGCACCCGCATGATTGGCACGACTGGTTCGATTTCGGCAACGGCTCCCTGGGCAACATGGGGTGCCATGTGCTTGATGGTGTGTTCTGGGCGCTCAAGGTCGAACACCCGAGCGCAGTTGAACTCGAAGAGGTACGCGGCGGCAGCAACGAGCAATACCCCACCGGCGCCCGCTTGCGCTGGGACATCCCAGCGCGCGGGGATATGCCCGCCTTTAAGGCGTTTTGGTATGAAGGGCTCAGGAAGGACGCCGAGAGCGCCGCGAGCGGGCAATTGAAAACCGCAAAAGGCAAGGCGCAGAATCTTCCGCCCTTGCTGCTCGACCTGCAGAAACAATATCCGGACGAGGAATTCGACACCAATGGGACACTTTACGTCGGCGAAAAAGGCATCCTTTACACCTCCACTTATGGCGGCCGCATGCACGTGGTGCCGATGGAAAAGATGAAAGACTGGGAAAAGTTGCCCTGGACTTTGCCGCGTCCGAAGAACATCTTCACCGATTTCCTCAACGCCTGCCGCGCCGGCAAGAAGGAAACCTCCGCCCCGTTCGACTATGGCGCCCGTCTGACCGAGTTCACCTTAATCGGAAATCTTGCACAGCACGCCGGCGTGGGCCAGAAGGTCGAATGGGACGGCCCAAACACTAAGGTGACCAACCTCCCCGCGCTCAACGAATGGGTGGCTCGGCCGTACAGGTCGGGATGGCGCACGTGAGGTGAGACGTCTGGGCGTACGAGCGGTAAGTCGTCAAAACGTTGAAACGACACGCAGGCCAAGCGGCCAGCCTCACGATTTCACGCATCAGGTTCCACGTTTTAACGCGCCCTGTCACAGTCCCATTCTGCTCAGCTCAGTTTCCAGCGCCATTTGGAATTGCTGGACATCGGATGCTGGCGGCCGGTAGCCCTGTTTTTCCGGGACGAGCCCAAGCCGTCCGGTTTGATCCAGATGCCACTCCGCCCGGTTGCCGTCGCTGAAGGTCACCTTGCCGCTCACCACCGCCCCTGGTCGGGCCAATTGATCCACCGAGACCGAAACCCCGCCCGACGCGACTGCCGGTTCCGCGGGCTTGGGTGCTGCGGCCCCACCCGGCCCATGCCCGGTCTTCACACCGGCGCTGGACGGCGCAGCAGGCGCGGTCAATGGAGAAGGCGCCGCTTTTGGTCGTTCCACGTCTTTAGGGGTGAGTTTGAGATCATCCACCAGAAAACGGACCTCCATATACGTGAAACGCAGCCCCAACTCCGAGTTCAAACGAGTCTGGATTTCCGAAAGCTTCAGCCCCTGAGCAACCCATTCCGCGACTTTCTTGCGTTGTGCCTCGTCCAAATTCATATTTTGCAGCCCTTATTTCGCGGTGTTTGCTAAAGATTTCAATCCAAAAAGGCAGGAAAGGACGCAAAGAGTGGCTGCGCTCAAGGCCCTGGTCTTTTCGCCGCGAGCGCCAGCGCCCTCTGGTAATCTTCCGGCTGGTCGATATCCAAGTTAAGGCCCGGATCGTCCGACTCGAAAGCGGCGCTTTTGCAAGTTGCGATGAAGTCCTGGAGATTGGCGGCCTTGGAGTTGGACAATTCGCCAAAAACAGCGCGTGGGAGCAGCACGGGATGCCGGTGGCGGCCGTCACACGCCGGTTGGCAAACCAACTCAGGGCGATTAGCGGCAAACTCGAGCAACGTGCGCAGCGTGACGGGGCGCAAATGTGGTTGGTCGCCCAGCACGACGGCCCAGTGCGTAAGCTGCGCATCCCACCCTTGCCAGAGAGCCGCACATTGGATGGAGCTAAACATGCCGCGCTCAGGTGCTTCATTGACGATGCGATTCTCATTGGCAAAGTCCAGCCGGTCCAATTCCCGCTCCAACACCAGGTCGGACGCGCCAACGACGACCGCGATTTGTTTCGCTCCGAGGCTCTGCCACTGCTCGAGTAGATGACCGAGCACCGAGGTTGGCCCCCAAGGCAGCAGCAGTTTCGGCTTCCCCATTCGCCTTGACCTTCCGGCGGCCAGGATGACCGTCCCGAGAGCCAAGGTGGGTGTAAGTTGCGGTGACGGCGGCATGGGTTGAATGGTCAAAGTCAAAGGTTCAAAGTTCAAGATTCAAATTCTCGAATTTCTTTGACGCGAATTGAATTCGAAGGTAAACTACAACTCCGTTGAGACCAGTATGAGTTTGGCTTCGGGTTGACTGAACCCGCACCCGAAGCCCGGTGCGCAGGACGTCCCGTGGCCGGGACGCTCGCGCCAAGGGAAGTAACGGGCTCCAGAAAGGTCCGATATTATGGCAAGGATTGCAGAAGCTACAAGGAAACAGACCTTCCGTTTCGCCGACCCAACAGCGACAAGCGTTCTGTTGGTTGGTGACTTCACCCATTGGCAAACCAAAGCCATCGCGATGCACAAGGGCAAAGAGGGGATTTGGATGGCCACTCTGGAACTGCCGCCAGGGAAACATACTTACCGTTTCATTGTGGATGGGGAATGGCGCGACGACCCGGAGTGCGCGTTGCGCGTGGCCAATCCCTACGGCAGCCAGGACATGGTGCGCCAGGTGGCGTAAGTTCAGTCCACAGCCCGTAGACCGCGGTCCACGTCCGGGGTCCACGATCCAAGGCGGCGCCGAGCGCACGAAAGCCCGGGCAAAGACTAGAGCGAGAGTGGGGCGTTCGGGCCCGCGAGGACGCTTGCTCTCCCCGGGTGGCTAGTTGATCCGTTCAGCGATCTGGTAACGGAACATGCGCTTTTTCATCCAACGCACGGCCAGCAAGTCATTGAAGGAGTCGAATAACCGGTTCCAGACGCCGTAATTGCTCGCGCCGGCAAACCGCGGGTGGTTAGAGACCGCGATTTCGATGACGGTAAACCCTTCGAGTCTGAAGAGGGTCGGCAAAAACCGGTGCATCCCTCTGAAGAATTTCAAGTTCTGGATGCATTCGCGCTTAAACGCCCGGTAGGTGCAACCGGCGTCGCTGATCTGCTCGCCGGAAACCTTGTTCCGCACCCAGTTGGCGATCCGGGAGGAAGCGATGCGAAGGAAGTTGTCGCCCCGACCACGCGTTTCCACCCGGGTCCCGCAGACGCAATCCGATGCCTTTAGACCTTCAAGGAATTTCGGCAAGTCTTTCGGGTCGTTCTGCAAATCCGCGTCGAGGGTGACCAGGTATTGGCCGCGCGACGCTTTGAGTCCGGCCCAACTGGCGGCGGACTCGCCGCAATTGAAGGCGAACCGTTGGACGCGAAGGCGCGGGTCGGCGGCGGCCATTTCTTTGAGAATTGCCCATGAGCGATCTTTGCTGCAATCGTCGGTGATAACGACTTCGTAGGCCACCTGGAGAGGGTCAACGGCTTCGCGGATCGCTGCGACCAATCGGCGTAAATTGCCTTCCTCATTGTAGCAGGGAATGACGAGGCTCAGGACGGGGGAAGGGAGCATTAGTCGCTTATTTGAATGAGGTTCCGTAACCAGTTTTACTGCGCAGCCGGTTGGCACGAGCAGTGCATTGCGCCGCACTCGTGCGAAGTTTCTTTATCGCGTCCGCCGCCATCAGCAAACCGACGTCCTTGGTATTCCGGCCCTCGACGTGGGTGAGCATAGCGATGCCCCCGACCAACAGATAGGGAACCTGCTCCTGATGCAGCACCTGGGCGACCCGTTGAAGGCTGACCCCTTCGGGGAGAATGACGCTGGTTTTGGTCATATTCAGCGGCTCGATAGGGGAAAGATTTTGCCACAAACCTGGCCGGAGGGAAAGCTTGTTCGGAGACCACCCGCGTCCCAGGTTCGGCCGACAATGCTGCCCAGCACAGTTGGACGGGGCGCGGGCTTCCAATCCCGCGTTTTAGGCTTTGCCCATGCCTGCGGGATTGGCATCCGGCGCCCCGCTCGCCAAGGGAGATTATTTGCTCCCGTAAAACTCGGCTACGGCGTCGCAGACCTGGTCAGCCGCATCCAGGGCCATTTCGCCGTGGATGGGCAGCGACAGGATCTCTTTTGCGATTTGCTCAGTCCGCGGCAGTTTTGGCACGAACGGAAAGCGGGCCGCCACCGCCGGCTGTAAATGGTTCGGCTTCGGATAATGGATCCCGGTCTCGATATTTCGTGCTTTGAGGAATTTCTGCAGATCATCACGCCGTTCGCACCTGACAACATACATGTGATACACCGCCCTGGCCCACTCACGCTCCGGCGGCGTCTGAACGATGCCCTTGAGACGCTGGTTGTAGTGTGCAGCAAGCTTGCGCCGGTTTTCATTAAAGCCGTCCAGGTGCTTGAGCATTACCCGGCCGATGGCTGCGTTAATCTCGTTAAAGCGCACGTTGTAACCAGCAAACTCATGTTCGTACTTGCCTTGCCGGCCGTGGTTGCGCAGCATGCGCAACCGCTCCGCCGTCTGCGTGTCGTTCGTGCCGACACATCCGCCATCCCCCAGCACCGTCAGATTTTTTGACGGGAAAAAGCTGAACGCGCCGAAATCGGCTATGCTGCCAACGGTCTTTTGTTTGTATTGAGCGCCCTGGGCCTGGGCGCAATCTTCAAGCACCCACAAATGATGCTTCGCGGCAAGCGCCAGCACCCGGTCCACATCCACCGGATGACCGTAGAGATGCACCGGGATAATTCCCACGGTGCGCGGGGTAATCGCCGCATCGACCTGGTCGGGGTCCATCACATAGGTATCATCGACATCGACGAACACGGGCCGTGCGCCCAGATGAATCAGAGGCTCCAGGGTGGGGAAAGCGGTGTGGCTCGGGGCGATGATCTCATCGCCCGGACCGACGCCTTGAAGCTGGTGCAGCAGGAAGACGAGCATCGTCCAGGAAGAGCCCAAAACGCACTGTTTGACGCCCGTGTGGGCAGCCAGTTCCGCTTCAAAGGCCCGGGATTCCTCGCCAAGAATGTATTGCCCGGACCGCAGCGCGCGCAGCGCCGCGTCTTCCACTTCCGAATTCACGAAGCATTTTGATAACGGAATTCTCTCCATAATGTGATCCGCGAGATCTGCTACTTACGCGAATATCTCATTTTCTTTTAGGTTTTGTTAACTCGCGTCATTTAGCGAAATCCGCGGATCATCTCAGCTCCACCGTTCGGCCCGATTTGGCGGATTCCAGGGCGGCCTCGATCAAGCGCACGGACTCGTACCCGGACCAGCCGTCCGCGCGCGGAGTCTTGCGCGTCTGCACCGAATCCACGAAGGCGCGCAACTCGGCGAGCAGCGGCTCCTCGGGTAGGCTTTCGACCTGGTGCAACGCCCCTTCCACCGCCTTAAAGCCGGAACCTTCTTTGATATGCCGGTGAGCGAACGTTTTGATCTTGTACTGCGCAACGTTGAAATCGCACACCGCGGTCAACTCGCTGCCGACAACGGTGAGTTCGCGAATTTTGCCCGGGAGGAAGTAATTTGTTTCCGCCGTGGCCCAGGTAACGCCGCGCCCGGTCTCATATTCCAACGAGAGGAAGGAGGCGTCTTCGATGCCGCGGCCGAGGAAATCCTGCGTGACGGCTGAAATCCGCGCCGGGGGTTGGCCCATAAAGTAGGTGAATAAATCCACAAAGTGTATCGCGTCGGCGAACATCACGCCGCTGTCGTTGCGCGGTCGTTTGAACCCGCTGAAGTTGCTGCGCAGAATCCGCACACTCCCGAATTTGCCCGCTTGAATGGCGTCGCGCAGCCATTGCGAGGCTGGGTCAAACCGAAGGATATGGCCCACTTGCAGAATGCGCTTCTCTCGCTTCGCGAGTTCGGCGAGTTGGCGCGCCTCGGTCGAAACGAGGGTGAACGGTTTCTCCACGAACACGTCCTTGCCGGCCTTGAGAAACTCCCGGCAAAGCGCGAAATGGGATTGGGCGGGCGTGACGATAACGACACCATCGACGTCGCCGATGAAACCGCGATAGTCGGTGGTCAGCCTGGCCTCCGCCAGGCCCAACTTGCGCGCCGGCTCCAGCCGCCTCGAGTCCGCCTCGGCCACATACAGTTCGACCGGCATTGACTGAAGATTCCGCAGGTGGTTAACACCCCAACGGCCCAGACCCAGGAGCAACAATTTCGTCATCAGGAACTAACGCCTCGTTTCACCAGGCGCTCAATTCACCAGCCGGTACCAATTGTCCCGCTGGCGCGGCTCGTACCCGAGGTCCGAAATGAGCCGTTGCATGTCCTTAACCGTCATGCGGAAAGTCGTGCCGGCCTGCGAAACCACATTCTCTTCGATCATGATGCTGCCGAGGTCGTTGGCGCCGAACTTGAGCGCGACCTGCCCGATTTCCTGGCCCTGCGTGACCCACGAGCTTTGCACGCTGGGGAAATTGTCCAAGTAAATCCGCGAGAGCGCCTGGGTGCGGAGGTATTCGTGAGCGCCGACCGTCGGCGCGCGCAACTTGGTGTGTTCGGCTTGGAAGGTCCAGCAAATGAACGCGGTAAAGCCTTTGCTCTTGTCCTGTTGCGCGCGAACGCGTTCGAGGTGCTCGATCCGGTCCTCGATGGTTTCGACATGCCCGAACATCATCGTGGCGGAGGAGTTCAGGCCCAGGCGATGGCCGACGCCCATCACCTCCAGCCAGTCATCGGTCATGGCCTTGAGCGGAGAGACGCGCTGCCGCACGCGGTCCACGAGAATCTCGCCCCCGCCACCCGGAATCGAGCCGAGCCCGGCGGCTTTGAAGTCAGAGATGATCTTATCCAACGGCTCCTGAAACACCTCGCGGAAATGGACGAATTCACTCGGGCTAAAGCCGTGGATGTTCACCTCGGGGAATTTGGCCTTGATGTGGTTGAGCAAGTCGAGGTACCACTGCTTGGTCAGTTGCGGGTGATGGCCGCCCTGCATCAGGATCTGCGTTCCGCCCAATGCCACTGTTTCCTCGATTTTCCGGTCAATCTCGTCGAGCTTGATGACATAGGCGTCGGCGTCTTTTTCCGTCCGGTAAAACGCGCAGAATTTGCAGTACACGTTGCAGACGTTGGTGTAATTGATGTTGCGATCGACGATGTAAGTGACGATTTGGTTTCCACGGCCATCATGAGCGCCCGCGCGGGCGAGCTGCCGGCGCCGGTCGGCGAGCGCCCCCAGTTCTTCCAGCGGCAGATGATAAAGTCGCAGCGCCTCGGCCGGGTGGATGCGCCCGCCATCCCAAACCCGCTGCAATAGCTCGTCCAGAGACGCGTCGTGAATCACAGCACGAAATTAATCGAATGGCGTAGGGAAAACAAGGGGAGGCGGGGGACCTGGGGTGGTAAGGTTTTCAAGTTATCAAGTTTTCAGGTCCTCGTACGTAAGGTGTTCAACTGCTCGGCGGGCTTCTCTGGCGCTGGATTCCCCTGACATTCCCGGGGTTTTGGATTGAGTGAGAACGAGAAAGCGTGAAGTTTTGAAAACTTGCAAGGCTTCCCGGTTTGTGCGAAAGTACCGCTCAAGTTATCCCACAAAAGCTATAACCCGCAGCGATGCTAGTTAGCATGAAAAGACTGAAGTTCGGCTCCGTTTTCGGCATCACCCTGGCCCTTGCGCTTTTCGCCTTGAATACGGCCTCCGCACAAACCTATTCCATTGATTGGTATAAGGTGGCCGGGGGCGGCGGCACCAGCACCGGCGCTCAATACGTCGTAAGCGGCACCATCGGCCAACACGATGCCGGCGGGCCGATGACAGGCGGCAATTACTCGCTTACCGGAGGCTTCTGGAGCCTGGTGGCGGCGATTCAGACGCCCGGCGCACCTTTCCTGACCGTTTTCCATACCCCCACCAACACGGTGGTAATCTCATGGCCGGCGCCCTCGACCGGCTTTGCGCTGCAGCAGAACGGAGATTTAAGAACCACCAGTTGGAGCCCCGCGACCGGTACGTTCAGCGTGGTCAACGGCCAAAACCAGGTGATTGTTTCGCCGCCCATTGGGAATCAGTTTTATCGGCTCAAGCAGTGACGCCGAGCCAGGGCGCGCTGTCTTTGGCGAAGTGGTGCCGAAACCGAGTAGAGACGCCAATTTAATTCGGTCGAGATTAGTCGAGGTTGGTCGAGTTCCTACACGAGCGATCTTGAGGAATCTGGAGTAAGGGCCCGTGAGTGATCTCGACCGGACGCCGAAAAGCAAGGGAGGAAATAGGTGCAGATGGGTTGTTGAGGGGCAATTGAAAAAACGCCTGGACCATGCCGCGCCACTTGGACGGATGCGGAAAGCTGGTTGAAGGTAGTCGAAGTTGGTCGCGGTTGGTCGCGGTTAGCCGCGGCTAGCCGCGGGAGGAGGAGGAAGAGAAAGAGGACGAGGAGGAGCGTGGGGGGGGTAGGGGGGTGGTTTGGGGGTGTACAGCCGTCCCACCGTCCCAAGGCCGGTAAACACGGGCGATTCTCACTCTTGCAACCGTCCCACAGCCGTCCCAGACCGTCCCAACCGTCCCAACCGTCCCAACCGTCCCAACCGTCCCAACCGTCCCAACCGTCCCAACC
>DATMRF010000015.1:0-47763 GCA_035566435.1 Candidatus Acidiferrum sp.
TGGAGGCGAGGGTCGGAATCGGACAAGGACTACCGATTCATTGACTAGAGAATATCAGTTTTGCTGTGGATGTCAAAAGGAATTTGCGTGAACGCGGAACTATTTTTCTTAACGCGGAACGACGTTCACTGACAGTTTCACTGACATGCCCAACGAGGCGAGTTCGTGCTCGGTCCACGGCCTGGGGTTGCGCTTCATGGCACGGCCGGTGTGTGCTTTGGCGGTGATTGTGAGGCACCACGTTCGCGGTGGCAAGTTGGGGGCCGGGAGTCATCGGGGTGCCTTGCGCGGTGGGCCTGCCCGGCCAGAGGGCTAAAGGCTTGGCGGCCTGTGGAGCGGGGAAGCGGGAGCGGCTGCGGTCAGGACTGAAGCTGGCTCGGGGCAAAGGCGCGCATTCCGCTCTAAGCGCAACTGCGCGCATTGTGTGGATTGCTTGAACCGGTGGCTGATGGCTATTTGAATCCGGCGCGCAGGGCGAATTTCTTGGCGCGGACGGCGGAGAGGGAGCGGTTGATGCGGCGGGCGACTTCGCGGTCGCGCATGGTGCCAATCATTGCCAGTTCTTCCGGTGTCCACCGGGGATACGGGCCGACCAGGTCGAAGCGGCGGCGCATGCGCTCGGACATTCTGCGCCTGAGTTCCTTTGGCTTGGGCCGACGCTGGATGCGGCGCAATCGTTCGCGGTCGCGCGCGGATTCGGTCGAAGGCTTGCCTTCCCTGGCAGCGGAATGCTTGGCGCGGGCCTGGAGCGTGCGGGACGCTTCAATTACGAATTCGCGAAATAAGCGGTATGAGCCGGGGTTGTACCGTGGGATGCTCAACTGCTGGCGGTAGCGTGATACGATGGCCCGGGAGAGGCCCCAGTGATAGGAGACGGCATAGACGGATTCGGTTCGCAGAGCGCGGAGCAGGTCCCCGCAAATGACGAGGGAACGGCGGCGCCAGATTCTTGGCCAGGGGATCGGCGCGTCGGTGTAGCCGCCTACTTTGACGGTGCCGCGAAGTTGGCAGACCAGGAAACGGCCGCGAGCGGTGCGGGGCGGGTAGTAAGGGCCGTCAATAAGCCGGTATCGGTCATCGTCCGCGAGTGAAGGGTCGCGGGGAACGGTGATGGGCTGAACGCCGAGCGCCTCCAGGGCGGCAGGAGACGGTCTGGGGTCCGAAATAACTGGCTTGGTTTCGCGCCGGGCTTGTTCGCGTTCGAGAATGGCGCGGCGGCTTTTGACGGCGCTTTCGGTGCGGCCGAGTTGGCGGGCGATTTCCGCATCGGACACCGTGCCAACCAGGCTGTCTTCGTCCGGAGTCCATTTCCGAAAGCGCAAAGCGGGCTGGGCGATACCGAGTGCGCGGCGCTTTTGCCAGACACTGCCGAAGTTGCGGCCGGTAAGCTCCGCCACCTCGGCGTCGGGGCGGGTGCCCAGCAAGGCGAGTTCCTGCTCGGTCCACGGCCTGGGGTTGCGCTTCATGGGACAGCCAGTGTGTACTCTGGCGGTGATTGTGAGGCACCACGTTCGCGGTGGCAAGTTGGGGGCCGGGAGTCATCGGGGCGCCTTGCGCTATCGGCCTGCCCGGCCAGAGGGCTAGAGGCTTGGCGACGTTTGCAGCGGGGAAGGGGAGATGGGCGCGAGGGGCATAAGCCGCTCAGAGGCGGACTCACTGAATTTCACTCTAAAGGCAATTGAGGGCGTTATCTCCGGCGGGGGTGGACGCCCTCAACTGGCGCCGCTATTTCCGCAGTCGGAAGAACTTGCTTCCGGCAGTAATGGGATTGGTGAGCATGTACTGCTGATTCACAACCGCAGGTTGCGCGGCGTTCGATGTCCATGATGTAGCTGGGAGGCTCGTGGCGTATTCAAGTGAAAACCCGGAAAAGTTTGTGAGCCAGGAAATTATGAGGTGGTTGTCACTGAGCGTGAAACCGATGACGGGAGGGGGCGGGACAACATTCACGACGGTGACGGTGTTTGATGCGGTCATGGTTGCTAGACCGGCCGTGTAGCTCGCAGAGATGACTGCGGTAGTGTTGCTTACGACCTCCCCGGCGGCGAATAGTCCGAGTGCTGAAATGCTGGCAGATGACAGGTTCTGGCTCCAGGTCGCCTCGACAACTTGCGAGGATCCGTCGCTCATGGTGGCCGCGGCAGAGTACTGTGCCGCGCTGTTCTCGGGGAGCGAGCTTGGGCCGCTTATGCTGAGCGAAACGAGATTTGGTGGGGGCGGGACGTGCGTGATGTCCACGTTCTGGCTTGCCGACTTTGTTATTCCGCCTGTGGTGTAGCTCGCGGAGACTGTTAACGTTGCGTTGGCACCCAACTGCCCCACCGTCAGCGATCCGGATGTTGATATGCTGCCGGGGCCGGAAGTAACAGACCAAGTGGGTGTAACCACCTGCGAGGATCCGTCGCTGTAGAGTGCGGTCGCTGTAAACTGCGCGGAGCTGTTGTCGGTTATTGGACTCGGTCCGCTGATTGCAAGCGAAGTGTACACTGGGGCTACGTGAGCGACAGTTATGGGGTAATCCAACGAGAAGCCGCTATAAACTGCGTGGATGGTCGCGGCGGTGTCGGCGCTGACGCTTCCTGCGGATAAAAGGCCGGATGGTGAGATGCTCGCTGGCCCGGAGGAGATGCTCCAGGCTGGCGTGACCGATTGGACCGAATTATCGCAGTTGACGACGATGGCGTTGTACTGAGCGGTCGTGCTTTGAGCAACGGACTTTGGCCCCCCGACACCAAACAGCACAGCGGTTACGGGATTGGGACCCCCAACGATCAGGGAGACGTCATCTACTCGGAATGCCGTTGGGAGGCTTGTGTCGGTGGTGGCGGTGAATCTGACGGTAATTGTTTGGCCTTTGTAGGCTGATACGTCGAAGGACTGCCAAACGTAGCCTGAGCTGGCGTCTTTGTTCGATTTTTGGTCAATCCCGACCAGCGTGCCGCCTAGAAGCACGAGGTTGAGGTAAAGGTAGTCGAAGGCGACCGTTGAGCTGTCCTGGGTTGTGATGTAGTAATAGTAGCCTAGTGTGGCGCTGGTTGCGTTCGCGGGAATTGTGACCGTCTGGCTCAGGGTCCCGGAGAGATTGTTCCCGGGCGTGCCGTCGGAGTTGGCTAGGTACGCGTATCCTGGACAACTGTGGCAGGCCGTAAATCGGGAATCGGCTTGAAAATTGCCGGTAACGGCCCAGCCGTAGGTGCCACTGGCGAAGGTGCCATTGACAATCAGGTCCTGTACGTACGTCCCGCAACTGCTGGACGTGGAAATTGTGACGTTGTAGTTGGCGGTCTTGGTCACGCCGCCGTAGGTGTAGCTCGCCGTGACCGTAGTGGTGGTGTTTGCGCTTACGCTGTTGGCCGTTAGTTGCCCAGAAGAAGAGATGCTGGCTGGAGCCCCAGCGCTCAGGGTCCAGGTTGGTGTAACGGTTGGGGTTGTGCCGTCGGACATGATGGCATTTGCGATGTACTGGTTGCCGCTGGTATTCTGCATGACATTTGCAGGGCCGGAGATGGAGAGACCTGTTAGCTGGGCATCCACGGCAGCGACGGTGAAGGTGAACAGGGAAGACTCGACGGTGCCGTTGACCGCCTTGACTTCCCATTTGCCGGTTGCCGACTGGACATTAAGGTTGTACTGCATGGAGGTGGAGGTCACGTTGGCAGGCATGCGCGTGTAGGAATTGTTCGCGGGGTCGTAGAAAACGAGCGTTGAGGCGTTGGGGTCGCCTGTGAGCAGGAAGTTCGAGCCGGTTATCGTGATCAGTTGCGGTGAGCTGGAGGGTGGCAGGGTTGTGGGGGAAACCGAGGAGATCGTTGGGGTCGGCGGCGCGTAGAGGGATGAGATGTCGGTGAAAAAGATGCCTAGCGATGTTAGGAGGAAGAACTTGTTTCCTGCGAGTGCGGATCTCCCGACGTAGGCGTTCAGCAGGCAGGGGTCCATTCTTAACCAATGGGTGCCTGTGTCTGTCGTGGCAACAACCAGATTGCCGAACCCTGTTGACGCGAAAATGCCCTTATTGACGCTGCTTGGGTTCGCCGATAGCGCTACGAATGGCATCTGATCGAGTGTGCCGAAGGACGCTTGATTGATGGCCTGCCACGTTTGGGCGGAGTCTGTTGATTTGAATATTCCGAAGTTTTGTTCTGGGAGGGGCAGGGGGGTAGCGTAGGCGATTGTTGAGATGTACCAGTTTCCGCTGGCCTTCTCGTACTGAAGGTCAGTAAATAACGCGGCTTGCGGAAGGCTTCCGATGGGGGTCCAGTTGGCACCGCCGTCCGTGGTCTTGCGCGGCGGGGAAGGAATGATGCCGCTCAGGTCTATCTGATCTTCGGTGGGCAGTGGAAGCGCTCCGAACGTGATGTCGGAAAACGTGGAGAAAATGACTGTGTTTGGATCGGTGGGGGATACTCGCACTATGTTAAAGTACTGTATTGTGTTCAGCGAGGTTGGTGCGGCGTAAATGGTGGTCCAGGTGGTGCCGCCGTTGCTCGTCTGCAAGATGCCTTGTCCGGTGACCCCGGCGAAGGCGACGTCGGCGTTTTGCGGGTAGACGTCAAAAGCGAGCACGGCGCCAATTATTTGTGAGCCGCTGACTTTCAGCCAGGTTTCGCCGCCGTCTGTGCTCTTGTACACGTCTCCGAGCGGGCCGAGAATGACGTCATCGACGGCTGTGCCCAAGTACATGGTAGTTGGGTTGCTTGGAGAGATAACGATGGTCGTGATTGCGGGGTAGTTGTGTGCTGGGATCCCAACTTGCTGGATGCCCGAGTTCTTCGCGGTCCATGTGGCTCCGCCGTCCGAGCTCTTTAGCACACCTGGCCCTCCCGGTGCGGTCGACCCGAGCAGGATAATGTTCGGATTTGTTGGGTGAACGGCGATTGCGCCAAAGCTGCCGTTGAAGCTGCTGTTCCACGGGCCGGAAACGCTGGACCACAAGAGCGTGGGCTCGGCAGGGGCGGGGAGTGGGGCCAAGGTGAGGGTAGCCGTGGCGGCGATTAGGAGTGCGATTCGTGATGTCTTCATTAGGTTCCTCTGAGATCGGGGTCTGGCCTGTTTAGGGACCAAAGGAAAAATCCCGAACCGAGACGATACTTTCAGGTCTCGCCTGCTTCTGCAATGCTTATTTTGTATGGCGCCTGAAACAATTACAATTATTGTCATTGGGAAAACAATGTGCGGTGAGTGTACCGCTGCGGGCGGTTGAGAGAGTGGTCCGGGGTGTTGGGCACTGTGCTTGGCTGGCCTGCACGGCCAGATGGATCGGAGTCCGGGTGATAGGAGGAATGCGAGGAACGGAACGTATTGGGGGGGCGGCGTGGCTGGGCAACGCACGAGAACTGACTTTTAACCAAGGCGGGTTTATGCGATGAATCAAGGATGGCCAAAAGAAAGAAGAATGCGGCGGCGGTGGTGCTCGGGCGGTTGGGGGGATTGAAGGGCGGGAATGCGCGGGCGAAAAAGCTGACGGCGGAGGAGCGACGGGAAAGCGCTCGGAACGCGGCGCGGGCGCGGTGGTCGAAGAAAAAGTTCTGAAAGACCCTTTGACAATGCGTGAGCGGTCACGCATATTACTCCCATGAAGTACAGCAAGGGTGACATTCTGGTCCCGAAGGGGAAGCAGTTTCCTGATTGCGCGATTGTCGTGGACGGATACGACGACGCGGGGCGGCTGGTGATGCATCCGCTCGGAGGGGGAATTGAGCAGCATTTAACAGCGGTGAGCGCAAGCTTGTTTCGGCTCGTGGACGAAGGAGAGCGCGCGGGTGCCTTGTTCCGGCGCGGACGGTTTGCGCTGGCGGAATCTGAGGAGGCGTTCGAGGGTTGGGCCGATGGCCGGACTTGGAACGGGTGGCAAATGCCGCGGTTCGAACGGGACGAAGCGGAGCGGTTGGTCCGGTGGGTCGGCGGTGAGCGGTCGCGGTTCGATGCGGCGCGGGATGCTTTTGTCACGATTTCGCAGAGCGGCGAGGAAGAGATTTGGGCGGGCGAGGGTGTCGCGGTCTCGGACGGGAGCGCGATGAAGGTGTACCCCGTCGGCGCGGGCGCGTGGATGTGGGATGAAGTTGAACGGCAGACAGGCGAGCCGCTATGATTGGAACATTTGAAGAGTTTGAACTGACCTTTGGGTCGTTCGGCCAGCAGTACAGGACGATTGACGGGCGCGTTTATTTGACGTGGTTCGATGCTGCGGATCCAACCCTGCGGGGTCTGAGTCCAGGGGTGAAGGTAGAGTACGAGGCGCGGCCGGGGCCGACGGCGTTGTGCCACAGCCCGCGCGTGAGGGAGGACCTGCCGAGCGGTGTCCTGTTGCGCATGTCAAAGGAGTCGGCGTGAAGCGCGGCGACATTGTGAAGTACTCCAGGCCGGTAAGCCCGGCGGAAGCAGAGTTCCGGTTCATTTTGCTCAACGAGCCAGAGAAGGGACGGGTTGACATTCAGCTTATCTGCAACGACCGGATCAAACCGATCGAAACGGTCGAAACCGGCGAAATTAAGATTGCCGAGTAAACTCGGTTTTTCTGCCGAGCCAGGAACCACTGAACAATGCGGCGAAGAGCGCCGCCGGGCTCAGTGCTTCTTGAGCCACGCGTCAATTTCTTCGTGTGGATACCCCGCGGATTTGAGCAAGGATATCGTTGAGGTTTCGAGCCGGGATCGCAGTTTTTCATCCGATTCAAGCCGACTGTCCACATTCTCGATGGTCTTAACTGCCTTTAGGACGTCGAGGCCGAGTTCTTTCTCCCCGGGAACAGGCTCGGCCTTGGTTTGCACCTTCGAGAGCCCGGAGGTGTCGGTGAGGACCGTTGCATATGGGCGGAACAGGAAACTGAGGGAGAGCATATCTGGCGTGCCGGGTTCAACGGAGTAGCAATAGCCGCGCTGCATTTGTATGACCCACGGGTCCAATTCTCGCATTATCCGTAATAGCCACTTTCCCAGCCCTATTCCGAAGAGGCT
Organism: Candidatus Acidiferrum sp.; assembly: GCA_035566435.1. Taxonomy (GTDB): domain Bacteria; phylum Verrucomicrobiota; class Verrucomicrobiia; order Limisphaerales; family UBA8199; genus DATMRF01. Next base: position 6,954 of record DATMRF010000015.1, read on the forward strand.
AAAAAAGTCCGCGTCGGAAAGATCCCTGAGGAAAGCGCGGTCTGTGATGTTTTGGCCAGCAGCCGAGGGTATTAGCTCAATGAGCCTGGTAGCGAAATCGGGATGTTCTTTGGTGTTGGCACCAACGCAGCCAGAGAGCTTTTCCATATCGTCTGCTTCGACGAGTGTCTTACCGACCCTTGACGTCACGAAGAGCAGCCAGGCCTCGGTCCTTGAATTAATCTGGTACTCCGTCAGCACATTGAGGGCGTCATAATAGCTCGGTGGTGGCGTTGCCTTTTGCTTGCCTGGGGGCGAAACGGACTCACAAAGATCGAGATTCACGACGTCGAAATCCCCATAATCCTGAAGGTGCCTGTAGGCTTGAGAGTTTTTGTTGGCAATTTGCTGAAAGAGATCGTGAATTACAGTCGATCCTCTCCAAATGCCGGGAAGGCTGTTGACTTGGTTTGTTGACACATTGAGCCATGTTCTCGGTTGGGCCGCACCGTAAGACTCGTGGAGTCCGAGATACTTTAGCTTGCGTCCAATTGCGGACAGGCATTGATGCAGCATCCGTACGTCGAGCAGGTCATCTCCAGGCAGGGATAAGTAATGAAGCGGTCTATCGTCCTTGAATTTGAGGTGTTTGGTGCAGAGCTTTTTAACGTCTGCGTTCCATTGCAGTTCACGGATGAACTGCTTACGGGTCTTGTGCCAGGGCTTAAAGGTGCGCTTCGGCAGAGTTGCATGTTGGGGCGGCTCCGGGAAGACATTCTCGAACAATCCGCCGGTCTGTTCGCTCATACGTTGTTCCCGAACGTCAGAATTTCAACGACATCGGAGACGAGCTGTTCCTGGTCTTCGTACGACAGTCCTTCGAATGTTCCCCATCCGTCCAGCAGTTGGGCCAGTGTGATGATCTTCGTTTCGAGTAGGTGCCGGTTAGCCTGGGCCTTCGGACTGGGTTTACCTTTGGTTTTGAGTCCGGAAAAGCGCGTCCTATGGAAAACGAGTTTGCCTTGGCGGCGGAGCGAGGCTTCATCCGTGATTTGTGCAGGATCGGTGAATACTACTTCGATGGGCTGATCAACGTTTAGGCCCTTGAGCCTGGCTGCGACATGGGCGCGTAGTTCATCACTTTGTGTCTTCGCGCCAACAGTCGCTCGTAATGCTGCGAAGTGTTTGCCAAGTTCCTTGTGTTTGTTTGTTACCTGCTTAATTGCGTTGTGGAGCCATTTGACCAGCATCTGGTAGTGAGGGTGGGCATAATTGAATGACTCCCGGTCGAGGTTAATGGCAGGATCTAAGCCTTTGAAGACGAATATCTCCGAGGTGATCTGATTAAGGCGGGTGAGCTCTGACACTTGGTAGCCGAGAAAGTCTGGGTCGAAAAGCGTTCCGCTTGCCTCGCCAATCCGGACCAATACTCCCCGGTGCTCTTTGGGCACGACCTTGGGGGTCCAAAACAGATAAGCCTCGAAGGCCAGATCGCCACCGGTTACCTCTGGAGGGATGTGTTTCAGATCCGGCTGGCACTTTGCGACGAACATCATTGGGGTTTGTATACCCCGGCCAGGACCGAAAACGTTTTTGAACCTGATCGGCCGTAGAAGTTGGACGCCGTCCACGAGAACCTTGAACGGGGGCGTTTTGGGTTGTGTCGGAGCTTTAAGCCTGCATTTTGCCCGGGGTGTCTGCTTCGACCCGAGCTTGAGCGGTTCCGCTTTTCCCCTTGGTTCGTTGGAAAGCTGGAAGAATTGTATGCCCTTAGTCGTGGTGAGATCAAAAGGGTGAGATTCTACATACTCCAGCGGAGCCTCGAGGCTGAGCGTCCAAAGCAGCCGGAGATAATTGTCGAAGATCTTTTCGAGGCTTGGATTCGGTCCTTCGTCTTCGAGCTCTTTGGTTATCGCCTCCACGAGTTTTTCGAACCGTTGACGAGGGCCGTCCTTATCGTTCCAAGGCAGGGCGGGCTGAGTTTCAAGAACATCGCGGTTCCCGGCTTTGGACCGCCCGATGTGGTATCGCGGAGGAACGGTGAGACTTTCCGCGCCGGGCGCCTTTTGGTACTCGAGTTGGTCCCAGCGGTCACGACTGGCGAGTTCATCTCTTGTCCTCGGTAGGAGGTCGAAGAGAATTATTTCTGTCCCTTGTGATTCGTGGTCTTCAGCATCAACCGTCCGGATTTCGGCATGGCCGGTCTGGAACTGTGGGCGTTTCGAGGTGCTCCCCTCTTCGAGCTCCTTCTCAGAGGGAATCGTGAGCACAATATCCGCGATCGTGCGGAAGTCGGAGCCTTTCGTCTTGGTGATCACCTGGAAATGCGGTGTTAGCTGGGCAACTGAGAAGAGACCTATGCCTAGTTTTCCGATTAGTTTCCGGCCCCCGGGGCTCCGGGTCGGGTCCGACTGGTTAACAACGTCGAGCTTTGCGCCATAGGGGGTGCGTTTGAGGCTTCCACCGATGTGTTCGAGAAGGTTTTCCAGCGACTGAGGCGTGAGTCCAGCTCCGTTGTCGCGGACGATAACCTTCGAGAACCGGGGCGCATCGGTTAAAATGACGACTTCCGTTGCATCTGCGTCGAAGGCGTTGGAGATTAACTCTCGCAATGCCGACGATGGCTGGCGGTAAATCCCGCTCGTTATGCGCGCGAAGACAAGTTTGTCGGTTTTCAGTTCCGCTCGCACCGATTTGCCCGTTGTGCGCGTCTCCACTATTTGCTCTGCCAAGGGTTTGGTGGTTTTCATTGGTTGGTGCAGTCGTGTCGCTGCGGCCTCACCATAGGGCTAGCGAGCGGCGAGCTGTATGAGGTTTTGTGCATTATTGTGTCAAGTGTCGTTTGTTGCCTGTGCGGCGTGTGGACCGCGGAAAGCATGCGTTGCGCGTTGACCTTTTCACCACGCCGCCTTGAGAGCGGACAATGCGGCTCGTCAGGCGTTTTAATCCCAGCGTGGTGACCTGGCAGTCCCAAATGACGAATACGTGCCAACCCATCCGGCGAAGCTGGCGCATCCTGCGAGAGTCACGCCGTTTGTTGGCGGCGAGTTTAGGTGTCCAGTAATGGGCGTTGGATTGTGGGAGCCGGGAGTCAGCGCATCTGCCATGCTGGTGCCAAAAGCAGCCGTGGACAAAAACTATCGTGCGCGCTGATGGGATTACTGCGTCTGGCCTGCCGGGAAGATCCTTTTGGTTAGAAAAGACGCGGAAACCTGCGCGCCTCAGGTGCCGGATGACCTGCCTCTCGGGGAGGGTTGAGCACGACCTGATGGCCGCCATGTTTCGGCTGCGAGCTTCCTTGGTGAGCTTATCTGCCATTGTTGTGTGTGCCCGCACCATTCCGGGAGGGGTCCCGATTTTTGGCGCTAAACGAGATGAAGTCCGCGATTTGTTCGGCGATCTTTGTCGCGAGGAGAAATGGGACGCCATTGCAAATTACCTTGAACTTTGCGGACAGAGTCGAGTCAGCTGGCATTATGTAGGAGTCTGGAACCGTCTGTAGGCGGAGCGCTTCGCGGACGGACAATCTTCGTGCCTTCGTTGGGTGCAAGTGGACTTCATTGTTTCCGTACCACGCTGTGGGACTGTACCGGAAGCGATGAAGACGTTTGAATGACTTCCCCGAGACGTCGCCTTCCTGAATCGTCTTGAATTTCTTTGATTTTGGCTTGAACCATTCTTTACCGTTTGGGAATGTCACTGGATTCGGGGCCAAAGCTGAGCAGACGCATAGTTCGACTGGAATTGCTTCGGGTTTGCCTGGCTTGCCCCTGAATGGACTTTTTCCAGGCCACGTGAATTGTGCTTTGGCGTTTGGATACGTTGGAGTGGGCCATTTGAAATGCGTTTCCAGTGCTCGTTTGGGAAATGGTTCGTTCGGGTACCACGACCGCAGCAAATCCCTCCTGAACCCCACCACAAATAGCCTGGTGCGGTCCTGAGGAACACCGAATTCGAGGGAATTCAATTTTGTCGAAACAAACGCGTAGCCCGCGGTGTCCAGCTTCTCAAGCAGTGTTTTGAAAATAGGGCCGTGCTTGGGGTGGGATTCAAGGTGCGGAACATTTTCGAGCAGAAAGAAAGATGGGTTCAGCGCTTTGAGCATATTGACGTAAACTTCTGTGAGTTGCCCGTTTTCGCCGTTATGCCCCGCATGGAGGCCCCCAGCGCTAAAATCTGAGCAGGGTGGTCCACCAACCACGCCGAAGAGTTCTGGGACTTTGCCTGGAAAGGCCTGCTTAAGAATGTCTTCGGCTTTGAGTTCGGCTATGCTCTTGATGCTTGAAACTTTAGCTGCCTCGGCCTTCCGGTTCGCTGAACGGCGCCACGACGTTACCCCTGCGGCGTATATCGCAGCAAACTCGGGATTGCATTCGTTGCTCCATGGGACTTCAAAGCCCGCTTGCTCGAAGCCTATATCTAGGAAACCGCCGCCAGTGAAGAAGCTCAGCAGGGGAATTTTCGTGGTCAGCGGGAGAAGCATCTGTGTGCTGACGGAGAGCGCCGTGGCTCCTTTGTGAGTTGCGGGCGTGTGAGCGCGAGGAATCGGACGTGAGGTCGTTTGTTGATTCAGTGTTCTGAGCATGGGGGCTGTTCGGAGTGATCCGCTCATGCGTAAGGCCTCCTGATAATTTCAAAGAGGGACTTGAAGGAGATCGTTTGCGCACCTGCTGCGCCGGCGGCAGCTTGGGCCTGTACGAGAGTGGGATGGAGACTGCCTAAGTCGCGGCTCCAGAGCGGGTGGCAAATGATTTCCGCGATATTGTTTCGACGGCCGGCTGGCAAGCCTGCGAAGTTAGCCGTAGCCCAGCCCGGCTGGGAGGCGAAGTAGGATTGGGGAATAGAAGCGGCGAGGGATTGCCAGTACTGAGCAGCCAGGTCAAGAGTTGCTGCGGGATTCAGGGCAAGCCTGGCGAGGTCGAGTCCGAGACGCCAATCAAGAATATTATGGAAAGCGAGGTTGCTAAAATCGCGCACGCAGTCCGGGCATGAGGTCTGGCAGTTGGGGGCGTGGGCGAGCAGTGGCGCATTGAAGGTTGGGTCGCCTTGGCCGAGGATGTACCGGAGAAGACTCTGCATTTCAACGGGCTGACCCAATCGGGTGCTGTACCCAGCCCCGTTGTCGAGGCTGTCAGATATGAAGATTTGACCAGTGACCACGCCGTTGATGCGGACTACGCGTAAACCGACCCTTAGTTCGCGTTCGTCAATGTCGAGCCGGTCAGCGGCTGCCCGGCGGAGCAGGAAGCCGAAGGAATAAAGCGCGGCTCGGCCGTTGACATCTAGGGGTGAAGCGAATGTGCCTTGAGGCCACGTCGCGATGGCGAGAACGAGAACGTCTGTTTGCTTAATGGAAGCGAGCGCTCTGCGAACCAAAGGTACGGCGGGGTCGATCATATTAGGTGCGGCCCCGCTGAGGCGGAGAGCGTGCTCCGTTACCCAGGTTTGCCCCCAACGGAGCTTACGGAAGTCGAAGCCCTCTCCATCGTTGTCATTTATAATGAAAACCGTTTCTGTGCCAGACCAGACCCCGAAGTTTAAGCAGGTCTGAAGGGGGCGAAGTGTAGCTCCCGTCTTTGGCCGAGCGGCACGTGGGGACCACTCGAATTGGCCGTCGAAGTCGCGGCTCGCGCCATACCAGGTTCTGAATCCCTTGGGTTGACTAAGCTCGATTGTGCGATACTGCGGATCGGCAGCTCCGCAGACCGGGCAGGCTTGCCCAGGAGGGACATTTACGTCCACTGCCTGGCAGTTTTGGCAAAGGCCAATTGATGTTGGTTGCCCGAGAGGGTCGGGCTGCTCTTCGATGCCTGTTTGTCCGGGAGAATAATCCACGACGCCTACGGATGTGTGGATCAGTCCATCTTTTACGGTCTCGCTACCAGGCGCGAACTGACTGATGGCAATGTCGAGGGGACGGTCCACAATGCCTGATTCCGGCGGCCAGTCACCGCGATTCGGCAGCTCGTGGTGGAGCACACGAACATTGGTTGGGAATCCAAACATCGGGAGCAGACCCTGGTTAGCGAGGCGTTCGCTTAGCTTTTCCTGAACGTGCGTTTGGTTCGAGGCAATGGCATCAATGCGCGGCACCAAGTCATTGTATATGTACGAGAGCAGTGCTGCCTTTCTCGGATTGAGGGCGGTGTAAACGAGGAGCCGATCACATATTCGTTCAATTTCCTGATGGCTGTTCTGAATCCAGCCGGCGACGATGTCGCGGGTGACGGGGCCGTTCGCGGTTGCTGGCAGGAACCAGCCGGCAGCAGTGCCAAACTCGCCATGCACGTTGTCGGCCGATTGGGAGAGACTGGCAGTTACGAAAGCTTGCCGGAGCACGTCTTTGGTAAGGACACGGCGAAGTATTGGCTCGCTGGTTACGTCAACGTACGGCGGAGGAGGAAGGTCGGCGGTGATGCGGACGGGCCGCTGGAAATAGTAGTCGTCATGGCTCCTGCCGCGGCAGAGCGTGAGCGCCGATGACAGCCCGGCTCCGCGACGGCCTGCGCGACCGACGCGCTGCTGATAATTAAATCGCATTGGCGGCATATTCGCCATCATTACGGAGAGAAGGCCGCCAATGTCGACGCCAGCTTCCATCGTTGTTGTGACGCTGAGCAGGTCAAGGTGGTCTGTCAGGGGATTCTCTTCGTTTTGCAGTTCGATGTTTTGGAACAGCCTCTGGCGGCGGCGGGCGGCATCTTTATCCGTTTGACCTGTGAGTTCCTCGCAATTGAGGCGGTGGAGCCCGCCCGCCTGGGTTGCAAGGAAGCCATAATAGTCGAGATCCGCAATGTTCTGACCCATGGGCTGAGGTTGGCCAAGCGGCGAGAGGCAGTCGGTGCATAAGCCCCCTGACTCGTGTAAATGCACTCGCCTGCATTGCGGACATTCGTAAAAGTTTGGGCCTGGAAGGTTAAGGCATAACGTCTGGTCTTGAAGGACGTATTGGTCGATGTAGCCATTATTGATTAGGTGATTAAGTACTTGTTGCTCGAAGGCCGTTGGGTCAGCTCCACTGTTTGTAGCGACCGTCCGGATATAGCTAGTGAGGTATCCAGGGGTCACCTGAGTCGTGTCGGCCTCTCTGGAGGCGAGTTTGCGGCGAGAGCCGAGGATTCGGATCACGCCGTCTGCTGCTTCCTGGACTAACTGGGTGGGCGCTGGATGTGCGATTCGATCTGTCGTGACGTAAGCGAGGCGAAGTGACTCGAGGCTTCGACGCCCTGAGGCGAACACGATTGCCATTGTCTCGATTTCAGAATGCCGGTGGATCAGCCGAAGGTGGGTCATCTGATCAGGCGTGAGCGTGCCGGGCGCTTTCTCGGATGGCGGGCCCCCAGAGGGCCAGTTGTAGAGTTCGCGCCAATGGCCAGCACTGGACGCAGGATTTGTCCAGAATACTTCCTTGGCCCATCCGCCCGGGTTCATTCCGAGACGGAGCAACTGCGCAGCCGTGCTTAGAGCTAGCGGGACAATGCGGAAAGGGCCGGTGGCAGCGCGGGCTCTGATCTGCTGAGAGAGGGAGAGCCAAGAGATCTGCGCGTTAGACTGGGATGGCAGATTGGCGGTGGCTTGATTAGCGGCCATTGTGAGTGCGAGGGCGTCATTGGGGCGGTCTGCCGCGAAGGCGCCGGCGGCAGTTTGATCTGCAGGCGTGATTTGCTCGCCTGAGACCTGGCGCCAAAAGGCATCTACGCCTTGGGCTTGGGTGGTGAGCGCTATCGTGAGGGCCTGGCGGAGGGCGTCGCGGTAGTGTGCGAATCGCATCCCGGCAGACAGTTTTGCCGCATCTTGCCGACTGTCTGAAAAAACGACGAGCTTGCGGGCGTCTGGTCCTGCTTGGCCAGATTCACGAATGAGCACTTCGGAGAGTACTTGGGCCAATTTTTGGAAGCCTGTCCGTTGAGTTCTGATAACGCCGACGTCCCCGTGCCGCCATTTCGTCTCGCAGCGAGGACAGCATGAGGGTAGTGGTAGGTTAGCGCTTTCGTCCAGCCCGAGAGCGCGCCAGTCGCCGATTTGGCCATTTGCGTCGTGCATGTCGCGGACGTAGTAGAGGTAACCCCGCACGGCGCCTGCTCGGCCACCTAACGCCACCTTGCCTTCTCGCGGGACGCAATGGCCCTGTCGCCAGCGCCGTCCGACGCCGCCCTCCGTCCAAGTTGCGATGCCCGGCACCAACGGGGAAGGGGCGGGCCAGAACACGGCGTAACGTGGGTAGTCGCGATCGAGGGAAGCAAGGTCTGGCGAGGACTCAAGGTCGGGATGGTCGGGGCTAAGATACCATTCGTTTGGATTCGGCCCGGGCCGGCGGTAGCCGCCGATAAAAACTTCTCCGCAGGCTTCGCAGTAAAGGATCTCTAGCACGCGCGCGCCACAAGCGCACGTGGGGGTCGGCGCATAGTGAATGCTGCCCACTGGACATGGAACGGCGCGGTTGGGAATGGCGTTGCAGTTGGGGTCTGGGCAGACCCAGAGGCCCTGGAGGTTGCGAAAGAACAAGTGAGCACGTGTCGGCAGCGGGGCTCCCCCCGATGGCGTGCGGGCTATTGAGAGGCCGGCGAGAATGCCTTCGACCGCGTCGGCGCCGTCAGTGGCGTTCAAAGCGGGGAAAAGAGCCGAGGCGATTTCCTGAGGAGTGCGCGGACGAATGCGGCCGGATCCAGCATCCGTGCAAATGGTTTGAAGGGCTGACGGTGCTAGGACGTGATTGACCGCCGCATTAAGCGTTGACGACGGTGTTGGGTTCTGAGGCAGCGGTGCACCAACAGCTTCAGCGAACGGGGCGGCGGCTGGGCCTGCGTCTGAGTCCGTTGCAACTGTGCGCAACGCACGGCCAAGGGTGGCGAAGGCGGGACCTTGTGCCTGGACGGCTGTCACCGCGCCCGGTTGTGGGGGTGTGATGTTGCCGGAAATAATCCGGAATCTCGTCCGATCCCGGCCGAAGAACTGTTCAAGGTAGTCGAGGCCTGAGGTGTCACTTGGGAGCGACGCACTGGAGGCGATGATGCGGAGCTGGTGAGAATCAGGTGGGAGCTGGAGCCGATCGAGCAAGATGCGGATGATGTAGGCCACCTCAGTGCCGGAGGTGCCACGATACGTGTGAAGTTCGTCAACAACGAGGTGAAAGATTCTGGAACGGTCAGCGCGGAGCCAATCGCGGGTTTGGCGGAAGATACTGGTCTCCAGGGAGCGCATCAACATGATGTTGAGCATCGAGTAGTTTGTTATGAGGATGTCAGGCGGACTGTCCTGCATATCCCATCGTGACCACATCTCGCCGCCGTCAAGCTTTGGGAAGAATCGTTCAGCCGGCGTACCGGCTACTCTCTGTTGCTCGGAGGAGGCGCTGAGCAGTTCTTGGCGTAGTTTGGCAATCTTGGCGGGTATGCGGAAGCCTGGGACGGGTGTGCGGCCCGTGTATCGGCCGAAGTAAAGACGGTGATGGGGCCGATTGACTTGCAACCAGGCGCGAGCACTGGGGCCGTCTAGCGCTGAACGCAGACGGCCGAGCTGATCTTCAACGAGAGCGTTGAGCGGATACAAAATCAGGGCGCGCAGTGCCGCTGGCCGTTCGCCCGGATTTTCGTGGTCACGCTGAGGAACCCTTTGGGAACCGTGGGTCCACCAGTCCCAGTTCTGGGGCCGTAGGACTCCTGGCCCCCAATGCTGGTTTGCCGATTCGCGTAGGAGTTGTGCGAGGATTGGAAGCAGGAAGCACTCGGTCTTTCCGGAGCCTGTGCCGGTAGTGACGACAACGTCGTGGGCGTTTACGACGGCTTCCTGGAAGACATCGCGCTGGTGTGTGTATGGGCGCCTTCCCTGCGTGCCGTTGATTGGGAAGAGTTGAAGGGAGACGAAATCTGAGAGGTCCGTAATTTCCTGGGGGGACCAGCTTCCAACTAGGAGGGTCTGCGCCATTTGGGGGAAGCTTTGGCCACAATCTTCGTACTGCGGGACTGGCTCAATAAGCGGCTCGCGGTGCAAGCAGCCATCGGCATCGAGGATATTATCTCGCTCTGTGACGAGGTCGGGATAGCGCAGATCAAATGGACTATCGAGATACCTGATGAATGTCTCGCTGAGGGATTTGAATAGCCGAATTGGGTTATTCATAGGCTGTTCTGCGAGAGGATGGCGGCGGCGTGGCCTGCGATGTCTTCGGTGATTCCTGCGTAGGCCAGCGCGCCGCTCGCCGGATCCATAGCCGGGAGGGATCCAGAGCAGAGAATTAGCGCGCGGTCCACGGGCAGCGGTGGACGACAGATAGCTGGGATAGTTAACGTCGAATCGGACCTGTTGTAATGCATGACCTGTTTGCGGCGTCTTGCGAGCAGGAAGAGTTTTCCAACTTGGCTGCCGATTTCGAGCGTCTGCCCGTTGAGTTTGAGATAATGCCAGGCGCGCTGGTACCGAGTGAACCGGAACAAGCCCGAGGCGGCACTAGCGGCATCAGCGGTGGAAGACTGCTTCCAAGCGTGGTGCCTTCTGGCGATCTGGAAGACGCTTACCTGCCACTCGCGGCCTCTGGGCAGAGTCCCGGGACGGGCGTGCCACTTTTGAAGCTGCAAAACGTTTGGCAGTGATGATAAAATTGCCAATGGCGCTTCCACTTGGATGGTGAGGCCGATGCGCGCCGCGCGCTCGATAAGCGGTCCAGCTTCGGGCGCTCGCGCTCGTAATACGTCAGGTTGCTCTTGGGCCGGCGCTGGCTCGGCGCTGAACCCGTTGAACACTTCCCGGAATTGAGAGAGTTGCGCGGGGAGTCTCGCGCCGGCCAGGACGCCGATTTGGCCGTCCGGGTGGCTTGAGAGAGCCATTGCGGGAGCGGCGACCCGCCAGCCGTCTTCGCAGGATGCGCTATAAAACTCGACATGGGCAAGTTGCTGAAGATGGAAGCGGAGACGCTGCGCTAGCGTCGGAGGTGGGCCTGTCGACGCTGCGTCCGGCAGGATTTCCTCGACTGCGGAGCGGAACTGAGTCCAAGATCCTGAACGACGAGCTGAAAGCCAGAATAGAAGTTCATTAGGTGTCATGGTGCTTCAGCTTTCTGGCAAGATTTCGAGCGTGCCTTGTGTAAAGGGTCCAAAGTTGCAGTGCTTCTCCGTTTGAGGGTTCGGTCGTGAGTTTCTTGCGCCGACAATCGAGTATGGCTCGGCACCATCGCCGGGCCGGGTCTTGCTGGAAATTACGGCCGGGCTTGTGAGGAGGAATTGTGCAAGGTGGCGCCACTGAGAGGAGCAAAATGCGGGAAGCATCGCGTTTGGATCGAAGGGGGTTTTCCGGAAGCGCCCAAACGGCCTTGAAAGGGACGTAACCGGACCAGAAGCCTGCGGGACGGGATTCGCACTGGAAAATCTCTCCGGGGTTCGCTCCAACCAAGATGGGGTTTGCCGTGGGCACTTTGGTGTAATGGCAGCCTGAGGAGATGGGTGCTGATACCTTGGCGCCGCAGATGGTGGCGGACCCAAATGAAAGAGGTTCCCATGTATCCCAGCCGGTGGAGGGTTGGACTATCGTGTACGAGCATGTCCTTCCTTCACAGCACACCGAGTGTGGCCCTGGTGCGTCGGATGCTGCTGTGCAGAATGTGCCATCGGGCCTTTTTTCGGCTGGTCTCCCGTCAATTTGGACGACCGCGTGCTCAGGGAGTTCGCCGGAAACAAGTATTTGCGGGGGGAAGCCTTCCATCCAGCTGGAGTTCTCGATCCAGAGCCCGCCCTCAAGAGCTAATTCGATGTCTGGGAGTGGGCGCAGCAGGTTGAGCATTTCTTCCCCAAGAATGTGTTGAACAGATTCTACCGGCTTGGCTGGTTTGAAAAAAACCCAACCTTCCGGCGCACCATGGTCTTGGCGGTGGCGATTAGTAATTTTGCAGCCCGAGATGGCGAGCACTGCCTGAACTTGTTCTGCCATCTCTTCTTTGCAGAGTACAACTTGCTCTCGGCCGATGCATAACCTGGTGGCGTTGACGAAACCGGCGAGGCCGTGGTGGCTCGTCAAGATGTAGAGGGGTCGCCCTTTGAGTTCCCATAGCGTTTTGGATGCGGCCCGGCCGTGCTCGACCAGAAGGATTCCGTCCGCGAGCGCTGGACCGAGCGGCGGTGGTTCAGCGATTTCATACCATTCGTCGGTGGACTCGATCAGTTCCATTGGCGCTCCAGCGCAGTTGACGGCTTGCTCTGGTTTTGAGTTCTTGGGTCGAGGTGCGAGCAGGCGGAAGGTGCAGAACCCGTGCTGGTCGAAGAGGGCCTGTAAGCGCACTTCGAGAGGCTTCTGGCGCTCGGCTTTCTGCGTCTCGGCGGGTTTGTTGGCTTTCTGTTCCTGTTTACGGGGTTGACTGGGTTTTGGGATGCTCGGCGGCCGGTACTTTCCGGGGGTGGTTCGAGTGCCGTCAACAGCTTCTTGGTCTTCCTGCGATTCTTGTTCAGCCTTTCGCTCTTGCTTACCTGGAGACGTAGTGTGAAGAAGCTGATGAGCCTGTGCGTCCTGCGCGGACTCGATCCGATGCTCGGCGCTGGTTGACGGCGCCTCAGTCCTGCGCTCCGGCGGCGGTGGGCTTGATTCCTGCCTGGCGGGCGACGCAGGCTCTTGCGCGTCAGGTTGCTCAGGTAGGGGCGCTGGTTCTGCATTCAGGGGTGGCGGTTCCAGGGCCGCCGCTGAGTCCGCTGCACGGACGGGTCCTGGTTGCGTCTTTGCTCCCAGGGTGTCTATGGGCTGACCGGGCTGCTCGGTTGGTTTCTCCGTCGGCAACGGGACCTTAGGTAGGTTCTTCTGGGGAACATGCGCGAGGTGAAGGGGCGGTTCGACCTGGTTGGCGACGGGATGCACCGGCTGGGCGTGCGTTGGTGCAAAGGGAGTGGCGGCACTCTCGAATGGCTCGCTGGCCGCTCGCGTTTGTTCTGGAGCGGGCCTGACCGGCCCATTGGCGGATTCGTCGGTCGCGGGCTCTGGCGGTATGAAGGCTGGCGAATCCGAGCGGTGCTGTTGTGGCTGCATCTCGGGCGCGGTGACTCGCGGGGCGGCGGTGGTCAGCCGGGGTGAGGTCGGGTGCCGGTTCCCGGGTGAGGCTTTCGCGGCATCGGGGAGCGCGGCGGGAGCTTCGGTATCGAGTGGGCTGGCGCCGGGCGGGGTTGCGGCGTTCGCTGGCTGGTATGCGGGGATGGTGGGCCGAGCAGTCGGCATAGGTGGTTGGATCGTGCTGGGCATAACTTTTGCGTGGCCTCGGCGGCGTCGCGTGATTAACCACGCGACGGCGGCGAGAGCAATCAGCGCGAAGATTTCGGCGCTAGAACCCATACCTGGCCCTATGTTGGGAGAACCGTGCCGGCATGGCCATACTTATGTGGGGTTATCGTTGGATGTGCGGAACCGGCGGTTGCACTCCAGCCAGGAAGTGACGGAATTGCCGGGCGGGATTGTTCGGTTGCGGATAGGCTTCCGCCTACGCCAAGCCTCCGGCGCGACAAGCCGGCGTGGTGGAGTGGCGGCCTGGGAAGTCCGGCCTGGCTGGGGATGATGGCGAGTGAGCGAGGGCGGGTGTGCTGCGTGAAACGGGACGCGTGATCACGGGGCCATAGGCGCAACCGACGGAAGCCAAATTGGCGGTGTTAACCGTTTCGCGAGGGAGCGGACTGCCAGGCCAAGACCGATTCCAAAAATGGCGTGGGCGGCGACCGTAACCATGACGAAGCGGGTGGTGACCGGGATGCCGAAAACCTGCGGGTAGGGAGTGAGCAACATTCCAAGTTCAAGGGCGAGCGCCATGAGGACGGCCCAGGCCCAGTGCCGCCGGGCGGGGTTGCCAATCATCGCAACATACATGACGCCAAAGGTCGCGCCGTTGCTGAAATGGTAAAGCCATCCAAGGATTTGAGCCGCCAGGGAGTAGGAATTTTGTTCGATGGGTTGCCCAAGGATCATCGCGCCAAAGCGCGGGAAGACTTGGAAGAGCTTCATGGGCGGGATAATCGAGGCGATGCCCCATTGTTTGGCGAAGACGAAGGGGAGCCGAAAGACGTCGTAAGCGACTGCTGCGAGCAGTCCGCCAACAATGCCGATCGTGACGGCCCACCAGAGTTGGCCGTCTCCGCGCCGGCGGTCAAGAACTGCGAACGCGAGCAGGGCTGCCGTTGCGGGCAGGAAGATGAAGGCCGTAAACAGGCGCATCGGGCAGAGGTGGTAGAAATCGAAAAGCAGGCAGGCGATTGAGGACGCAGCCAGGATAAAGACAAGCCAGCGGCCGAGAGCTGTCCAGTGTGGCGTTTGCATTGCGGTCATTCTGGAGGGTTCGCGAGCGGAAAGCGGACGACATGGTCGGGGTATTGATCGAGGCGTGCTTTGCGCCAGCGGAGGTATTCGACGTGGGCGTCGGCATAGGTGTAGTTGGCGCCCAGGCCGTGGCGGTTGTAGCGGATCCAGCCCTGGTTGCCGTAGTCGCCGCTGCCCCATCGCACGAGCGCAGACTCGCCGCCCCAGGTGTCGTAGTCGTCCTGGTTGACGCTGCCGTAATCCGAGTTGTCGGCGGCGTTCAGGGCTTCAGAATTGCGCTCGGAAAACTGGATGATGTTTCGGTTGGGGAGATTGGCGACGAGGGTATCAGTGGCGAAGCCGCAAAGGACACCTTCGACAGCGTACCGGGCGGATTTGTGGGTGAAGATGGAATCGAGGACGTAGCTTTCAATGGTGAGGTGTTCGGCCTGGGCGATGGCCTGTTCAGCGCCCGGCGGCGGGGTCTGGCTCGTGCTCGCGATGCCGCCATTGTAACCCTGGAGGTCGGTGGCGAGGACGCGCGAGCGCGGGGTACGGTCGGCGGGGCAGAACGCGGCGTTTCGGTTGTGGAGGTAGGGGTAGAAGAAGATGACCCAGGGTTTTTCGGCCTGGCTGTTGCCGATGCCGCCGCCGGCGCAGGCAGCCGGGGTCGAGGGGAGCGTGTCGGTCAGCGTGCCGTCGTCCAGGACCCACTGTTCGTGATGGTGGAACATGCTCCCGTTGTAGTCGTCCATGTAGAGCCGGGCGGCGACGGCGACCTGGCGGAGGTTGGAATAGCAGGCGGCGCGCTGGCCTTTCTCTTTGGCGCGGGAGAGCGCGGGCAGGAGCATGGCGGCCAGAATCGCGATAATCGCGATGACGACCAGGAGTTCGATGAGGGTGAAGGCGGACGGGGGGATGATCCTCCTTCGCCAAGGCTTCGGAGGACAGGGTGTGAATGTGGGCGGGGTGTCCGGTTTCGGAGTGGATGCAGGTATTTTCATAGTGTCAAAGATCGCAAGGAAGGTAATCCGGGTGATGCACCGCCACAACTGCTGCGAGGTGCTCGCGGTGGCCAGTGTTTTTCTGGGGCCGCAGATCAACTACACCTGGTCGAGTCGGCTGAGCGCGATGGTCGGGGCGGATTTGCCAGTGAGCATCGTGAGCAGCGGGGAACAGGTGGTGCCGGCCTACCGGGTGCGACCAGAGAGTTGATGGTTGTTCGGAAGGTTGATGGTTGAAAGTTGATAGAGAGACGAAGCCGGCAACGGAGTTCAGTCCCGATAAAGGGAGTCGGGATTGGCTTCCGCCTTTGCCGGAGGCTTCGGCGGGACAAGCGGGGCCGGCGTCTAACGCCTGGTCGCCCAATAGACGAGGGCGCTGAACGCCGCTGCGCAGGGCAGCGTGACCAACCACGAAAGCAAAATATTGCGGATGACGGCGAAGTCGGCCTGACGGGTGGTTAATCCAATGCCGAAGAGAGCACCGACTGAAACGTGAGTGGTGGACACCGGCAGTCCGAAAAGGCTCGCGGCAATCACCAGGGTGCCTGTCGCCAGATTGGCGGAAAAGCCCTGCCCGTGATTCATGCCTGTAATCTTATGGCTCATCGTCTCGGCCACGCGTCGCGCGCTCAGGAGGCCGCCCGTGGCAATGGTAATAGCGACCGCGACCAGGGCCCAGCGGCTACCCAGGGCCGGCAAGACCAACAGCAAGGCCGCTATTTTCGGCGTGTCGTTCAGGCCGCGAGCAAAGCTGACGACCCCGGCGCTGAGAAAATGCGCCGCGTCCATGGCCTGTTGGCAGCCGATGCCCCAAAAGCGACCGGCGTATCGCTCGGCGCACCGGCTCTGTTCGTCCACGCACGCGGCCACGGCTGGAGCGTCGGCCTGCAAGGCGAGGACCGATGCGGGCTGGGGCACGGCCAGGACGCGTTGTTCCTCGCCCACACAGATGCACCACTCTTTGGTGATCCCCAGCCGCAGACGGGACCATCGGAAGGCCAGGTAAAGGGCGGCGCCCAGCACCACTGCGAGCAAAGGGCTCAGCAATAGTGGCAGGAAAAACGCCCGTCCAAGGACGCTTAGGTTGACCTGTGCGCCTACCGCTACCCAGCCGCTGCCGACCATCGCGCCCGTGAGCGCGTGGGTGGTAGAAATCGGGAATCCCGTCAGCGTGGCCAAAATGACGGTCGCGCCGGCCCCGACGGCCACCGCCAGCAAAAAGTATTGCGACCCGGCCAGGGCGTCCGGCACCAGGCCTTTCCCTGAAAACCGTTTGAGCAGGGATTGGGCGAGAAAAATCGCGGCTACCGAACCAGCGAAAGTGGTGACGGTGGCCCATCCGATCGCGGTGCGATAGCCAGTGGTCTTGCTGCCAAAGAGAGAGGCCACGCCTTTGAAGTTGTCGTTTGCGCCGTTGGAGTAGGCGACAAAGGAAACTGCAAGGAGCAGCAAGATGGTCATGCTGCAGTTTTATCGCAACCAGCGGGCAGCGCCTAGTCGAAACCGCAAGGGGCTTGAAACCGATTTCTTTCCGGGTACCGGAAAGGGCGCGAATCGGTCCTTGCGGACGCTCTCCGCGGGAGGTCAAGGACTCCGCACAGGCGGGCGGATGGTAACAGCGGGTTGCGTGCTGGCGGGTGTATTGGTTAGTAACTCCACCTTCAAAGCAGGGGCGGGTTCATTGTTGTGGAGGAGGCTGAAGCAGGCCAGGTATCCCCACATGAGGACAAGCGCTAACGTGCTGACCCCGTTCGCCCTGAGCGCATATTTGACGAAGTTTTTCGGGTAGGGGTCAACAGACGCGATTTGCACCGGTGCCGGTGGAGTTGGGGATGTGGTTGTTCTGGCGGGCCGATAAGGTTTGGGGAGCAGGCTGCTCAGGACGTGGAGAATGCTGCCGAGCGTCGAGGGAGGTTGGCTGCTGGCTGTGGGTGCTGAGGAAAGACTATTGTGTAGGGCCTGGGTCGCGTCGTTGATCCACTTGGACGTGTCGAGGACGGCGGAGATCATGCTGAAGGAGGTGATTGAGCCCAGGATATTCATGAATGCGAACACGGAAGCGACCAGACATCCAATCAGCGGTGACGGTGGGCGCTTTTCGGCGGCGACGATCCAGGCGAGGGCAGCAACGTTTATCGTCCAGAAGAAGGTGTACCATGTCAGGTAAGAGCCGATCATTGAACGCAGGTGCTCGTGCTGCTGGGCGATCTGGGCTGCTCGAATGTCGTTGGTGTCCATTTAATGTTGCCAAGTCACGTCGTGCTTCCTGAATTCTGGACTAGAACTACGTTCAGTCCTGGGCCCTAATAAGCGGGCAGGGTAGTCGCGTTGAGGGGTTTTGCAAGTGAACTGAGGTAGAGGTGGGAGGCGTAGCGCGGGGTCTGGGGCGCGATGCCCCGGCCATGTAACGCGAAGCACGCGAGCGCGAAAGAATCCCCGGACGGGCCGGGGATATGAATCAGGCCGCCACTTGTTCGGCAGTGCGCGCTGGGCCGTCGTAGCGATGGGGGTTGGCGTCGGCTTCCGGAGCGGCCGGGCGGTCGAGCTTGGTGACGCCGGCGATGAAGCGTTCGGCCAGCTTGATTGCACTCTCCATCGAGCGGCAGGGATAGGAGCGGACGTCCTTATGAGTCGTCAGGGTGACCACGAAGTTGAGGACGCCCCGAGCCGGATTGCTGGGTGCGATGGTGACGGAGGGAGCTACGGTGTTGTTGTTGGTATTTGTCGTGTTCATGTTTTTATTTTTGTTTCGGGCTTCTTTGCCCTTTCACTCCTGGCGGAGGGCCACCTCCGCGCGGCGTGGCGCGGGCGGCCAGTGGGAGTAGTCTTCAGAGGGCACCACGTCCGGCCCCCGTGCCGAAAGCCGCGAAGGACGAAGGGCGAAGATGACTGAAACAGTCCTAGCGGAGCGCCACCATAAACACGACAAGGACAACAACACCGGTGCGTGCCGCACGGGCCATTATGCTCCGCGCAAGGTCCAGCCGGGGCGTCTGGCGTGGTCACTCGGCGGCAAGGACAGGACGCGGGGCTGCCGCGCGGTGGGGAGTGCTGATGTTGCTGGTCTGATTTGAAGGCGTCGCCTGGTCCGACCGCCGGGGGGCTTAGACGACGCTGGCCTTCGCTACGTTTCCGCGCGCTGACGTGGCGGCCTGGGGAATGCGGCCTGACCGGGGATGATGGCGAGCAAGCCGGGCACTGGTGCGGTCAGCTATTCGACGTCGATGTGGGCTGCGACAATTGAGCGGCGGGGATTGGAGGTATTGCGCGTGCGAAATTAGGAGGCTCTTGTTGGCTGCCCTTCTTGAGGTACTCAACTGCAACCGCGATTAGTGGGGCTCCAGGTGCTGAATTATTAATGCCCAAACGTGAGTACTTGAGTGTCGAGTGTCGCGGGTGCCGACTGGGGGCTGGTAGGAGTGGGCGACATTGGATTCAACGACGCAGAACTCAAGTTGCACACTTCAACTTCCACCATGAGCATTATGTGACCCTGAACCGCAGTGGGAGTGATTACGAGACTCGAATATGTTCCTTTAACATCGTAAGAGGCTTTATGGAATGCCCCAATACTGAGATTAACCCCTTCAAAAGTTAAAGTATTGCCTTGCGCAATTTGTGAATCCGTCCTAACCACCGCCTTGACCGATACAGTAGTAAATGCATCCGCATTGAATTGATTCAACGTTTGACCGTTGATCGACCACCGAAAAACCGGCTGATCAAAACCAACCACCGTGGCACGAAATTCTAACGATTGATATACGTTGGTTATCGTCCATCTTAACTGTATGGGTGGACGACCGGGAGATGGCACAGCCTCCTTGCCCGTCACGGATTGACCCCAAGCTCCGATAATTTGGCCATTCCTGTCTATGGGCGGGGGCGCAGGTGATTCTGAAGAAGTAAGAATGATCTTGCGGGGTAGAGTCGTCCCGCAAAAGCAGGGCGTCACATTCAATGCGGCTAGGATGTCCGGAAATGCAGGACCCGCATTAGAAGGCCCGGTGGCAGAGTACGGCGATCCCAATGTGAGGAGTGCGACTGCGTTATTATTGCTGTCTAGAATGACTGACCCAGAGTCTCCAGACTTACCCAAGGGTTCACTGGTGGTAGGATCGCCGGCGAAAGTTAGCATGTTATCATAAGTGATAACGTTGCCTTTATAATCTGGGGGGTATGGTTGAGAATAGCTCACACCATCCAGCGAACCATGAGTAACGAGGGTTGTTTTGCCACGCTTGGTGACCGGCATGCCACGGAACAATACCACACCAGAACTGAGCATTAGCTCCTCAACTGTTGCTACCCCCTTAACGCAGCCAAGGTCTTGAATTATGAAATTTGTGTCCCGAGGTGCGCCAAATAAGATGAGATCAGCATCTACCGGCGGCGTCAGGTAATGACCGCCACGGATGAGATAGCCGATCTGGCCCAAGGTTCCATCAGGCTGAGGAGTGTTAAGTGGCTGGTAGATTGCGGTGTTGGGTGCTATGTCTCCGTGAAAGGTGCCTAAAATCATTAGCTGGCCAGTAGCATTGTCACGAACGAACATGCCGGCCGTCCCTTCCCATCCCGACGAGTAAAGCTGAACCCCGCCAACCATCGGGTTGTAGTAAGCTGTGTCGGGCGGACCGCAAGGTTTTAACTCGCACTCGATGACATCGGTCTTATGTTTGCCGATCAAGCTGGGAAACCGTTCGTCCGGTGCGACATCCGCCAGTTTTTTTCGGACAAACAGCCGAATAGCAACGTCAGATGTCCTCTTGCCTCCGACGTATTTGAAACCCACGTCCATCCCCGTCACCCCCGGCCGACTGAGCCAGGCCCCCACGACGGCTTTCTTCGCTGCGATTATATCGGTTGCTTCGTCCATAGATTACAAACGCTTTACCCGACATTTCCCATTTGGTTTCTTGGCCACGACCAGTGTGTGCCTTTTTCGATATACTCTCTCCGAGCCAATTAGGCGCAAGCTTTTTTCATCCGAACCCTCGCTTTATTCTGAAATTCGGGTGAGCCGAGGGCGTTTTTGGCTACCACGCGACGGGCGAGACTCCAACTTTTGGCCCGAGACAACACGCTGGCATACCAGGCTATCGGCGTGGTCGAGGGGCGGGGCCCGGCAGAAAGTTGATAGTTGATGGTTGAGTGTTGATCGTCGCGGACAAGAACAAAACGATGCACCTAATCGAAGGGGGGCGAGTGCAGGGTGGCGAACCCTGCCGGGTCCAGGGCGGAGCCCGGCGGAAGGTTGATGGTTGAGGGTTGAGGGTTGATGGACCCAGAGGAGAACCGAGCCGGTGTCAGGTCTGGAAAAGGCGGCCCGTCCGGCCTGAGGACTCGCGCTGAAAGCGGACAGGGAGTCCAGAGGGCTTGCCCTTTGGCGCAGGGGTCTGGGGACGGCGCGAGTCCCCAGGACCTGGCGGTCGGCCACCGGGGGGCGGCCAAGTGGGCAGTCACCGGCAGGCAGGTTAGAGTGCCGCGCTACCCCGAAAGCTTCCGGGGGGTGACTGCCCCTTGGCGAGGGTCATAGGAGGGTCGGTTCGTGGTGGTTGGTGCTGTTGTGGCCGGCGTCGGCGAATACCAGACCGGCGCCACGTTGGAGCGCCGCGAAAGCCGCGCGCATGGTGTTGCCACTAGTGGCGACGTTATCCACGAAATAGATCTGGCGATGGCAGAGGTTCCACAGCGCGGCTTTAAGGTGGTGCTCGTCTGGCGGAGTCGAGGGCAAGTTGCGGCGGTGGCGGGCGCACTGGGATTCGATTGGCCCAGTGCGGCGGATTGCCTTGGCAATTTGCGCCCCGATGCCAGCGGCATTTGCGTTTACGTGCCGGGCGATGTGCGCCGCCAATATAGTATTGGCGCGGGTCGAGCCGTTACTGTCTGGGATGGGGACAAGCCAGCAAGGGGCCGTGATGAGCGCGGCCATTTCGCACGCGGCGGTCTCAAAGTCCCGGGCGGGGCTTCGCGGGTCTTTAATCGCGTACGCGAGGCGGCGGGTTTCGGCTTCGGCTCGCGAAAGCGAGCCGTTGCGAGGGTTGGGATATTTACGGGCGGCGAGAATATGCATAAGCGGATTGATCGATTAATGGATTGATGGATTGGTGGAGAGAGGCGGCGGGCTGGGGACAGCCCGCCCTACTTGGTGGGGATCAATCTTCGTCGGGAAGCATCACGGTGATCGCGGGGGCCGGGTCGTCCACGTCCACCGCGCCAGCGGTGGCAATCAACTTGGTGAGGCGGGCCGGGTGTGAGTCGGAGTTGCGGACGTAGAGCGCGAACGGTAGCCGGCTGGTGCCGGGCTGCGAGCGGATGATCGCGAAGCGAAGCATCCAAACGACATCCCAAAGTCGGCCGGCTTCGTCCTGGCCGGTGAGCGGTAGCCCGCGGCCATCAAGCGGGACGGCAACGCATTGCTCGTAAACTTCGCGCGTGATGAAAACCGGGAAGCGGATTCCGGCTTCCTCGGCGGTCTTGGTTACTTCGATTTGAAAGCCGTCGGCGATGGCCTGGGCTCGGGTGTAGGGGTAGATGACCGGCCCGAAGGGCTCGGCGTTGTTTTGGTTTTCGTTGTTCATGAGGTCTCCTTAGGCGGTGTAAAAGTGACCAAGCTCGCGCAAGCTTGAGTGGTTCGGGTTGCCGATGATGACGTGATCGAGGACTTCGACTTTCAGGAGCTGGCCAGCGCGGATTAAGTCGCGGGTCACTTTGATGTCGGCTTCACTCGGGGCGGGTTCTCCGCTCGGGTGGTTGTGCATGAGCACGAGGGCGGCGGCGGACGTGATGACAGCCAACCGGAAAACGGTCAGCGGGTGAACGAGCAACGTGTCATGCGTGCCGAAAGAAACGATTTGATGGGCTTTGACCCGGCGGCGGGTGTTGAGGAGCAACACCGTAAAGCATTCGCATTCCGGGCTGAAATAGGGATTTGCGGGCACATGCAAGCGCCAGTAATCGGCCGCTTTCTGCGGGGTGTCGCAAAGCTGCAAGGTTTCCGGCGTGGGGCATTCGCGGAGCGGGACAACCTTGTACTCGTAGGGCTGCGCTTTGAATTTGAACGGCTTAACAAGCTCGTCCAGACCGGGCAGGACTGGTTGAGAGTTTGAATTTGTGTTCATCGGAATTACGGGAGAAATGGCAGTTATGGGGGCGGCGGGCTGAGGACAGCCCGCCCTACCCTCGGCCGTGTTAGGCGGCGATTTGGTCGGCGGGGAAATAGGTGGCGTATTTCTCGCGGGGTTCCTGCTGGCCACGGGGAAGGGTCTCGCCGCAAGGGTGCTGCCAGCATTTGCGGGTGTTGTTCCAATGAAAGCCAAGCTGTGAAAGGTCGGCTCGGACCCGTTCAACGGGCTGCTCGGGAAATGCGATCCAAATCCATTTGCCAACTACTTCGGCAAGTTCGTACTGGTGGGGCATCCAACGGCGGAGAACGGCAAGCACGCGGTCAACAGGTAAATGGCGATTGTGTTCGCGTTCCTCGAAATTCACGTACGGGCGGGGAGAGGGACTACGGACTACAGGACTACTGACCACAGGTGCCTTTGCCGTTGCCGTTTGGCTGTTGCTGTTTCCGCTCGACTGCTCGGATCGGCTCTGGAGCTCTGACCCGATGTTCGGGCTCCCAATGTTTTTCTTTTCCTGTTTGTTCTGTTTGTTGGTTTTCATGGTCTTTTTTTTGTGCTCTGCTGCTCGGCTTCGGTCTTTTCGCTCTTCACCCGAAAAGCCCGCTCAGCAGGGCGGCGCGTGGGAGTAGTCTTCAGAGGGCACCACGCTCTTTGCCCCCTGCTGAAAAAAGCGGGCGGGTGAGAGCGAAAAGACTGAAGCCTCCGTGCAGCAGAGAGAGCACAAGCGGAAAAAAGACCTGAAGACCTGGCGGTCGGCCACCGGCCGCTACAGAACAAACGGGAAAAGACGGGGCGGGCTGAGCGCACGACCGGGCCTACGGCGTAGCGGCCGAAGGCCGTGGGGACGGCGGGTCCTACCTTGGATTGAGCAAGTGCCTGTAGTTGTGGTAAAGGCCAGCGGGTGGGAGCGCCACACTGCTGCCGATGCAAGGCGCTAAGGTGTTGAGCCCGAGCCTGTCGCCTGGATCGTCATCTCGGCCTTGGGCTTCCCTTTTTCTCAGCTTTTGCTTTACTGATTGGATATATGGCCATCATCCAGGAACCATGGGGTGAAAAAGAACAGCTTCGCCATGCGGCCATTTGCACCTGGCCAAAGATGATTGGAAGACGGACTGAACACTTGCGGCTGTGTCAGGACCTGCAGCTTCTCGGTTACGACGGGATGGTAGCATCCATGTCGGCCCAAGACATCATCAACGGATGGATAAAATCAGGGTGGGTGGTTCGTTCGCCAAATGGCGTCGAACTCCGCGTCACCAAAGCCGGAGAGAGCCAGTTGCAGGAATGGAATGGAGAAGACGGGCGCTGGGATGAAGGCGGCGCCGCCCAAAACGAACCGGAAGCGCCGGCCGGCGCCAAAACCGAAGCGCAACTGCTGGCACAAGTAACGGACATTCTCAAAGACCAGTACCGTGAACGTGATGTCCGCAATGCCGCAGTATCCACGTGGAGACACATAATAGACCGGAAGGGAGGGCAGGCAGCGCAATGGGATTTTGTAAACAGCATCAAACTCATGGCCGTGAAGGAACCCGGCAGAGTGCTCAGCCCGGTTGAGATACTGACGGAATGGCAGACATCTGGCTGGGTGGAGCATTCGCCGGATGGCTCCGAAATACGAGTGACACCTTCGGGCGTTGAAAAACTGAGAGAGTGGGAGGAGGAAAATCGGCGCTGGAAAACCAGGGAGCAGGGAGAATCAAACCCCGGGGAATTGCCGCAAACACCGCAAAACGAGGCGACCACGGCCAGCGCTCGGGCAGCATTAATTCACTCGCTTCTGGAAGACGTCTCGAAACTTCCCACTGGGGACAACATCAAATTGGATGCACTCCGAAAAAGAGCAAAACTAATTATCACGAAGGTTTTTGACGACAGGTCACACTACACAGAGGACCTGGAGTCCATTAAGTTCCACGCTGCCACGTACCAACAAGCTGTGAAGCCGGGGCTTGGCGAAAAGTCTTGGCAACGCGGAACGGAAAAATTCAAGAATTTATGCAACACGATGCTCGAAGACCTTGCACTACCGAGCACCCCTGCCATGACAAAATCCCAAACAAAATCCAACCGAATTTTCGTTGTTCACGGGCATGACAACGAGATGAAACAAGCAGTTGCCCGGACCGTTGAAAAACTCGGCTTTGAGGCCGTAATTCTGCATGAGCAAGTGAACAAGGGAGCCCCAACCCTCATGGAAAAGTTGCTCCAGAACTCGGACGCAAGCTTTGCGGTCATTCTCCTGTCTCCCGACGATGTGGGCTATCCGAAAGATACCCCGGACAAGGCCCGACCACGCCCGCGGCAGAATGTCGTATTCGAGTTTGGTTTATTCGTTGGTAAGCTCGGAAGGGAAAATGTCTTTGTCCTGCACAGGAGGGTGCCTGACTTCGAAATGCTATCCGATTTTGCGGGTGGCGTTTATCAGGAGTTTGATGACGCCGGGGCATGGCGCTATGAACTCGGAAGAGAACTCAAGGCGGCGGGATACAACATTGACCTAAACAAACTCGGCTCCTGAAAGTTCCGCTCTGAGGCTTCACCGGAGCTTGGGCGCATCGGTGTGCATCAGTGTCCGCCCGTAGTTGCGTTCTTTCCCGCCTCAATCGGGGTGGCCTCATCTTGATTGGCCCTTCCATCCGGCAGCACACCGCGCCGCCGGCAGCGAGGCGTCAATGCCTCTGTGTTCTGGCAGCGCAGTGGATGGAAATTGTGAATGAGTTTTTTGGAGGGGTGTCAATGGATGGCACGCCTGGTCTGGTAGGTTCTGCGTGTATGAATGTTCAATTCTATCAGTTGGCGGTTGGGGCGGCTTTCGAGTTTCGAGGAAAGCGCTACCGGAAGACGGCGATGAGCATGGCCGCGGATGAGCGGGACTGGGGGAATGTCTTTGAGGGCTGGACTAAAGTGATATCGGACGGTCCGTTGCTGCCGCCAGAGGTGGCCGCGAAATGGGCGCCGGACCCGGCCATGCTGAGGTATTGGAATCTCGACGGCGACGCGGAATCCAAGGCAGAAGCGGGCGGGCAATCGGATGTTTGTGAAAATCCGAGTTGAAGGGGGAAAATGAAAGGTCTTCGTTCAGCGGTGTGGGCGCGAGGGACTGAGGGGGCTCAAGGGACCAGAGAGCCTGGGGCGTGCAGGCCTAAACGGGTCTCCCTCTGTAAGTATTCTGGCATGCGTGCGTCAATTGTAATTCCTGTATTCATGCCGTGTGTCGAGTGGTCAAACGCACGCGGCGATCAGTTCGGAGTTTGCGCGTCTTCTGAAGGAAGAGCGCAAGAAGCGTGGGCTTTCCCTCAATGTGCTGGCGCAGCGAGCGGGCCTGGCGCGGCAAACGGTGAGCTATATCGAGAAGGAGATGCAGAGTCCGAGCCTGGACACGTTGCTGCGGATCTCTTTAGCACTTGGGGTTAAGCTTGAAAAATTGATTGCGGAGGCAAGAAGACGGGCCGCAGCGTAAGGTTATGTGCGGGCGTTGGGGCAGTCGCTTCATGAGGAACTGCCAAGCAGGAAATTAAGTTGGCGGTGTTGGAGTAGATCGTTTCGATGGAGAGTAGTGATATCGGGGCGCGGCGAAGCGCCGGGCAGGAATGTCCGGCGCTGAACACTCATTCCGAGACGGCCGAGGAAGCGGGGGAGACCACGGGTGACGGAGGGGATGGCCTGGGGTATGTCCAAGCGACGGAGGAGGAGGTCACGGCGATTACTCGATTCTTGAGAAAACGGGCGGAGTTTGCACCCGCCAGCGCGGGGGTTGGCCGCGCCGCGGCGCTGGCATGGGCTGGATTGAAGCTCGCCGGCGTGGTGTTAGTGGCGGCTGGTGTCGGGGTTGGTCTAGGGGATGGAGACGAGTTGGACAGCGGGGGTAGTTGTGTTGCGCACCAGCCTGGCAAAAGTCCTCAAAGGGGACGTTCGACCCAGGTTCGGGAGCGCGGTGACGGCAAGTTGCCCGGCTCTGGTGGCGGGGCCGGTGGGGGTTCTGGGGATGGCGGGCCCGGGGGCCGGCCAGAGTGCGAGGTGAGGGCGATGATGTGCGAGCACCGAGTTCCGGACGGGCAGTGCCGGCTTTTGGAACTGCGGGGTGTCCCTAGCGGGCGGCCACCACGCGGCGTGCGGAATGAGGAAGTGGTGGACGTGGACGTTGGAACCGCGGAGGACGCTGAAAACGCGGAAAAGGGCTCGGAGCGGATGGCGGTGGTGAAGGCTGTGGAGGCGGCGATGGCGCGGTTCGAGGGGAAGCTTGAGGCGGTGGCCAGGGGGAATTGTGAATTGCGTCGAGAGAATGAGGAGTTGAGGACGTTACAGAGGCAGGGTTTTTTAAAGTTTGCGTTGCGGGTCGATGGTGAGGACTTCCGGGCGTTCGCGGTCATCATGGCGCTGGGGAACCGGAAGGCGGCGGCTGATTTTCTGGAGGTGCCGCATCGGAGTTTTTATGACCGGGTGGAAAAGTGGTCGGGGCGTGGCAGGGATTACCAGCGAATGGCCCGGTTCATCGATTGGCGTAAGAAAAGTAGTCGGAGGATCAAGTTGCGTCTGGAGGATTCCGTGCAGTCGGGGGAACCTAACGATGGGCCGGAGAACCCAGAGACGGTCGGTGAGGTGCTGGAGGCGATCAGCGCAGGGGACAATCGGGATTACCCGGCGGTGCTGGCGCAGGTCATGGAGGCGTTGAAGGCGCAGAATGTGAAGAACTGGCCGGCTGTGCGTGATGAGTTGGTGGGGATGATTAGGGAGGAGGTTGCGCAATAATTCGCGGAACTGCGGAACCTTTGATTGACCCGGCCGGTTCATTGGGTGTAAGCTGTGGGCCTTGTTGGCGCTTGTACGCAGTAGTCGCGACAAGGTGAATTATGTTGGAAGCCGTACGGACGTTGAAAGGAGGGCTGCCAATCCTGACCGCTCTTTACATTGCCTGGCTGGCGCCAAGCGCTGGCGCCGCGACCAACACTGTCACGAGCAATCTCGACGACGGCAGTTCCGGCACCTTGCGTCAAATGGTCTCGACTTCTGCTCCGGGCGACACCATCAATTTTTCGGCAAACCTGTCGGGTTCCACCATCCTGCTGACCAATGGTCAGATTGCCTTTTATGGTAGTCTGACCGTTGACGCTTCCGCTTTGCCCGCTGGCATTCAAATCAACGGCAATTCCAGCACCCGGATTTTTTGGGTGGATAGCGGAGAGGTGGTCTTGAATTCGCTTAGGCTCAGCAACGGAGTGGCAATTGGCTCCGGCGCTATCCAGGTCGGCGCCCCGATGGTTGGCGGAGCCATTTACAATAACACTTACGGCACGCTGACTTTAATCAACTGCACCTTGTCCGGAAATCAAGTGACTGGTGGCAATGGCCAGGGCGGCACGAACACCGTATATCCCATTGGTGGGAACGGGGGTTCCGGCGGGTTGGGTGGCGGCGGAGCGATTTATAATATTGGTTGGTTGAACTTAACCAACTGCACCCTGTCTGGAAATCAAGCCACGGGTGGGAGTGGCGGCAGCGGCGGGAGATCCCAAGGCACTGGCGGGGTCGGCGGTCCCGGCGGCTTGGGTGGCGGCGGAGCAATCTACAATGATAATGGGGTAACTCTAGTCAACTGCACCTTGTACGGAAATCAAGTGACTGGTGGCGATGGTGGAGGCGGTGGCGTTGGTTTTTATAAAATGGGGAATGGTGGCAACGGCGGAGCGAGCATGGGCGGCGCGATTTATAACAGCGGCGGGTTGAATTTAATCAACTGCACCTTATTCAACAATCAAGGTTCGCACGGTGGAACGGGTGGTTCTGCTTTGGGCTTTAGTTACCCTCCCCCTGATGGTTGGACCGTTCTTTCCGGTGTGGACGGCACCACCGGGCAAGATGTTGGCGGCGGCATTTACAATCAAAGCGCCATGGCTTTGACGAGCTGCACGCTGTCCTCTAATTCAGCCAGCAATGGCGGCGGCATCTATACTACCTACGGGACAACCGAATTAACCAACTGCATTGTTGCGAACAACTCTGTTCCACCAGGTGTTTCAGGTGCCGATATTAACAACTCCTCTACCCTAAGCTACGGAGGAGCGAATATCGCTGAATCAGTGACCAATGCCAGCGGGACCATCAGCGGCACAACGCCGATCAATGCCGATCCCGACCTCGCACCACCTGGCAATTATGGGGGGCCTACGCTAACCATGCCGCTGCTGCCTGGCAGTCCGGCCATTGACGCTGGTGACGATTTCCTAACGAACAGTTTCACCACGGACCAGCGTGGTTATCCCCGCCTGGCTGGCTTGCATGTGGACATCGGCGCGGTGGAGGGAGTGTACAGTGCTTCCGGCCCGGGCCAGTTGACCGCCGCGTATCAACCAGCTAAAGGCGGATTCCAGCTGAGTTTCACTAATTTGCCCGATGCCAATTTCCCCGTGTTTGCGACCACGAATGCGAATGTGCCAGTGAGTCTCTGGCCCAGGATCGGCTTTGCCACCGAAACGCCGGCGGGCTCGGGGCGGTTCCAGTTCAATGATCCGGGCATCAGCATCACGCCGCAACGCTTTTACTTGATCCGTTCGCCGTGAAGCGAGCCTAAGGGACGTGAGTGGGTCGGGATGATTAAGAGGGAGGTTCCGCAATAATTTCCGCAACTGGCTGAAATCGTTGCAAAGCCCTGCGGGTAAGGGAGCAGCGTGATGCTGCTCCCTCTTTTTTTGTGCTCATTCCGCAACTTTCCGGACCTCTGATGGGCGATTTGAGAGTTGAGCAGACCGAAGCAGGCGGCCACGGGCCCGGATACGTCCCCTGTTTTTTCTTCCCCAGAGGCAGAACGGACGACGTTAAACGTCGTCAACATTTTTCTTTGGTTTTTATTTCCGACAACGAGGGCGCTCGGGACGAAAGCAAGCGAAAGCGGGCGAAAGGGTCGAGGGGTTCGACAAGTTTTCTGAAGGAGAAGGGCTATAAACGACGCGCGGGCACAGAAGGCAGCACTGAATGCGCTGAGCCGCGCAAAAGCACGAAACAACTATTATGGGAACAAATATCCTAGCGGGCGGCCAGACCTTGCGGTCGGCCACGATTGCCGGCGGCAACACCTTGCGGTCGGGTACCGATGCTGGCGTCCAGGAAGAATTCATCACGAAGGAGGAGGTGGCGCGACGGCTAAAGAAAACGACGCGAACCATCGAGCACTGGCAGCGGCGTGGTTACATCCCGTTCGTGAAGGTGCAGCAGTCGGTGCTGTTCCGGTGGTCAAGAGTGGTCGCGCAGCTGGAGCGGAAGTTCGGAGTGGGGTTCGTGGAGCGGTGAAGCGTGAGAGCGTTGGAGCGTGAAGAGCGTGGAGAGCGTAAAAGCGTCCAGAGCTGAGAAATGAACTCCAGAGAGAAAGGCAAAAGAGGCGAGCGGCAGTGGCGCGATGAGTTGCGCGCGAATGGGTATGACGCACGGCGCGGGCAGCAGTTCAGCGGGTCGCCTGATTCGCCGGACGTAGTGTGCGAGGCGCTGCCGTGGATTCATTTCGAGGTGAAGGCAGTCGAGCGGTTGAATATCGAGGATGCGATGGAGCAGGCCAGAAGGGACTGCAGGGGGGTAGTAATCAGTAATCAGTCATCAGTGGAGAAGGTGCCGGTGGTGGCGCATCGCCGGAGGTTCCGGGCCTGGTTGGTGACGATGGATGCGGAGACGTTTTTCAGGCTGATAAGAGGGGACCATTTCCAGTGGGGAGTGCGGAGTGAGGAGTGCGGAATGACCCGAAGGGACTTTACAGGAGGGGACGGAGGTACCGGAGAGGAGGAAAGGGGACAGAATTTGGGGACGCAGAGGACTGCGTCCCTGCCGACAGAGAACAACAACAACGAGGAAATAAAGAGATGAAGATCAAAGCAAACAACGGCAACTTCGAGCCTTGCCCCGAGTTCACGGGCAAGGCTGTGTGCGTGGACGTGACTCCGCTGCGCAGGCAGCCGAGCCAATTCGGCGACCGTGACGTATTCAAGGTCGTTTTCGAGGTGGACATCGACCGGGAGGACGGGTCGCGGTTCTGCGTGTGGTCGCGCAACTTCACGCCTTCTCTAAATGAGAAGGCGAACTTCCGCAAATTCCTGCGCGGGTGGCTTAGTCGAGACCTGAGCAAGCAGGAGCTCGAGGATTTCGACACTGAAACGCTGGTGGGCAGGCCGGCGCAGTTGGTCGTGGTCCAGGAGCACAAGGACAGCGAGACGTACGCCAACATCATGGCCTGTCTGCCGGACAAGAATGGGGAGCCGCTGAAAGCCTGCGGCAAATACATCCGGGTGAAGGACCGGTCTTTGCAGACGGCCACCCCTGGCGGGCCGGCCAATGGCGGTGCCGCGTCGGGTGGTTCCGGCGGTGGCGGCTATCGGCGGGCGCAGCAGGTTGAGCCGGGCGGCGAAGACCTCGGCGGCACAAAAATCCACGTCGGGCGATGCAAGGGGCTGGAAGTGCGGGACCTGTCGCCAGAGCAGGTCCAGGCGCTGATCGAAAACTGGCTGCCGAAAGCAAAAGCCAATCCCAAACCGCTGGCGGATGACAAGCGGCTGATCGCGGCTCTGGAGTGGTGGGCTGCCAAGCAGGAAAAGGAACACGACGACGTTCCCTATTAAGAGGAGCGGAGTGATGGGGGGTGGCAGCGTGATGCGCGATGCGTGAAAGCCCCCCACCTCGCCAACTCCAACGAACAGAACCATGCAGACTATTGTTTTCGATATCGAGACGGGGCCATTGCCCGAGCCGGAGCTCGCGGCGCTGATGCCGACGTTTGACGCGGCAGAAGTCAAAACGGGCAATTTGAAGGACCCCGAGAAAATCGCCGCCAAAATTGCTGAGGCGGAAGCGAGCCATCGCCGCGAGTTCGTCGAGCGGGGCGCGCTCGACCCGTTAACGGGTCGAGTGATCGCGGTTGGTCTCCTGTATGAGGACAGCGGGGAGTTCGTTGTCATCGGGCACGATGATGAGGCGAGCACGTTGCGCGAGTTCTGGAGGGCCTGTCAGGGAGAGATGGGCCGCATCAACCAGATGGTGGGTTTCAACACCTGGTCGTTTGACCTGCCGTTTCTGATCCGGCGCTCCTTCAAGTACCGCGTGGCGGTGCCGTTTGGGATTCGGCGGGGACGGTATTGGGGGGACGAAATGGTTGACCTGCGGGAAGTCTGGCAACTCGGGGACCGCCAGGCGCGTGGGTCGCTGGACAGCATCGCCAAACATCTGGGCATCGGCGCGAAGAACGGTGATGGCGGAGCGTTCGCAGAGTTGTGGCGAACCGACCGCGCTCAGGCGGTTGCGTATCTGCGAAACGACCTGGATCTGACGGCCAAGGTGGCCGAAGCGCTCGGGGTGGTGGGCTGGGGATTGCCGCAAGGGAGCACAGCGCAGCGGAGCCGCAACCGAAGTAATCAGTAATCAGTGACCAGTAACCAGTGAGCCAATGAGGACGCTTTGGGACAACTGTGAAGTGATGGCGGGCGAAGCGCCATGCCCTGAGAACCGTTTTCTGGCCGCCGCGCGCGCCGGGCGAAATTGCTTCCTGACGGGCATGGCCGGAACCGGGAAGTCAACGACGCTCAGGCAGTTCATTAGAGAAGCGCTGAAGCGGGTGGATGTCACTGCGCCGACTGGTGTTGCGGCTTTGAACGTGGGCGGCATGACGGTGCATCGGTTTTGCGGGATGCTGCTGGGGCCGCAGCTGGGGCAATCGAACGAGGATTACTTCGCGCTGTTGGAGCGAGACCGGCGCCGGTCAGTACTGGCAGGTTTCAACCGGGTGCGGCGTTGTGAGGTTTTGGTGATCGACGAAGTGTCCATGCTGCCGGGGCGTCAGTTGGAGTTCATTGAATTTCTTTTCCGGCGCTTGCGCGGGCGGGATGAACCGTTCGGCGGGTGCCAGGTCATCACCACCGGGGACTTTCTGCAACTGCCGCCGGTGAGGGTGGAAAGGAAGAATGGGGACGCGGTGGAACGCGTCCCTACCTACGATTGGGCGTTTGTGTCGCCGGCCTGGGCGGCGGCGGAGTTCAAGACCGTCGTGCTGGAAACCGTGAGGCGACAGGATGAGCGGTCCTTTGTCGAGGCGCTGAGCGGCTTCCGAGTCGGGCGAGTCTGGGGCGACTGCGCACGGGTGCTACAATCGCGGGTCAGGAGCAATCCTCCGGCAACGATGCCGCGCCTGTTCACGCACAACGTCCAGGTGGACAAGTGGAATGCTTTCCAGCTTTCCGAGCTGCCTGGCGAGGAAAGCGTTTTGGAGGCGGAGCAGAGCGGTCCGGAACGTCAACGGGAATTCCTGACCAAGAACCTTCTGACGCCTGCGACGCTGAGGCTGAAGACCGGCGCCATGGTGATGTTCACCGTGAACAAGAGTGAACCGGGCCGGCGCGAACCGTTGTATGTCAACGGCCAGATTGGGATTGTGGAAAACGTCGAGCCTGGGACGGTTGTTGTGCGGAGCAAGGGCGGGGAAGAAATCCGCGTCGAGCGGTTCACGTGGCGTTTCGATTCGCAAGACGAGGACACGGCAAGCTTTTCGCAATTTCCGCTGCGGCTGGCGTGGGCGATGACGATCCACAAATCGCAAGGGCTGACACTGGATTCGGCTTACCTGGACATCCGAGCGGCGCGGGAGCCAGGGCAGGCGTATGTGGCGGTTTCACGGGTGCGGACGCTGGCAGGACTGCACTTCAAGGAATGGTTCAAAGGCGTGCATGTTTCGCCGGAGGCGATTGAGTTTTATCGGAAGGAGTAACCAGGGATGAACACGGATGGAAACGGATTTTGGGCCACAAAGGAGCACAAAGGACGCAAACGACGAAAGGGACCAAAGCGGCGGGCGTGCGCGCGGTGGCCTGGAGCAGGTGACCCGTTGCGCGATCCAATTGCGCTCGCATTTGCGCGCGAGCGCGAGGCGCGGCGCATTCTGAAATGGCCGCTGGAGTACGACAGCGTGTATGCGCACGTGTTCAAGTGTGTTTGCTGCGAAAAGATCCGACCTGAAGAGGAGCGCCGGGAGCCGGGCAGCGAGGTCTGTCTGTGCTGCGTGCGAGCGGCGGGGTTTGTGAATTAACCACGGATGACACGGATGAACACGGATGAGATTTGCCGCGAAAAAGCGCAGAGGTCGCAAAGGATCACCGAGCGGGTGCGTTGGTCAGCAGGTCTGGGGCGATCTGGAGCAGAGACGTCTTAGCGAGCCGCCGCAGGCTTTCGTCATGTTCCATCGTTTGCATAATCGGAAGCGCTGCAGACCGAGCGCTCGGTCCAAAGTCGCCAAGGCCGGTGATTGCGTGGAAGCGAACCGCTGGCGAGGAATCGTGGAGCGATTGGATCAGTGCTGGGACTACTATCTCCGGTTCGATGCGCAAGCCTCCCAGCGCGGCAGCGGCACGTTCTCGGTGGCGGTGGTCGGGGTGCTTCAATTCTTCGAGGAGAAATGGGATGGCGAGCCGCGCGTTTGTTCCGAGTTCGGGCAACGCGAGAAACGCGTTAAGGGAGATTCGATAGTCCTTGTTAGTGAGGGCGTCCATGAGCGCAGGGGCCGCAGGAGCGCCTATGGTACCGAGGGCGAGACTGGCGGAGAGTGCGACGAGGTCGTTTGTGCTGGCAAGCATCGGTGCGAGCACAGGTACGGCCGGTGCAGCGGCGGGCCCGAGAATTATGAATCCTTGTCTTGCTTGGGCCGCGCGGATTGGGTCATTGGAAATGACCCACTTGGTAAGGTAAGAGAGCGCGTTGGTCCCTATAGCTCTCACCGCGGCTCCAGCTCCCAATTCCTTGGAGCTACCCTCTTGGGCGCTTTGGTAAACTGTGAGCCAGTCACTGAGTGTCTTTCCCTGGTGCCTGGGTTCACCCTCACACCCCACCAGGTGCGCGGCGACGCCTGCCAAGACGGCGAGGAGCGAGAGTCGTGGTTTCCTGTGGAAATCGGTCCGCATGCTGGGATTCTGACATGATCCGGGAGGGAGAAAAGGCCAAGTTTGGGCCGCTTGAGCGGCTAACGGCCCTCCTTGGCGATGAAGTTTTCTTCGTGCCGTGCGAGTGGGGCACGAAGAAGCCGCTCGTCACTTATGTTGAGCGGCCATTCGAGGGGACGAAAACCGAGGCATACCGGGCGTTGTTTGCCGTCGAGCCCACGAATATCGCGGTTTACCTGGGCAAAGCATCGGGCGGGTTGTGCGCGATTGATTTTGATCTGGATGAGGACCTGGCGGCATTCCTGGCTGTCAATCCGCGGTTGGCCGGAACGCTGCGCTCGCGCGGGAGCCGCGGGGGGATGGTTTGGGTGAGGGTCCAGGGCGACTACCCGGAAAGTTGCAACCCGAAGCACAAGCGTTTTGAGTGGCGGGCGGACAAGCGGCTTTCGACGATTTACGGACGCCATCCTAAGGGGATGGATTACGCCCTGGTTGTCGATGCCGCGCCAGTGGGGATTCGCTTCTCTGAAATTGTGTGGCCGGAAGGATGGGAGTTGCCCTGGGAAAGTGCCAGCGACGGCAAGCTCAAGCGGCTTTATGGCGAGCCGTTCTACACAAACGACAAAGGAGCGCTGACAGGTGTCAATGAGGCGTACTGGGCGGGGCTGCACGCAGCAGAAACTGAGATTCTCTTTGAGAAAGACGAACGGGCCTTTTACGAGTATCGAGCGGAAATTGGAGTTTACGAGGTCGAGTCTGAGGACTCGATCCGTGCAAAGATTTCCAGCCGGATGCTGGAAGCATCACGGCAGGCCAATGTATTTGACCTTCAAAAGAAGCGGACGGCAAAGACGCTTAGCAGCGTGGTGTCGCACTTGCGCGGTATTGTCGAACGGCAGGGTACGTTTGCGGAAAAGAAACGGGTGATTCACCTGGCTAACGGGGTCGTGGTGTTCAACGGAACGGAAGCGGAGTTGCGTCCATTTTCGCCGGAGTTCAGGTCGCGGAATCGCTCGCCGATTGTTTTCGACGAGAACGCCAAGTGCGAGCGGTTCCTGAATGAGTTGGTGTTGCCGGCGGTGCATCCAGAGGATGTCGAGTTGTTGCAGAGGTTTGCCGGCATGTACTTGCTCGGGGACAACCGCGCACAGCGGCTGCTGATTTTGGATGGTGAGGCGGGCCGGGGGAAAACGCAGTTTGCCAATGCCATGCAGGGCCTGGTCGGGATGGCAAACGTGACGCAGCTCCGCACAAAGCATTTGGCGGAGCGGTTCGAGATGTTCCGGTATCTAAAGCGGACGTTGCTGGTCGGCGTGGATGTGGAGGCGGATTTCCTCAGCACAAAAGGCGCGGCGGTCCTGAAAGGAATTGTCGGCGGGGATTGGTTCGACGCCGAACAGAAGGGGGGCACGGGCAGTTTCCAGCTTCAAGGCACGTTCAACGTGCTGATCACTTCCAACGCGCGGCTGCATGTGCGCCTCCAGGGCGACGTGGGCGCCTGGCGCCGGCGGCTGAATATCGTGCGGTACGAAGCGCCACCGCCGGCAAAGAAGATTAGCGATTTCGGCAGTTTCCTGGTGCGGACAGAGGGCAGTGGGATTTTGAACTGGGCGCTTCTGGGCGCACAGAAGGTGCTCAGCGAGATTCCGGACGAGGGCGGCGATTTCAAGATGACGCTACGGCAGCGTGAGGTCGTGGATTCCCTCCTGGCCGAGAGCGACAGCTTGAGGCACTTCCTGCAGGACCGCGTCAGTTTGGACACTTACGGGGATGTGACGGTAACTGAGCTGGTCGAGGCTTACGCGGCTTATTGCCCGGAGCGGCGGTGGCAGCCGATGGCGGTTACTGAGGTCCATAACAAGCTCGAGGCGCTGATGCTGGAAATGTTCGGCGTGACCAAGAGTCATGACATCAAGCGAAATGAGAAAAACCAGCGCGGCTTTAGCCGAGTCAAGCTGCGGCCTTTGGCGGATGCCGATACTCCAACCGGCCAACAGGAGTTTAGCGAGACATGAGCCTGGACCTGGACAAACTGGAGAGGGTTGTCGAGCTTGCTGACGGCGTGATGCGGGCGCGGTGCCCGGCCTGCGCGGAGGGTGGTAGTGACCGCCGGGGAGAGCATCTGAGAATTTACCCGGATGGGAAGTTCGGCTGCTGTGTCTTTCCTCAGGACCGGGAGCACCGCAAGCTGATCTTCGCCCTGGCTGGCGAGCGGGGCCGGCAGGCCATCAAGGTGAGGGTGGTGGCGGCGAAAGGTGGCGGGGCGGTCCGGCCTTGCATCCTCAGCCGGGTCGGGCAGGTATTTGGGGGTCCGGCTGCCGCCTATAGTAGTATAGGTGGCCCGGACGCCCCGGACGGGGCAGATGAAGTCGGACAGCAGTTTGGATGGCCGGACGGCCCGGACGGGGTGAGCGAAGTTGAGCCACTGTCAGAAAGTCGGCGGACGGCCCGGACGGGGGAAAGCAAGTCGAGCGGCAGCTGTGAAAAAGGGGCTGAACAGCTACGGACGCGCCGGACGGGTCAAACGGAATCCAACGGCGAACTGTTTGCTGACAGCCGGACGTTACGGACGCCCCAATTATCTTTATGTGTAGCTCAACAAGGTTCAGAAGTCGGGAAGGAGAATAGTACATGCGCCACGCTAAAGGAGTTTTGCACAGGCGTCCGTAGCGTCCGGCAGGGAGGAAGCGGTTTGGAGCCGCCGACAGCCGCCGAAAGCAGGGTGAGGATGCCTTTCTCCACGCCTGACGGTACGTTGAGCATCCCGTTTAGCTCGCCCGAGCGTTATCACTGGTGGAAAGGCGGGCAGAGTGTGAGCCAGACCGCCGCGGAGCTGCGAGCGCGAGCAGAGGAGGTTGAAAATGGCGCTACCTTTTGAACAGCAACCGAATGAGTCGGCTAAAGCGTTTGCTGCCTTCAGCTTGTATCTGAGCATTGGCCCGGAGAGGTCATTGGCGGCTGTGGGGAAGAAGCTCGGCAAAAGCGGGACGGTTATCGAAAGGTGGTCCGCGAAGTTCGACTGGCCGGCTCGGGTGAAAGCACATGCGGCGTATTTCGCTGTTGTGGAGCGTGAGGCGACTGAGGCGTTGACGCGGGCAAAGGGCGTGGACTGGGTGCAGCGGCAGGAGGAACACCGTGCCGAGGAATGGAAGGTGCGGTGCGAGCTCATCGAACTCGCCCGGGCGGCCATTGCGCGATGGAAAGCCAATGAAAAGCGGTGCGGGTCGCTGGAGGGAATTGCCCGGCTGCTAGACCTGGCGAGCAGGCTGGGGCGGTTGGCGTCGGGGATGCCGACGGATAAGACGGAAATCGCGGGTGAGAACGGCGGGCCGATCATGGTCGAGTTTGAAGCGGCGGTTCGAAAAATCTACGGCGTGGCGGCGCCACCGGCCACCGTGGTCGATGTTGAGGCGGTGCCGCTGGCGCCGGCTCTCCCGCAGGGAGAGGCGGCGAGCGGACCGGGAGGCCCAAAGCCATGACGGGCTATGAGGAGTATGCCGCGGAGGCCCGGGAGGCGGGGTGTCCGTCTGAGCAAGTGCTGAACTTTGGCCGGGCGGGCATCACGCTCCAGCCGCGGCAGCTCGCCGCGTCAGCGGCGGCGCGGCTGTGCGACCGGGCCGACGGGCCGACGGCAGTCGGCTACGGCGGGGCCCGGGGCGGCGGCAAAAGCCATTGGCTCCTGGCGCAGATGGGAGCAGATGACTGCCAGCGTGTGCCGGGGCTGAAGTGCCTGCTGCTGCGGAAAGTGGGCAAAGCCAACATGGAAAACTTCGAGGACCTGAGGCAGCGGCTTTTTTCTAAACTCAAGCATGAGTTTTCCGCTTACCGTGGCGTGCTGGCTTTCGCGAATGGGTCGCGCATCATCGCGGGTCATTTCCAGGCTGAGAAGGACATTGATGCTTACCTCGGGCTGGAATACGACGTGATCGGAATCGAGGAGGCGACGACGCTGTCGAGCCGGAAGCATCAGGACATTTCGACTTGCTGCCGCACGTCGAAAGGGAACTGGCGGCCCCGGATTTACTCGACAACCAATCCCGGAGGGATTGGTCATGCTTGGTACCGGGCGAAGTTCATTGTTCCTTTCCTGCAAGGAAAGGAAACGGAAACGCGGTTCATCTCGGCGCGAGTGAGTGACAACCGGTTCAACAATCCGGAGTACACGAAGGTTCTGCAGGCGCTGACGGGGTGGCAGAAGCGCGCGTGGTTTGATGGGGACTGGGATATTGCGGCGGGGCAGTTTTTCACGACGCTGCGGCGTGAGGTGCATGTGATCTCATCCTTCGATGATTCGCGGGCGGTGGAGTGGTTCGCGGCGATGGACTATGGGTTCACGCACTACACCGTGGTGTTGCTTGGGTGTCGGGACGGCGACGGGAACCTGTTCATTGTGGATGAACATGCGGAGCGGCTGTGGTTGCCGCAGAGGCATGCGCCGGCGATCGTAGCGATGCTA
Source organism: Candidatus Acidiferrum sp. (assembly GCA_035566435.1). Taxonomy (GTDB): domain Bacteria; phylum Verrucomicrobiota; class Verrucomicrobiia; order Limisphaerales; family UBA8199; genus DATMRF01. Next base: position 45,673 of record DATMRF010000015.1, read on the forward strand.
GGAAGGCACGCGATGGGAAATCGCAAATTGGAAATTTCAGATTTGAAAAGGTTCGTGGCCGGCGCGGACGTGTTCAGCAGGCAGAGTGATGGCTCAACTGTGGCGTCGCAGTATGGGAAGCTGGGGATTTCTTTGCGGTGCGCGAACACGGAACGTGTAAGCGGGTGGGCTGAGGTGTTGCATCGGCTCGGTGATCCGGCGAACGGGGTGCCGCCTCGGTTGTTTATTCACGAGCGGTGTGCGCGGCTGGTCGAGTGTTTGCCCACGCTGCAACATGATCCGAATCGGCCTGAGGACGTGCTGAAGGTGGACGCCGATGAGGATGGGGTTGGGGGGGACGATGCGGCGGACTGCTTCAGGTATCTGGTGGCGACGAAGGGGCGAGCGGTGACGCAGAGGAAGCTGAGGGGGTTGTGATGTGGTCGGGCGGGCCCGCTCTTCAGTTGTTGTGGTTCGTCAGCACTTGAGACGCCGGCCACCAGGCGGTGCTGCCATCCACGAACAACACGTTGGCGCCTTTGGATGAGTGGTTGGCGAGGGGTTCGATCACGAGCACGGTGGTGGGAGGGTCGTTCGTTGAGCGCCCGGGCAGAAGGTGGTAGTCGGACCAAAGGTCGAGCTTGTCCCATGCTCCTGGGGCGTGGTCAGCTCCAGGGCAGCGGAACACCCTGTCCCAGGTGGAGCCCTTTTCAAGCGGACCGAGATCGGCCCATGTGTTTGGAAAGTGTCCGTTGTGCTCCGCAGCGTATTCACGGCACCGTATGCCGATGCTGTTGCGCAGGGCGTATTGGCACTCTTGGCGCATGACGTCTTTGAGAGTTGACTTACAAGCTTGGATAAAGGCGAAACCGCAGAGCAGGAGGATGGCGGCCACCAAGGGCAGGTATTTCATAAGTGGCCGTGGGTTGCCATGGGTTCAAAATAAGCGCAGGCCGTGAACGTTGGAAGCGAAAACCGTGTGTGTGAGGGCGCAGAGCCCCTTGGGGATGGAAGGGGGTCGAGCACCGGGGTGGGCGGCGGCGCTTTCGGAGAAAGCGCCCTACCTTTCCGCGCGCGCCTGACTTTGTCCCTGGCCCAGCGGAGTGAGGGGCTGGCGTGAAGGATGCGGGAGCGCCTGGCGCGGGGCGTGCATAGCGCAGCGGCCCCCAACGGGCGCGAGGTTGGGGGAAGCACGCCCCGTGACAGGCGCGACAGGCTCAGGGCCACAAGACGCTGTTATATTCGATTCCGCCAGCGCCGGGGGTCCTGCGAAGCGGGTGCCGGCGCGGTCTTTGCGGAATTGAGATATAACAGCTCTTGTGGCTGGAGCCGGAAGCATCCTTCATGACAGCCACGAACGGAGCGGGTCGAGTTTGTGCGCGCGCGGTCGTGCTGGGTCGCGTTGTTCTGGCTTCTGGGCCGGCGACACGGAGCGCGCCAGCGCGGAGTGGAGCCGGACCAGAGGCCAGACTGATTTTTCCCAAGCGCCAGGCTGCGAGTTTTCACCACGAAGCGGAGCGGAGAGCCCGCCAGGGCGGTGGTGAAAGACTCGCAGGCTGGCGCGCATCGTGGGTTGGCCACTGTTCTCACTTCTGGCCGGGAGTGCGGAGCGCCCCAGGCGCCCAGCGCTCCCGGCCAGAGGTGAGACCGATTTCGGGGGCCACCGCATGACCGGGCCGCAGCGGAGGCCAGCGAAGTGCGAGGAACGAGCCTTGAGCTGTCGCCGGAGCGAAACCCGGTGATGCGGTGGCCGTGGGTCCTTCCGGACTGGCACCTTGCCTGTCTCGCCGGTTTTCTCGAAGTGTAACTCAGCGGAGTGTGAGGGAGGCATCGTGGCCCGCGCTTTGGGGTAGTGCCGCCGCGGTGGGGGAGCGCGAGGCCACGGTGCCGACCGCAACGGAGCGGAGTGGAGCGAAGTGAAAAGCCGGCGAGTCAGGGTGCTGGCGCACGGCCACCTGCCGAGGCAAGGGTCGGCAGTTTTGCGCTCGCTTGCGACGACTTAGCGGACGGAGTCTGAAGCGACAGGAGAGCAAAACTGGCGACGCTTGCCCGGCCGGCCTGGTGTCCATCGGCTGTTGTCCGCCGCTCACGCCGCTTGCCCTGGCGGCATTT
>DATMRF010000016.1:0-41376 GCA_035566435.1 Candidatus Acidiferrum sp.
TGCGCCGGCGTATCCGCACCATGTGCGCCTTTACCACCCGCAGCAGTTGTGAACGTATCCTCTACAGCGTCTTTGATCGCATGAACAAACATTGGTCCCGTCACCCGCTCCCAGCTTTTACACACTACTCTTGACGCCAGCATTTCAGGGCTGCCAAATGAGAGCCGGTCGCGTCCGAGGCTCCTGGCCGCAGAGCAGGCAGCCTGAAAGGGCTTGCGATTTTGTCGAAAGGGCGGAGGACGAAATTGCTCTTTGCCGCATGAAGGCGGCGTTCCGAAACCGGCCGGGACGCCGCCTTCATGCGGCAAGGGGAGGCAGCGGAAGAGATTCGCTGTGCGCCCTCTTGCACACCTTCATGGAATATAACTTGCTATTCGGCGGGGAGGGTGCATCTTGGGGGCGTCTGATAGATAGCTTGTCGCTTCCAGCACATGGTAAATCCTCAGGTGAACGTTGTTCAGTGATGATTTGAAACCCGAAGTTCGGGAACGGTTTGGAGATAACAGGGTAAGACTAAGGACATAGAAACATCATATGAACACAAAATTATACGTAGGAAACCTTTCCTTCAACACGACCGAAAACGACCTGCAGGATGCCTTCGCGGCGCATGGTACGGTGACGGAGGCCAACCTGATGATGGACCGCACGACCGGCAAGCCCCGCGGGTTCGGATTCGTCACGATGGGAACGCCTGAAGAGGCCCAGAAGGCGATTGACGCTTTGAACGGGACGTTGGTGGATGGCCGCAACCTCACCGTCAACGTAGCCCGGCCGAGGGAAGATCGCGGCGCCGGCGGGCAGCGTAACGGCGAGCGGCGAGAATTCAGCCAGCGGTATTAAGCGAACGCTTTTTACCCGAGGCGTGGGGCGAAGGTTCCACGCCTTTTTTTCTGCACATCCGGTGGGATAATAAGTGGTGGTCAGACCGTTAAATTACTCGCGGCCTGACCACCGCATGTTATGATAAGGGTTGCGAGCGCGAGCCCGGTCCGTTCAACGGCGATGCCGGCCCCAGAAACCAAATTGAATCACAAAGCAAATAATCACGCTGGGGCGAGAGCACCCCGAGCACCCGGAAGAGTCTGCCGGTCGCGCCGCCCTTTTCTCTTTGGCGCCAAGACAAACCAGTCCGAGCTGAGGAAAGACGACAGCAGCATAGTTGAGCCCGGTTCCGCGGCTGCAGGCAAGGCCACGAAAGCCGGCAATGGCCATGGTCCCGGGAACGGCGCGCCGGCCCAGGCGGCGGGACTGGCCGATACGATCAAGACTTTGATGCACCTGGCCCGCGAGCAGGGTCATCTGACCTACGACGATATCAATGACGTTTTGCCGGAGGGCGTATCACCGGATGATCTGGACGTGCTCTACTCGAGGCTGCATGACCTTGGCATCGAGATTGCGCGCCACGCCGAGGTGGAAAAGGCCAAACCCGAGGAGCCGGAGGTCGAGGAAGAGCGCTCATTTGACGCGCTTGACGATCCGGTTCGCATCTACCTGAACCAGATGGGTAAGGTGCCGTTGCTCACGCGCGAGCAGGAGGTGGAGGTGTTCCAGCGGATCGAGGAGGCAGAACTCGAAATGAAGCGGCTGGTTTATGGCCTGGGCTTCGCCGCCAAGGAACACCGAGCGATTGCCGAAAAGCTTCTCGCTGAGCCCCCGAAGGAACGTTTTGACCGGATCGTGGTGGACAAAAAAGTGGTGACCCGTGAGGCGCACCTTAAGGACCTTCGAGGGCTGGTGAAAAAGATTGAGACGTTGGACGCGCAGGTCGATGCGCAGTACTTCGAGTGGGAGAAAGCCGGAGCCGGTGGCCGCCGTGACAAGCTCTTTGCCAAACTGCAGAAAATCGAAAGGAAGCTCCAGACCTTTTATCCGAAATTCTTTTTCAAGGCAAAGGTGATCGAGGACATGATCGACGTGGCCAGCAACGTCCATGGGCAATTCCAAGCCGGCTTACAGCGCATCCAGGAACTCGAAGCGGCACCGCGCTCCCGCCACCAGCAAGAGGCCCTCAAGGAGGAGCGAAAGAAGCTGACCGCCCTCGAACAACTCGTCCGCCGTCCGCGACGGGAGTTTTTTGAAACCTTCGGCCAGTTGCAGCGCGCTGCCGGGCACGCCCTCGTGGCGAAGACGCACATGGCCGAAGCCAACTTGCGCCTGGTTGTCGCCATCGCCAAAAAATATGTCAACCGGGGCCAATCCTTTCTCGATCTGATTCAGGAGGGCAATATCGGACTGCTCAAGGGGGTCGAGAAATTCGAGTATCGGCGAGGGTATAAGTTTTCGACCTACGCGGTGTGGTGGATTCGCCAGGCGTTGACGCGGTCGATTGCCGACCAGGCCCGCACCATTCGCATTCCGGTGCACATGGTCGAAATCATGACGAAGCTTTGGCGGGCACAAAAGCAGCTCAGCCAGGAACTCGGCCGCGAGCCTACGGCCGAAGACCTCGCCGATGAAATGCGCCTGTCGGTCGAACGGGTCAGCGCACTGTTACAAATGGCGCGCCAACCGGTCTCGCTGGATGCCCCGGTGGGGGACGATGGCGACGTGAGAGTGGGCGACTTTGTCGAAGACAAGAGCGCCGAGAATCCTTCCGAGGCGACGAGCCACAGCATGCTCAAGGAGAAACTCGACGACGTTCTGGCGCTGCTCAACGAGCGGGAGCGGAAGATTCTCGAAATGCGGTTTGGCCTGGTGGATGGTTTCGGGCACACGCTGGAGGAGATTGGCAACCTCTACCAGGTGACACGCGAGCGGATTCGGCAGATCGAGGCCAAGGCGCTGCGGAAGCTGCGGCACCCTACGCGGGTCCGGCATCTCCAGGGCTTTCTCGAAATGAAAGAGAATGCCGCTTAGGTTCCCCGAGGCTCACCATACGTTGAGCTTCGACGTCCCAAACCTTCAAGCGCAGGCAGCGGATGATCTCCAGGGGACGCAGCGAGGTGGTCCGGGGCGTTTGCAACTCGGGAATGGCGGCGATGACCTCCGGCAAGCGATAGAAGGGGATGCGGGAGTTCAGGTGGTGAACGTGGTGATAGCCGATGTTCGCTGTGAACCAGGCCAGAATGGGCCCGGTTTTCATAAAACTGGAAGATTCCAATGCCGCCCTGTCGTAAGACCAACCAGCCTTGTCGCTGAATGACACAGCCGGGAAGTTGTGTTGGGCGTAAAACAGGTAACTGCCGATGGCGCTGGCGACAAAGTGGGGGACGATCACGGTCAACACCAGAGCGGGCCAGCCAAAGAACCAGGTAACCCCCGCCGCGAGCAGGAGGTGCCCGACGAAAGCCACCAAGCCGTCATAGTGCTCCTTCAGTTTGGTGACCGAGGGGTAGAGACACATGCCGTATTGAAACACGAAAATATACCCGAAGAGAATGGTCAAAGGATGACGCATAAACAGATATTTGAAGCGTTCGGGTTTCGAAGCTTTCAAGTACTGCTCCTTGGTCATGATGGGGTACGAGCCAATATGAGAACCGCGGAGCTTGGAGTTGTGATTGTGATGATGGTTGTGGGAGCTCCGCCAAACGCTGCTGGGGCTTAGGATCAAGAGGCCAAAGAGCCTCATCAACACCTCAGCCAGCCTGGAATGCGGGAGGATCGCCTCATGTTGCTGGTCGTGATAAATCACGAAGCACCGCAGGTAAAGCAGCCCGGCGAGTAAACTGCACACAATTCTGCCGGCCAGGTGGAAGTTCCAGAGCGTCCCCGCCAGGGCGCCGGCGAGGAGCGTTCCGGTGGAAAGAAGGTACGCCCAACTCCTCGCCGAGGAATCGACCGCGTACGGTTTGGTAGCCAGAATGATCTCTTTTCCGGTTCTCATGCCGAGTGAACTCCATTAAGGTGGGCCAAAACCCGTTCTTTTGTCCATGTGTTGTTCGGTGGGCGGGTTGTCCGGTGCATACTCGGCGCTTAGTTTATAGCGCAGAATTCGGTGACAGTGCTCCTGGCCGATGGCGGTCTGGCTGTGCCACCCCTGGCAGAGCACTTCGCCGGTGAAAGTGGCCTGGCGCGCGGCGACGGCGCTGGCGAGTTCCGCGCTTAGATCAAAATCCCCACCGACGCACTGGTCATTCGGGCAGCTAAAGCGGAACCGGGATTTTGCGTTGGCGAGGTTGACGGTGTATTTAATTTCGCTGTCTCTGGTGAAGCTCCCCCGACTGAAGTAGGCGAGGTCCACCGTCAATGCCGTCAAGCTCCGGAACGTCTGGGCCAGCGTTGCCGAGTCCTCGATCCGTTGGTTCTCTTCTTGCCGGTATTCCATTCGGGGAGTGGTTCGATGATGGCACACAAGCGGTTTAATGGCTGAACGGCAGGTTCTGCATGATCCGGTAAACGTCGGTGGGCCCGAGTAGTGACGCCTTGCGCAAAGACCGGCGGCGTTTGGGGCTTTTGCCTTGCAGCAGATGGCGCCGGCCGGCCCCGCGAAACAGCACTTTCCCGTGCGCGGTCAGTTTGAACCGTTTCGCCACTGATTTCCTGGTTTTGATTCCCTTCGGACGTCGCATAGGATTTTACTTTCGGTTCTTATCGAGCTGTTGTTTACGCATTCCAGTCTCAGAATCCTCTCGCAGGCAGCCCGGCGCCAATACTTTTAAGATGCGTTCGCAATACCTCAAAGCTATGAGCTGGTTTTGGGCGAGGACAGGAGCGGGTGGCGCATGGGTCTTGACTGGCTGATTTGAGCCGGGCCCACCACCGCCGCGGCGAACGCATTTTGCCACCCATAGATTTAAGCTATTGCCTGAATACCAACAAAGTATTGGCCAGCATTCATCTGAAACCGCACGGTTTAGGTGTGGAGAAACAGCGGCGCGACCAGGGGGACGAATCTGACCGCGCAAGGCAGGGGGCCAGATCCGGGCGCGAAGCAACGGGAGACCGCGAGTGAGGTCGCTTACGCATGGACAAGCTCTTGAAGGACGGGGCGCTCGGGCGGCTCCGGCACGGTTTTTGCGATTGCAGGGCAGGGGCCGATTTGAGGAACCGAAGCAAGAACAGAACTCGTGGGAACCTGGTCGCCAGAGTTGATGCGAAGGCGCATTTCCGCCTCGGGATCCGGTTTGAGCGGCGGGCACGGTGGAGAACTTCTGTAGCGGACCTCTAAAAGCAATTATATGCGTCTGATAAGGCTCATTTGGCTAGCGACGGTTGGCGTTTTGAGACAGGCGTGGCTGCTGCCGCGCGCTGTCGCCGCTTCGCTCAGGCAAAGGCGGCGGCAGTTCGCGCTGGATGTGCTGGAAGCGGAACGGCTTGACCGAATACGAAATCCGTCGAAATATCTCGGAAAATCGTGAAGCCTCGTCGTGTATGCAAAAGAGAGTCCTGCTAACCAGTGCCTGCGGCCCGTTGGGGACAAAGTATGGCGATGGGGTCTGCCTCGGCCAGGCAAACATACCCATTATTTTATGACCTTCACGGCTACTCAGATTGCCGAAAAACTGCAGGGACAAGTTATCGGCGACGGCTCGGTCCAGCTCATCGGCTTGGCGGCGGCCGACCATGCGAGGGCAGGCGAGCTGACCTTTGCCGAGAATGCCGCATACTTCGCCGCCGCGGACCAAAGCCAGGCCGCCGCGATTCTTGTGGCCGGGGCCTTTGAGTCGTCCACCAAAGTGCTCATTCGGGTCGCGAACGCCCGGGTGGCGCTGGCCAGGGTGTTGCCTGTCTTTTTCCCGCCGGAGGAACACCCGCGCGGCATCCATCCCAGCGCGGTCATTGCTGATTCGGCGCGAATTGAGCCGACAGCGCACGTTGGGCCGAACTGCGTTCTAGGCGCGCGGGTGCGTCTCGGCGCGCGTTCTGTGCTGATGGGTGGCAACGACCTGCGGGCAGACTGCCAGCTTGGCGACGACGTATGCCTGTTCCCGAATGTAGTGTTGTATCGGCAGACGCAGCTCGGCCACCGCGTCACGATCCACGCCGGCACGGTCATTGGAGCGGACGGTTTCGGTTACGTACTGGATGAGGGCCGGCACCGGAAAGTGCTTCAGCTCGGGAATGTGATTATCCATGATGACGTCGAGATCGGCGCAAATACGGCCATCGACCGCGGGACGCTCGGTTCTACCGTGATTGGTGAGGGTACAAAAATCGACAACCTGGTCCATATCGCCCACAACGTAGTTATTGGCCGGCACTGCCTCATCATGGGGCAGGTTGGCTTTGCCGGCAGCACCCGCTTGGGCGATTACGTCGTCGTGGCGTCGCAATCCGGCATTGCGGACCATTTGAAGCTGGGCGACCAGGTCATCGTCGGCGCGAAATCAGGCGTGATGCGCGATGTGGCCGACGGGGGACGCGTGCTGGGAATTCCAGCCGCTCCGGACCGGCAGGCCAAGCGCCAGATGATCGCTCTGCAACAGTTGCCGGAACTGCTCCATCGCATGCGCGAGCTGGAGAAGCAGGTGGAGGAGCTTACAGCCAAGTGCTTCGGCTGAATGGCCTTTGCGCTTGGACCAAGCCCAGATCCGTGGCTGGCGTAGAAGGTTCTTGCTCGCCTGTTTTCCGGGGCCATGCCACCTTGCGCTCCCGTGAGTGAAAATAACGCCGGCCCGCTGTTGGATTGGTTGCTGCGGAAGCATCCCGACACGCCGCGGAACCGTGCCAAGCAATGGATCTTGGCGGGCCGCGTAAGCGTGAACGGCGTGCTCATTCGCAGGCCACACGAAACCATCGCCGACCCCGGCGACAGGCTCGAGCTCCGCCCTCGGCTCGCTACGACCCTTGACTGCGGTTCCGGGTGGCAAATCCACCCGCGCGTTTCGTTGCTTTATCTGGATTCCGCCTTCGCCATCGTGAACAAAGGGCCCGGCCTGATCTCGGTACCGGCGCCGGGCTGCGACCTGTCCGCGCTGAGCGTCCTCGCAGATTTCCTGGCGGGCAAACTTAGAGCCCAGCGCCGGGGCGTCGCGGGAAAGTCACTGCCACCCGCCTATCGTCGGCTGCAACCTTTGCCGGTCCACCGGCTCGACCAATACACCAGCGGCGTCTTTTGCATAGCGACAAACCCTGAGGCGCGGAGGAACCTCATCGAGCAACTCAAAGCGCACACCATGAAACGGGAATACGTCGCTTTTGTGGAAGGCCGGCCGAGCGCGCCCCAAGGAGCCTGGCGTCAATGGCTGCAATTAAGCCGCGACGAACTGCGGCAGCATATCGTTCCCAAACCGCAAGCCAATGCAGCCGAGTCCGAGGCCCGCGAGGCCATTACGCATTTCGAAGTCATCGCTGAGTACCCCCTCGCCGGCGGGCAACGCTTCGTCACCAAGTTGCGGCTGCGCCTGGAGACCGGGCGGAAACACCAAATCCGCGTTCAGGCTGCCAACGCCGGAATGCCCCTGGTGGGCGACCGCACTTACAACCCGGGACTTCGAGGCGCGGACCCGGTGACCGGGCGCATTGCCTTGCCGCGGCAGGCTCTGCACGCCGAGGTTCTTAGTCTCGAGCACCCGGACCAGCGAGGCACGCGCATGAGCTGGACCGCCGAGTTGCCTGCGGACCTTCGCCAGCTCGAAGCCGCGTTACGCTCGGGTCGCCTCTAGGAATCGGGTTGTTCCGCCCAGGCACCTTTGGACCGGAGCGCCGCGCCATGAAACCGCACCATGTGAGGGTGCATGCGTTTCGGGTCGACCGGGTGGCCGCAGATCTTGCACGGCACGGTGCCGAGCGACTCCGCGATCGGCTGCTCCAGCAAGGGTTCAGTTCTTCGTTGCCGTCCGCCCTTGGCTTTATGCCCGGGCCTTCCGCCTGTCGAGCGTTTCCGACCACGCGGCCCCGCCGTACCGCGGCCGCCGTTTCCCGCATTGAATGGAGTGTTCGTGCTCACACCTTACCATCATTTCCAGCCGGGAGCACGCGATAAATGCGGGCAATGGACCGTCCATTGATGACATTCGGGCGGCAGACAGGATCAATCGCGCCAGATGCGTTCATTTCGAGCGGCTAATTTTTTGCCCAGTGCTGAGGACGCTTGCGGTTCTTTCCAGTCGGACGAGTGAGCGCGATGAATTCAGGAATCTCGAAGCCCATTTTGTCCTCGATGATTTCAAGCAACGCGATATCCGCGGCGCCAAGATTGCCGACCTCGGCGATAAGCGGCCGGCTCACACGTCCGCTGCCAGAAGTTAACTGGCGGACGCGCCGCGAGACCATATTGACAAGGATGTTGGGGTTGAGGATCTTTTCCAGGGCCTTTTTGACGAGTAGTGCGTTCATGTTTTTTTAAATTCTAGGTAGAGGCAACGATCTTCCCCGCGCGAACTGCGCTTAATCTCCGGCGCCATCACGCCTCGCTCTGCCCTTCCGCACGGTGCCGGTTCCGTTTGTGCCCGAGTGCTGGCGGGGTTTAAGGCGTGCGGCGGGCTCCGGGGAACTCAGTTCGGCGCGCATCGAGATATTGGCGTTCAACGAGCGCGAGATTGGACAATTTGCCTTTGCTCGCAGCGCCGCATCCACAAAGTCGCACTGCGCCACCTTTGGCACCGTCGCAATCACATCCAGATGGATCTGAGTCATCGTCCAAATGGCAGCGACGTTCTCCATCGTGACGGTTGCGGTGGTGTCGATCTGACGCGGGCGATAGCCTGCGACATCCAGTTCATTGGCGAGCGTCATGGCAAAACTGCCGGCGTGAGCGGCCGCGATCAGTTCAGGCGGATTGGTGCCCCGGTGCCTAAGGCCGTTGCCGAAGCCGTACGGGGCCATCCTCAGGGCCGCGCTGGGAGTGTTGATGGCACCTTTGCCACGTTGACGAGTTCCCTGCCAAAGCACCGAAGCCTTCCGACTGTATGGTTTCATTCCGCCAAGAGCGTGGACCCAGCGATTCGCCCGCGCCAATACTTAGAAAGTGCCCTGGCGATACCTTTAGACTATGGGCCGGGTTTGAACAGCCAGGGTTTCAACCGGAGGTAACGGAACAGGTCAAAAAGCGGCCTTTTCTTCTGTTTGCACGGGTTGGGTCTGCTTGCGGGTTTTCCAGCGGCTATTGGCCGGTTGCTAACACCATTCAACCTGCTAGACTGCCCCTCACATTATGGAACTGCGTCACCTGCGTTATTTCGTGGCGGTGGCAGAAGAGTTGAACTTCACCAAAGCCGCTGCGAAACTTCATCTTGCCCAACCCTCGCTGACGCGCCAAATCCATAATCTGGAGGAGGAGATCGGTGTGCGGCTGCTGAATCGTTCCAAGAGCCAGGTGGCCTTGACCGAGGAAGGCCGTTCCTTTCTGGTTGATGCCCGGCGGATTTTGGCGCTGGCGACGGAGAGCATCCTGGCGGTGCAGCGTCTCAGCCGGGGCGAAACCGGCCACTTGAACATCGCCTATTTGTCTAATTTTGACTTTGAGTTGCTCCCCGAAACGCTCGCAGTTTTCCGCCAGACCTTTCCGCACATCGCATTGAACCTCTTCGACATGACTCCGGCTGAGCAGTTTCGTGCCCTGGATGCGCGGAAAATCGATCTTGGCTTTGTGGGGCTTCCTCCTCCGGCAACCGCCGGCGGCTTGCGATGGGAAAAAATTGCCCGGCACCGAACGGTCGTCGTCCTGCCGACAAAACATCGGCTGGCGGGCAAGCGCCATGTGAATCTCAGGGACCTGGAAACGCTGTTTTTTGTCGGTATGTCCGACAAGACACATCCGGGGTTTCGCGACTGGCTCAACGCGACGTGCCGGCAGGCGGGCTTTACACCGCGCGTCCTTCAGGACGCCGAGCTCGAACCCGCCCTGATGAACTTTGTCGCCGAAGGCCTGGGCGTCACCCTGGCACGCGAGCACATCAAAAAACTGCCCCACCCCGGAGTGACCTTCCGGCCCCTGGCCCCGCCGGTCAGGAGCGATTATTGTATCGCCTGGAACCGGGATAACGATTCACGTGCCTTGCAGGAATACATCCAGATTGTCAAAACCATCGCCGCGCATCCCCGCTGAGCTGCCACCGCTCAACCTCTCATCCAGTCCCCTCCCTCTCCTCCGTGCTGCGCTCGTCCAGCGTGCTCGCACATGACGATTTCATCCGCCGCCAGCGCGATCAAAGTCCCCCCCCGACATGGCGTAGTGGGGAACAAACACAGTGACCTTGGCTTTGTGCTTACTCACCGCGCGAGCGATCTGGGTGGCCCCGAGCACTAATCCGCCCGCGGTGCGCAAGACCAGGTCCAGCGGCATTTCGGGGTCAGTTTATCGCGCGGCCAATTCCTGCCAGCGGTCATATAGGCGCGCGACTTCGGCCTTGGCCGTTTCCAAGTTCGCGAGCAGGCCGTGTGCGTCCCGGGAGCGGGTGGAGTGGAACTCAGGATCGTTCAAGGTAGTCTCCAGTTCCTGGACGCAGGTTTCCGCGGCCAGAATGGCGTTTTCCATGCCTTCCAGTTCGCGCTGTTCTTTGAAGGTTAATTTTTTTGGGCGGACCGCTTTAGGCGCGCTGGCGGTTTCCCGTTTTCGGGCCGGGGTTTTGGCAACGCTGGCCCAGGCCGCCTGGTTGAGCGCGTCCCGCTGTTTCTTCTTCTCGAGGTAATACGAATAGTTGCCCGGTTGGACGAACAGGCCGCTGTCCTCGAAAGCAATGACCTGGTCGCAGATTCGGTCGAGGAAATAGCGATCATGACTGACGACCAGCACGGTACCGTCGAAGTCCGCCAACGCTTCTTCCAACATGCGCAGGCTGGGCAAGTCCAAATCGTTGGTGGGTTCATCCAGGACCAGGACGTTGCCGCCGCGTCGGAGCACTTTGGCGAGCATCAGCCGGGCGCGTTCGCCGCCGGAGAGCCGGGCGACCGGCTCGTTCACGCGCTCATCCGCAAACAGGAACCGGCGCAGGTAAGAGCGCGCGCTCAACCGTTGCTCGCCGAACAGGACGGTTTCGCTCCCGTCCGAAATTTCCTCGAGCACCGTGCCGGAGCCGGTGAGCTGCATCCGTGCCTGGTCAATGTAATTGAAGAGCACCCGCTTTCCGATTTTGACCGTGCCTTCGTCCGGTAGGCGTTCGCCGAGGCAAATGCGCAGGAGCGTGGTCTTTCCGACGCCGTTGCGGCCCACGATGCCCGTGCATTGCGCGGGTTTGAGTGAGAGCGTCAGCCCGCGAAACAGCCAGCGTTGGCGGTCGCCTTCTCCGACCTTGGCCCCCGCGTGGCCCAATTGTATGGCGTGGTTCCCCAGGCTTGGTGGCGGTGGAATGAGCAGGTCCATTTCGCGCTCCTCGGGCGGCGCCTCGAGGCCCTTGACCTGGTAAAAGGATTCGAGGCGATGCCGCGGTTTGGAGCGCTGCGCCCGGACGCCCGCCCGCACCCAATCCAGTTCCTCGCGCAGAAACCGCTGGCGCCGCCGCTCTGACTGTTCGGCGATCTGCTGCCGGACGGCTTTGGATTCCAGGTAGGCGGTGTAATTCCCCGGATGCGAAAAGCACCGGCCATCGGCCAGCTCAATGATGCGCGTCGCGATGACATCGAGGAAATAGCGGTCGTGCGTGACAAAGATGACGGCCCCTGGAAACTCGCGCAGAAAATCCTCCAGCCACAGAATGGATTCGGCGTCCAGGTGATTGGTGGGCTCGTCCAGCAGCAGCAGAGCCGGCTGGGCGGCCAAAGCGCGGCAGAGGGCCACGCGGCGCTTTTCGCCGCCGGAGAGCGGACCGACGAGGGTATCCAACGACGGCGCGGCCAGTGCGGAGGCGGTCGCATTGATGCGGGCCTGCAGCTTCCAGCCGTCCGCGCTGTCGATCTGGTTCAGCAAAGCCGCCAGCTCGGCGTCGGTGCCCTGTCCGGATTCATAGCGGCGCAACCATTCCATCAGGTCGGCCGCGCCTGCCTCAATGTTTTGTCGCACGCTGAGCTTGCCATCCAGTTCAAATTCTTGCGGCAAATAACCGATGCGCAATCCGCGGCGCCGCGCCACGTCGCCGGCATCCGAGCTTTGATGGCCGGCCAAAATGCGTAACAGGCTGGTCTTGCCGCAGCCGTTGCGGCCCAGCAGCCCGACCTTCTCTCCCGGGCCGACCGACAGCGTAACGGCTTCGAGCAAACGTTGATGGCCATAGGCCAGGGCGAGGTCGTTGGCGGTCAATAGAGCCGGGCCGGTAACATTCATGCGCGGAATTCGTGGTTATCCCCCGGCGAATACGGGCCGGAAGCCCGCTTCGCTGAGGATGCGAGCGGCATCGGCGCGTTTGTCGCCCTGGAGCTCGATCTGGCCGTTCTTCACCGTCCCACCCGTGCCGCAGGCCTTCTGCATCGCCTTGGCCAATTGCTCCTTTTCCGGCAGACCGATGCCGATAAACCCCTTCACGACGGTCACCGTCTTGCCGCCGCGTCCTGCCTTCTGCCGCAGGATGTCAACCCGGCCACGATTTTCCCGTGCCGGTTTGGTTTCCGTCCGCTGCCCGGAATCCGTCGGCGAACTCTCAGTGCCGGGCGGGAGCCCTTCGCTGGACAACGCAGCAAATGGGTTGTGGCCAAAACTCTGTCCGCCGTCAGTGGGAATACGCTTGGGGTCGCTCATGTATTTGGCTCAGGGAATAGCCTAATCGCGGAAGTTGGCGAACTGAAGCGCCACCGGAAAGTCCTTTGCCCGCACGGACGCGATCACTGCCTGCAGGTCGTCCCGGCTCTTGCCGGTCACGCGGACCTGTTGGTCCTGAATTTGCGTGGTTACTTTGAATTTTGCGTCGCGGATAAAGCCGGTGACCTGCTTGGCAACATCGGTCGCAAGGCCCTGTTTGATTTTGATCAACTGCCGCGCGTGCCCCAGCGGCGACACCTCCGGTTCGCACTGTTCGACGCTCTTGAGGCTGATATTGCGTTTGGCGATCTTGCCGATGACAATCTCCGTCAGCGCTTTCAGCTTGAATGGGTTCTCGGCGGAGAGCTTGATCTCGTTCTTTTCGAGGACGATTTCCGCTTTGGTCCCTTTGAAATCGAAGCGGTTAGCGAGTTCTTTCTTCGCAATGTTCACTGCGTTCTCGATTTCCATCGAGTTGACCTGGCTGACGATATCGAATGACGGCATAGCTGGATGCTAATCGGCTCCTCGAAAATGGGAAGGTTTTTGAACGCTCGAGCTGCGCCGGGCAGGTTCACTCACCGCGACGAGCTCTGGGATTTTATCTCTGTTATCGCTCAACGAAGCTTTCCTCGACCCATAGCTTTTAGCTATCGCTCAGATACTCACAAAGTATTGGGCTGCTGTCATGAAAGGGTGCAAAGTTGAGTTCCTGCCGAAGGCCGATCGGAAGCGGTAAGATAGGTTTGGCCATGGGAAACAGCATACCGAATCCAGGGCGAGCTTCACTGGGAATGGCGCGTGGGCGTGATGGGCCCTGAGGAACTGTCCGAGTCCGTCGGCGGGGGCGTCACGGAGGCTTTTGAACTTGGGGTGCTTGGATATCAGGTGACCATGGATGCCGCTTAGCGGGGCGCAGCAACGGAACCCCAGGCCGTGAACGAAAAGAATTGAAATGAGATGATGAATGCGTTGACAAACTGGAATCGGTTACGTTGGAATCAATTAAACGAACTCGAAGACTCACAGCACACCCTGCGAAGCCTTTTTAGCCGCTCCCGCCGCCAGCGGTCTGAGGAAAACGCGCGAGCGGCGCATTGGGTTCCTCTGGGGGGCGTCAGCGAAGATGCCCGAGGGTACGTGCTCAGAGCTGAGCTGCCTCAAGTGAAACAAGAGGACGTGAAGCTCGGTTTGAAAGATGGCACCCTTATCATCACAGGCGACCGCAAATTCGATCAGAACTGCAAGAAGGACCACCGCGTCGAACACGCCTGCGGTCGATTTGCGCATAGTTTCGTGCTTCCGACTGATGCCCGCCCCGCAAAGGTCAGCAGCGTCCTCATAAACGGAATCCTCACCGTGCACGTGGCGAAGAATGGTTGTGGCCCTGTCGTTGCGCGGCCTCGCGCCTCACTTTTTTCCAAAAGCCAACCACTAAAGAAGAATGAAAGCGAAAATGAACATGAAACCGCACTTATTCCGAGATAATAACCTCACGAAGGTCAACCGCATGACCCAGTTTACCTTTCCGGCTCCGACCGCCCGCCAGGTTTCCCTGGCCGGCGAATTCAATAACTGGGACACCAAAGCGGGCCTGATGCACAAAGGGCCGGACGGTGTCTGGCATCTGGGTTTGGCGCTCAAGCCGGGCCGGTACGAATACCGGTTCGTCGCGGATGAAGTCTGGTGCGACGACCCTGCCGCCCAGTTGAAGACAATGAATTCGCTTGGTACAGAGAATTGCGTGTGCATCGTCTGATCGGCTGCTCCGGACGGGTTTCATCACCTTGCCTTTTATGGATAGGATCCTGGGCCTTGTAACCGCGCTTTGTGACCTTGATCCCGGGTGGATTGCCAGGCTTACTCAATATGCCATTCCGTGCCATCGGCGTCTCGATCATCGGCGTTGATACCCAGGAAAGACTTTGCCTCACGGAGCGCATGGTCGTAGGTAAAGGCGTCAAGGCGCATGGTGTTCTTTTTTCCGAGCGTGTTGTCGTATTCGAGCGCGAAGGTGCCGCCAGCCTGATCGAGGATTTGGGCGACTTTCATCGGTTTATCTGAGTTTGCGAACGTCGAGAAAAGCACGATTGGCCCATGCTGGTAATGATCCGCTGTTCCCCGGGGGAATACAAGCTGCGAATTTTCACGGTCTGTGATGAGCAGAGTCGAAATAATCGGATTTAGTTTGTAAGGGCACCAAAACCTCTTAATGTCTCAATGATGGGAATAGCATCATCTTTTGGCCGTTGGTGGGGCCGTTCCGGGAAGCCGGCGCTAAATTCCACTGTAGAACGACAGGCCGCCGAGCCTGAGGACGCCGAGTCGCAGTTCGACTTGGGGCGGGAGTTGGCCGGCGTCGAGGGCGAAGCCCAGGACTATGCGGGAGCGGCTCAATGGTATCTAAAGGCGGCCGGGCAGGGGCATTGCGTGGCGCAGTTCAATCTGGGGTTGATGTATGGACAGGGGCAGGGGGTGCGACGCGACGAGGCCAGCGCGGGAATGTGGCTGCGCAAAGCGGCGGAGTCGGGCCATGCCGGGGCGCAATATCACGTCGGGGTCAGGCAGCATCGTGCCAGCAAAAGCGGGCCTCTGCCGGAGGCGTCGGAATGCCGGATCGAAGCTTTCAAGTGGTTGGAACTCGCGGTGATGCAAGCCTACCGAGGGTCGGAGTCGGCGCGGGAGTTCGTGGCGCTCGGGATGACGCAGGGTGAAGTCGATGAAGGCGGCCGGCGTGCGGCAGCGTTCGCTGCTGGCCGAGCCAGGCCGGTTGCCCCCGTGAGTTAGGTCGTCGTTCCTGAGGAGGATGCGGCTCCGCTGCAGGCTCTCAATCCTTGGAGCTAAGGTTTCGGCCCGAGGGCTCCGGCACTTGCCATTTTTTGGCAATCACACAGCATAGCTTGTTAACCGCGCGGATTGCATTTACAGGAAGTGGATGCGGGAGCTAGTTTGGCTGCGTTCTGTGGGCAGGGCTGGGCAGGGGGCAGCGGGCGGGAAGGAGTTTTAAGAACCTGCATTCAGTCAAATCTGCAGACAGCGCATGAAACATAAACCTAAAGTGGCCGCCGAGGTGCTGTTTAACGGTCTGCGATGCCCGACTAGCCGTATAACTATCCGTCCAGTCCCGGGAGGCGCATGTACGCGTTGGTTTCAATTTCGCCCAGTCGATGGACTTACATAGCGAAATTATGGCAACCGAACTTTATGACGATTATCGCTCCCTGTTCGAGAATATGCAGGAAGGGGTTGCACATTGCCAGATGCTGCTCGAGGACGGTCGGCCGCAGGATTTCGTTTATCTCGCGGTAAACGGCGCTTTCGAGAAACTGACCGGGCTGCGGGGTGTGGTCGGCAAGAAGGCCAGCGAATTGATGCCGGGAATTCGCCAATCCGACGCTGAGCTGTTGGAGACTTACTGGCGGGTGGCTCTCAACGGACAACCCGAGCGATTCGAGACGTTCGTTGTTGCGTTGAACCATTGGTTTTCCATTTCCGTGTATTCGCCGGCAAAGGAGCACTTCGTGGCCGTGTTCGACGTGATCACCGAGCGCAAGCGGGCGGAGGAAGCGCTTCGCCTGAGCGAGGCTGAATTGGCAGAGGCGCAACGCCTCGCAAAGTACGGCAATTGGACCTGGGATATCACGGACAACCGGTTGAATTGGTCAGACGAACTCTACAGGATTTTTGGGGTGGAAAAAGGGAAGCTCGGCCGTACTTATGAGTCGTTTTTTGAGAGGGTAGAACCAGGCGACCGCGAGGCGGTGCGTGAGACTAACCGAATGGCTCTCACGGAGGGCAAGCCCTTCGAGATCGTCTACGGCATTATCACACCACAAGGCGAGAAACGGGTAATCCGCGAGTTGGGGTGCGCGATTCGCAATCAAGCCGGAAAAGTCGCGCGCCTCTTTGGCACCGCGCAGGATATCACCGCACAAAGCCGGACGGAAGCGGAACTGCGGTGGAAGACGGCCTTCCTGGAAGCGCAGACGAACTCGACTCTGGACGGGATCTTGGTGGTCAACCGCGAGGGAAAACAGATCCTTCAGAATCAACGAATGCTTGAACTATGGAAGATCCCCCCGGAGCTCTCAACCGGTAACAACGACCGAGCGCAACTGGAATTTGTGCTGGGGAGAGTGAAGAATTCGCGAGCGTTCATTGAGAAGGTCGAGCATTTGTATGCCCACCCGAACGAGGTCAGTCGGGATGAGATTGAACTAACCGACGGCACCATCCTGGACCGGTATTCCTCACCGGTGGTTGGCAAGGATGGGGCGCAATACGGTAGAATCTGGACCTTCCGCGATATCACCGAGCAAAGGCGGTTGGAAGCGCAGTTCCGTCAATCGCAAAAGATGGAAGCCATCGGCCAGCTCGCGGGGGGCGTCGCGCATGACTTCAACAACATGCTGGCGGTGATCCGCGGCAACGCCGATCTGCTGTTGATGGACAGCGATACGCTCACTCCATTAGCCACGGAGTGTCTTCAGCACGTGGTCGGGGCATCGGAAAGCGCCGCGAACCTGACCCGCCAGTTGCTGATCTTCAGTCGCAAGGAGATGATGCAGCTCCAGCCGCTGGCACTGAACGAGGTGTTAATGAACCTTGCCAAAATGCTGAAGAGGATCATTCGGGAGAATATTCGTTTGGAATACGCTTATGCAGAGCCGGCGCCGTTCGTGCTGGCCGACGCGGGTATGCTCGAGCAGGTGCTTCTGAACCTGGTGGTCAATGCGCGGGACGCGATGCCGCAGGGCGGCCAGGTGCGGATCGCCACTGACAGGGTCAGTTTGGACAAGGGGGCGACGCATGGAAAGTCCGAGGCCCGGGTGGGGGAGTTCGTCCGTTTAAGCGTGAGCGACACGGGCACCGGAATAGCGCCGGAAAATTTATCCCGTATCTTCGAACCCTTCTTTACCACCAAAGAGCCGGGTAAGGGCACTGGCCTGGGATTGGCGACTGTGTTTGGGATCGTACAGAAGCACCAGGGATGGCTCGAGGTGTCGAGCCTGGTCGGAAAGGGCACCACCTTCAACGTGTTCCTGCCTACCATTCCGCCGCCCGCCGCGACAGGAGCAGCGCAACCGACCGAGGCCAAACACTGCCGGGGCACCGAAACCATCCTGCTGGTCGAAGACGATCTCGCTGTGAGAATGACCGCGCGGCGCGTGCTGGAGACCCACGGATACAAGGTGTTCGAAGCCGGTTACGGTCGGGAGGCGCTGGATATTTGGAAGGTCAAGGGCGGGGAAATTGCCTTGTTGGTGTCCGATATGATGATGCCCGAAGGGGTGACGGGCCGGGATCTGGCCGACCAATTGCGAGCGCAGCGACCGGGACTGAAGGTGATTTTTGTCAGCGGTTACAGCGCGGAGATTGTGGGCAAGGAGACGGCGTTTTTCCGGCGAACCAAGAGCACCTTCCTCCATAAGCCCTACAAGATGACCACGCTGGTCCAGACCGTGCGCCAGTGCCTTGACGAGAAGTGAGGCGAAAACCAGTCATTGCATTCGCGCCCGGTTCGGGTAAACTGGGATGAGCTACTCTTGACGCGGCGCCGGTGCCGACTTCCAGGCGGGAAGACCCTCGTTTGAATGGGTGGTCAGTCATCGTTTGAAACCCGACGAGCGGGAACCCTTCGGAAGAAGCAGCCAGCGCAAATTTAATATGAGCATACCTTTTGAATCCCGGGACACTACGCATGGCTAACGATCCTGGCAAGACAAGCAGCGAAACGGAGCAGCAGCGGTTCGAACGCATTTTGTCGCGGGAACCGTTCCGGGGCCTGAAGGCCATTCTGGACAAGGTTTCTCCCGGGAAGGAGGCACTCTGGGCAATCGTGGATCGCGCGAATTCTTACGAGGAACTGCTGGCCCGCCTGGGCTACAAGATCACCTTGACCAAGCAAATCCACGTGCAGGATTGTTACTCGCGGCTGGGTCCAGCCGGCGGGATTAAGGCAGTTCTTCCTTACCACGACATTCCCACACAAAGCTCATTTCCGACGCTCATAAATTTCGATTCCACAGTGACGATGACTCCAAAGGCCGTCGCCTTTTTCAACGAGACGTGCGCCGAACTTAAGCGGCAGTTGAATGGTCAGGCTTGAACTGTGTCAATTCGAGGCTTAACGGCCATCATTGTTCTGCCATATGCCATTTCGTTCTCTGGGCCTTGATCCCAATATTCTTAAAGCCGTCCAGGAAGCCGGCTACACGGAGCCGACCCCCATTCAAGCGGCGGCGATTCCGCAAATTCTGGCAGGACACGACCTCATCGGCATCGCTCAAACCGGCACGGGGAAGACCGCCGCGTTTGTGCTGCCGATCCTCACGAAGCTCGCCGCCGGGCGCGGCGCCGGCAGCCGCCGGTTCATCCGTGCGCTGATAGTGGCGCCCACGCGTGAGTTGGCCGCGCAGATTGAAGAGAATGTGCGCGGCTACGGGAGGCATCTGCCTTTGCGGGCGGCCACCGTCTTTGGCGGGGTCAGTGAACGCCCGCAGACCGAGGCGCTGCGTTCGGGGGTGGACCTGGTGGTCGCCACACCAGGTCGGTTGCTGGATTTGATGGGGAGGCGGCTGGCCGATTTTTCCGGGCTCAACTTCCTGGTCCTTGACGAGGCTGAGAGGATGCTCGACATGGGGTTCCTGCCGGACATCCGGCGTATCGTAAGGTCCCTGCCGCAAAAACGCCAAACGTTGCTTTTTTCGGCGACCTTGTCCCGTGAGATCGAGGGGATAACGCACGAATTTCTTCGAGCGCCGAAAACCGTGCAGATCGGCCGCCGGTCAAATCCCGCCGAGACCGTGACACAACTCGTCTATGAAGTTCCGAAGCACTTAAAGGCGGCGCTCCTGCTGCATTTGCTGCGCGACCCTGGACTGAACATGGTGCTGGTGTTCTCGCGCATGAAGCATGGCGCGGATCGGCTTTCGCGCCAACTGGAGAGCAAGGGGGTGCAAACGGCGACATTGCACTCGAACCGCTCGCAAAACCAGCGGTTGCGCGCCCTGAAAGATTTCAAATCCGGGGCGGTGCGCGTACTGGTGGCCACGGACATTGCAGCGCGCGGGATTGACGTGGACGATATCTCGCACGTGGTGAATTACGACTTCCCGATGCATCCGGAGGATTATGTCCACCGCATCGGCCGGACGGGCCGCGCGCACGCGGTGGGGGACGCCATCAGCTTCGTGACTCCCGAAGATCACAGCGTGTTGCGCTCGGTCGAGCGTTTCATTGGCCGGGGAATTGTGCGCAAACGGGCGGAAGGGTTTAATTACTCGGCCGCCGCAATTCCGTCTGCCGGGACGGGCGGACCAACGCGCGGTCCGCGACCGGACAATTTGCAGCGCCAGTCTTCCACGAACCCTCTGCGAACCAACGGTCCGGACCGGCGCGCGGGCTTTTCGACTGGCCAACAGAGACATCGAAACCAATGGCGGCGCCGTCGTTGACGGTTCAGGCTTCGCAGCGTTCCCACAAAAAGTGTTGCCAGGGCCGGCACAAAAAGTCCAAGGTGTTGGGCGCGCGCGGCCAGACGATTCTGCGCCACGAGCTGGATCTCGATTATGACCGAAGTTAAACTGAAAAAAGGCGAGCCGGTGGAGAAAGCCATCCGGCGGCTGAAGAAGAAGCTGGACCGCGAGCAAACGTTGCAGCAGTTCCGGTTGCGCCGTCGTTTTGAGAAGCCCAGCGCCAAGAAACGGCGCAAGGAGAAGGCAGCGCGTTTTTCCGCGATGTTGAAGGCGCGGTATGCCGATGACTGAGCTATAACTGCCGGTTTGCTGTGTCGCTGTGTCGCTGTGTCGTTCAGCGTATGGAAGGTGCGCTTAGCGTCCCGACCGGCGTAAACGGGCAAGCTCCGCAAGCAGCGATTTCAACCATTACTCCCTGGTGGGCAGCGGCATCCGTTCGCCCTGGTCCTTGAGCCTCGCCAAAGCACTGATACGCAAATTGAAAGAGTCGCCGCAGCGCCAGCCTAAACCGTGCCACCGTCTTCCGACGCAGCGGGCGGAGCGGGCGGGCGCTCGTGAGGTTGGGCCTCGCGCGGGTTTTTGGCGCGTTTGGCGCGGGGCAGCGGGCTGAGGACGACATTGAGGTCGCGGTCGCCCAGCATCTTTGGGGGGGAGTCCGCTTGGGCATAAAGCGCGACGTCTCTGACGAATTTGTTCACGACTTCGTAACCGACCTCCTTGTGCGCTTTCTGGCGCCCGCGGAAGCGCAGCTTAACGCGGACCTTCATGTCATCGCAAAGAAACCCAATGGCGTGGTCGCGCTTGGTGGCGAGATCGTGCGGGTCAATGGTGGGCGAAATCTGAATTTCTTTCATTCGGCCGGCTGAGGGGCGCGAGTGAGATTCCCTTTTGGCCTCCTCGTAGAGGAATTTACCGTAATCCACGATGCGGCAGACGGGCGGGGTGGCGTTGGCCGCGACTTCTATAAGGTCGAGGCCCTTGGCTTGTGCCAACTTCAGCGCCTCATTGAGAGACATGACGCCCAGTTGTTGCTTCGCATCGTCGATTACCCGGACCTCGCGGGCGCGGATTTTCCCGTTGCGACGATGTAGCGGTTCGCGGGAGTGAAATGAACGGGAAGGAAACGGGCGGCTCAATGAACCCCCATGGGTCGAAGGTTGCGCATGCGGTAACAAAAACCGAACTCCGCGGACATGTGTAATTTGTGATTAATACTTCCTCATTTTCGCACGCCGCGTGCGGCAGGCAAGCATAATGTTTATCGGCGAGTAGCCCGTTGGTCACGACCGGGGCGCACGATTCCAATCCCCCGAAAGGTTGGAAGAGGCATGAAGACAAACGCAGGATTGGAATCCCGCGCTCCAGCCCCCCTTTCACTCAGGCCTTGCCGCTGGTAGTCGGCTCCCGTTTGACCTGCCGGACGTTAATGACGTATATTCGGCCCATTAACCACTCAGGTGTTTATGAGCCGTCCCTGGCTGGGCCAGGGGTGTTAACGGGCGAACCCGCCGAGGGCGGGCAGCCCGGCTACTTCCGGCAGCCCGGGCCGTTGGGTGTTTACACTGCGGGTGCCGGCTCCGGTTCGACGCTGGGCACCGGGCCCGGCGGCCAGGCGAGCGAGCTGAATGTCGCCGGGCAGTTCGATTGGAACCCGACGATCTCCGACGCGGATGAAATTGCCGAGCTAACGGCTGGCCGCTGGATGCCGCAAACCAACGATTTCGTGGCCGTTGCGGGCGGAACAGTGCCGGTCGCGCCAACCTTTGGCAATTTCCTGGGAGCGATCCTGCAGCGTGCCGACGGCGGCATCAGCCGGCTGAACTTGTTTTCTCACGGCGATAAGTCGCTCGTGGCCTTCGGCGGCACCATCCAGAAGCGGAGCATCGGGCGGGCGGATGTGTCCCTGAACACCAACGGACCCAACGACAACATGACTGCGATGGACCCAACCAGCATGGCCAACCTGAACCAGCCCGGTGTTTCGTTTACCGCGCCGACGCCGATACACGGGAAAAAGGACTTCACCGTCGCTGACGTGCGCAAGAAGTTTACTGAAACCTCTTTCATCGTGCTCTACCTCTGCCACTCGGCGCAGGACCTGGCTTTCCTTAAACTGATCGCGAAGTTTTTCGGCGTCAAAGTGATCGGCTTTAACAACGTGGTGGGTTATTACCCGCCGACTCAAACGAGTCCCGCGCGATTTCAGCGCAACGGCGAAAAGGTGGGAATCGGCTTCGGTGCCACGCCCGCACAGGATTTTCGCACGCTCACCGGCGATCCGAGCGCGATTGTCGCGACTCCGTGAGCCAGGCAGCGAGCCGCCTTCGCAACCGCATTCTGCCGCCATCAGAAATTCCAAATGACGCTCAGCCCAACGAAATGGTTGAGCACGTCCTTGGTTTGCAGGTGCACCCCGCCAATCTGATAACTTTGCTCCGCTGTTCCGAGGAGCTTATAGCCGATGTCCACCCACGCCTGCTCTTCGATTTTGTAGATCACGCCGGCTTTGGCCTGGAAGGCCAGCACGGAATCGTTGTCGCTGTCGCCCGAGATCTTCAGCGTGGACAGCACTCCGCCCACCCCGACACCGAGGTACGGAATAAACTCCGTGGGGTTCTCGTAGCGAACCACCGCGTTGAGCAGCAGCGGGTATTGCCTGAGGTGGGAATCCCCCACGGGCGAGGCGGTTTGATCCTGCAGAGAGAGCGACCTTACCGAGTTCTGCATAAAGCCGCCCTCGAACTCGACCGCCAGCCACGGAGCGAACTGGTAGCCAAACGCCCCATCCACCCTGAAACCTGTGTTCACCGACAGGTTTCCGGGCAGCCCCTCAATATCGAGGTGAGTCCCCGTTACGAAATTGACTCCGCCGTCGGCCCTGAGATACGGGCCGGGGTCAGCAGCGCGCGCCGGCCGAGCCCACAATACCACGAGACTGCTGGCCGCGAGGAGCCAGAAGGAGGTCGAACGTTCAATCGGTTTCATAGGCTTATCTGGATGGCTTCGTTCCTGTTTCGTCAATTCTTCGCCGGAAGGGAGGATTCAATGAACCTCGCGAGGTCGGTCTTGGACTTCTTGAGGTCCGCGAGGTTGAGATACATCATGTGACCGGCGGTATAGGTATCGAGCGTGAGATTGTTCAGGAGCGCCGGGTCCACGTTGAGGTGGTCGAAGGTATATCGCGTCGCAAACAGCGGCGTCGCCAGGTCGTAGTAGCCGCTCGAAACGTGGATCTTAAGGAAGGGATTGCGCGTCAGCGCGCCTGCGAGCGTCTCGGCGACATCCACATAGCTGTTGCTCGAATCCCAGTTCCAAGGGGAAACCGAAGTCAGGACCTCGTAGGAAAGGTCGGTTTCGTATTTGAGTTCGGTGCGGACATAATCGTTGAACGTGGACGCGAAGGCGCCGGCGACCGCTTCGTAGCTGGGATCCTGTTCCATGTGATTGGCTAGGCGGTCGCGCACGTAGCCTTTGTAGCGGCTGTCATAGCGGCCAACGACACGGCGTTCGTCCGCCAGGAGTTCGGAAGCGAACCGGCCGAGTGGGACGCGCAAGTCGGCGCGCTCGACATAATTAGTGGAGAGCCCCGTCAGCCGGGCGTATTGCTCGAGGACTTTCCGGCGCTGGTCTTCAGGCAGGGAGCTGCCCCTGGCCAGGGCGGCGCTGTAGTCGCCGGCGGCGAAGGTTTCGGCCAGGGCATAGACCTCGGACATCGGCCGCTGCTGCAGGTCCGGTGGAAGCTTTTTGTGGAACCACGCGGTGGTCGCGTACGAGGGCAAATAAAGCACATACGGCAGGTCATTCCCGGCATTGAAATCAAGGGTCTGGAAGTTAAGGACGGTGGACACCAGCATGATGCCGTTGACGTTCATCTTGAGGTGCTGGCTGAGCTCGCCTGAGAGGGCAGCGGCGCGCGTCGTGCCATAGCTTTCGCCAATGACAAATTTCGGCGAGCTCCACCGTTTGTTGCGCGTCACATACAGCCGGATGAACTCGGCCACCGACGCGGCGTCTTCGCGCAGGCCGTGGAACTTATGGGCGTCTTTGGGCGGGATCGCACGGCTGTAGCCGGTGCTCACCGGGTCGATGAACACCAAATCGGTACCGTCCAGCACCGAGAACTCGTTATCGACCAGTTTGTACGGCGGGGGCAGCGCGCCGCCATCCTCCGCCAGCCGCACCCTGCGCGGGCCGAGCAAACCCAGGTGCATCCAGACCGACGCCGACCCCGGGCCGCCGTTGAAGGAGAACGTAACGGGTCGCGTGCCGAGGTCTTTCACGTCGTCGCGAGTGTAGGCAATGTAGAAAATCGAGGCGGTGGCCTTGTCATCTTCGTCGCGCAGAAGAATCGTCCCGGCGGCGGCCTTATAACGCACCTGGTGGCCGTCGATGGTGACCGTGTGCTTCGATTCCACCAGCTTCTCCTCCGGCTCTTTGGGCTTGCCAGGCTCTTTTGCAGATTCTTTGCCGGCATCTTTTGACGGTTCCTTGTGCTCGGTGGCAGATTGCGGCGGCGCGTTCGAGGTGGTTTCGGCGGCGAAAAGTGTTGTCGTGAACAACGCCGCGGCCAGGCAGGCAGGCAGCTTGGTGGTTGGATGCATTGAATGCAGGCTGCTACTCCATCAGTAAAATGGCAACCCTAAAGGCTGGGCCTAAAGGCTGGCCCGGGCCTACCGGGCTGTGCTTTTCGCGAACTCCGCCTGCGCCTCCGGCAGCCATGCCTGCAATTGCTTGATGCGAATGGCATCGACCGGATGATCGCGCAGGAACGTCGGCGTAGCGTTGCCGCCCTGCTGGTTATTGAATTGAGAAAAGCGCTGCCAGAAAGCCACCGCCTCCTTCGGGTCGTAACCTGCGCGTGCCATATAGACCAACCCGATATGATCCGCCTCGGATTCCTGTTCCCGGCTGTAAGGTAGTTCGACACCGACTTTGGCGCCAAGGCCGTACAGGCTCATAAAAGTGCTCTGGTACTGCGCATACTGGGACGAGCCGACGTACGCGCCGGCGGCGTCGCCAATGCCCTGTGTGAGCAATGCCTGGCTCATCCGCGAGGCGCCGTGATGCGCGACCGCATGCCCGATTTCGTGACCGAGCACCGTCGCCAGCCCCGCATCGGTCTGCGTGATTGGCAGGATGCCCACGTACACCCCGACCTTGCCCCCGGGCAAACAGAACGCGTTGGCTTCCTGGTTTTCAAAGACGACAAATTCCCATTGCGCGTTGGGCAGGTCTTTCCCCGCCACCTGCGCGATGCGCCCGCCGACGCGGTCCACCGTCGTATTCACCGATGGGTCGTGATTCATAGGCGTATCTTTTTTGAGTTGGTCGAAACTCGAGAGCCCGAGCTGAGTCTCCTGGCCCCCGGAAACAAAATTCAACTCGTGCCGACCCGTCACCGGCACCGTCGTGCACGCAGCCGCCAGGATCGCAAGCGCTGCGCCAGATACCACCAACCATAAATACTGTCGTTTATGCATTTTCATACCCTGGATCCTTTCTGCTGCCTTAGTAAGCGCAATCTTCGGTGATTTCAATTCTTTTAATCGCCCTCTTTTCTCACTTTCCCGTTGAGGGAATTTCAACGATGTTGCCGGTATGGAAACGACCTCCGGCATTCGTGGAAGCGGCGCCCGCAATACGCCTAGGTTCCGGACCGGCCATTGGTTTTCACTCTGGCTTGGTTTCGCGGCTGCGGCCTGCTGCTCTGTTGGGCCAGTGCCGGCGGCGGACGCGGAACAAGGCTCTAACGCGGTGATGCATGCCTCCGCTGCGGGTGGGAAGGCTGACGTTGCGTCTTTTTTGCTCAAGCCCGAATTTACGATCGAGGTGGTTGCGTCTGAGCCGATGGTGACCGCTCCCGTGGCGATGGCCTTCGACGAAAACGGGCGCTTGTTTGTCGCCGAGATGCCGAAAGCGACGGAGCGCGACGGCTCCGCGCCACCCCTTGGGCGGGTTCGGCTGCTCGTGGGCATGGACGAGGATGGCTCCGCCAAAACCAGCACTACGTACGCCGACGGGCTCCGGTGGCTCTCAGCGCTGGCTTGCTATGGCGGAGGCGTGTTCGTTGCGACCACTCCCGACGTGGTGTTCCTCAAGGATACGCATGGAGATAGCGGCGCGGATGTGCGGCAGGTCGTCCTTTCAGACTTTGGCGGAACCAACAAGCTGGCTGCGGAGGAGCTGTTGAACAATTTCAATTGGGGGCTGGATGATCGCATCCACGGCGCCACCGCGGGCCTCGGCGGCGCGATCACAGCCTCGAACTGGCCCGGCAACTCCGTGTCGCTGGCCGGTGGCGATTTTTCGTTCGATCCGCGCACGCTTCAAGTTTTTCCTGAAGCTGGACCTTCCCAATCCGGCCTGACTTTTGACAGCTCGGGGCGCGAGTTCGTCTCTGATTTCGCGCGGCCGCTGCGAATGGCGCTATCGGAGCGGCGTTACTTTCTTCGCAACCCGTTCTTCCCGCGAGCCCCGGAGTTGGTGAACGTGCTCAGCCCGGCAACGCCGGTGTTCCGATTCGCTTCCGGCGCGGCGGCCGATGCCGGGGCAGGGCGAAGCAATTCTCCTGCCTCAGGCGTAAAGTCCAACGCATTCGTTCCGGGGTGGCTGACCAACGCTCGTGGCGTCGCCGTCTATCGCGGGAACGCGTTCCCGTCAAATTACCTGGGAAACGTATTTATCGCCGATCCTGATGGTCATGCCATTCATCGCGTAATATTGCGTGAAAACGGCCTCGGGGTGCAGGCCGAACGAGCCGCCGACGAACAGAAAAGCGAGTTCTTAATGTCCAGGGACCCCTTGTTCCGCCCGGTGCAGGTTGTGAACGGCCCGGACGGTGCCCTCTACATCGCGGACATGCGGGATGGCCGCGACCAGGGCCGCATCTACCGCGTGACAGCTGCTAATTTCAAGCGTCCGCCGCCGCCCCAGCTCGGGTTGGCCAAGAGCTATGACCTCGTCGCCGCGCTCGCGAGCAGTAACGGGTGGCGTCGCGATACTGCCGCGCGCCTGTTGTTTGAGCGGCAGGACCCGGCCGCTGCGATGCTGCTTTCCAACATGCTCAGCAACTCGCGCCTCCCGGTCGCCCGGCTTCAGGCGCTGCACGCGCTCGCCGGGCAGGGCGGCCTGCTGGAGCCGCACGTGCTTATCGCTTTGCGGGACGCCGACGCCATCGTGCGCGAGCATGGCGTGCTGCTCTCCGAGCAGGTGCTGACCAACGGGAGCGCCT
Organism: Candidatus Acidiferrum sp.; assembly: GCA_035566435.1. Classification (GTDB taxonomy): domain Bacteria; phylum Verrucomicrobiota; class Verrucomicrobiia; order Limisphaerales; family UBA8199; genus DATMRF01. The sequence goes on from DATMRF010000016.1 coordinate 27,209, forward strand.
CCGATGCGCTGTGGCAGCAATTGAAACCTTTGGCCGCTGATCCCGCGCTCCGTGTGCGATACCAGCTCGCCTTTACTTCGGGTGAAGTCCGACGGCCCGACAAAGTTCTGGTCCTGGCGCAGATCCTCAACCACGACCTCGCTAACCCCTGGGTTCAAAGTGCCGTGCTGAGTTCCCTGGATGATGGGGCTGGCGACCTGTTCCTGCTCCTTGCCGGCACGGCGGGCTTTCGCAACAACGCAACCGGCTTGGCGTTCCTGCGCCAGCTGGCAACGATGATCGGCGCCAAGGGACGACAGGATGAAGCGACACAAGTACTGGACTTTCTTGCGCGGGCGTCGCTGGACCCGCTCCAGACCCACCTGCTGCTCAACGCGCTCGGCGATGGCCTCGAGCGCACCCGCAGTTCGCTCGCGCTGGTGGACCGCAGGGGCGTCCTCAAGCAGTTCTACATCGCCGCGATGAACATCGCCATCGATCCGACTTTTGTTGAGCCTTTGCGGGTCGAGGCGATTCACCTGGCGGGCCTCAGTCCTTACACGTTTGCCGAAGTGGGCGACTGGCTCCTGCTGCTTTGCAATCCGCCGCCCGTGCCCGCGGTGCAGTCGGCCGCTCTGGCCGCGCTGGGCGGCTTTGACGACCCGGGAGTTTTTGTGGGAATTGTGAGGGTTTGGCCGGCGTTGACCCCGGCCTTGCGGACCCAGGCGCTCACGGCGCTGCTCTCTCGTGGAAGCCGCGTGGGGCTGGTGCTGGACGCTCTGCAGCGGGGGACCATCCCGTTGGCGGACGCCTCTCAAACCCAGCTCAATTTCCTGCGCACCCATCGGAACTCGGCGATCAGCGAGCAGGCCGTCAAACTCTTTGGACCCGTCGCGGTGCGCCGGCCCCAGGTCGTCGAGCAGTTCAAACCGGCGTTGCGGTTGACTGGCGCGGCCGACCGTGGACGGGACATCTTTATCGCGCGTTGTGCCGCCTGCCACCGGTTCGGGGCCGGCGGCCAGGGGCTCGGTCCGGACTTGACTGGCGCCAGGACTTTCGGCAAAGAACAAATCCTCGCGACGCTCCTCGAGCCGAACGCCCATCGAAAACCTCAGTACGCGCCGGTTGTTGTAGAGACAAAAATGGGCGAGAACCTGATTGGCATCGAGTCTGACGAGAACCCGACAACCCTTACCTTGGAGCAACCCGGAATCGGACGGATGGTCTGGCCGCGCCTGAACGTGGCCTCCGTTCAGGTCCAGCCCTGGTCGTTTATGCCCGTTGGCCTGGAGCAAGGGCTCTCGACGCAGGACATCGCTGACCTGCTCGCGTACCTCGTCACAGCCACTCCTTAATCTTCTCCTGGTATTTGCTGTAGATGAACCCCAACACGAGCAGCACTACGCCCAAAGCCATCAGGCTCAGGACGCGGTAGAGCGACTCCAGCTTCCAAATGTCGAACATAATCACCCGCCCCAGCGCGCATCCGAGGATTCCCAGGCCCACCCAGCGATACATGCGCTCCCGCAGAACGATGCCGACGGTGAACAAAACCAGCGCCAATGCGGACCAACTCGCGGTCAGATAAAACCCGCTGGCCGTTTCGAGCACCCACAAAGAGAGGAATCGCCATAGGCTGAGTCCGCCCGCCAGGATCACCGCCGCATGAAGCCCTGGCTCGAGTCCATATCGTTCGGGAAAACGCCGGGCGATCTGCCTCTGACAAAGCAACAGGACGATGGCGCAAAGGTTCGGCCAATAAACTCTTGGCAGTTCCAGCAACGGCAGCCAGAACAATACGAGTGCGGCGACGTTGAAGACGGCGCTGAACAACAGCGCCTCGCGATTCTTGCGCAGACCCGACCAGACGAAAGCCCACAGGCCAAGCAGGGAAAGCAGCCAAATCCGCTCGCGCTCGGGGATATATTCCCAGATCCAGATCAGCGACATCCCCAGCGCCGTCCATCGATAAACTCGCGCGAATTGGAGCAGTGGCTCGCTGACGCGCGGGTCCGCGCCGGGCTTCTGCCGGAACCACTGCACGGTGGCGCCGGAGAGCAGGCTCAGCGCGGCCATCGGCGCCAGGGGGAAGTGCCAGGCAGGACGGGCCCGGAAAACTTGCTCCAGAAACTGAACCGCGCCCACCAGGACGAAGATTTGCCCGAAGGCCGCAACGAGCCATGCGCGCGTCGAGACACCATAGACCGTCAGCCCAATGGCCAGCAGACTGGTCACGACCAGCCATGCCGGGGCGCCGAATTTCGGGTTCAACCAGAAATACATTACGCCGACCATCGCGAGCGCATAGAGGCCTTGCCAGAAGAGCGTGTGCTGAGGGGACAAAACCAGCACCTTCTGTTTCTGCCACCAATGACTCAGCACCAGTGTGACGGCGAGCAGCAGCGCCGGGTTCCACCAGGGCGGCGGTTGGGTGAGGTCGAACGAATTAAACAGCCAGGCGAGCTGAGCCAGCACCACGTAGCCCTGGCCGAGCAGCGTGACCTCGCGCACGCGCAACGCATAGATTGAGAAGGTGAGCAGCACCGATTCGACGCCCAGCGCCAGCGGCAAATGCTCGCGCGTTGTGTTGTCGTAGGTCGCCACCAGCCAGACCACCAATGCCAGCACGGCGAAGTAGGCGGGCTGCGGGCGCAGAATCTCACCACCAGACGCTGGCAGCTGCCGATTCACCACCAGCGTATTGGCCATCATCAATCCGCCGAGCCCAATCGCCAGCCACACCCCGGAAGGCTCCATCTGCCGCATGCCGTCGATGCCCCACCCGACCGCCAGCCCCGCTGCAAGGTACGCTCCGGTGAGCAGAACCGGATTCTTCCGCTGCTGGCCCATGACCAGCAGCACGACGCTTTCCATCGCGAGCACCAACGCAAGCTGCAGCCCTGCGAATTTCGAGATGAAGCCCACCGTCACCAGCAGCAGGCCCTGGGTGAGATAGGAATTCTTTGCGAGCGGTTCCGCCGCCAAAAGACGTCGCGCCAGTTCCGCCAGACCGAGCAGCGCAGTCCCGTAGATCAAGGAAAACTTCCAGAAGCCGCCCTGCCGAACCTGCGTCATTGTCAGCAGGAACATCGTGAAGAATGCGCCGTTGTTTAACGTAAGAAAACTTGCCCGGTTTTGGCCCGCGAATTGTTGGTCGCGTGAGAGGAACACGGCCGCCGTAAACAGCAGCCAATAGCAAATGAGGAACCAGGTTCCCGCCCATAACCCTTCCGCCGGCGAGGCCCAATGCCACGCGCTGCCGTCGAAGAATCGCCAGAAGCCGTACGCAGCGTAGGTGGCTATCAGACTGCCGTACGAGAGCATCGCCCAGCGGTTTCGCACCAGAAACACGACGCCGGCCAACGTCAGCACGAGATTCGAATAAAGCGTGAAGTAGCCAACCCGGGTGATGATGGAGGTGTAATAACCCAGGCCAACGGCGAACAATGCCAACACCTCGGATTTCTTGTGGTCGGCGCACCAAACCATGAGACCGGCGCACGCCAGCAGCAGCACCCCGTCCAGCCCGGGGCTGTCAATGACCCTGAGTTGCTCGACGTGATGGGCCGCGTAGGTGGTGAAGTAGAGCGCCGCCAAACCGCCGGCGAACAGCACTTGGGCGTAATTCTTCAGGCTCTCCTTCACCGCCTGGCGCTGCCACCACCACCCTGCGCTCAGCAGCGCCGCGCTCGCGAGGTACAACAGGGCAACTTTTCCGCCCGGGCCGAGCCGGCTGATGTACCTCTGGTAAGCCAGGTTTCCAAAAAAGACCAGCCCCGTCAGCAACAGTACAATCCCGATGCGCACCAGCCAATACGTTCCCACCCGCATTTCGAGCGAGAGCGCTTCGGTTGGCGGTTTGATCTGAGCAGCAGGACGCGAGGGCGTGAGGGGTGGAACCGCGGGCTGGCTTTTTTGCGGTGCCTCCTGGATGGACAGCAGCGTGGACTGGAAACAATGCGGGCAGAGTATCGTGTCGCCCAGCGAAGTGGCCGGAAATTCAATGTGGCCGCCGCAGGAACGGCAAGAGCATTTCAGCAGATTCTCTTTCTCTTCGACGTGCAGCCTCAGCGGTGGAGGTTTGGGCAGTGGCGGCGGCGCGGACATCGTGGGCTGCGGCGGAGGCGTGGGCGTTGCGGCCCGCCCCGCCTTTTGTCTCGCCGTGTCTGCAGGCGGCGCAGCGATGGCTTGGAAGGCAGGGGGCACTGAAGGAACCGAAATCGCGGGAGGCGCGCCGATACCGGAGCTTGGTTGTGGACCAGAGGGCGGGGCGGCTGCGATCGTTGTGTCAAGCCCCGCCGGCGACAACGCCGTCGCCTGCGCCTCGGACCTGCCGAGCCGTTGTTCCAGCATCGCGAGCTGCCCGGAGAGCAAGGAAACATCGCGTTGTAGCCGCGCCTGCTCCTCTTTCAGCGCCGCCAATTCTGCTCGCTCTGGCTCATTCATGAGAACCGAAAAACCGTGGTGAAGTCGGCCAAGGCTAGGCCAGGCATTCCAAGGAAACCAGCCCAAAGGCGAAGCTGTAGCTCAGACCTGTAATCCGTTGCATCGCCGGTTTCTAACCTGCCCGCAACCCCGGCAAGCAAGGTCCAAACGCTCTTGCTTGCAAATCGCCACGGCGGCAGATTGCAAATCTGCGCTACAATCGATGCCCCGCGCGAGAAAGGACTCGCGCATGCGTCGCAAGCCCGTAATACGATTCTGTTCATCCCGCCACTTTAGCGCATCACCCCGCGCGGGCGTGAATTGATAAAGCCGCACCGAACATTGCTTTAAGCGATGGACACCCCGGCGAAACGCGGTACGAACCAATCACGTTGACCGTGGGATCAGGTGAAGTTGCGGGGCTTTGATAAGAGCCAGTACGTGGTCGCCTGGAACCAGGGCGAACTCATCGCAGGCGTTCCGGGTCAGCAGCGCCGCCAGCGGAAAGCCGCAATCCAAATCGATGCGGACCATCGGCCCTTCACGAGTCAGAGCGCGCACCACTGCCGGGAGGGCGTTGCGCGGGCTGCTGTGGCCGGGTTCCCCTTTGACGAGGATAACGTCTTCGGCTCGTACGCAGACATACACTTCGGCCGTGGCTGGCGGCAATTCGGGCGCGAGCGCCACCAGTTTGCGGTCGGCGACCGCGACCGTCACCAGTCCGTCAACGGCGGTCAGCACGTGTCCCGGTTGAACCGTTTCCACCCCGACGACGCCGGCCACCGCAACATTGGATGGGCGGCTAAAGACTTCCCGCACGGACCCGCGCTGAACGATCCGGCCGGCGTCCATAACCACCAACTCGTCTCCAAGTGCCAGCGCCTCCGCGCGGTCGTGCGTCACCAGCAACGTTGGAGTTCCGAGTTGGCGCAGCAGGTGGCCCAGTTCGCTCCGCACCCGCACGCGAGTGGGCGCATCGAGCGCCGACAATGGTTCATCCAACAATAGCAGGCGGGGCCGCGTGACTACGGCGCGCGCCAGTGCCACTCGTTGTTGCTGGCCTCCCGACAACTCCCGGGGCAGCCGCTTTTCCAAACCCTCCAACCCCAGCCAACGGATTGTCTCCGTGACCCGTGCCCGGCCGTCCTCCTCTGTCAAAGCCAGGCCTCGCTGGGATCCTCGCCCTCCCAGGCCGTAGGCGATGTTGCGTCCCACTGACAGGTGCGGGAACAGCGCGTATTCTTGCGGCACAAATCCGACTCGGCGCTTTCGCGGGGCAACGAACACCCCTGGCGCCGCATCCGACCAAATCTCGGTGCCGAAACGAATCATGCCTTCGTCGGGCCGCTCCAACCCGGCCAGGCAGCGCAGCACTGTAGTTTTGCCAGCTCCCGACGCGCCGAACAAAACCGTCACTACGGCTCCGCCCGAGGTTTGCAAATCTTCCACCCGCATTGGCGGACCACCCGGGAAGCGCTTGGCAAAACTGGCTGTGATTCCTTCGCTCATCACTTTCGTCGCAGCAGATATGTGCCGCCCAGAACGGCCAGTAAGGCCATAGCCGCGGATGCCGCCGTTAACGCCCACGCGTGGCCGTCCTCGCCGAGCTGGACGTATTGATAAATCGCTACCGAGAGCGTCGTCGTCTGGCCCGGTATGTTGCCGGCGACCACGATGGTCGCACCGAACTCACCCAGCGCGCGCGCAAAGGCCAGCAGCGCGGCGCCGAGCACGCCGCGGCGCGCCAGCGGCAGCGTGATCGTAAAAAACACCCGCCATTCGCCCGCGCCAAGCGTTCGCGCGAGCTGCTCAAACACCGGGTTCACTTCTTCGAAAGCGGCGCGCGCCGCGAGCACAAACAGCGGCAGCGACATCACCGCCAGCGCAATAACGACCGCGCGCCACGTGAACACCACCTCCAGCCCGAGCTGCGAATAAAGCCAGTGCCCCACCGGACCGCGGCGCCCGAATATTCGCAAAAGCACCAGCCCCGTCACCACCGGCGGCAGCACCAGGGGTAGCGCGACGAGTGTTTCGACCAGCGCCTTGCCTCGCCAGTGTCCTCGCGCCAGACCCCACGCCAAAGCCAACCCGAATGGGAGCATCACCAGCGTCCCCAGCACCGCCATCCGCGCCGTGAACCCTACAAATTGCCATTCCTCGCCGCTCATCGCTCACGTGGCCAATTTGAACCCATTGGCCGCCGCTCGCGTCGGCTCAATCCACCCGCCGCCCTTCCATTGCGTAGCGATGCCATGACGGTAGCCATCGACTTCAGTCCACGGGAGAGTGCGTCGGCAGCGCCCGTGTCGCGTCAGCGACACTTGAGGTTCACCAGGGGCTAACACCTCCCGACTGCCACCAATCCGCCGCTCCGCTTCCTCGCGGCCTCTCATCCGTCGCGGAAGCATCCCATGAAAACCAGGCACTCGAAACCCATACTTCACGAACACGCCGGCTGACTCTTCCGACGCCAGAAACTCCAGGAATTTTCCGGCCGCTTCCGGCGACCGGGCTTCTTTCAATACCGCCACCGGGTAACTGATCTTCGGCCCTTCCGCCACCGGCACCTCGAACGCCACCCGGACCTTCTTTGAAATCATCGCGTCGGTCTTATACACAATACTGGCGTCCGCATCACCGGCCTCCACCGCTGCCAGCGCTGCCCTCACGTTCTCCGTCGCGACCACCTTCGGAGAAACCACATTCCACAAGCCCAGCTTTGTGAGGTATTCCCGGGCATACACACCCGCCGGCACCGCCTTCGGGTCGCTCAGCGCTATCCGTTTAATCGCCGGTTCCGCCAGGTCCGTTGGCGACCGTATCGCTGCCCCGTGCGCGGCCGCCACGATCAGGACCAACGAGTTGGAGAGCCGGCTCTGACGCGTCCCCTTCACAATCAATCCCTGACGTTCCAAATGGTCCATTTTCGCTTCGTCGGCCGAGAAAAAAATGTCGGCTGGAGCGCCCTCTTCAATTTGTCGGGCCAGCGTGCTCGAGGCGCCCAGGTTGAGGACAATCCTGACCCCGGTTCGCTTCCCATAGCTCGTTGCGAGTTCTCGCAAACTGTCCGTCAGGCTCGCCGCCGCGAACACCATGACTTCTGCGCCGGGCAGACTCGCCACGCTGAGCCACGCGCCGGCGAGCAGCGCAAACCGGCGGACGTTCTTTGTGAGGGTCATTCCCATCAGGTCGTGGCCACTGAACCAATTCTGCAACGCTCAGCCCTATCTATGCAATGGGAACTTAACGCAAAGGCACAAAGAAGGAGGGCCGCAAAACCGAGATTCGATCTGTGCGACACGAGCACGAGCGGCCTTTTTGCTGACTGCGGACAACCCAGGAATGACCAGCACATCCTTTGCGCCTTTGCCCCTGTGTCTTTGCGTTGAAATGCCACGGTCAAAATTCCTCCGCCGAAATCCTCCCGAACCGTCGCGAACGCAAGCTCTCCCGGAAGATTTTCATTTCTTGGCGACCCTTTCTGCGGCATGGTGAGACTATGGGCAAGCGACGCGAGGCGCGGGAACGCGCTGTGCAATTCTTATTTCAGCATGACCTGAATCCGCCGGATGACCTGGCCGCGGCGCTCGATCAGTTTTGGGGCTCGCAGCGTGCGGCCGCTCTCGCGGAGGACAAGGGCGCCGCGACCTGGGGCCAGCCCGTGGAACTGCCCCCGCCGAGCGTCGATGAAGCGGCCATCCGGCTGTTTGCCGACCCGCTCATTCGCGGCACACTCGACCATCGCGACGAGGCCGACGCGATCATCAAAAAGCACGCTATCAACTGGGAATTGCATCGCATCGCAGCCGTGGACCGCAATATCCTGCGCCTGGCCATTTTTGAAATGCTGCATCGCGATGACATCCCGCCCATCGTCAGCATCAACGAGGCGGTCGATATTGCCAAAAAATTCTCGACCCAGGACAGCGGCAAATTTGTCAACGGCATCCTGGATAAAGTCAAAGGCGAGCTGATGCGGCCAGCAAGGGAGGGCAGGTGAGCCGGAGCGCTGCGGATTACGGGTCAGGTGTCAGGGGTCAGGTGTCACGTATCACCTTTCACGTTTCGCTTCTCACTCTGCACTCCGCCCCCTGCGCTTAACATGTTCGCCGACCTCCACCTCCACACCTATTTCTCCGATGGAACGTATTCGCCGGAGGAGTTGGCTGCCCAGGCGCAACGGCATTCGTTGGGCGCGGTGGCGCTGACCGACCACGACACAGTCGAAGGTTGCGTTCCGACAGCCAGCGCCTGCGCGGCGGCCGGCATCGAGTTCATCCCCGGCACCGAGTTGACGGCCGAGCAGGGGGGGCATGAAATCCACATCCTCGGCTATTGCATGGACCGGGAGAATCCGCGGCTGCTTGCTGAAATTGGAAAATTCCAAATCGTCCGCCAGAACCGGATTCGGGAAATGGTGGCGCGGCTGAATCAATTGAACGTGCCGTTGCAGGCTGAAACGGTGTTTGCGCTGGCCAATTGCCGGGCGCCCGGCCGGCCGCACGTTGCGCGGGCCCTCGTCAAAGCCGGCTTGTGCGGGAGCCTGGACGAGGCCTTCGAACGCTTCCTCAAAAAGAACCGGCCGGCGTGGGTGCCGAAGTTCAAGATGTCGGCCGACCATGCGATTGCACTTCTGCATCAGGCCGGCGCGGTGGCGATCATGGCGCACCCGGGCTTGAACCGGTGCGATGAAGTCATTCCCACCATGGTCGATGCGGGCCTCGACGGAATCGAATGTTTCCACACGAAACATTCCACTGTGACCGTCGAGCGTTACCTCGAGATCGCAGACCGCTTTCGCCTGCTGGTCACCGGTGGCTCGGATTGCCATGGCTCGAGCAAAGGCAAACCCGTGATGGGCACAGTAAAGCTGCCCTACCAGCACGTCGAGAAACTCAAAGCTCGCGCCGCCGAAATCAAAACGGCCATCGCCGTAACCGGCCCTTGACCATGAACGGAAACCTGCGCGGCGCGGTCGCAACTAAACCGGCAGGGTCGCTGTCCCGAGCGTCTCCATCTCTTTTGGTAACAGCCGGCGCTCCCAGCATGACCAATGAATCCTTCGCGCCTTCGCGCCTTTGCGTCTTTGCGTTAAGTCCTGGCGTCTTTGCGTTAAGTCTTTTCCCCAAATTTCCGACTGAGCTGCTACGGCTTAGGACGTCGTCTTAGCCCATGGGATTACTTGCCAAATTCAAAGCCGGCTTGCAGAAAACTCATACCCGGCTGGCGCACGAGATCAAGCGCATCGTCACCCGCTCGCCCAAACTCGAGGCGACCGCATTGGAGGAGCTCGAAGGCGTCCTCATCGGGGCGGATTTGGGCATGAGCATGACCACCCAAATCGTGGCTGCCGTTCAACAGGCCTACGAAACCCAAGGCGGCGCCGGACTGGATGTGTTCGCGATCGCTGAGCGTGAAGTGGAGAAGAGCCTCTCCTCCAATCAGGCCGATCTGCGCCGGTCGCCGGACGGTCCAACGGTGGTCTCGATCGTCGGCGTCAACGGCACCGGCAAAACCACCACTGCGGCTAAGTTGGCGCACCTGGTCCAATCACGCGGCGACCTGGCGCTCCTGGCCGCCTGTGACACGTTCCGCGCCGCAGCGATCGAACAAATCAAGCTCTGGGGCCAGCGGCTGAAGGTGGAAGTCATCGCGGGGGCGTATGGCGCCGACGCCGCTGCCGTCGCGCACGATGCCGTGGCCGCCGCCCAGGCGCGCAACGCTCGTTACCTGTTCGTCGATACCGCTGGCCGGCTCCACACCAAGCACAACCTGATGCAGGAGTTGCAAAAGATGCATCGCGTCATGGGCAAGCAACTCCCCGGCGCGCCGCATGAAGTGTTGCTTGTGCTCGACGCCACCACCGGTATGAATGCCCTCAACCAGGCTCGCGAGTTCAATAAAGCCGCGCCGCTGTCCGGCCTGATCGTGACCAAACTCGACGGCACCAGCAAGGGCGGCATGGTGGTCGCAATCCAGAAGGAGCTTGGTCTGCCGATCAAATTCGTCGGGCTGGGCGAGCAGGCCGATGACTTGCAGCCGTTCGATGCAAAGCAGTTCGCCCAGGCGCTGTTTGAAGAGTAACCCCGCACTTTGCAAATTCTAACGCAAAGACCCAAAGACGCGGCGCCGCAATGCCGCAGCCGAACCGCGCGAAGCGTATGGAGTGCGTGGAGCTTGCTGCCGTTTTTCGACAGAGCAAACCAGTTCGAAAGTCCCAGCAACCTGGAAGTACTCTATCCGCCTCACCATTCACCGATCACCATTCTCTTTTGGTTGCATCTTTGCCCCTTTGCGCCTTTGCGTTGACACTTATGGCCAGCGATTTGGATCTCATGCGCCTGGCGTTGCGCCTCGCCCGACGGGGCTATGGCGCTACTTCTCCCAACCCTATGGTCGGCGCCGTCCTGGTCAAGAGCGCCCAAATCATCGGGCGCGGCTGGCATCATCGTGCCGGTGAACCACACGCCGAAATCGAGGCGCTTTACAACGCCCGGCAGCGAGGATTCAACCCAAAAGGCTCTACGCTTTATGTAACCCTGGAGCCGTGTTCTACCCAGGGTCGCACCCCTCCCTGCACCGAGGCTATCATTCGGGCGGGCATCAAACGCGTGGTCGTCGGCGCCACCGACCCCAACCCAAGCCACCGAGGAAAGGCTTTCCAAATCCTGAAACACGCCGGCATCACGGTCACGCCGGGTGTTCTCGCCGAGGAATGCGTTCGTCTGAACACGGCGTTCAATTATTGGATCGTCCACCAGACGCCGTTCGTGACCGTTAAAGCGGCCATGACTCTCGACGGCAAGATCGCGACCGCCTCGGGCGAATCAAAATGGATCACCGGTCCACGGGCGCGCGCCTATGCAATGAAGCTGCGCCAGGGCGCGGATGCCATCCTCGTCGGTATCAACACCGTGCTTGCGGACAACCCGAGCCTGACGTTCAGGACATCAGGAGGCAAAGTGCAGAGGCCATCAGTCGGCGGTCACAACCGGAAACGTCTGCGAAGGATTGTGCTCGATTCTATGGCCCGCACGCCACTGAACTCCAAGGTCGCCGCCGATGAGGACGCCGCGCTGACGACTATCGTCGTAACCGAGGCGGCGCCGAAGCACCGGGTGGCCGCTCTTTCGAAGCGTGTGAAGGTCCTGGTCGCACCGGCCACCAGGGTAGGGCGCGCTGTCCTCAGCGCGCCTCGAACGGGAATGAACCGCCGCCGGCGTCCCGAGGACAACTCGCCCCACATCGACTTGCGCTGGCTCCTTAAGCATCTTGGCCGCGACAACGTCACCAGCTTGCTGGTCGAGGGTGGGGGAGAAGTCAACGCCTCGTTTTTGATGCAGGGCCTGGCGCATCGCGTCGCTTTCTTCTATGCCCCCAGGATCCTTGGTGGACGCGATTCACTCAAAGCCGTGGCGGGGCGGGGCGCCCGGACCCTGGCAGAGACCATCGACCTGGCCGACCTCGAATGGCGCAAGCTTGGACCCGACCGGCTGCTGACTGCACGAGTAGCCGCGCTCAAATAACTTGCAACCTTCAACCTTCAACCTGCAACCTTCTCCCCCATGTTTACGGGCATTGTCGAAGAGACCGGTGTCGTCGAGCGGATCGAGCGGACCGCAAGGTCGATTGAGCTCACTGTGCGGATGAACCTCTGCGGACGCGGCCTGAAACCCGGGGCCAGCCTCGCAGTTAATGGCTGCTGTTTGACCTCTGTGAAGACACGCACTCAGGGCAAGCGCAAGCTGGCCCGGTTTGACCTGCTCAGGGAGACGTGGGAACGGACCAACCTGCAGTTCGCCAAACCCGGTTCGCTGGTCAACCTGGAACGCCCCTTGCGCACGGACGGCGAGCTCGGCGGACATTTCGTCACCGGCCACATTGACGGCTTGGGCACCATCACGCGCTGGGAACGCGCCGGCCAGGACCACGTGCTCGACATTGCTGCCCCGCCCGAGGTGATGCGCTACCTGGTCTTCAAAGGTTCGATTGCGGTCGATGGCATCAGCCTCACGGTGGCTGGCGTTCAGAAAAATGGATTTCGCATCTGGATCATCCCGCATACTTACGAAGTCACCGCGTTGCGCGAACGCAAAGTAGGCGACGCCGTTGACCTCGAGGCCGACCTCTTGGGCAAATATGTGGAGAAATTCCTCGCCGCCCGTCGCTCACGTTCGAGGTAGGGCGCGTGGTCCGCAAGCCGGCGTAGCCGGAATGTCAACCAACTTGCAACCTTCAACTTGCAACTTGTAACCGCAAGAATCTGCGCAGAAAAACGACATTTCTGGATATAGTCATCCAACGCGCCGCCATCACTTTTGATCTTCGGTACTGGCGCAGCCATCCTGCATCAACCACCGCCCCCTCACTTCCAAAACTGCCACCAATGCTTCGGCTTCGGGTTGGACGGCGTGAACTTGTTATCCTCGGCGACCATGGACGCCGGCTCAATTTCCACCACGCGGCTTTGAGGAATGAAATTATCCCTGCCTTGCGCGTCTTTGTAACAATACGTGGCGCCTTGTAACTTCGGTTTGTGAGGCGTTGTGATCTGCGTGCCGTTGTTCAGCTTCATCACATACTGATGCGCGCAGCCGCACAGCGTGACCAGGCCGAGCGCCAGCGGGAAAATCCATTTTTTCATAGTAACACCAAACCTGGACATTACTCCCGTTATCCCCGCTCGAAAAGGGAATTCACTCCAGGTTCAACCTTCCCCGGACCTTCATCGTTCCCCGCTATCAACTATCAACTCTCAACCATCAACCTCCTGGCCACTCCCTCACTTTCCTTGAATTTCCTTGAAACAAATTCCGTCCATTCGGTGTCATAACCAAGTGGTGTGAAAACAACTGTGCGACATTCAAAACTGAATCCGGCGTTCAAGCGCTTTCAATACTTGCCGCATCCGCCCGCGGGCGGCCGTGGCAATCATGCCTGCGCCGCTCCGCGCGCGGCGGACATGACATCTGAACAGTCGCTGAACGATGCCATCCTGGCGGCCGGCCGCGACACAACCCTCGGGTTGGAAGCCGGCGGGGAGGGCCTGCGGGCCGGAGCTGCCTGAAGCACCGCCGCGGTCGGGGGTGACCAGGATTGAAAGGACCCGCTTGCGTGTGGCCGTGCGTGCTTCCGCGCCCTGTCGCGATCAATGGCACCCTGAATTAGCGCCAGATTTCTTTGAGGAAATTTGGTGCGCATAGCAGGACTTGAACCTGCACGGGTTGCCCCACTACCACCTCAAAGTAGCGTGTCTGCCAATTCCACCATATGCGCACAGGACTGCCTACAATGAAGCAGCCGACACGCGGCTTCGCAAGCCCAATCTCCGACCACAATTTCAGCCGGATTCGGCAGCCTCCTCCCGTCCTCAGTCGGCTGATTCACCGCCTCACGAGCCTCGCCATCAAGGCGCTCGGCTTGCCGCCGTTGGCAACACTGGCAACAAATTTGCCGCCCGAGGCGCGCCGCAGGCTCGTCCCGCAACTCGAAGACATCAGCCCGTAATGCGCCAGCATCTCCGCCACCGGCCCTCGCACCTGCGCCGTGAACTCCCTCAGCCGTTTGTTCAGCCGCCTCCGCAGGCCCGTCACCGCCGCCGGACTTAGCCCCAGTTCCACCGCAAGCTCCTCCCTCTTCTCAGTCCCGTTCCAAATGCACTGAAATACCTTTCGCACTTTCTCTTCGCCACTGAGCGATGCCTCAAATTCCTCTTTGAACTGCTGCAGCAGCTCCAAATCCTCTTTCTGCATCAGCGCTTC